>JAVXJG010000001.1:0-1354 GCA_036647935.1 Peptostreptococcaceae bacterium
TACAACTCTTATATCATTAGAATAAGATTGCATGAAAGAAGATATATATTCTCTTTTTAATAAACTAGTAGTAAAGCCAATATTAAATAATGAAAATCCTAAAAGAATAGTAGAACGTACAGTAAATGAGAAAAATAAAGAAACATATATACAAGCATGGGATGTATTTGATAACATTATAAGTATATATCTCATAATATGCATAGAAATAAATATGAAGGTGAGCTAGAAAAACTTACAGGGAAGAGCTATAGTAAGACAAATGATCAAATGTATGATTTATTAAAAAATAAAATGGATGATGCAATTACTAATGCAAAAAAAGGCCATCAAAAACATAAATTAGATAGCAACAAACCATCTGATTGGGAGTCATGTACAACAGTTTATACATTAGTTGAGCAGCTTAATAGATGGAGACGATAGCTTTCTATACTAAAATAGATACCACTATTATGTGAAGTGGTATCTATTTTAGTATACTTATAAAGTATTATTTATATTAGTTTGTATTTTAATAAACTTTCTTTGACATTAGAAAAAGTAGTAATACTCATTATACTGCCATTTTCCCAGGTAGCATAACCCTTTTCAGAGATGCCTATCAATTTTGAAGCAGATCTTTTAGTTAGATTATTTTCATTTCTCCATTTAGTAAGTTTGTCCTTGAAATTATTAGAATCAAGTAAAAATTTAGAATAACCTTCACAGCATAAAATATTAGTATCTAATACTGAACTCAATTTATTAATAGAATCTAAAGTAGGATGAAATTCATTACGCTCATAAGATCCTATCATACTATGCTGCATACCGACCTTGCTACCAAGCTCACACTGAGATAATCCCATAGACAACCTAAGCTTCTTTAATCTTTGTCCAAAGGTATCTTCTGGTAAATCACTATAATCATATAACTTATAAATAAACTTTGCATTTAGAACGCCTTCGCAGAAGCTATTACTACAGGGAGTCTGGCTGGTCACAATGCTGCTAGAAATTGTATTGGTATGTATCTGTTGCAGCTTCCAACTAATACTCTTATAGGGGATTTTATATCGTATGCTAATAATGAGATGCAAAAGCCTGATGGAGATAAGTTAAGGTTTACTTTTGCAGGTAGTGTTTATTTTAATAGGATGAAGGAGCTAGGTTTTTATACTATTGACAAGGATGTTGTTAGGGATAGAGTTAAGAAGGCTAGTTTAGAGGGTATTTATGATAAGAAGATTATAAAATAAATTAAGAATATGATTTATTTAAGATAAGGGCTATGACTATAAAGTTGTAGCCTTTTTATATGAAAAAGTTAAGAAATAATGTACAATATAAGTTAACAGGATAAGTTAACAGG
>JAVXJG010000001.1:1454-124163 GCA_036647935.1 Peptostreptococcaceae bacterium
TATGAAAAAGTTAAGAAATAATGTACAATATAAGTTAACAGGATAAGTTAACAGGGAGAGTGGGGAAATGTTTAAATTTTGCGATAAATGTGGTACCAAGATAGGTTTTAGGAAGAAGTTTAAGTTATGGAATAATAGTACATATAAAGGATATACATGTGAAGATTGTGCAACTAAATATAAGCCGACTATATTATCTTTGTTCATTTATTTTATAGTCATATGGTTTACATTTATGTTTGTATTTATGTCGGAGTTAAATTTAAAAATAGGCTTCTTTTTATGTTTTATTTTGTTAGTAACAGTGAACTTAATTACACCATCAATAGTTATAAGATATAAGTCTGTAGATTAGTTTGTATAATATAGATTAATCAACTGTAATATACAGTATAGGGAATAGATTTATAGATTGTATGATAGAACCAATGAATTTACTATATTGGCACTTAATAGAGATTATGGAATACAAGGTTATGTAAATGAAAAGTTTACTTTAATTATTATAAGAAGGGTGATATATAAATGAGAAATATACATGATGAAATTAAAGAATCAATAGTAGATATATTTCCTAGAGAAAATACTTTAGCAATTATAATATTTGGTAGCTATGGAACAGAAAAACAAAATAATTTAAGTGATATAGATATAGCATGGATTCCTAAAACGAAAGTACCCATTACAGAACTAGCGATTAAAACACAGGACTTAAAAAATGTACTTGAAGATATTGATATAGACTTAAAGATAGTTTCAGAAAATTATACAATAGATCTTAGAAAATCTATTTTTGAAGGCGATATTATTTATGAATCTAGAGAGTTTAAAGATTACTTAAATCATTTTTATTTTGAACATAGTGATGTAATAGATATTTTAGATTGGAGAGATATGCATGGTGATTAAGAAAAAATTAGCATGGAATAGTTTAGAAGATATAAATAGGGATTTTGGTTCTTGTTTGTATGATTTACAAAACTTTGAAAGATTATATAATGAAGAAGATATGCCTGTATCATGGGAGCGCTACATTAAAGAAGGATTTAAGAATTATATGGTTTCTTTTTTAGAACTAACAAAAGCAATGCTATATTATAAAACAATTAATTTGAGTATTAAATCAAAGACTTTCTATGATTATCTTTTAACTTGTGAGTATCATAACTTACTACCGAAAAATTCCTCTATAGTTATAGAAACATTGCGAAAATTAAGAAATGATGATTCCCATGGATATGATATACCTGAGTTTGAAGATATGTATGAATTGTTTATACAGAATGAAGATATATTTATTAGTATAAGAAATAGCTGTAAAAAATAGACTTTATTAACGGTGAAATAAATTTTTTATAATTGCTTTGATAAAGGTTACAGGGGTAATATCGTATGAATGGAGGAATTACATGGATATTTATAAATTATGCTTGGTATTTATAGTAATAATAATCATACTTTCATTAAAAAAGCCACTATATCTAGCTATAATAGGGGGGCTTGTAACATCTATCATAGCATACAAAATTCCAATATTAGAATCTATAAATATAATGTTTAAAGCAACCATAAGCCCAAGCACAATAAATGTAGTACTAAGCTTTTACTTTATAACATTTCTACAACGTATGCTTGAAAAAAGACATAGACTAAAAGAAGCTCAAGAATCATTAAATGGAATATTTAATAATAGAAGAATAAATGCATCACTTGCACCAGCAGTCATAGGACTACTACCATCAGCAGGGGCTTTACCAATATGTGGGAAAATGGTAGATGATGCATGTGAAGGATATATAAGCAAGGAAGATAAAACCTTTATCACAAGCTTTTTTAGACATATACCAGAAAGCTTCTTGCCAACATATAGCTCTATATTAATAGCAATAACACTAAGTGGAGTAAATACAGGAGACTTTGTGCTAGCAATGATTCCGATGGTAATAGTATTATTTATATTAGGGTATATATTTTATCTTAGGAAAATTCCAAAAGAAACAAATGTCAAACCTAGTGAAAATAAGAAAAGTGAAATTATAAAATTAGTAAAAAGTATTTGGAGTATAGGGCTAATTGTTTTTATCATCTTAATATTTGATATACCAGTTTATATAGCTACACCAATAGTAGTACTTATAAACTACTGTATAGATAAATTCAAAATAAAAGAAGTTTCACCAATGTTTAAAAGTGCCTTTGAAATAGTAATAATATCTAACACTGTATTAGTTATGGTATTTAAAGATATCATCACATACACAGGAGTTATAAACCAACTACCAGACTTTTTTGGTCAACTACCAATTCCGATATCACTAGTATTTGCACTAATATTTTTCTTTGGAACAATTGTTAGTGGTGGAAATGCTATAATTTCATTATGTATGCCAATGGCTATGGTAAGTGTGCCAGATGCGGGTGTTCCTTTAGTAGTACTTCTTATGTGTTTTTCTTATGCAGCAATGCAAGTTTCACCTACTCATGTATGCCTATTTATAGCCACAGAATATTTTAATACAGGAATCTTAGATTTAATAAAAAGAACAATACCTTTGATATTAGTATTTAGTACTATTGTAATTTTGTATACACAATTTCTAAAGATGCTATTTTAAAATTTAATTAAATTATTAAATCCTCACTTTATCTATAAATAAATATAGTTAAGGTGGGGATTTTTAGTATTTATTAGTGTTATAAAATGTAGGTAAAACATAAGTAGATAGAAAAAAAACCCAAAAAAGTGTATAATTGTATTATATTATAATAAAAAAGTGTATACAATTTAGGCTATCTTATTTTAGAGTGGATTTTTAATATATATCAACACTAAGATCTGATCAAGGAGGAATATCTATGAGAAAAAAAATCGCAATGGCAACTCTAGCGATACTACCATTAACAGTAGCAAGTGCCAATGCTAATGGTATAGTTGGAGTAGTTACAGCAAGTACATTAAATGTAAGGAGTGGGCCTTCAACTAGTTATAGTATTATTTCTGTAGCTAAGAAAAATGAAAAAGTAACAATACTAGATTCATCAAATGGATGGTATAAGGTAAAGTTAGGTTCTGGAAAAGAAGGATGGGCTTCTGGGACATATATAACAAAAACTAATGACACTACATCTACTACATCAAATAACACTAAAAAAGTATCTACAAATGTAAATATGAGAAGTGGAGCAAGTACAAGTTATAGAGTTATAACAGTTCTAAAAAAAGGTCAATCAGTAGAAGTAATATCAGAAAGTAACGGATGGACTAAAATTAAATTTGATGGAAGAATAGGGTATGTGTCTAGTCAGTATCTAGAAAAGAGTCAATCAAATACTACTACTACTAATAATAATAATAATAATGCACCTACAACTACAAAATCAGTAAATACTGATGTATTAAATGTAAGGAGTGGGCCGGGAACGAATCATGGGATAGTTGGCAAAGCTAAAAGAGGAGAAAAACTACAAGTATTATTAGAAAGTAATGGATGGTCTAAAGTTAACTATGCTGGAAAAATATCTTATGTTTCAAGTTCATATTTAACAGCTGTAAATCAACCATCACAACCAAAACCAGAAGTGAAACCGGATACACCTTCAGATAATAATCAAAATACAGGTGAAGCGAATGTGAACAACAATAGTTTAAGTTATACATTATCAGACCATGTAAATAGACAATTTGAGAGGATTAGTGTAGGTGGAAATGTAATAGATTCAACTAAGCCAAGAAGTAGTGATGTTTTAACTACATTCAAAATGGCTCAAACTAGAGGTTTTGTAAATGCAGATAAAAGTGATTTAGAATATTTCCTAAACCCTGAAAACTTTAGAAATAGCTCTAAAGGTATGATGCAATTTTTAAGATTAGATAGATATAGAGGTGGAATATCAGTATCAGAATTAAATTCTTACCTAAATTCTTTAGTACCAGCTTCATCAGGAAGTAACGTATTTTATAATCAAGGAGAAGCATTTATAAATGCAGCTCAAAAATATAATATAGATTTAGTATACTTAGTATCTCATGCAATGTGGGAAACTGGATATGGTAGGTCAACTCTTGCTCAAGGACAAACATTAACTTCATATAAAGGACAAGCACTAGATAAACCTGTTAAGGTATATAATTTCTTTGGAATAGGGGCAATAGATGGTTCTGCAAACCTATCTGGAGCAGAAGCGTCATACTCTAATGGATGGACAAGCATAGAATCAACAATAGATGGTTCTGCAAAGTGGATAGCTAATGGTTATATAAAGAGTTCAAAATATAACCAAAATACTGTATATAAAATGAAGTGGAACTACGATTACACATGGCACCAATATGCAACAGATGTAAATTGGGCTAACGGAATAAGTGGAATAATGAATAATTTAATAAAAATGTATGACACAGGTAGCGACCTAACATTTGAAATACCTAAATACAAATAAATTTTTTGTTGCTAAAGTTAATAAATTGGGATAAAAAATTAGCTTAACTTAAATAATTTTATAGTTATTTAAGTTAAGCTATAATTTTAGGCAAAGTGTCTTTTGTATTTAAAAAATACGTCTATATTATGTTCTTTTACTATGTTTTTTATAGTACCAAAGTTGTAAGTAGCTAAGGCGTATTCTCTAATTTTTTCAAAAATAAGTTCTTCTTTCTTGCTATCAAATACTAGAAAACTTCTTGCAATATCCCATGCTTTAGACTCTCTATCAATTAGATTTCGCTTTAAATCAAGTGCACACTCTTCTAAATCAAGTGGCAAATTACCCTTATGAAAATCATTAATACTAACATCTATATTATATTCTATTAACTTATCTATAAATTTAGATAAAAGAGCACTATACTCAGCCCTAGTATTATATATATCTGGGTCTAATATATGACCAGCCTCGTGTGAAACAACAAATTTAGCTATTGATTTTATATTGGAAGGAGAGATAGAAATACTATTAATAGGGGAATCTATAAATGTGTAAAAATTATAACAAAAAGATACAAAACCTTGTTTAGATGTTAGTATAATTCTGAATCTAGGCAGTGCACATATGGGGATATGTCTATGATTTGAGTAATAAAGAAAAATTCTTCTATCTATTCCAAGTTCTTTTAATGTTTTTTTGAGCAACTTTTTCCCACCAACATCATTATATGAAGCAACGATTTGGGTAATTGTAGATTCTATAGAACTATTCATATCAACACCGCCTTGTATAAGTAGATTATATTCTATAATATTAAAAATAACTTAAATTGTAGCTAATCCAACTTAAAATATTAAAGTATAAATTATAATGAAATTAATTAATCATACTAAATATACCTATGATATAATATTTAGTCTAAGGTAGGTGATTTTATGGAAAGTGTAAAAGAGTATTTAGATAAACTAGAAATACAAAATAGTGTCCTATTAAAACAGCTAAAAGAAGTGTATATAAGTAGAGTAGTCTATTTTAAAGAAGATAAAATAGTATATTTTTATCTAAGTTCAAAAGACATAGTTTCATATGAACTTTTATATAGGTTAAGAGATGAGCTAAAAGAAAAGTTAGATTATTTTAGAGATATAAAAATAAAAATTAGATATACTGGATTAGAAAGAAAATCAACAAAAGATATAATAAAAAGATACTGGATAAATATAATATATATACTAAAAACATTGTGTCCATCCATAGATGGGTGGAAAAAACAAGTTGAGTATTTATGTATAGAAGATGACCTAAAGATAAAGCTCCCAAAAGGTCTATTTTACGATAGATTGATGAAAAAAAATGTTGCATATGTTCTTAAAACTGCATTAAGTGAGGAACTTGGACTAGATGTTAACATTATTGTTGAAAGAGCTATTGATGAAAAAGTAAATGTTGAAAAGTTAATAAATCGAAATGACAGAGAAATAGAAGAAAAAATAAGAGAATTAGACTTTAGTAAAGGAAGCAAAGAGGAAGAGGAAGAATCTGGGTATGTAATAAAGCCTGAAGTTGATGAATCTTTAATATATGGTGAAAATGTAAATGTGTTAGTAGAACAAATTTGCAAAATCAATGCAACTTCTAAAACAATAGGTGTAGTAGGGGAAGTATTTGATGTAGAAGCTAAAGAACTTAAAAACGGAAAAATACTACTTATAGTCGGTATCACAGACTATACAAGTTCTATAAGTTGTAAACTATTTTTAAATGATATAAACAAAGACAGAGTACTAGACAAAGTTACTAAGGGTTCTTACTTAAAAATAAAAGGTGATATAATTTATGATACTTACCAAAGAGAAATAACTATGACTATAAGTGGAATAAAAAAAGAAACTAAGCCACAAAGAAAAGATTTATCACAAAAGAAAAGAGTAGAACTTCACGCACATACACAAATGTCATCAATGGATGCAGTTTGTAATGTAAAAAAACTTGTAGAGAGGGCTGGTAAATGGGGACACAAAGCCATTGCAATAACAGACCATGGTATAGTGCAAGCCTTTCCAGATGCAATGAATGCAGGTAAAGCTCATGGAGTAAAAATACTCTATGGGGTAGAAGGGTATTTAGTAGATGATGACTCGCTAATGATTGAAGATGCAAATGAAAAGGAATTATCTCAATCATTTGTAGTATTTGATATAGAAACAACTGGTTTCTCTAGCACTAATGATAAAATAACTGAAATAGGTGCGGTAAAAATAGAGAACTTTAAAGTAGTAGATAGATTTAGTGAACTTATAAATCCACAAAAGGATATATCATATAAAATTCAAGAACTTACAGGAATAACTAATGATATGGTAAAAGATAAGCCTACAATAGAAGAAGTTTTGCCTAGGTTTATGGAGTTTATAGGAGATAGTGTATTAGTTGCCCACAATGCAGAGTTTGATACAGGATTTATATCTCAAAAATGCAGAGAACAAGGTATAGAATATAATAGCAAAAGTGTAGATACATTAAAGCTTGCTAGAATTTTACTTCCTGATTTAAAAAGACATAGATTAAATGTAGTAGCAAAAGCTTTAGGTATATCTCTTTTAAATCATCATAGAGCGGTAGATGATGCAGAGGCAACAGCACTTATATTTAATAAGTTTTTAGAAATGCTTATTGAAAAAGGAGCTAAAACATTAAAAGATGTAAATGAAGTTTTGGGTAAAATTGATTATAAGAAATTAGGAACTAATCATGTAATACTAATAGCAAAAAACTATGTAGGCCTTAAAAATTTATATAAAATAGTATCAGATGCTCATGTAAAACATTTTTATAGAGCGCCTAGAATATTAAAAAGTGTGTTAAATGAATATAGAGAAGGTCTTATAATAGGTTCGGCTTGTGAAGCTGGAACAGTATTTCAAGCTGTAAAGAAAAATGTTAGTGATGAAGAAATAGCAAAAGTTATAGAAATGTATGATTATATAGAAGTAATGCCTGTTGATAACAATAAGTTTATGATTGAAAAAGGTGAAGTAAAAGATAGAGAAGAACTAAGAGACTTAAACAGAAAGCTTATAGAAGTAGCTAAAAAGTATGGAAAAATACCAGTAGCAACAGGAGATGTTCATTTTTTAGATAAGCATGAAGCTGTTCTTAGAAAAGTCCTTAAGTACTCTCAAGGTTTTAAAGTTGATGAAGAAGAAACATATCTCCATTTTAGAACCACAGATGAAATGTTAGAAGAATTTAAATATTTAGGTGAAGAACTTGCTTATGAAATTGTAGTTGAAAATACTAATAAAATCGCTGATATGGTAGAAAATATAAAGCCAATACCAGATGACACATATCCTCCAATAATAGAAGGGTCTGATATTGAGCTAAGAGAAATGTGTTATGAAAAAGCTAAGAGAATATATGGGGACCCAATGCCTGAAGTAGTAATAAATAGACTAGACAGAGAACTTAATTCTATAATAGGAAATGGGTATGCAGTAATGTATATAATATCTCAAAAACTAGTTACAAAATCTTTAAGTGATGGATATTTAGTTGGTTCAAGGGGTTCTGTTGGTTCTTCCTTTGCAGCTACAATGAGTGATATTACGGAGGTTAATCCACTACCAGCCCACTATATTTGTGAAAATAAAGAATGTAAATACTCATACTTCTTTGAAATTGGAGAATGGGGTTCTGGAGTAGATTTACCTAATAAAGATTGTCCAAAGTGTGGGCAAAAACTTAAAAAAGATGGACATGATATACCTTTTGAAGTTTTCCTTGGATTTGAGGGAGATAAAGAACCAGACATAGACTTAAATTTCTCGGGAGACTATCAGCCAACAATTCATAAATATACAGAAGAACTCTTTGGAGAAGGATATGTATATAGGGCCGGAACTATAGGTACAGTAGCTGAAAAAACAGCATTTGGATATGCTAGAAAATATATAGAAGAAAACAACCTAAATGTACCAAGTGCAGAGGCACTAAGACTTGCAAATGGATGTACAGGAGTAAAAAGAACATCAGGACAGCATCCAGGAGGGGTTATGGTTATTCCTCACTATAAGGATGTATATGATTTTACACCAATACAATATCCTGCAAATGATGTAACTTGTGGAGTTATAACAACTCATTTTGACTATCATTCTATAAGTGGTAGGATACTAAAACTTGATATATTAGGTCATGATGCTCCGACTATGATAAGGATGCTAGAAGATCTTACTGGAATTATTGCAACAGATATTCCACTAGACGACCCAGAAACAATGTCTTTATTTACTTCAACAGATGCGCTAGGTGTAACACCAGAAGAAATAAATTGCCCAATAGGTTCTTTGGCAATACCTGAGTTTGGGACAAAATTTGTTAGACAAATGCTACTTGATACAAAGCCGACAACATTTGCAGCCCTAGTTCGTATATCAGGACTATCTCATGGTACTGACGTTTGGTTAAACAATGCACAAGATTTAGTAAGAGATGAAGTTGTTGGTATAGATGAAGTTATATCAACTCGTGATGATATAATGAACTATTTAATATTTAAAGGACTAAAGCCTAAGAATGCCTTCACCATAATGGAAAATGTAAGAAAAGGTAAGGGGCTTAAACCAGAACATATTGATGAAATGAAGGAAAATGATGTAGCAGATTGGTATATTGGTTCATGTCAGAAAATCAAGTATATGTTCCCAAAAGCCCATGCGGTTGCTTATGTTATGATGTCTTTTAGACTTGCATATTGTAAGGTTCATTACCCAGAAGCTTTTTATGCAACTTATTTTACTACAAAGGCAGAAGATTTTGATGCTGATATAATTGTAAAAGGATTATCATCAATTAAAAGAAAAATTCATGAAATAGAAAGTTTAGGAAATGATGCAACAACAAAAGAGAAAAATATGTTGATAGTTTTTGAAGTTGCTCTTGAGATGTATGCTAGAGGTATAAAAATACTTCCTGTTGATATTTATAAATCAGATGCACAAAATTTCAAAGTACCAGGAAAAGGACTATTACTTCCACCGATGATAGCTCTTCAAGGAGTTGGAGAAAATGCAGCAATAAATATTAAAAGGGAGAGAGATAACGGAGAGTTTATTTCTAAAGAAGAGTTAAGAAAGAGAACTAAGATTTCAAAAACAGTTATAGAAACATTAACAAATCATGGTTCACTTAAAAATATGAGTGATGAAAATCAATTATCATTATTCAATTAAAAAATGAATAAGATATTATCATAATTTATGGTGAATTATTTTTTCTGTAAAATAAATAATTTATTAAAACCTTTCATAAACTATATGCGTCTATATGATATATAGACAATATTAATAGAAAAGGAGAATAGACATGAAAGTAAAAGGATATATAGCAAGTATAATTTGTTTAACAATGTTATTTACAGGTTGCTCAAATAAGGATAATGAAAATAATACTACTAATAATAATGGGACTCAAATAAATACTGAAAATGAAAAACCAAACTATAGCAAAGGATATAAATTGATATATTCAAATTTAATTAGCAAAGATACTCAAAAAGAAGTTAGTGACAAATTAGAAAAATCAGGTGTAAAAAAAGAATACATATATGAGTTTATAGAAAAAGTAAACTTATATAATGAAAAGATGAAGGAAATGAAGGGATTAGAAGGTAAATTTGTAAACGTAGACTCACCGAAAGCACCATATGATGAAGCCTATGCTGGTGAGAAGTGGGAATCATTTAAAAAAATATATCAAGACTTTAACTGTAGAATAACAGCATTTGAACTATTTAGAGACTATGTTGAGTCGGGGTCTAAATTTACTGAAAACCCTCCGAATTTAATGGTAGATTTAGATACTATTGAGAAAAATCCATTATCAAAACTTAATAAAAGTGAGATAGCAAAATTTACAAATATATATGCTGCAGTCCCTGCAAAAGACACAAAAAATACTGAAGAACATGTAGATTCTATAAAAAAAGAATTAGAAAATAGAAAAATAACATTTAAAGAAAATAATAAAATGTCTATGATAAATATATACCTACATGATTATGATTTTAAAGAATTATTTGTAGGACATGCTGGTATTTTAATTGAAGAAGGTGATGAATTGTTGTTTGTAGAGAAATATGCGCCTACAATGCCTTATCAAGTATCCAAATTTAAAAATAGAAAAGAAGTATATTCATACTTAATGGATAGATTAGATGTGGATACAACAGGTAATGCATCTAAACCAATAATAATGGAAAATGGAGAAGAAATGAAATATTAATATATTAAAAAATACCTTGAATAAATAATATTCAAGGTATTTTTATATGGATATATCACTAAGAAGCTTAACTGGAATTTGAACCTGAGTAACGTACTCATCTTCTAAAGAAGTCTCATAAACATCTATCTTATAAATTTCAATCGGATCACCTAAAATAGTATATTGATTTATCTCGATAAACTTATAAAGCATATCAAATACCTGGCAATACTGGGTATAATCGCCCTTGTAAGTATAAGTAACATAATAGCCTTCATCTAAAATAAAATTATAATTTGTAGCATTTTCATCAAGTAAATAAAATGTGTGCTTATAATTATTAAAAATATTATTGGAAAAACTTTCAGAATTAAAAACTGCTCCAAAATTACTGTTTCCTAAAATATAAAATCTATCTTCAAATTTTTCACTTAATTTTTGAATTAAATAATCCACATTTTCATCAAATCTAACATTAGAATCCACAGTTAGAGCTTTTCTTTTATTCATATATAAAAGCTCGATTCTATTAAAGGTAGTGTGTTCTATACATTTCTCAATAGAAGATAATCTATTTTTTAAGGAATTTCTATGACAATTGAGCTCATCTACCTTCTTTTCAATAAGTTCAATCTCTTCCTTTAGCATATGCTTAGTACTTTGAATATTTCTATTTTCAATATATTCTTTTATCCTTTGCATAGAAAAATCAAGGCTTCTAAGCTCTCGTATTAAATTAAGATTACAAATATCTTTAATAGTATACATTCTATAAGAGTTACTGTCTCTTACAGGGTTTAGAAGTCCTAGCTTTTCATAATATTTAATAGAATCCCTACCAAGTTTATAAATTTTGGAAAGATCTCCTGTCTTATAATATTTTCTTTTCAAAAAAACACCTCCAACTAAATCTAAAATAAGTTGTTGACTTGTGTATTATACCACAGTTTATAGTTTTCTAGTATGGAAGGAGTGGATTAAAATGGAAAATGTAAAAGATTTAAGAACTCAATTTAGAAAATATGTAATACCTTCAGTAACCGCCATGTGGGTATTTTCATTATATTCAATGGTAGATGGAATATTTGTAAGTAAAGGAGTTGGAAGTGAGGCATTAGCTGCTGTAAATATATCAACACCATACATAAACACTATATTTGCATTATCTATATTGTTTTCAACAGGAGCCACAACAATAGTATCTATGACACTAGGAAATGGAGATAATAAAAAGGCAAATGAATATTTCACATTAAATACAGCGGTAGTAGCAATCATATCAGTTATTATAACTATAATTAGTTTACTAAACTTAGATAAATTGGCAGTATTTTTAGGAGCAACAGAGTCAACAATAGTCTATGTAAAAGAGTATTTAGGAACAATAATATTGTTTGTAGTATTTTATATAGCATCATATTCTTTAGAAGTTTTAATAAAAAGTGATGGATATCCTCACCTTTCTACAATAGGGGTGTTAATATCGGCAATAACTAATATAATACTAGATTATATACTTGTAATAAAGTTAGATTATGGGGTAGAAGGTGCCGCCTTTGCAACAGGAATTGCAAGAGTATTATCTTTCTCATTTTTCTTTGTACATTTTTTAAGAAAAAAAGGAAAACTACAATTTGTTAAGTTTAAATTTGACTTTAACATAATAAAGAAAATTGTATTAATAGGAATACCTGACTTTACAACAGAAATAAGTATGGCAGTAGTTATTTTGATATTTAATCAAAGTATATTAAGAGTAGTAGGAGAACATGCACTAGTAAGTTATAGTGTGGTTTGCTATATAAATACATTGGTACTAACAACCATGATGGGAATAGCTCAAGGAATACAACCAATGTGTAGTTATTATTACGGAAAAAAAGATAAGGAATCTGTGTTATCAATTTTGAACATGGGATTAAAAGCCGTAAAAACATCTTCAATAATAGCTTTTTTAGTAGTAGTTATTTTTGCAAATCAAATAGTTTCAATGTTTATAAGCGATATAGAACAAGAAATGTTTAATTATACTGTAAAGATATTGAGAGTTTTCTCTTTAGCATTTTTAGTTATGGGGTACAATGTATTAACTTCAGGATTTTGTGTATCAATAGATAAATCAATGCAGGCAGGGATAGTGTCTTTAGGAAGAGGAATGGTAGTAGTTATTACTACATTAATAATAATGATAATTTTATTTGGAGGGAACGGTATATGGATAACTACATTTATAGCAGAAGCCATAGTATTTGTTTATGCTAAGGCCATATTAAATAAATGTAAAACTAGTATAGGGAATGATTATAAGGAAGTTATTGTATCTTAACAATATATATAAAAGGAAAGTAAATTAAAATAATCTAGTATAATATGTAGTAATATTCAAAAAGTTTGCAACTAAAACTAATATATGGTATTATAGTATATAAAATAGTATATTTTGCAGAAACTAAGAGTGAGACAGATGTGCTCACTCTTTTGTTTTAAATACTAAAATGACAACTGAATAGGAGGTAAAAAAATGAAAAAGAGTATAGAATCTACAATAGAAGAAATGGTAGCAGTAATAACTGAACCTAAAAATTTTGAAATAGTAGATGTAGAATATGTTAAAGAAGCTGGAGAATTCTACTTAAGAGTATACATAGACAAAGAAGGCGGAATATCTTTAAATGACTGTGAAGAAGTAAGTAGAGCACTTAGTGAAGTCTTAGATGTAAAAGACCCTATAAATGATAACTACTTCTTAGAAGTATCTTCACCAGGACTTGATAGACCATTAAAAAAAGATAAAGACTTTGTAAGATACCAAGGTAGAGATATTGAAATAAAACTATATAAGCCAATGAATGGTTCTAAGCAATTTGAAGGAGAACTAGTTGGATTAACAGACGATAAAAATATAAAAGTGATAATAGATGAAAATGAAGTAGAGTTTAACAAAAAAGACGTGGCACTTGTTAGACTTGCAATAAAGTTTTAGTCGTTAGTATAACAGGGAGGAAGAAAAAATGAATCACGAATTTATGGAAGCACTAGAAGAACTAGAAAAAGATAGAGGTATAGATAAAGATATACTTATAGATACTATAGAACAGGCGCTTTTAACGGCATACAAAAAAAACTTTGGAGCAGCTCAAAATGTTAGAGTTGAGTTTGACAAAGATGGAGGAAATATAAAAGTATTTTCTCAAAGAGTAGTAGTTGATGAGTCGAATTTATACGATACTTTCTTAGAAATAGAGCTAGCTGATGCTAGAGAGATAAATCCTAATTATGAACTAGGTGATATAATAGAAAATGAAGTTACACCTAAGGACTTTGGAAGAATAGCTGCTCAAACTGCTAAGCAAGTAGTAGTTCAAAGAATAAGAGAAGCTGAAAGAGAAATAGTATACAATGAGTTTATAGAAAAAGAAAATGAAATAGTTACAGGAGAAGTAGCTAGAGTAAACAAAAATATGGTTTATGTAAATCTTGGAAGAATAGAAGCTGTAATGACACAAACTGAGCAAATACCAGGAGAACATTACAAAGCAGGACAAAAAATAAAGGTTTATATATTAGAAGTGAAGAAAACTAATAAAGGACCTCAAATAGCAGTATCTAGAAGTCATCAAGGTTTAGTTAAGAGATTATTTGAGTTTGAAGTTCCTGAAATATTTGAAGGAATAGTTCAAATAAGATCAGTAGCTAGAGAAGCTGGATCTAGAACAAAAATGGCAGTTAGATCAATAGATGATAAAATAGATCCAATAGGAGCTTGTGTAGGACCAAAAGGTTCTAGAGTAAAAAACATTGTTGATGAACTTGGAGACGAAAAAATAGATATAATAAAACATAGTGATGATCCAGCAGAATTTATATCTGCATCATTAAGTCCATCTAAAGTTGTTAGAGTAGATGTTAACGAAGAAGATAAAACTGCTTTAGTTGTAGTACCTGATTACCAATTATCACTTGCAATAGGTAAAGAAGGTCAAAATGCAAGACTTGCAGCTAAACTTACTAACTGGAAGATAGACATAAAGAGTGAATCTCAAGCAAATCAAGAGTAGGGAGGGATAATCTTTGCAAAAAATAAAGAAAGTGCCTCAGCGAAAATGTATAGCTTGTCAAGATAGAGACTCAAAAAAAGAGCTTATAAGAATAGTTAAAAACAAAGATGGTGAAATTTTTTTAGATCCATCGGGGAAAGCTAACGGTAGAGGAGCATATATTTGTAAAAGCCTAGAGTGTCTAAAAAGAGCTATAAAAACTAAAGCTTTAAATAAAGCTTTTAAAATTGAAGTTTCAAACGAGGTATATGAAAAATTACTTGCGGAGTTAGAATCATATGAAAAATAACGAAGAAAAGATATACTCATTTTTAGGACTGGCAACTCGCGCAGGTAAAATAGTATCAGGAGATGACTCCACTTTATTAGAACTTAGAAGAGATAAAGTTAAGTTAGTCATAGTTGCAGATGATGCATCTGATAATACAAAAAAACTTTTTAAAGATAAGTCAGCACATAGAAATATACCACAAGTGTATTTTTCTACAAAACTACAGATAGGCTTAGCAATAGGTAAGGCACCAAGAGCCGTAGTTGGCATTAAGGATGTTGGATTTGCTAAGAGAATAATAGAACTAATGGAAAAACCAAAAATATAATAGGGGGTGATCTTGTGTCAAAAACAAGAGTATACCAAATAGCACAAGAACTAGGAATGTCTAATGAAGACTTAATAGTTAAATTAAAAGAATTAGAAATCAATGCGGATAATGAAAAATCTGAATTAGAGTCAGATGAAGTGGAATTAGTAGTGGAATTAGTAAACGGTGAAGTTGCAGCATCCAACGATGGTCCAACTATATCAATAGATGGGAAATTAACAGTTCAAGAAATAGCTAATAAATTAGATAAGTCTGCATCTGAAATAATAATGAAGCTTATGAAAATGGGAACTATGGCTACAATAAACCAAGAAATAGGTTTTGAAATAGCATCACTAGTAGTTAAGGACTATGGATTTGATTTAGTACTTGGTGGAGCTGATGAAGAAGAACAAGAAGCGATAGATGCTTTAATGGAAATAGAAGAAGATAGAGATGAAGACTTAAAGCCAAGACCACCAGTAGTTACAGTAATGGGACACGTTGACCACGGTAAAACGTCTCTTTTAGATGCAATAAGATCAACACATGTAACAAAAGGTGAAGCAGGTGGAATAACTCAACATATAGGTGCATCTGAAGTCTCTATAAACGGACAAAAGATAGTATTCTTAGATACACCAGGACATGAGGCCTTCACATCAATGAGAGCTAGAGGAGCACAAGTAACAGATATGGCAATATTAGTTGTTGCTGCAGATGATGGTATAATGCCTCAGACAGTAGAAGCAATAAACCATGCTAAAGCTGCTGGAGTACCTTTAATAGTTGCTATAAATAAAATAGATAAGCCAAGTGCAAACCCTGATAAAGTTAAGCAAGAATTAGCTGACCAAGGATTATTAGTTGAAGACTGGGGTGGAGATGTAATATCAGTTCCGGTATCAGCTCTTAAAAGAGAAGGTATAGATACATTATTAGAGATGATTTTATTAGTTGCTGAAATGGAAGAGTTAAAAGCTAATCCAGATAAGAGAGCAGTAGGAACTGTTATAGAAGCGGAACTTGATAAAGGTAGAGGACCGGTAGCTACTATACTTGTACAAGGTGGAACACTTAGAGTTGGAGATCCAATAGTTTGTGGTATAGCATCTGGTAAAGTAAGAGCAATGATAAACTCTAAAGGAAAAAGAGTTAAGACTGCAGGACCTTCTACAGCAGTAGAAATATTAGGTTTATCAGAAGTTCCACAAGGTGGAGATCAATTTGTTGCAGTACCAACTGATAAAATAGCTAGAAATGTAGCTGAAAAGAGAGCTTTAATAGCTAGAGAAGAAATGTTAAAATCTAACCAAAGAATGAGTCTTGATGATTTCTTTAGCCAAATGAGTGAAGCTGATGTTAAAGAACTTAACATAGTTATAAAGGCTGACGTACAAGGTTCTGTTCAAGCTGTAAAGCAAAGTTTAGAAAAATTATCAAATGATGAAGTTGCAGTTAAAGTAATACATGGTGGTGTTGGAGCTATAACTGAATCTGACATTATGCTTGCTGCTGCATCTAATGCAATAATAATAGGATTTAATGTAAGACCAGTTCCTGGTGCAGAGTTAATGGGAGAAAAAGAAAAAGTTGATGTAAGAAGTTACACAATAATATACAAGGCTATAGAAGATGTTCAAGCTGCTATGACAGGAATGTTAGATCCTGAATATAGAGATGAAGATACAGGAAAAGCTGAAGTAAGAGAAATATTTAAATTATCTGGAGTAGGTACAATAGCAGGATGTTATGTAACTAGTGGTAAGATATTTAGGGGTTCTAAGATAAGAATAGTTAGAGATGGATTTATAATCCATGAAGGTCAATTGGCTGCTCTTAAGAGATTTAAAGATGATGTTAAAGAAGTTAACACAGGGTACGAGTGCGGTATGACTTTCGTAAACTATAACGACTTAAAAGAAGGCGATGTAGTTGAAGGATATATAACTAAAGAAATAGAAAGAAAATTAAAATAGATATAAAAGAGGTCGATATTAATGGCATCATATAACAGAACTAGAAAAATAGCTGAAGAAATCAGAAAAGTTGTAAGTACAATGCTTATAAGTGGAATAAAAGACCCTAGAATAACTTCTATGGTAAGTGTAACTGATGTAGAAGTTACAAATGATTTAAGTTATGCTTATATATATGTAAGTATATTAGGTGGAGATGAACAGTCTACACTATTAGGACTTAGAAGTGCTGTAAACTATATAAGAAGAGAAGTAAGTAGAAATGTTAAACTTAGACATACTCCACAAATAATATTTAAAGTTGATGATTCTATAAAGAACGGAATGTATATGTCTGACCTTATAAGAAAAGTTAATGAAGGAATAAATTCAGATTCTCAAAATGTTGAGAATAATGAAGAAGTAGATAATGATTAATAATATTGATAAAATTATTGATTATATAGATGGAAGTAACTATTTTGTAGTTACTTCTCATGTTAGCCCAGATGGAGACAATCTGGGTTCTACTCTTTCTATGTTTTATCTTCTAAAAAAATTAGGGAAAGAAGTAAATTATGTAATGGATGATAGTTTTCCTCTTAACCTTAGATTTTTAATAGAAGGGGAGCATATAATTAAATCTAATGAATTTAATATGAAAGAGTATACTATTATAGCTCTTGACAGTGGAGACAAGGCTAGAATATGTGTAAGTCAAGAAATAAAAGATAATGCTGAAAATATAATATGTATAGATCACCATGCAAGTAATGACATTTATGGAGATTTGAATTATGTAGATATAGATGCTTCATCAACATCTGAATTAGTATACAATATATTGGTTAGATATGAAGAAAGACACAATATAAAAATTATTGATGAAAAGGTTGCCACAGCACTTTATACAGGTCTTGTAACTGATACTGGTAACTTCTCGTACTCAAATACTCATGCAAGTAGTTTTGAGATGGCAAAAGAGTTATTAAATAGAGAAGCTAAGAAAGACTCCGTAATTCAAAATGTATTCCAAAGTAATCCGTATAATTATTATAAATTATTAGGAGAAGCTCTAAACACATTAGATATAGTTAATGGAGTTGCAAGCATAATGTTAACTAAGGAAATGTTAAAGAGAAACCAAATAAGTTTTAATGATATAGATGGAGTAGCATCTTTCACAAGGGATATACAAGGTGTTGAGGTTGGAATACTTTTAAAAGAGAAAAAAGAAAATGAAGTTAAGATTAGTTTAAGGTCAAAAAATTATGTGGACGTTAGTGAAATAGCTAAAAGCTTTGGAGGAGGCGGTCATGTAAGGGCTGCTGGATGCACTATAAATGATAGTGTTGAAAATGCAAAAAAGAAAGTAGTAGAAGCTGTTTTAAAATCAATCTAGGGTGATAAATATGAATAAAATAGTAAATATATTAAAACCAACAGGAATGACATCTCATGATGTTGTGAGTAGGGTAAGAAAAACATTGAATATAAAAAAAGTAGGACATACAGGTACCCTTGATCCAGATGCGTCAGGGGTACTACCTATATGCATAGGAAAATCTACTAAAGTTAGTGAACTTATACTTAATAAAGATAAATCATACATATGTGAATTAACTTTAGGAATAACTACTGACACTTATGACTCATCAGGAGAGATTATAAAAGAAGTAGATGATTTTAAAGTAGATGAAGATTTAATAAAAGAAGCATTTGCAACTCAACAAGGAGAAATAGACCAAATCCCGCCTATTTACTCAGCTCTAAAAGTAAATGGAAAAAGAATGTGTGACTTAGTTAGAAGTGGAAGAAGTGATGAAATAGTAGTAAAATCTAGAAGAGTAAATCTAAAGAAAATAGAAATACTTAGTATAAAAGGTAATAAAATAATGTTTTATGTACAATGTTCAAAGGGTACATATGTAAGAAGTATATGCTATGACATAGGAGAAATCTTAGGTTATGGTGGACATATGTCATTTTTACTTAGAACAGCATCGGGAAGATTTAACCTTGAAAATGCAATAACATTAGAAGAATTAGAATATCATAATCAAAATGGAACTTTAGAACCTTTATTATACGATATTGACTATGTGCTACACAATTTTGATAAGGTAAATTTAAATCCGAGTGCAAGAAAATATTACTGCAACGGTGGAGTAATAGATGATAAAAGATTTGAAGTAGAAAATAAAAGCTCAAAAGATGAATTTGTAAGAGTTTATTGTGATGGGGAGTTTTTAGGAGTAGCATCATTGTTAAGACGAAACAACACTTTAAGCCTAAAGAGTGACAAGTTATTTATATAAGTGGGGAACATATATATGGAGACTATAAAATCTATAAATGAAGTGGTTAAGATAGAAAATAGTGTTATTACAATTGGTAATTTTGATGGATTACATAAAGGGCATCAAGTTCTTATAAAAAAAGCTGTCAAATATGCTAAGGATAATAATATTAAAAGTATAGTTTTTACTTTTGAAAACCATCCAGCAAATTATTTTAGACTTAGTTCCTTAAAAAAAATTATTAATAATAAAGAAAAATTAAGGCGAATCAATAAATTAGGTGTAGATACAATAGTTAATATACCTTTTGATGAATACATGACAAAAATTTCTCCAGAGGATTTTATAAAAGAAATTTTAGTAGATAAACTAGGTGCTAAAATAATAGTAGTAGGATATGATTTTACCTTTGCTAGAAATAAAGAAGGAAATGCTAAGCTTTTAGAGCATTTATCTGAGAAATATGATTTTAAAGTAGAAGTTGTTAGACCTATAAAAATAGATAATATAAGGGTTAGTAGTACCTATATTAGAAACTTAGTAACTCAAGGAAGAGTTTCTAAGGTTAAAAAATATTTAGGATATAATTATGAAATAGAAGGTGAAGTAATATATTCAAAGCAACTTGGAAGGCAAATTGGATTTCCTACTGCCAATATTAAGGCTGGAGAGGATTTAATCATACCTGAAATAGGTATTTATGCAACAAAAGTATATATTGGTGATGAAATGTATTACGGAGCTACAAATGTAGGGTATAATCCTACTGTAAATGGGGAAAACTTATCTATTGAGACGCATATTCTTCAATTTAATGAGGATATATATGGAAAAACTATAAGAGTTGAATTTTTAGAACGAATAAGGGATGAAAATAAATTTAATTCTCTTGATGATTTGATAAAACAGCTCAAAAAAGATACAAATTTTGTATATACAAAGTATATTTGCAAAAACTCATAAAGTATGATAATATAAGTGAAGTAATTAACCGTTACTCGGCATTTGAATACTCCAATCAATGCTTAGTAATAGGGGATTAAATAAAAAACTATGGAGGTACAATATTATGAACAAAACAGAAATAATCAAAGAATTCGGAAGAGCTGAAGGAGATACTGGTTCTCCAGAAGTACAAATAGCTTTATTAACAGCTAGAATAAATGAATTAAACGATCACTTAAAGACACACAAAAAAGACCACCACTCAAGAAGAGGATTATTAAAGATGGTTGGTAAAAGAAGAAACTTATTAGGTTACTTAAAGGAAAAAGACTTAGAAGGATACAGAACTTTAATAGCTAAATTAGGATTAAGAAAATAATTTTATTTTTTATGATAAAAGCAGGTATACTAAATACCTGCTTTTTTGTATCTTAATAAATAAAACTATTTAAAATAAAAGGGATTACACAAAAATATATAGAAATTTTATTTGATAGGAGGTTGATGTCCATGAAGATAAAGCTAATATGTGATAGTTTATGTGATATTCCAAAAGAGATTAAAGATAAAGAATGTGTAGAAGTGGTTCCACTTACAATAATATTTGATGGAAAAGAATATAGGGATAATATTGATATAACAAATGAAGAATATTATAGACTTTTAAGAACTAGTGAAAATTTACCAAAAACATCTCAAGTAACATACATACAATTTAAAGAAATATTTGATAAATATATAAATGAAGGTTATGACATACTATGTATAACAGGAGCGTCAAAAGCCTCTGGAACATTCCAAAGTGCAACAATAGCAAGAAGTGATATTGATGAAAAAGATAAAATTTATATATTCGATACAATGAACTTATCTCTAGGAAGTTCTCAATATGTTATAAAGGCATGTGAATTAATAGAGAATAATTTAAGTACAGAAGAAGTATTTAAAGAGTTGGATACTATAAGGGATAGTGTGAAATTATTATTTGCTCCAGGAAGCCTTGAGTACTTAAAGAGAAGTGGTAGAGTGCCTGTAGCAACTGCTATAATTGGAAATATGTTAAGTATAAAACCCATCTTTTATTTTGATAATGCAGATGCTAAGCTAATAGACAAAGTTAGAGGACAAAAACATATAGCATCTAAATTAGTAGATATTATTTTAGAGATGAATGATAATAATATAGAAGATAAAATAATTACTATTGGATATGGTGATAATCATAGTAGTTTTGAAAAACTAAAAGAAGAAGTAGAAAAGAGATTAAATGCACGAAAGATACTATATGCAAGAGGAGGATCATGTATATGTTCTCATACAGGGCCAGATATACTAGCCATAAGTTCCTCTAAATAGTTGTGAGTAAATAATAAATAAAAAGTAAATAATAAATCTATATAAACCTAAAATATCTAATTAAAATACTATAAAAATACAATGAATAGTCTCATCTTACTTGTTAAATTCTTTTATGTTGTTAAATTATAGTATTTTTGATAAGATAGTACATAGGATAATAAACGTGGTTTTTATATAAGAGGAGGTACGAGCATTAATGTTTGAACATAAGATTTTTAAAATGGATTTAGCAGGAAGAGAACTTTCTGTTGAAATAGGAAAAATAGCAGAATTAGCTAGTGGTAGTGCAATACTTCAATATGGTGAAACTATGGTTATGGTTAACACTAGTAAGTCAGCAAAGCCAAGAGATGGAATAGATTTCTTCCCTTTAAGTGTTGATTATGAAGAAAAATTATATTCAGTTGGTAAAATACCGGGTGGATTTTTAAAAAGAGAAGGAAGACCCTCAGAAAAAGCGATACTTACATCGAGACTTATAGATAGACCTATAAGACCTTTATTCCCAAAAGGATTTAGAAATGATGTACAGGTTGTAGCTACTGTATTATCAGTAGACCAAGATTGCACTCCAGACATAGTTGCTATGATAGGTTCATCTATAGCATTATCAATATCTGATATACCTTTTAATGGACCAACAGGTTCTGTTTGTGTAGGATTAGTAGATGGTGCATTTGTAGTAAACCCAACTGCTGAGCAAAGAGAAAAAAGTTCTCTACACCTTGTAGTTTCTGGAACTAAAGAAGCTATAATGATGGTTGAAGCAGGAGCTGATGAAATACCTGATACATTAATGCTTGAAGCTATATTATTTGCACATGAAGAAATAAAAAAAGTAGTTGCATTTATAGAAACTATAGTAGCTGAAGTTGGAAAAGAAAAGATAGTAGTAGCACTACATTCAATAGATGAAGAAATAGAAAAATCTGTTCGTGAATTTGCAACTGCAAATATGAAAGAAGCTGTTAAAACTATAGAGAAGCTTGAAAGAATGGAAAAAATGGATGCAGTAAAAGAAGCTACTTTTACTCACTTTGAAGATTCTTTAGATGAATTTGGCTCTGATATAGAAGAAACACTTCACGCAATAATAAAAGAAGAAGTTAGAAAACTTATAGTACATGAAAATATAAGACCAGATAACAGAAAACCAGATGAAATAAGACCGATATGGTGTGATAATGGATTTATACCAAGAACTCATGGTTCTGGATTATTCACAAGAGGTCAAACTCAGGTTATGTCAATAACTACATTAGGGTCTTTAGGAGATGCTCAGATATTAGATGGACTTGATGAAGAAGAAAATAAGAGATATATGCACAACTACAACTTCCCTGCATATAGTGTTGGAGAAGCTAGACCATCAAGAGGTCCAGGTAGAAGAGAAATAGGACATGGAGCTTTAGCAGAAAGAGCACTACTTCCTGTTATACCTTCAAAGGAAGATTTCCCATACGCAATAAGAGTTGTATCAGAAGTATTAAGTTCAAATGGATCAACATCTCAAGGTAGTGTTTGTGGTTCAACATTGTCACTTTTAGATGCAGGTGTACCTTTAAAAGATATGGTTGCAGGTATAGCAATGGGTCTTATAAAGCATGATGAAAAAGTTGCAGTACTATCTGATATACAAGGTATGGAAGATCACCTAGGAGATATGGACTTTAAAGTTGCAGGTACTGAAAAAGGTATAACTGCTATACAAATGGATATAAAAATAGCTGGTATAGATGAACAAGTTTTAAGAGATGCTTTAACTCAAGCTAAGACTGGTAGAATTCATATATTAAATGAAATGAGAAAAACAATATCAGCTCCAAAACCAGAGTTATCAAGATACGCTCCTAAAATAGTAACAATGAGAATAAACCCAGATAAGATAAGAGATGTTATAGGACCTGGAGGAAAGGTTATAACTAAAATAATCGATGAAACTGGTGTTAAAATAGATATAGAACAAGATGGAGAAGTATTCATAGGTGGAATAGATCCAGATATGATAGCACTTGCTCAAAAACGTATAAATGATATAGTTGCTGAAGCAGAAGTAGGTCAAACATACACTGGAAAAGTAACTAGAATAATGGCATTTGGTGCATTTGTTGAAATACTTCCAGGAAAAGAAGGATTGCTTCACATATCTCACATAGCTCACGAAAGAGTAGCTAAAGTTGAAGATGTATTAAACATTGGAGATGAAGTAGAAGTAAAGGTTATTGAGATAGATGAAAAAGGAAGAGTTAATTTATCTAGAAAAGTACTTTTACCTAAAGTAGAAAAAGTTGAAAAACAAGATAAATAATTTATAAGGGATAGGACGAAAGTCTTATCTCTTTTTTAATATAAGAAAATTATAGATTACCATCATTACAACATGATACAATTTTTAGTTTTAAGGTATAAACTAGTACTTCTTATAATAAGATTAATTAAGAAATAATTTGTACATATTTTAGGAGGAACCACAATGCTGATGATGGTACTAAATAAAAAAAAGTTAAAGAAGATAGGAATATGGGTAGGTATACTAACTATAATAATATTAATGATTGGTTTTGGATTTAAGTTAGTAAAAGGTGGGACTTTTCCAACATCTGGACTATTTGACTCTACACAACTACCCTACACACAAGGGACTAAGGGTAATAGTGGTTACGTTGCATTAACTTGCAATGTAGATCTAGGCTGGGAAACAGAGTATGTGGAATCTATACTTGATACCCTTAAAAAAGAAGATGTTAAAATAACATTTAATGTCACAGGAAGATGGGCTGAAAAAAATCAAGACATGCTACTTAGAATAAAAAGTGAAGGTCATGAAATAGGAAACCATGGACATAGACATTTAGATTATGCACACTTATCTTATGAGGAAAACTTAGAACAAATAACAACATCTAAAAAGATAATAGAAGATATAATTAAAGAAGAGACTAAGTTTTTCCAAGCGCCATCAGGTTCATTTGGTAAAGATACTGTAGAAGCTGCAAAAAAATTAGGGTATATATCTATAAAATGGGATATAGACACAATAGACTGGCAAAATAGAGAAGAACCTGACGTTATTATCAAAAGAATACAGGGTAAAAAGATGAAAGATGGAAGTATAGTATTAATGCACCCAACAAATGCAACGGCACAATGTGTAGATGATATTATAAAAATAGTGAGAGATAATGGATTTAAGCCAGGAAAGCTTAGTGATATATTTATAGTTGAATAAATTATATTACTAACATATAATTTAATACATGTATATAAATTATGGAGAACAGAGCAATTTAAATATAAAAGATGAAGCGAAATATTGGAGGGAAAATATGTATAAAAAACATGTATTAGAAAATGGATTGACTATAATAGGAGAAGAAATACCATATCTAAAATCTATAACATTAGGAGTTTGGATAAATGCAGGCTCGAGGATAGAAGATGAGAAGGTAAGTGGAGTATCCCATTTTATAGAACATATGATGTTTAAGGGAACTAAAAATAGAACATCAAAGGATATAGCTAGTGAAATAGATAATTTAGGTGGACAGATAAATGCTTTTACAAGTAAAGAATGTACATGTTATTATGTGAAATTACTAGACGAGCATATAGATTATGGAATAGATATACTTAGTGATATGATATTAAACTCAAAGTTTGATAATGGAGATATAGATAAAGAAAGACTAGTGATACTTGAAGAATTAAAAATGTATGAAGATTCACCAGAAGATCTAGCATATGATTTATTAGTTGAAGGAATATACAAAAATGATGGCTTAGGCATGAATATAATAGGAACTAAAGAGTCTTTATACGATATAAATAGAGAAGAAATGTTAAATTACTTTGGTAAATATTATGTTCCTAACAACTCTGTAATATCAATAGCTGGAAACTTTAACTTTGAAAAAATGGTAGAAAAGTTAAATGAGAAATTCAACTCATGGGAAAAAAAAGATGTAAATATAGAACCGACAATACCTACATTTACACCGTGTTTTATAGCTAAAAATAAAGATACAGAACAAGTGAATTTAACAATGATGCTAAAAGCAATATCTATGAAAAATGTAGAAGAAGTTTATGCACTTGCTATAATAAACAACATATTTGGAGGAAGTATAAGCTCTAGATTATTCCAAAAAATAAGAGAAGATAAAGGATTAGTATATTCTATATATTCTTCACAAACATTATACAAAGAATGTGGAGATTTAGGTATATTTGCGAGCATGAGTAATGAAAGCTTAAAAGAAGTTTACTCGCTAGTTAAAGAAGAAATAGAAAATATGAAGACTAATTATCTTACGGAAAAAGAAATACAAGAAAGTAAAGAACAACTTAAGGGAAGTTATATATTAGGGCTTGAAAGTATAAGCAGTAGAATGATGTCTACTGGAAAAGCTATGTTACTTAATAAAAAAGTAAGAAGTACAGAGGAAATACTTGATTACATAAATAATGTAAGTTTTGAGACTATAAATGATGTAATAGACAAGGTATTTAACATAGAAAACTTAGGAGTTTGTATTGTAGGAAGAGATGTAGAAGATATAAAACTATAATTAATAATTATGGGGGGATAATCATGAATTTATCTGAAATAGCAGGTAAGGAAATAGTTAACTTAGTTACTGGGGAGAGACTAGGAGTAATTGGAGAGTGTGACTTAATATTAGATGAAACAACAGGTGAAATACTTGCACTTTTAATACCTAGGGAAAGAGGATTCTTTGGAATAAGAAAAGACAAGTCAGTACTTGAAGTTCCATGGAGGAGTGTAAAGAAAATAGGAAATGATATGATAATCATTGAATATGATGGGGTTTACTAGGAGGTACTTATGGGAAGATTGGTACAAAAATACGGGGGAACATCAGTTGAGTCATATGAAAGAATGGAAAAAGTATGCCAGATAATAAAATCATATAAAGAAAAAGGTATGGATTTAGTGATAGTAGTATCTGCTATGGGTAGAAAGGGTGCGCCATATGCTACAGATACATTAATAGGACTTTGTTCAAATATTAATAAATGTCCTAAAAAAAGGGAATTAGATCTTATAATGTCTTGTGGAGAAATAATATCTGGGACGATTTTAGTAAATATGTTGGAAGAAGAAAATATAAGTTCTGTATTTTTAACCGGAAGACAAGCGGGAATAATAACGAGTAAAAATTTCTCGGATGCTAAGATTTTGGATATAAACACATCTAGAATAGAAAAAGAATTAGAAGCTAAAAGAGTAGTAGTAGTGGCTGGATTCCAAGGTGGAAGTGATGATGGGGAAATAACAACACTTGGAAGAGGTGGAAGTGATACTTCTGCTGTTGCTATAGGAAAGGCATTAGGTTGTGATATCGTTGAAATATACACTGATGTAGATGGAATAATGACTGCAGACCCTAGAGTAGAACCACATGCGCAGGTTTTACCGTTTGTAGATTATGAAGAAGTATTTCAAATGGCAGATAAAGGGGCAAAAGTAATTCACCCTAGAGCTGTTCAAATAGCAAAAAATGGAGATATAACATTAATAATAAAAAACACATTCAATCCAAGTTATTCTGGAACAAAAATAGGATCTATTTATAAAAATGATTGTGTACCAGGTAATTATGAGTACGAAGAAAAAATAATGACCTCAGTTGCTAATAAAGATAAAATAGCCCAAATCAAAATCAACTCAAAAGAAGATACATTCACTGAAATTTTAAACGAAATAGAAAATAATCACATAAGCATAGATATGATAAATTTCTTTATAGAACAAAAAGCATTTGTAGTAGAAGAAGAAAATCTAGATATATTAGAAGAAATACTTAATAAGTTTAATATTGAATATGAAGTAAGAAGAAAATGTGCAAAGGTAACAATAATAGGTTCTAAGATAACAGGTACACCAGGCGTAATGGCTAAGGTAGTAAGAGCATTGTCAAAAGCCAAAATATCACTACTTCAAACATCAGATTCTAATATGACAATATCATGCTTAGTAAATGATATTGATATGATTGATGCTGTACACGCAATTCATGAAGAATTTTATTTAGATAAAAGTATTAATGTAAGATAGTACCATAATATGTGAATTTTTTTAATATACTTGGCAAAACTAAATTAAAAGTATATTTGAAAGGAGATAACTTATGAAATACTATGAAGATAACTATAGAGTTAATGATTACATAGAGTTTGGAACGATAGAAAAAGATAAACCAGTAATGAAAAATCAAACTGAGGACGATTACGATGACCCTGAAAATGAAAGTGAGGAAATACAAAATATAAAACAAATGGGTACGCCAAGTATGCCACCACAACCTCCTAAAGATATACAATGTATAACTATTATAGGTGAGGTTGAAGGGCATTTTATAGGCAATCCACAAAAAAAGGCAACTAAATATGAACATATAATACCAATGTTATATTCAGTAGAAGAGAGTACTGAAATAAAAGGTGTATTAATAATATTAAATACTGTAGGAGGAGATGTAGAAGCAGGTCTTGCTATGGCAGAATTAATAAATAGTATATCTAAAAAAGTAGTAACTCTTGTCCTTGGAGGTAGCCATAGTATAGGAGTACCTTTAGCAACAGCCGGAGATTATTCATTTATTGCACCTACAGCTACTATGATAGTTCATCCAATAAGAACAAATGGACTTGTAATAGGTGTTAATGAAACATTTGAATATTTCAAAAAGATGCAAGATAGAATAACTACATTTATAACTAGAACATCTAAAATAGAAACAGAAGACTTAAATAGAATAATGCATTCTAAGGATAAATTAGTAAGTGATGTTGGTAGTGTACTTATAGGAAAAGATGCTGTTGACTGTGGACTTATTGATGAAGTTGGTGGACTTAAAGATGCGCTTAAAAAATTAAAAGAGCTAATAAAAGAAAATGATAACAATTAGAACTATAATAAATAAGATTTGTTTAAATAATATAATATATGATATAATTGAATAATATAGTAAAAGTGTTAGTGTCAAGGCATTAGCACTTTTTGCTATGATATTGGTAACTTATTAAAATAAGAGGTGAGATTGATGGCTAAGAAGAAAAGTAAGAAAAAGAAAAATACTAAAGCTAATGTAGCTTTAGAATATAACAATTTAGTGACCATATTCATCGGTATATTTTTATTATATAGTTTAAATTCAGGTTCAATGGGGATTGTTGGAAACTTTATGCAAAATATTTTTAAAGGATTGTTTGGTGGTCTTTCCATAGCAATACCTTTTATAATAATAGCGACTGGTTTACTTGGATTTTTTGATGAAAATGAATACATATATAGATTAAGAAACACTAGATTATATTATCTTGTAATAGTATTTATATTTGTATTTTATGGATTATTAAATTCAAAAACACTTCCAATAGATAGTCCTCTAAAAGGTGAAATGATTAGACCTGTAATGAAAATGGCTGTAGATGGTGAAGGTTGTGGATTAATAGCAACAACAATAACTTATTATATTCAACAGATATTTGGAATAACAGGTGGTTGGCTAATAAGTATATTTGGTGTAATTATGTCTGTGTTATTTGCATTTAATATATCAGTTAAAGATTTAGCTTTAAGTATAAATAAAAAGTCAAAAAGTGCTAGAAATGGCGAATTAGATTTAAAAGGGAAGGTTTCAAGTCTGAAAAAATCGGCTATAAATATGATAACAGACGAAGTTGATGAAGTTACTGTAACTAAAAATGAAGGATTTTTAAAAGGAATTTTATCTAAATCAAAAGAAAAAGTTAATGAAGAACCAGTTATAGATTTAGATGATTCTGTAGATGATAAAACTATTAAGATAGTTGGATTTAATAAGGCAGAAGATGATTACTTAGAAATATTAGAAGGAACACAAAGCATGCCAGAACTTGAGGTTTTAAAAGAACTTCAAAATGCTAATAAAAACAATGGTGTGTCTAAAGAACTAGCACAAAATCCTGTAGGTGAAAGTAAAATTCAAAGGCAAAATAATAAAAGTATAGAAAGTACTCAACCTATGAATATAAAAATACATTCAAACTATGACAATTATAAAAAACCTGGAATCAATCTATTAAATAAAGTAGATAAAAAGGCTGATGATAATGGTAAGAAGAGAGTTCTAAAAAATGCATCTTTATTAGAAAAAACACTATCTGATTTTGGAGTTGAAGCTAAGGTAAATCAAGTTACTGTAGGACCTACTATAACAAGATATGAAATACAGCCAAGCCCAGGTGTTAAAGTTAGTAAAATAGTTAACCTAACTGATGATATAGCACTTAGTTTAGCAGCAAAGAGTATAAGAATGGAAGCTCCAATACCAGGAAAGAGTGCAATAGGTATAGAAGTTCCAAATGAGGAATCTCAAATGGTATCACTAAGAGATGTACTAGAAAGTGATGAATTTAAAAAGTTTGATTCACCTCTTGCTATGGCACTAGGTAAGGATATAAGTGGGAAGCCTATAATAGGAGATATATCTAAAATGCCACATTTACTTATAGCAGGATCTACAGGTTCTGGAAAAAGTGTATGTGTAAATACTTTAATAAATAGTATATTATATAAAGCAAATCCAGATGAAGTTAAGTTTTTACTTATAGACCCTAAGGTTGTTGAACTTGCAAGCTACAACGGAATACCGCACTTATTAATACCAGTTGTTACAGACCCTAAAAAAGCTGCAAATGCATTAAACTGGGCAGTGGTAGAAATGAATAGAAGATATAAATTATTTGCAAGTAACCAAGTAAAAGATATAACTAGCTATAATGAAAAATCAGAGGAAAAACTTCCTAAAATAGTAATAATAATAGATGAGCTTGCTGACTTAATGATGGTAAGTGCAAATGATGTTGAAGACTACATATGTAGATTAGCTCAGATGGCCAGAGCGGCAGGGATGCACTTAATAGTTGCAACACAAAGACCATCTGTAGATGTTATAACAGGAGTTATAAAAGCTAATATACCATCAAGAATTGCCTTTGCAGTTTCATCACAAACAGACTCTAGAACAATACTTGATATGGGTGGGGCTGAAAAGTTATTAGGTAAAGGTGACATGTTATTTTATCCACTTGGTGCGGCTAAGCCTGTAAGACTTCAAGGTGCATTTATATCAGAAGGTGAATCTGAAAGAGTTATAGATTTTGTTAAAAGCCAAGTAAAAGAAGAAATTAAATATGAAGATACAATTATGGAAACTATATCAAAGACAACAATAGAAAAAGCTAGTGATGAAGATGAACTTTTAAATGATGCAATAGAATTCGTTGTAGAGAGTGGTCAAGGATCATCATCTATGCTTCAAAGAAAGTTTAAAATAGGATTCAATAGAGCGGCAAGATTAATAGACTCTATGGAAGAAAGAGGGATAGTAGGTCAAAGTGAAGGTAGTAAGCCTAGAAAAGTACTTATGAGCAAGCAAGACCTACAAAATTTAGAAGGTGAATAAATTTGAAAACAATATCAGTAGAAAATGCTTTAAGGCTACAAAATTCAATATTTGTAGATGTTAGAACAGAGTCAGAACATCAAGAAGACAATATTTCAAATGCTTTTAACATGCCTATATTTAGGGACAACGAGCATAATGAAATAGGTACTATTTACAAAATGCAAGGGAAGGATGAAGCCATAAAAAAAGGATTTGATTATGTATCATACAAATTAAAAGATATGTATGTTCAAGCAATGTCTTTAGCTAGTGAGTATGACAACATAGTAATATACTGTGCTAGAGGTGGAATGAGAAGTGGAAGTGTTGTAAACTTATTATCTTCTCTAGGTGTCAATGTATATCAATTAGAAGGCGGATACAAAAGTTATAGAAACTATGTAATATCTTATTTAAAAGATGTTATGGACAAAAAACAGTTTATAGTGGTTCATGGATTAACAGGAGCAGGAAAGACTGACTTACTAAATAAATTGGAAGATAGAAATATAGATAATATAGATTTAGAAGGATTGGCTAAAAATAGTGGATCTACATTTGGATTTATAACATTTGAAGAAAAGCCTCCTTCTCAAAAACAGTTTGAAACAAAAATATTTGAAGGCTTATACTTCTCAAAAACAGATCTTCTGTTTATAGAAAGTGAAAGTAAGAGAGTTGGGCATGTATCGATACCTCACGAAATATATGAAGCTATAGTCAGAGATGGATATCATATATTATTAGAATGTAGTATTGAAAATAGAGTTAAAAGACTTTGTAGAGATTATATATATGGTAAAGATGACGGAAATGTAGAAGTATTAAAAGATTGCATAAATAAATTTAGAAAAAGATTAGGACATACAGTAGTAGATAAATATATTGAATTGTTAGAATGTGGTAAGTATGAAGAATTAGTAGAGAAATATTTAGTTGAATACTATGATCCACTATATATGCATTCAGTAGAAAAATATAAATACAATAAGGTTATAAATTTTGATAATATGGATGAAGCTACAGACGAAGTAGCAATATTTCATAAGGCAGCAATGGAAGGAGCAATATAAATGTTAAAAATAGCACTAGAGTCTTTAGGATGTTCAAAAAATTTAGTAGATGCAGAAATAATGATGGGGATATTAAATAGAAAAGGGTACAAGCTAGTTGGAGATTTTGAAGAAGCAGATATAATACTAGTAAATACTTGTGGATTTATAGAATCTGCAAAACAAGAGTCTATAGATACAATACTTGAACTTGCAGAGTTAAAACAAACTGCAAATCTAAAATTATTAATAGTAACAGGATGTTTAGCACAAAGGTACTCAGATGAATTAAAAGCTGAAATACCAGAAATAGATGCTATAGTTGGAACAGGAAGTTACCAACAAATAGATGAAATAATAGAAAACTTAGAAAAAGAAAATCAAATAGTAAGTCTTAATGATATTGAATTTGTATATAATGAAGACCTTCCAAGATATGTTTCTACTCCGAGTCATATGGCATACCTAAAAATAAGTGAAGGTTGTGATAAGCATTGTACTTATTGTATAATACCTAAACTAAGAGGTAAGCAAAGAAGTAGAAAGATTGAAGATATAGTTAAAGAGGCTAATGATTTATCATCTAGAGGAGTAAAAGAACTTGTAATTATTGCACAAGATAGTACTATGTATGGTTCTGATATATATGGGAAAGCTGTGTTACCAGAATTATTAGAAGCACTTGCTAAGGTAGAAGGGCTAAAATGGATAAGAATAATGTACTCATATCCAGAATCAATAACAGAAGAATTAGTTAAAATTATAAAAAAATATGATAATATATGTAACTATTTTGATATGCCAATACAACATGCAAGTAATAATATATTAAAATTAATGAATAGACATACAACTAGAGAAGACATATTAAATAAAATAGAAATGATAAGAAAAAATATACCAAATGCAACTTTAAGAACTACAATAATAACAGGATTCCCAGGTGAAACTGAAGAAGACTTTGAACAATTAATAGAATTTGCAAAAGTTGCTAGATTTGATAGACTAGGAGCATTTACTTACTCCAAAGAAGAAGGTACAGCAGCGGACAAACTACCTGGACACTTAGAAGAGGAAGTTAAAGTACAAAGAAGAGATGCTTTAATGATGGTTCAACAAGGTATATCTCAAGAACTTAATGCATCTAAAGTAGGAAATGAATATGAAGTATTAATAGAAGAGCAAATTGAAGACAATGTATATATTGGAAGAACACAAGGGGATGCTGAAGAAATAGACAGTGTAGTATATGTAAAATCTAAACATCATTTAGCTATAGGACAATTTGTAAATGTAAAAATAAATAGTGCTTTAGAATATGATTTAATGGGGGATGTAGTAGATGAACTTGCCTAATAAATTAACTTTGTTTAGGATATTTTTAATACCAATATTTATATTAGTAATGTTACTTAATATACCAAATAAATTTTTAATAGCATGTATTATCTTTATAGTTGCATCTATTACAGATGCAATGGATGGTCATATCGCCAGGAAATATAATTTAGTTACAGACTTTGGAAAATTTATGGACCCTTTAGCTGATAAATTATTAGTAATATCTGCTCTTACATGTATGATAGAAGCAGGTCTTGTTAATAGCTGGATGGTTATAATAATAGTATCAAGAGAACTTACTGTTAGTATACTAAGAGCAATCGCAGCAGCAGATGGAAAAGTAATAGCTGCTAGTGGAGGTGGTAAGTTAAAAACTATAAGCCAAATGGTAGCAATAGTAATATTATTATTAGGAGCTCATTTAAATAGCAAATACCTTCTTGTTGGGGGATGGATATGTATATTAGTAGCAACATTATTGACACTATATTCAGGTACACAATATTTATATAAAAACAAAGAACTATTTATGGATAGCAAATAGTAAAAAGCTGTAAAAGTATAGTAAAACTTTTGCAGCTTTTTTATAATTTATAGATTATAGAAATAGCTTGAAAAAATCTGTATAAAAAAGGAAATAAAGGTTTATAAATAAAATAAGTATGGTAAAATCTTACTGTATCATATTGTGATATAAAAAATATCTATGGGAATACTACAAAATAGTTTTTGGAATTGACTATATAGATGTTATACGATATAATCAATATATAGAAAATAGAACAAATGTTTGATTTAATATAGATGAAAGGGTGAATAAATATGAGTATAGAACAAGATAAATTAAAAGCGCTTAATCAAGCTTTAGGACAAATAGAAAAAGATTTTGGTAAAGGTTCAGTAATGAAGTTGGGGGAAGCTACATCTATGGCAATAGACATAATCCCAACAGGATCAATAGGATTAGATATAGCGGTAGGAATAGGTGGTCTTCCAAAAGGAAGGATAGTTGAAATATACGGACCAGAATCATCTGGTAAAACAACAGTAGCTCTTCACTCTGTGGCAGAAGCTCAAAAACAAGGTGGAATAGCTGCATTTATAGATGCAGAACATGCACTTGATCCAATATATGCAAAAGCATTAGGAGTAGATGTAGACAACCTTATAATATCTCAACCGGATACAGGAGAACAAGGACTTGAAATAGCAGAAGCATTAATAAGAAGTGGTGCTATAGATATTATAGTAATAGACTCTGTTGCTGCACTTGTTCCAAGAGCGGAAATCGAAGGAGATATGGGGGATTCACACGTTGGTCTTCAAGCAAGACTTATGTCTCAAGCATTAAGAAAATTAACTGGATCAATTAAAAAATCAAACTGTGTTGCAGTATTTATAAACCAGTTAAGAGAAAAAGTAGGTATAATGTTTGGAAATCCAGAGACTACTACTGGAGGTCGTGCTCTTAAATTCTATTCATCAGTAAGACTTGACGTTAGAAAAATAGATACAATAAAACAAGGCGACAAGGTTATGGGTAGTAGGACTAGAGTTAAAGTTGTAAAAAATAAAGTAGCACCTCCATTTAGACAGTGTGAATTTGATATAATGTATGGAGAAGGAATATCTAAGGTAGGAGATTTATTAGATATAGCTGCAGATATAGATATAGTAAAAAAATCAGGAGCTTGGTATAGCTATAATGAAACAAAACTTGGGCAAGGTAGAGAAAATGTAAAAAAATTCTTATCTGATAATATGGATTTAGTAGAAGAAATAGATAAAAAGGTAAGAACACACTATAAATTAGATGAAAATAAAGAAAATGCAACAGAAGAAGATGATTTATTAGAAAAAATTGAAGAATAAACCAATCCACACCTCCTATTAACTTGACACAAGTTAGAAAAAATTATAAAATTAAGTGAGGATAAAATATCTTAATATTTGATTTTATGGCAAAGTACTCTAAAAGGTAAAATTAGATGAGGAATTTTGTTTGGGTTACAGGAAAATTTAGCATAGTATTGTATAACAATAAATATTAGTTTACTTGTAACTATAAAAATAATTTTTGGAAATTGTAATAGTGACATTTTGGGATTACTAATAAAGGAGGTGGATGTCATGGGAACTGCAATAATAGGTATAGCAATCGGTATAATAGCTGGGTATTTTGTAAGAAAAAATATGTCTGAGGCGAAAATTGGCCAAGCTGAAAACTTAGCCAAAGAAATAATAGATAAAGCAGGCAGAGACTCAGAAACAGTACAAAAAGAAAAACTACTAGAGGCTAAAGAAGAGATCCATAAGTGGAGAAGTGAAGCAGAAAGAGAAAATAAAGAAAGACGTAATGAATTACAAAAATATGAAAAAAGAGTGATTCAAAAAGAAGAGGTTTTAGATAGAAAATTACAGAATTTAGAATCTAAAGAATCTAACTTAAGTGAAAAGTTAAAAACAGTAGAAAAGAAAGAAACAGAGGTTGAGGGGATAAAAACTCAACAATTAGAAAAGCTAGAGAGCATATCAGGTATAACTTCTGATAAGGCAAAGGAAATAATATTAACTAATGCTGAAAGAGATGTAAGACGTGAGATGTCAATAATGATAAAAGAAATCGAATCTCAAGCTAAAGAAGAAGCTGAAAAGAAATCAAGGGAAATAATAGGGTATGCGATTCAAAAATGTGCAGCAGATCATGTTGCAGAAACTACTGTTACAGTAGTTAACTTACCTAACGATGAAATGAAGGGAAGAATAATCGGTAGGGAAGGTAGAAACATAAGAACATTAGAAACTTTAACAGGAATAGATCTTATAATAGATGATACTCCTGAAGCTGTAATTTTATCAGGATTTGATCCTATAAGAAGAGAAGTAGCGAGAATAGCTCTTGAGAAGCTTATAGCAGATGGAAGAATACATCCTGCAAGAATTGAAGAAATGGTAGAAAAGGCTAAAAAAGAAGTAGATAGCATAATAAAAGAATTTGGGGAACAAGCAACATTTGAAACAGGAGTACATGCAATTCATCCAGAGTTAGTTAGATTATTAGGAAGACTTAATTATAGAACTAGTTACGGACAAAATGTACTTAAACATTCTATAGAAGTTGCTCATATAGCAGGGATAATGGCAGCCGAAATAGGGGCAGATATAAAATTAGCTAAGAGAGCTGGATTATTACATGATATAGGTAAAGCAGTTGATCATGAAATGGAAGGAACTCATGTAGAAATAGGTATGGATTTACTGAAGAGATACAAAGAATCTAAAGAAGTAATACATGCAATGAGTACTCATCATGGGGACTATGAGCCACAAACAATAGAAGCTGTTTTAGTTACAGCAGCAGATGCAATATCTGCAGCTAGACCAGGAGCAAGAAGAGAAACACTAGAAGCTTATATAAAGAGATTAGAGAAGTTAGAAGAAATAGCTAACTCATACGATGGAGTAGATAAGTCATTTGCAATACAAGCGGGTAGAGAAGTTAGAATAATGGTAAAACCTGAAAACTTAAATGATGAAGATATCCATTTATTAGCTAGAGATATGACGAAGAAGATTGAAGATGAGCTTGAATATCCAGGTCAAATAAAAGTAAGTATAATAAGAGAAACTAGAGCGATAGAGTACGCTAAATAAAAATATAAACTATAGGTCAGAATATAAAATGTATTCTGGCCTTTTTATATATAAAAAAATATAAAAGATAATAAAATATATATGATAAATAGATAAAATGGTAATAATATATATAGAAAATATATATAAAGAGGTGCATTATGTTAAATCAATTAGCAAAAAATCAATATGTAAAGATAACTAAGAATACAAAAAGTGAAGAAGATGTAGAATATGGTGTTGTATTGGATAATAATGAAAATAAATATGACATAATGAGTGTTGGGTTTGAGAATAGAAATGGAAAATTCATAGCATATCCTACAAATGTAGAAAATTTAGTGCAAAGTTACACTACTAATGACGCAGTTTTTGATGAAGTAAAAGAAAATGAAGTGAGAAGAAAAATGAACATATGGTTAGAAAAAAACTATAAAATGTAAACCAATGGGGGGAGTTTAATACTTCCCCTGTTTGTTTTGTATACAAACAAAATTTATATAAATTTAATCTAGGTTAAAACAAGCAAATATAGCAAATTATAAACTTAAATGGTATAATGATTATAAAATAAGGGGGGAATGTAAGTTGAGCCAGTACATAAATATTAACTCTGAATTAGACGCATTAAAAATAAAAGGAATTGAAAAAGACTTTTATAAAAACATTAAAAAAGATGCTAATGTAGTGCCAAAAGTTACTCCTTTTAAAGGGATAAATACAGACCTGTTGTATATTGAAGATAGTAAAATTTTATTTATAAAATTTATGGATACAACAGAAGATTTATTTTTTATATTAGAAGAAGAACTGCTAGAAGTAATGAGTGAAGAATATGAATTGCTGAAATTGAAAATGAACCAAAATAATAGACATATAAAATATAATTATATTTTTGTTATGCCTTATGTAGAGATAGATAGTAATTATAAATTTGAAAAATTTATAAATAATCATATAGTAGATAAAAATAAACTTGAAGAAATCATGAAAGACAAAAATGTACTAAATGAATATTTACACGAATCTAACAATGAAATTGAATTAAATTTATTTATGTTGCAAGTCTGTCCAGAATATTATTTGTTAAATGATAAATTACATTTAAGTAAAGAATTTAAAAAGATTTCGTTTTCAGACGATGAATATAAATACACAGCTACTAATTTAGATAAATCCCAAATTGAAGAGGCTATATCTATTAAATATGGGAATACACTTTTTGAGGGTGGTTCTGGAAGTGGAAAAACTACAATTATGCTATCAAGGGCAATTAAGTTAGCGAGGGTATATCCACACCACAAGTTTTTAATAATCGCTTATACAAAACAACTTTGTACACAACTGAGAGAAAAAATAGATTTATTGTACCCGGAAAATAATAATTTAGAAGTACACACTTTTAGTTCTTTTTTATTTAAGTTAGCAAAAAAATACAGTTTAATAGTGGACTACACCTTAATAAAAAAAGACTATGAAAAGGCATCTACTAATTTAATAAAACAAGCTAAGAATATTATAAAAAATAAACACATGTTTAAGGGAATATTCATAGATGAAAGTGAAAGTTTTTCAAGTGAAGAACTCAATTTTACAAGAGAGTTTTTATATAAATCAAAATATATATTTAATGTTTTTTCATGTGAAAGTATGAATATATACAACCACTTAAATATATTTAAAGATACATATAGTGATATTGATTTTGATGAAAAAGTTTTACTTACTAAAAATTATAGACAAACTAAAGAGTTATGTGAGTTTACTAATCAGTTTTGTAAAAATACAAATAATTATATTAAAGAACTTAGACCTAAGTTAGATAATAGTGTATTTTTAGAAACTAAAAATGTAAAGGAAAAAGTAAACTCTGTAAATATAATGAAGGTATCTGACTTAGATGAGCAAATAAAGTCGATAATTTGGGAGTTAGAGTATATTGTAAATGAAAAAGGACTAGATTATTCTGATGTTTCTATAGTATACCCTTATAATAAAAAGAGATTAAAAAGTGGAAAGACTATATACTTCCAATATATGCTCAAAAAAGCCTTAGATGAGGCGAATATACCTTATATATATGCAGAAGATAATCTTACAAATATAAGTAAAAAGACAGGAGTAACAATTTCTAACATTTTTAATATTAAAAATTTAGAATATAGAGCAGTAATATTATGCGAATTAGAAATGCTTTATAATCAAAGTATAAATGATATAGAACAAGATTATCAGATAAATGATTTTGTTGGGGATTTAAATAAAGTATACTTAGCTCTTACAAGAGCTACAGATTATATGAGTATAATCACTACATTTAATGAAGAAAGTAGTGATATAATAAGACTCATTATGAAATGTAAAAAGTAGAAAAAAATCGATTTACTTAAATTATAAAGAAAAAAATCTGTAATTTGATTATACATAAAAAAGAAGCACTTAAGTGCTTCTTTAATTATCCCATAAAAGTGAAATAAGCAAGTACTATAATTCCAAGTACTATTCTATAATATCCAAACACTTTGAAATCATGCTTTTTGATATAATCCATTAAGAACTTAATAGCAAATATTGATACTATAAAAGCAACAACTGAACCCGTTCCTAGTATTAACCACTCAGTTGAACTAAAAGCAAAGCCAGCTTTTAAAAGTTTAAGTGCGCTTGCTCCAAGCATAGTAGGTATAGCTAGGAAAAATGAAAACTCTGCTGCAACATACCTAGATGTACCAAGTAATATAGCACCTATTATAGTAGCTCCAGATCTTGATGTACCAGGTATTAGTGCTAGACACTGAAATAATCCAATACATAGTGCAAGTTTGTATGTAACTTGAGAAAAATCGTTAACTTTAGGTTTTTTATTTCTATTTTCTAGAAGTATCATTATAATACCGTAAAGTATAAGTGTTATGGCTACTGTAGTTGAATTAAATAATAAAGCATCTATAGTGTCATCAAATAGTAAACCAAGTATTCCTGATGGTATGACTGCTACTATAACTTTTAGCCATAGGTCTATAGTCTCGTTTTTTTGACGTTTACTCTTTAATCCGTCAAATGGATTTAGTTTTTTAAAGAATATTGTAAGTACGGCTAATATAGAACCAAATTGAATCACAACTAAAAAAGTACTTATAAAAAGTTGTGACTGGTTTAGTTTTATAAATTCATTAACTAATATCATATGTCCCGTACTGCTGACAGGTAACCATTCAGTTATACCTTGAACAATACCTAAAATAACAGCTTTTAAAATATCAAGCAATTTAATTACCTCCAATGTAAAATTGTAATAAACGTAAAAACACGTCAAATAAGAGTATATCAATATAACAAAATATATTCAAGACGTATAGAATAAATGAAATAATTAATACAAGTGTTAATATGAATCTAGAAAGGGAAAAATATGTATACTACAGTGATGCTAGGAATAGATGAATATGAAGTTTTTAAGAAGTTTTCAAGTAAGCTTAATCCAAACACACAACACGACTATTTATCAAAAGTAACATTATTTAAAGAGTTCTTAGGGGAAAAAGAACTTGTTTATGCAAATAAAGAAGATTGTACAAAATTTATTGAAAATATAAAAAGTAAATATGCTAAATCTACTTGTGAAAAAATATATAGCTACTTACATAGTTTTTATAATTATCTATTAAAAGAAGACTATATAGAAATAAATCCTTTTAGCTTTGTTGAAAAGCCTGTTGTGACAAGAGTAAAAACAAAAGATGATGTTTTAAGCATTGATGAAATAAACAGACTTATAGATATATTACCAAAACTTAATATTAGGGACAGGGTAATAATAGTGTTTTTAGTTACAACGGGATGTTTATTAAATGAGCTTGTCAATTTAAAATGGAAAGACCTTATGGTAGATGATAATAATAACTACTATGTTAGGCTTGGAAAAGGTAAAAAAGAAAGGGTTGTAAAGCTTCATCCATACTGTTTTAAATTAATAGAAGATTATAGAAATTATTCGGGACTTCCTGAAGTAATACTTCCAAGTGAAGATTTTGTATATACTACACAAAAGAGTAATTCTATAACAGATAGAAATGTAAGGTTAATAGTTAAAAAAGCATTAGACTATGCTAATTTATCTAAGTATTCTGCAAAAGACTTTAGACATTCTTTTGCGGCTATTAGTTTAAGGTTAGGGGCTGATGAAATAGATATAAAAAAACAACTTGGTTGGAGTGATAAATATTATGCAATAAGATATAAATATGTTTTGAATTTTGTTGATAGTGAAAGTATAGACTATATAATGAATAAAGATAATATGAATATAAATAAAAAATAAATATGAACAAAAATAAAAAAAAACTTGTTATAGTTCGTAAAATTTTATATAATTATAATAGGTTAAAAAAGACTTAAGGACGGTGCAAATTATGGATAAAAAATACACTACATATACAAATCCTTTAACAGATAGATACTGTAGTAAGGATATGAGCTATATATTCTCTCCTCAATTTAAATTCTCAACTTGGAGAAAGCTTTGGATAGCTCTTGCAGAAGGAGAAAAAGAATTAGGAATAAATATAACAGAGGAACAATTAGAGGAACTTAGATCTAATGTAGATAATATAAATTTTGATGATGCTAGAAAATTTGAAAAAGAAGTAAGACATGATGTTATGGCACATGTTAAAGCTTATGGACTACAATGTGACAAAGCTAAGGGAATAATACATTTAGGGGCAACATCAGCTTATGTTGGTGATAATACAGATGTAATACAAATGTCACAAGCTTTAAAACTTATAAGAATAAAATTAGTAAACTTAATAAATAACTTAAAAGAGTTTTCATTAAAAAATAAAGATATACCAGCACTTGGATTTACTCATTTCCAAGCAGCACAACTTACAACAGTAGGTAAGAGAGCTTGTTTATGGGCTCAAGACTTAATACTTGACTTAGAAGACTTAAACTACAGAATAGATAATATGAAGCTAAGAGGAGTAAAGGGAACTACTGGTACTCAAGCAAGTTTCTTAAGTTTATTTGAAGGTGATCATGAAAAGGTTAAGGAATTAGACAAAATAATATGCAAAAAAATGGGATACACTTCTTCTTATGCAGTAAGTGGACAAACATATACTAGAAAATTAGATTATCAAGTTATAAGTATATTATCTGGTATAGCTCAAAGTATGCATAAAATGACTAATGATATAAGACTTTTACAAAGCTTAAAAGAAATAGAAGAGCCATTTGAAAAAAATCAAATAGGTTCATCTGCAATGGCATATAAGAGAAATCCTATGAGAAGTGAAAGAATATCATCTTTATCAAAATATATAATAACAGAATCTTTAAGCCCTGCATTAGTACAAGCTACTCAATGGTTAGAGAGAAGTTTAGATGATTCTGCAAATAAAAGATTATCTATACCACAAGCATTTATGGCAGCAGATGCTATACTTGAAATAGGAATAAACGTAACTGATGGTATGGTAGTTTATGAAAATATGATAAGTAAACATGTCAATGAGGAACTTCCTTTTATGGCTACAGAAACAATACTTATGGAAGCTGTAAAAAGAGGTGGAGATAGACAAGAGTTACATGAAATAATAAGAGAAATGTCTATGAAGGCAGCTTACAGAGTTAAACATGAAGGAAAGGATAATAATTTAATAGAGCTTATAATAAATGATAATTCATTTAAAATGAGCAAAGAGGAGATATTATCTATAATGGATCCTAAAAACTTTGTAGGTAGAGCTCCAGAACAAGTTGTAGAATTTGTAAATGAAACACTTAATCCTGCAATAGAAGAATATAAAGAACATATAGGTATAGATGTAGATTTACATGTATAATACATAAAAAAGTGCTGATTTTCAGCACTTTTTTTAATTACAAGGATTTTATAATACTATAATGCAAAGCAAATATACTTGGGATACTATATAGATAAATAGAAATTTTAGTTATTTATTATTGAAATAGTTTAGTAATAATCTATTGTACTATACTATTAATTAAAATTGTAAGGAGTGATGATGGTGAACATATAATCTATATTCATAAACAACAGAAATGCTTTTGGATTTTTACTATTCTTATGTAGTAGTTTTATTTCTGTTACTGAATTATAGATTATATTGATTAGTGTAACTTGATAAAATATGTCAAGTCTATTTAAATACGGTATGTTTTCGGTTTTATATCTGAAAGCAGATTTTTTAAATTACAAGGGATTTATGATACTTGAAAATCCGTGGAAAACTTGTGTATTAAAGCGATATCAATATATTCAAAAAAGTAAAAAGTGACAAAAAGGGTATATTTATAGCATGGGTAATGAGTAAATGTTATGATCTAATAAAGATCGCAATTGTTATATAATGCGAAATTTATATAAATCTAGTAGGATTTAGATAAATATGGGCTTATTGAGGTGATTAGAGTGAAAAAAATAAAAATAATTAGTATTATAGCTTTAATTTTAAGTACAGTGTCTATGGTTTTTGGTATTGGAGTAGCAGGTTATTATATTGATGATTTGCGTATAAGAGGGATATCAATAGCTCTTTTAATAACATCAAGTGTATTTGTATCGAATCTTGTTGGATTGATATTTAGAGGGTTGAAAAAATATAAATCTTAAGTGATTAAATTTATTTGTTTATAAAAACGGAAAACACCCACTATAAATAGTGAGTGTTTTATTGGGCTAGCGTCTGCATCCCATATTAATGAGAAGTTCTTCTGAAATTTATTATAGCACATATTTATATATAAAGATATAAATAAAATTAAAAAAATATAAAAAATTAAATATAGAGTATTAAAATGGTGTTTCCTGCAAAAAGTAATCTTATATTTCAAGGGAGGAACGATGATGGCAGGAAATACTAACAACACAAAAAAATTAACTTTAGTAGCACTAATACTAATGATTTTCACATCAGTATTTGGATTTGCTAATATGCCAAGAGCATTTTATCTTATGGGATATGCAGCAATTCCTTGGTATATGCTTAGTGCAATCCTATTTTTTATACCATACGCATTTATGATGGCTGAGTTTGGAGCAGCATTTAGACATGAAAGCGGAGGAATGTATTCTTGGATGGAAAAATCTATAGGCCCTAAATACGCATTTGTCGGTACTTTTATGTGGTACGCATCCTATATAATATGGATGGTAAATGTAGCATCTACTATATGGGTACCTCTTTCGAATTTTATATCAGGTGCAGATAAAACAGGTACATGGTCTTTATTTGGATTTGGAACTACTCAAACACTAGGAATTTTAGGTGTTATATGGATAATAGTAGTAACCTTTATAGGAAGTAAGGGTGTTGAAAAAATAACAAAAATAACATCTATAGGAGGAACTGCAATACTTGCACTAAATTTTGTACTTCTCATAGGTGGATTTACTGTTTTAATCCTAAATGGAGGTGAATTTGCACAACCAATAAGTGATATAGGAACAGCATTTACAACTTCACCAAATCCTTCATATACAACACCGATAACAGTATTATCATTTTTGGTGTTTGCAATATTTGCATATGGAGGACTTGAGGTTTTAGGTGGTCTTGTTGACCAAACTGAAAATGCTGAAAAGAACTTTCCAAAGGGACTTACTATAGCAGCTATAGTAATATCAATAGGGTATTCAGCTGGTATATTTGCTTGTGGAATGTTTATAAACTGGCAGGAAGTATTATCTGGTTCAGATGTAAATATGGCAAACGTAACTTATATAGTTATTCAAAATTTAGGATACCAAATAGGTCAATCTATAAATTTATCTCAATCAGTATCTATGACAATAGGAGCTTGGTTTGCTAGATTTGTAGGGTTGTCAATGTTCTTAGCATTAACTGGTGCATTCTTTACACTAACATATTCCCCACTTAAAACACTTATACAAGGGTCACCTAAAGAAGTATGGCCTGGTAAATTAAGTGAAATAAAAAATGGTATGCCCATAAATGCTATGAAATTACAAGCTATATTAGTCATAATAATGATACTTTCAATTTCATTTGGAGGAAGTCAAGCTTCTGAATTCTTTAGAATATTAGTTTTAATGACTAATGTGGCAATGACTATACCTTATATGTTTTTATCAGGAGCATTCCCTGTATTTAAGAAAAAACAATTGGCAGGAAAGATTGATAAACCATTCCAAGTTTATAAATCTTATGGAGTATCAGTAATGGTATCTATAGTAGTAACTGTATTCATAGGATTTGCAAATGCATTTACAATAATAGAACCTTCACTATCGGGTAAAAAAATAGAAACATTAATGATGATAATAGGACCTTTTACATTTGGAATAATTGCATTTATACTATACACGTTGTATGAAAGAAAATATCAATTAAAAAAATAATATGAAAAGCAAAACACTATTATATTTTAGTGTTTTGCTTTTTGTGTATATATCAAACATTAAAAGAACATATTATCTTGTCTTATATTGCCTGAAAAGTATTGTGCTTATATATAAATTAATGTAAACTGTAAATAAATAAAATATTTATAAAATAAAATATTTATAAATTGAACATCTGGGGTGATATAATGCAGTGTATAGTGTCGGATACGATAGGTTTTCTATCTAAAACATTTCCGAAAATTTATTCAAGTCTGTATTTAGAGTATCTAAAACAATATTCTATAAGTTATAATGTTAACAAAACACAATTAAGGGCGTTAATGTTTGTAAAAAACTATGGAGCTATAAGTATGACAGACTTGTGTGCAAAATTAAATATTGAAAAAGGTAGTTTAACTAGTATGGTGGACGATCTAACTGAAAAAGGTTATGTTATTAGAGAAAGAGACTTAACCGATAGAAGGAAATATTTAATAACTATAACAGATAGAGGGGTAGACCTAGCGTCTGATTTTATGGGGAAATTAAGTTATAATTTAGAAGAAAAGTTTACTAAATTAAGCGAAGATGATAGGAATAAATATATGGAAGCAATAAATACTCTTCAATATATTTTAAGTAAGGAAGAATTAAGCTAATACTTATATTTAAAAATAATATATAGGAAAAGGAATTCTTTGGAATTCAATGAAAAGGGTTGCCTATTGATATATAGTTTTTTATATGTAAAAAATGATATAAGATGTTAAAAATATCTTATATCATTTTCTTTATATTAAGTATATTTTTAAAAATTTCTATAATAAAAGTTAAAATTTTTATGCTTCAGATAAAACTTCTTTTTTAGAATTAGATAGAGCTACATATTGCTCTAATCCTTCTTTTAATAGTTTCGCAGCCTTATAAAGGTCTTCTTCATTAAGAATATAAGCGAGTCTTATCTCATCACGTCCTAGACCCTCTGTAGCGTAGAATCCTTCAGCTGGGCAAGCCATAACAGTTTCTCCATCTTTGCTAAACTCTCTTAACATCCAGATTACAAAATCTTCTGCATTTTCAACTGGAAGCTTAGCTACTATATAAAAGGCACCAGTAGGTTTTTCACATATAACCCCATCAACTTTTATTAACTCATTGTATAATACATCTCTTCTATTTTTATATTCATCATTTACTTCCGTAAAGTAAGATGTTGGAGTTTTGTATAACTCAACAGCACCTAGTTGTTCTAAAGTAGCAACACAAAGTCTACCTTGACATAATTTTAATATTTGGGCTATAAACCCTTTATTTTTACATGCTATAGAACCTATTCTAGCTCCACAAGCACTATATCTTTTAGATACACTATCAATTATTATAACTCTATCTTCTATTTCTTTTATATTACCAAAACTAGTATAATCAAGTCCATCGTAAACAAATTCTCTATAAACCTCATCAGCTATAATCCAAAAATCGTTTTCCTGAGCTATTTGAGCTATCATATAAACTTCTTCTTTAGTATAAACTGTTCCAGTTGGATTTCCGGGATTAGAAAGTAATATACCTTTAGTTTTTGAATCTACCTTTGCTAATATTTCTTCCTTAGAAGGTAAGTGGAATCCATTTTCTGCCTTTGTAGTTATAGGATTGATATTTACATTAACGCATTGACCAAAGCCGTTATAGTTAGTGTAGAATGGCTCAAAAACTATTAAATTATCATCTGGATCGCAAATACCCATCATAGTGAAAAGTAAAGCTTCACTTCCACCGTTAGTTATTAATATTTCATCATTTTCAAAGTGCATATCATATGTAGTGTAGTAATCTCTCATAGCTTGAATTAATTCGGGAATTCCTGGTGATACAGCATACTCTAATACTTCTTGATTAAAATTTTTAACTGCATCAAAGAATCCACTAGGAGTTTTGATATCTGGTTGACCTATATTTAAGTGATAAACCTTTGTTCCCCTAGATTTAGCTTCAATAGCATAAGGAATTAGTTTTCTTATTGGAGAAGCTTGCATAGAACTTACTCGTTCTGAATATTTCATATAAATACCCCCTATTATAAAACATAATAATACAAATCTCTATTCACAAATAATGGTAACATAATTAATTATAAAAATCATTATAAATTGCAAAGATACATATAAAAAATAACTTGAAATATAAAAAAACTAGACACTTTAATAAAAAGTTGGTTAAATTAGGTATAGAGATATTTTTAGTATGAAGTAAAGAGGTGATAATAGTGAATAAATTAAGAATAGATTCCATGACTAATGATATGGTATTTTTTTCAGAAAATAGGTCAAAAAGGCCTATTGATAAATGCAGATATGATAAAGATATAAACTCATCGTACGAAGAAAAAAGAGAATGTCCATTTTGTATAGGAAATGAAAATATATGTGGAGAAGAAACATTTAGATTAGAAGACAGGGATGGATGGTTGGTTAAATCAGTTAAAAATAAATTCCCTATACTTGATGAAATATCCCATGAGATAAATGGAGTTCATGAAGTAATGGTAGATACATACAGGCATGATGGAAGCTTTTATGATATGAGTACATTTGAATTTGAAAATTTGTTTACTATGTATAAAGATAGGTATATAAATCTTAGTAAAGATAATAAAATTATGTATATAAGCATATTTAAAAACTTTTTAAGGCAAGCAGGAGCATCTTTAAATCATCCTCATTCTCAAATAGTATCTCTTCCTTTAATTCCACCTGAACTAGAAAAAGAATTATCAATAGGAAAAGATTATTATGAAAAAAATAGAAAGTGCTTATACGAAAATATTATAGAGGAAGAAATTAATTTAAATAAGCGAGTTATTCATAACTCTAAAAACTTTTTAGTTATAGTACCTAGTGCTACAAAATACACAGGAGAAGTAAGAATACTATTTAAAGAAAAGATAAAATTTGAAGATCTTAAAGAAATAGATATAAAAGAACTTGCCAAAATATTTAAAATATTGTTTGAAAATATAGAGAAAGTTGAAGGTGATATGCCATTTAACCTGTGTATACATACTTATCCAACAAATATAAAGTCAAGAAAATATTTTAATACTCATATGCATATAATACCTAGGAAATATAGCTTTGGAGGATTTGAGCTAGGAACAGGTATGTATGTTTCTTCTAAAAAACCAGAAGATTTAGCATTAAAATTAAAGTTTTAAAAGTGACATAAAAAATTAACTTAAAATAAGGAGAACAACTATGAAGTTTATATCATGGAATGTTAATGGAATTAGAGCTTGTGTTGAAAAAGGATTTTTAGATTTTTTTAAAGGGGTTGATGCAGATATTTTTTGTCTTCAAGAAAGTAAGCTTCAAGAAGGACAAATAAATTTAGAGTTAGAAGGGTATAACCAATACTGGAATTATGCTCAGAAAAAAGGATATTCAGGAACTGCAATATTTACAAAAAAGAAACCCATAAATGTAATTTATGGATTAAATATAGAAGAACATGATAATGAAGGAAGAGTGATAACTTTGGAGTTTGAAGATTTTTACTTTATAACTGTGTATACTCCAAATTCACAAAATGAATTAAAACGATTAGATTATAGGATGAAATGGGAAGATGATTTTAGAGATTACTTAATAAATTTAGATAATAAGAAGCCTGTTATAATGTGTGGAGATTTAAATGTAGCTCATAATGATATAGATTTAAAAAACTCAAAATCTAACAGAAAAAATGCAGGGTTTACAGATGAAGAAAGAGGAAAATTTAATGAGTTTTTAAACTCAGGATTTATAGATAGTTATAGATTTTTTAATCCAGATAAAGAGGGTGCATACTCTTGGTGGTCTTATAGATTTAATGCAAGAAATAATAATGCAGGGTGGAGAATAGATTATTTCTGTGCATCAAAGAAATTACAAGATAAATTATTAAGTGCAGATATACATAAGGATATACTAGGTTCAGACCATTGTCCTGTTGAACTTGTTATAAAAGATTAATAAATAATAGTAATATATCCTAAATGCTATTAATAGAATATATAGTAACGTATAGACTAATTTATCACTAAATAAAGGATAAAATTATATAGGGGGATATATTATGAATTTATTAGAACTTAAAAATAAATTAGAAAAGGGTAAAAGCTTAGGTGGAGAAGTAGTATACATAAAAGAAGAGAGTCTTATAAGTGGAATAGAAAGTATATATAAAGACCAAGAAGAAAAGAAAATAACTTTATTAAAGTCAAATGAAGAAACTATAAGAGTAGATGATTTATTAAAACTTCTTGATGAGCTTTATGCAAGCATAGGTGATGGTGAAGTATTTACTGGAAACAATGAATATTTTAGGGAAGAATGTAAAGACATACAATCACTTGAATTTGCTCAATATGAATTAATTAAAATGATATTTATAAATATATAAATTATGGAAAAAGATAGACTATCTGAAATGAAAGTCTATCTTTTTTTGTTTGAAGAATTATTGATTATAAACTGATTTGTTTTTCCCATCTTATAAGCTAAGTCTATTATTTTTTTATCCTCTTTAGTTAAATCTCTACCTAAAATTTTCTTAAACTCTTCAAATAAATTAGAGTAATCTATCTCTTTCTTACACTTTTTAACAGAGTTTGGTTTTAGTGTTGTATACATATATACATCTGAAGTTATGCTTGGATTATAAATTCTAATAAAAACTTGGGCTGTGTAATAAGCATCATTTAAAGCATTATGGTAGGATTTTCCTTCTTCTAGTCCAAGGATTGATATAGCATTTTGAAGGCCTATACTTTTTCCACTAGGATTATTAAAATAATCAGATGCATGTTTTTGAATATTTATATAATCCTTAGGTAGTGTCTTTGATGGCAATCCGTAGTAGCTTATATTTCTATATAATTCTTTTAGATCTCCCGTACCCCATACACATAGTATAGGATTTTTAGTAGATGCAAATTTTTTAAATTCTCTATAAACTTGAGGGAAAGTAGGGGCGCCTTTAACGTCACGGGAAGTTATACCAGTTATTTTTCCTACAAATGGATGGATATCTTTGTATATTTCAGGTTTAATATAACTATTAAAAGTATCTATTATATTAAAATGAGAGTCTAACTTTATAGCACCTATTTGTACAATTTCGAAAGGGCATTTTTCATTAGACATGGTTTTATTAAGTTCTTTATTAAATCCTTGATTAAATTCTAAATCAAAAACTATATATTCCATAAGCACTATCTCCTAATAAAATTTCTTACTTATATAACTTGAGTGAAACGAATTTTTTAGGGAAAATTGAAATATCCCTTACTTTAGTATACCCTATAATGAGAAAAATGTTAAACTATTGTAGAAAGTATTTGTATAAATTTAAGAACACAATAAAAAATAAATTATAAATTAAAATATTTACAAAGATATTGCGAACTTTTAAAGAATAATATATAATATTATAAATATAAAAACGAATGAAATGAAAAAAAAAGGATGGAATATACACAAATATCTTTTTAAATAAAGTTAAAGATATACGACAAAAAATGATTAAGGGGAGTGATATTATGAATAAGTTATTATATACTATAGAAAAGAAAAATCATAATGAAAAAGATTTAAGAGAGATATTAACAAATCACAAAAATATCAGGTTTGTTTCTTTAATGGGAGTTGACCTAGGTGGAAATTCAACTGACGAAAAAATACCGATGGAATTATTTTTAGATGATATAGATAGTTTCTTACAGTCAGCTATACAAACAGATGGTTCAAGTGTTGAACTTTATAATATAGCGACATTAAATAATGCAAAAGTGGACTTAATGCCAGATAAAGACTGTAAATGGTATGTGGATTATAATATGGAACATATAGATAGTGAGTATGGTTTACCAGTTGGGACTCTTAAAATACCAGCATTTTTAATTCATGACAATAAAAAAGTTTGTTCAAGAGGGATATTAAAAAAAGCAGATAAATATTTTAAAAAATCATTGTTATCTATATTTGAAGAATATCCTCATATGATTAACAACATAGGTATAGATAATGTATCTGAAATAGAAGATATATTATTAACTTCAGCTACAGAATTAGAGTTTTGGGTAAATACACCTGAAGATAAGGCTAATTTAGAAAAACTATATATATCACAAAGTTTAAAAGAACAATATTGGAAAAGAACACACGGTATAATAAGAACTTGTTTAGAAAAAAGTTTACTAATACTTCAAGACTTAGGAATAGAACCAGAAATGGCGCATAAAGAAGTTGGGGGTATAAATAGTTCTATAAGTATAGATGGAAAAACTAAACATGCAATGGAACAATTAGAAGTTTCATGGAAGTTTTCTTCACCACTTCAAGCAGCAGACAATGAGTTATTAGTAAGGGAAGTTATAGAAGATATATTCACAACTCATGGTCTAGAAGTTACATTTAAAGCGAAACCGATTCATGGAGTTGCAGGTAGTGGAGGACATACTCATGTAGGAGTAAGTGCGAGGTTGAAAAATGGAAAAATAAAGAATTTATTTGCACCTAAAGATATTTACAATGATTACTTAAGTGAAATTGGATATGGAGCACTTATGGGACTACTTAATAATTATGAAGTATTAAATCCTATAGTATCTTCTTCTAATGATAGTTTAAATAGATTAGTACCTGGATTTGAAGCTCCTGTATGTATAGTTACATCTTTAGGTCACACTTATGAAGTACCTTCAAGAAATAGATCAGTACTTGTTGGATTAGTTAGAGATATAAAAAATCCTAAAACTGTAAGGTTTGAATTAAGATCTCCAAATCCTTTATCAAACACTTACTTAGTAATAGCTGCATCATATCAAGCTATGTTAGATGGTATAAAAGTAGCTGCAAAGGGAATGTATTCCACTAAAGAACTTGAAAAAGAATTATCAAAAGATGCAGGAAAAGAAGGATTCTACTTAGAAAAAGATAGAGCGTATAGAGATGAAAATGATGTGTTTGAACATTATACTTTGGAAGAAAGAAATCAAAGATTTTCAACACCACCAGCTACTGTTTATGAAAATGTAAAAAACTTTGATATATATAAATCTAAAGTAGAAGTATTGAATCAAGGGAATGTATTTAGTGATAAAATAATAGAATCTTTCAAAGTTGGTGCTATAGATAGATGGAAAAAAGAGTTATCAAATAGAATAATACATAATGATAGTAAAAAAATAAGAAGTTATGTAAAATTACATACTAAGGAAAATATGGATGCACTTGATGAAGTTGTATGGAACTCTATATCTGATTTAAAGTTTAATATAATGAAAGATACATTAACTAGAAAGTCATTATTTACTCAAATTAGAGAAGCTATAGAAAATAAAGACTATGAAACAGCATCTAATTTACAAATAGAATTAAAAGGAAATATGGAAGAAGTTCAAAAATTATACATCAAATATAAGAAAAATTTATATTAATTAATATAAAGAAGGAGTTTTTACTTCTTCTTTCCTTCATTTCTATAAAATTTATAGAAAAAGTATGGAAAAAATATGGAAAACGTTTTATAATAATATGGAAAAGATTTTTAAATATACTTTTGTATATAAAAATAACTTAGGGGGTATTCAAATGAACAAAAGAAGAATATTAGCATTAGGTATGGCTGCTACAATGTTATTTTCGGCAGTGGGATGTAGTAAAGGTAGTGAAGGAAGTGCAGAAGGTGGAACAGAACTTCCTAAAATAGGTGCAACAGTTTACAAAGCTGATGATAATTTTATATCTTCGGTTCGTAGAGAATTAGAAGCAAATGCTAAAGATGTAGCACAGTTAACTGTAGATGATTCTCAAAATGATCAAGCAAAGCAATTAGATCAAATTGATACTATGATAGCTAAGGGTGTAAAAGTATTAGCAATAAATCTAGTTGATCCAAAGGCTGCAAGTTCAGTAATAGAAAAAGCACAAGCAGCTGAATTACCAGTAGTATTCTTTAATAAAGAGCCAGATGAGGCTGCAATGGCAAGTTATGATAAAGCTTACTATGTAGGAACTATATCAAAAGAGTCTGGGGTTATCCAAGGTGAAGTTATAACAGAGCAATGGAATGCAAACAAAGAGAAGTGGGATAAAAATGGAGACGGGAAAATACAATATGTAATGATAAAAGGTGAACCTGGACATCCAGATGCAGAAGCTAGAACGCAATACTCTATAGAAACGATAAATGCTGCTGGAATAGAAACGGAAGAATTAGCAGTAGATACAGGTATGTGGGATGCTGCTAAAGCAACTGAAAAAATGGATGCATGGTTAGCTAAATTTGGGGATAAAATAGAATTTGTAATATGTAACAATGATGGTATGGCATCTGGTGCTGTAGCTTCTCTTGAAAAAGAAGGTTACTTCACAGGAGATAAGTTTATGCCAGTTGTTGGAGTTGATGCTATACCAGAAATAATAACTTTAATCGAAAGTGGTAAGGTTATAGGTACAGTATTAAATGATGCTCCAAATCAAGCTAAAGCTGTTATAGATTTATCTCTAAACTTAGTTGCTGGAAAAGATGCAGTTGAAGGAACAAATTGGAAATTAGAAAATAAAGCAGTTCGTGTACCATATGTAGGAATAACTAAAGAAAACTTAGACAAAGCGAAGTAATACTAAAAAACAAAATTTAATAGATAATTCCTAAAAAGGCTATAAAGTAAATTAGCCTTTTTAGGGATGAAATTTAATAGTAAGATATTTGATCATGTCTAAAAGGGGGATCAGCTTTTGGAGAAAATAAATAAAGAGTTTATATTACAGATGGTAGATATAACAAAAGAGTTTCCCGGTGTAAAAGCTTTATCAGGTGTAAGCTTAAATGTTAAACCAGGAACGGTTCATGCTTTAATGGGTGAAAATGGCGCAGGTAAATCCACTCTTATGAAATGCTTATTTGGTATATACAAAAGAGATGGAGGAAATATTTATTTTGATGGAAAAGAAATAGAGTTTCAAAACACTAGACAAGCACTAGACAATGGTGTATCAATGGTACATCAAGAATTAAACCAGGTAAGACAAAGAAATATACTAGATAATATATGGCTTGGAAGATATCCTAAAAAAGGGTTATTTATAGATGAAGAAAAAATGTATAAGGATACTGTAGATATATTTAATGATTTAGATATTGATATAGATCCTAGAGTAAAGGTTTCTACATTATCAGTATCACAAATGCAGATGGTAGAAATAGCAAAAGCAGTATCATATGATTCAAAAGTAATAGTAATGGATGAGCCTACCTCTTCACTTACAGAAAAAGAAGTGAATCATTTGTTTACAATAATAGAAAAGTTAAAAAAGAATAATGTATCAATAATATATATATCTCACAAAATGGAAGAAATACTAAAAATATCTGACTATGTAACTGTAATGAGAGATGGACAGTTAATAGATACTAAGAGTGCAGGAGAACTAACGATTGATATTATCATAAGCATGATGGTAGGTAGAGATATGTCAGATAGATTCCCACCAAAGCATAATATTCCAGGGGAAGTAATATTAGAGGTTGAAGGTTTAACTGAAAATGAAAAATTTGGTCTTAAGGATGTTGGCTTTAAGCTTAGAAAAGGTGAAATATTAGGAGTAGCAGGTCTTGTTGGTTCAAAAAGAACCGAAATAGTAGAAGCACTGTTTGGAATGAGAAATTTTGATAAAGGAACTATAAAGCTTCACGGCAAAGAAATATTAAATAAAAATCCAAAGACATCTATTGAAAATGGATTTGCATTAGTTACAGAGGAAAGAAGGGCAACTGGAATATTCCCTAAATTAAGTGTAAACTTTAATGCTATAATATCTAATATGCCTGAGTACAAAGTAAATGGGATGTTCTTATCTGATAAGAAAATGTCTAAAGATACTAGTTGGGTAATAGATTCTATGAATGTAAAAACACCATCAGAAAAAACTAGTATAGGAAGTTTATCAGGAGGTAATCAACAAAAGGTAATTATAGGTAGATGCTTACTTACAAATCCTGAGATACTTATGCTAGATGAGCCTACAAGAGGTATAGATGTAGGTGCTAAATATGAAATTTATCAACTTATAAATGATCTTGCCAGCAAAGAAAAGGGAATAATTATGATTTCATCAGAAATGGCGGAACTTATAGGTGTAACAGATAGAATATTAGTTATGAGCAATGGAAGAGTAGCGGGTATAGTTGATTCAAAAACTACTACACAAGAAGAAATAATGCGATTATCAGCGAAATTTATAGAGGGGGAAAGCAATGAAGACAAATTCACTAGATAAACAAAAATCAAATTTTGATTTGAAAGAATGGGTTGCTAACAACGCTATACAAATAGTGTTAATGTTTTTACTTATAGGGATAATAGTAATAGAGCCAACATTTCTTTCTATAAACAACCTAAGAAATATATTAGCACAATGTTCTACTCGTATGATTATAGCTCTAGGAGTAGGTGGAATAATAGTAACTCAAGGAACAGACCTTTCTGCAGGTCGTGTAATTGGTTTGGCTGCTGTAATATCAGCGTCATTACTTCAAGCAACAGACTATGCATATCGTATGTATCCGGATTTACAACAATTACCTTTAGTTGTACCGATATTAATAGCTATGGTAGTTTGTGGTATGGTAGGGGGAATAAGTGGATTTGCGGTTGCTAAATTAAAAACACCACCATTTATTGCCACTATGGGTACAATGCTTTTAGCTTATGGTATAACTTCGATATACTTTGACAGACCACCATTAGGAGCTCAACCTATAGCAGGTCTTGACCCAGCATTTAAACAACTTGCTACGGGAAGTCTAGGAACTGGAGATTTTAGAATACCATATTTAGTTATTTATGCAGCTGTAATGTGTATAATAATGTGGTTTGTTTGGAACAAAACTAAACTTGGTAAAAATATGTTTGCAATAGGTGGAAACCCAGAAGCAGCAGAAGTATCAGGTGTAAATGTTGCAAGAAACCTAATAATAATATATGTAATAGCAGGTCTTTTATATGGTCTAGCAGGTTCTCTAGAAGCTGCCAGAGTTGGTAGTGCAACTAATAATACAGGATTTATGTATGAGATGGATGCTATAGCAGCCTGTGTTGTTGGAGGGGTATCATTTGCAGGAGGAGTAGGAAGTATCGGTGGTATAATAACAGGAGTCTTAATATTCCAAGTATTAAACTATGGACTTTCATTTATAGGAGTAAGTACTTACCTACAATTTATAATAAAAGGTATAATAATAATAGCGGCAGTTGCTCTTGATACAAGAAAATATGCTAAGAAAAAATGATGATATAAAATAATATAAACTAAAGGCTTATCTAATTTCACTGTTTAGTGTAAATAGATAAGCCTTTTTGTATATTAGAAAATGAAAAAAACAGTATAAAGTAGTAATATTTAATAAAAAAATGACCATACTAATATATAGTGAAAAAAGGAGTTGGTAAAAAATATGAAAAAATATATAAAGATAATTATATTATCTTTAACATTAGTTTTTAACTTTTTTATTTATGAAAATCACAACACAAAAATTTATGCATTAGAAGATGTAAATAAAATTGATTTATTAATATTAAATAAATCATCTCAACAAGATATTCAGTCTAAATTGGAAATACTAAATGCACAAATAGAGAGTGCTAAGGAGAATTTAGAAAAAGAAAATAGTACATATAGTTCAAAAAATCTAGATGTAGAAGTAGTTAATATAAGCTTTGTAGATGAAAACAAATCGGAAAAAGATAACGTAGCAACAAGTAACTTATACGAAAAAAATATTGTAAATACAGAATTGACATCAATAGAAGAAGAGAAAAATAAGTTAGAAGATGAATTAGAAAAATACATAATAGAGGGTGTAAAGTTAGAAAAATCAATAGAAGAAGAAAAGAAAGAATATATGGTAGCGAACAAAGTAAGTTATATTAAAGGATGCTGGCCAGTACCATCATATACAGAAATAAGCTCTCCTTTTGGAGAAAGAATGCATCCTATAACTAATAAAGTTGATTTTCATAGTGGTATAGATATACCTGCACCACAAAATACTGAAATAGTATCTTCTGATGATGGAATAGTAATCTTTTCTGGAACACAAAATGGATATGGAAATGTAGTTAAGATAAAACATTTTGATGGAAAAGTTACAGTATATGCACATAACAACTCTAATATAGTTGGAGAAGGAGATATAGTTAAACAAGGTCAACCTATCGCGGAAATTGGTTCAACAGGAGACTCAACTGGAAATCATGTACACTTTGAAACGAAAATAAGTGGAGAAAATATAAATCCTATAAATATAGTTATTAAATAGTGGCTAAAAGAAGACTTGAAATGTCTTCTTTTAGCTTTTTACATATAAGGAAAATTTATTATAGAAAATATTTTGCTTATAAAAAGGTATAATAAAAAAGGAATTATATATAAAATATAGAATTTTATTATTAAAGGAAATATATATAATTATTAGTATTAAATTTATAATTAGGGGGATCAATTAATAATGAAGTATAGATCTATGTTAGATTCAATTGTATATGTATTATCGCCTATTATGTTATGTAATTTTATTGATATTAAGTATCTAATATACTCTATTACGATATTATTGTCTTTAGTTTTAGTTTATTCTATATTAACTAAAATAAAAGAAGAAAGAGTAAATATATTAGGAATAGTGTTTGTATGTTTATGTATAATTTTATCTATAATTAGAAAAGAATCCCAAAATGATTTTCAGATATACACATATGATACATATTTTCTATCAGCATGTGGATTAACAATACTACTATTTAGTGCCTTTGGTAAAAATCTATCCATAAAAGGGTATTTTGACATTATGAGGTCAAATGGATACAATATATTAAATATAGCTAATAACATAAAAAAACGAGGTTTAGAATCATTATTAAATAAACTATCTTTAGTAGTTACGCTACACTTAATTACAATAAGTTCTATAAAAATGTACTCAATATTAATATATAGAAATGATAATTATACATTTACTTCACAGATGGAAATTTTAGTATCTACTATATTTTTACTGGGTGAAACATATCTATTGTCAAAAATCATATCTAGGTCAAATAAAAAAGTTATGAAGGAAAGTAAAAAAGATAAAAATAAAGTGAAAAATAGGGTTAAGGCTAAGATAACTTTAAATGATAGTCGAGTAATAAGTTTAAGTCAATATAAAAAAGCTAATAAATAACAGGATTAAACCTTGTTATTCATTAGCTCAATAATACTTTTACTTATGTTATTGGGGCTTATGTATTCTTTAAACTTATTTATATTAGATTGCATAAATTCAATACGACTATCAAGTTTTCTAGAAGCTAATGAAGAAAATATATCTCTTAAATCTTTATCGTCATTATAAACGATACCAATACCTTTATCTATTATAAATCGAGCATTTTCTATTTCTTGACCAACTTTAGGAACTTTTACAATAATTGGTGTTTGAGAATAAATAGACTCAAATAGTGTAGCACCTCCTGGTTTAGTAAGTATAAGGTCAAAATTCTTAATTAGATTAAACATATCATTTATATAGCCAAGAACAGTGATACTTTTTAATGGTTTTTTATGAGTTAAATGCTCATAAAGCTTTTTATTATTACCAGTTACTATAGTAACCTCAATAGATTGGTTGTTCTTTGCTATAAAATCATCAATCCAATACATAAAATCTTCATCTATATCAAACAATCCTCGACCACCACCGACTAGAAGTATTCTATGTTTATTGGATTTAGGTGATTTTTCATCAGCAGAAAATTTTTTACTAATAGGAACACCTGTAATCCTAATATCATCTGGATTTATTCCTTTTTGGACAAATCTATTTTTGATTTCAGGAGCTGGAACAAAGTACATATTAGTTCCAGGATAAATCCATTCAAGGCTATCAACAACATCCGTAATAACTGTAAGAGTAGGAATATCTATCTCAGGATACTTATGCTTAAAAGTATATACACAAGCAGCAGCTAATGGAAATGTAGAAATTATTAAATTTGGTTGTAACTCAAGTATGTATTGAGAAAGCTTAGGTGTGTATATTTTGTTAGCAATATCATGTCTAGAATCAAATGACTTTTTTAAATAATAATAATAGTTATATAAACCAGGAGTATACTTTGTATTATTTTCGTAAAGTTTAACCATGGGTTTATTCATTCTAGGAATACTAGCAGATATAAAGTTTTCTATAATAACATTACAACCACTATCTTCCTCAAGTATATAATCCTTAATAGCATTTGCAGCACTTATGTGGCCTGCACCAAATTGGGCAGTAAGAATTAATATAGTCTTATTTCTGTATGTATCAATCAAAATATCACCTCAGCTAGAAAATTTACTAATTATAGTATTATACATTGACTATGAAAATTAATCAATGTATTTATATAGTGCAAATAAAATATAAATAAAGGAGAATTATATGGATGCAGTAAGTAAAAATAAAAAAGTACAAGAATATGCTGATGATACAGTTATAGACACTATAAAAGCATTTATATATTCATTTATAGGAATATTTATATTTTTTGTACCTATAAAACTAGATGGTACTTATAGAACCCTTCTATATCATATGTCTTATAAAGTACAATATGATATGAATTCATTCCTTAAGCTATGTATAATTACATTCATATTTTTAGGTTTTATAAAGCCATTTATTATGAAAGGTAGTAAAGAAACCCCTAATAAACTATTTATAATAAAAAAAGTTGTAAGCCTAATAATAATAGCTAATATATTTTATGGAACAAAGGATACTTTTATAGTAAGTGAAAATACTATGTTTATTATAGAAGAGTTTATATTTAATATAGCAACACTACTTCCATTAACATCTATATTTATGGTGTTTTTACTCAACTATGGAGCTTTGGAAATTGTAGAATCTTTTTGTCATAAACTTATGAAAACTACATTTAAAATTAGTGGCAAAACAATTTTGAATATATTAATATATATATCTACAGATTGTTTTTGTGGTTTTTTTATAACAAATAGTATGTATAAAAAAGGTAAGTTAAGACAAAACGAAGCTATATTTTTAATATTAAACTTTTCAATAGCATCAATTCCTTCTATATCATATGTATGTAGCGAATTAGAGATAAATAAATTTGCTTTAATATGTACAAGTCTATTAATTTTAATAATATCAAACGCAATAATTTGTAGGATATATCCGCTTAATAAAAAGAAAAAATCATACTATATAAAAACTACATACAAAGAAACTATTCATAAACATGATAAATTTAAAAAAGGATTAAAAAAATATCTTAAAAATAAACCTACAACTAATATTTTTAAAGACATAGTAGATAATCTAGAGGAATCATTCAAAGTAGTATCAAATTTAATTCCTGATATAATAATAGTCTTATTTATAGGAGATATAATAATTAATAGTGAGTTTATAATAGAGTTAGTAAAGTACGCAATAGATCCATTTGTAGGGGTACTTAAACTAATTGATGCACAACAAGTGAATGAATTTATAATATCTGTATTTTTAAATGATATTTTAGCAATAGAAAATGTATCAAGAAATGTGGAATATACATCTAAATTTATTATAAGTATAATTTTTGTTATAAAGGGTATATCTTTAAGTAGTAACATTATATATATGAAAAATATGGATATATCAATAAGTAAAAAAGATTTTATGTTAGTATATATAGAGAGAATTTTATTAATAATGGGCTTGTATCTAATAATATATTGTAGTTTTAAGGGGTATAATTCTATAATTTAGCTAGTGTGAAATTCATAAAAATAATAAAAAATGCTATATAAAATCAAAAAACATTTTTTACACTTATTGTAAAATTAGTATTTAGATGTGATATAATAATTTATACAGGGGTATAAAATACAATTAAAATGGTGAATAGGGGAGATTATATGCATAATAACAACTTATTAAAAAAATATATTGAGGAAATATTAAATATTCCTAGTCCTACGGGATATACTAAAGATGTTTGCAAATATATTGCTGAAAATTTAGATAAAATGGGAGTAAAGTATAAAGTAGGAAATAAAGGTTCAATAGTAGCTACTATTGAAGGTGAAGATACTTTACACGCAACTACTTTCTCAGCTCATGTAGATACATTAGGGGCAATGGTTAAATCAATTAAGTCAAATGGAAGATTAGAAGTATCTCAAGTTGGTGGATATATGATGAATTCTATAGAGGGTGAAAATTGTATTGTTCATACTAGAAATAAAACAAAGTATGAAGGTACACTACAAACTATAAAGCCATCAGTACATATACATGGTCAAGAAGCAAGAGAACTACCAAGAGAATGTAAAAACTATGAAATAGTAATAGATGAAGAAGTAAGTAACAAGGAAGATGTACAAGACCTTGGAATTGAAGTAGGAGATATTGTATCTTTTGATACAAGAACTAAAATAACTAAATCAGGATTTGTTAAGTCAAGATATTTAGATGATAAAGCATCTGCAGCAGCAATACTATACACTATAAATTATATAGTATCAAATAAAACAAGTCTTAAAAATACTGTTAATTTTTATTTTAGTAACTATGAAGAAGTTGGTCATGGTTCATCAGGATTTTTACCAGAAAATACAACAGAGTTTATAGCAGTAGATATGGGATGTCCAGGAGAAAATCAAAATTCAACGGAATTTGATGTTTGCATATGTGCAAAAGATTCAAATGGACCATACGATTATGAACTAGTAAGTAGACTTATAGGACTATGTAATGAAAACTCAATAGGATATAAGGTAGATATATATCCAAATTATGGTTCAGATGCAACAGCAGCATTAAAGGCTGGTCTAGATGCTAAGTTTGCTTTAATAGGACCTGGAGTTTTTGCATCACATGGATATGAAAGAACTCATATTAAATCTATGGTAAATACTATAGAATTAATGTTAGGTCATATAAGTAAGAATAGATAAATACAAAATAATCAATAAAAATAAGTCAAAATGCTAAAAATAATAAGCATCCTATGATATAATGATTAGTAACAAGCAAAAGAAGAAGAGGGATACTTATGAATAAATTAGCAGTGACGGTAATTTTAATTGCTACTACTTTATTAAGCACAGCATGTGATAGTAACTATAAATCAAGTAGTAGCAGTGTAATAAGCAGTTCTCAAGACACACAGATATTAGATCCAAGTATTGAAACTAAAGAGGCAGTAGGTAAGATAATCAATATGCCTATAGAGATACTTTCTAAGGAAGAAAAACAAGTAAAGTATGTACAAATTAAAGAAGATAGTAGTTTGCAAGAAAAAATAGATTCAATAGTAAAGACTATTTCTGAAGAGTGTTTTAATGGATTGACAATAAAAGCTACAATTTATAGAAATAACTCTGCTACAGTTGAATTAAAAGAGTTAGATGATATAAAGGCTAGTAGAGCTACATGGAAAGATGACTATTTAAATAGTCAAAATAGAGAGCAAACTATAAATATTATAGTCAAAAACATGCTTCAAGAAGAATATAAAGGTGCTTGGATAAAAACAGTTCAATTATATTATGAAGGTGAATTAATAACATTAAATTAAAAAAGCAGAATTAGATGCCCATAAGGCTCTAGTACTGCTTTTTATTTTGTGTAAATTACATATTACTGTATAGATCATTTTCAAAGCTAGCTAGTAATGTGGCTATTGAAAGCACTCCTATACCTGCTAGTAACCTCATCTGTTGCTTTAGAGCATATTTAAAAACTGGAACTGTAATCTTTCTAACTCTAGGACTTATTATACTAGCAGCAGTTATAGAACAACCAACAACTATACCTGTAGTTATAGCAGGAGATAAATCGATACAATAACATTTGTTTCTAGTATCTTCAAGTTTATGTTCTAGCTTTCTAAAATCATCAGAAGTCATAAATTCACCTCCATAAAATTTTATCTATTGTTTAAGTAGATAGTTATTATATATCATGTGTAGTAAAATGAAAAATATAATATGTAAAAAATAGAACAATTAAAATCTGTACTCAAAAGCATTAGATTTTGGCGTATAATAGATGAATAATAAATAATTAGTAACCAGTTTAATACCTCATCATATAATTATATTAAATAGCATAAGTTTTCTTATGGAAATTTTAAATTACAGCAAAGGGGATTTGACATATTATGAAAAAGAAAAACACAAAATGCTGTTCATGTGCTCCAAAACAAGAAACTTGTAAACCATGCGAAGATGTGGAAATGAATTGCAAACCAACGAAAACATGTAAGAAACCAGTAAAAAAATACGTAGACTGTGGTTGCGATGATTGTGATATAACATTCGAAGATAAATGCGTTAAATTAGCTAAAAAGGCAGAAGAGTTATTTGAAAAAGCATTAGAATGTGATTGCAAGGCTAAAGATGCATTTGAACAAGCGAAAGAATGTGAAAAAACAGCAAAGGTAATGCAAGCAAAAGCAAGTAAACTATTAAAAAATGCAGAACTTAGTGAGAAAGAATCGAAATTAGCAGAATGTACAGCAAAAGAACTTATGGAAAAAGCAGATAAACTTTGTGAACAAGCCAAATGTTTATATAAAGAAGCTGATAAAATAGAAAAAGAATCAGAATGTAATTGTGAAAAGGCTAAATCATTATATGAAAAATGTCATGAATATAACGACCATGCTAAACAATTATATAATCAAGCTATGAAGTGTGACGAAAAAGCATTAGAATGTTATAAGTCTGTAGGGGAGAAAATAAAAGAGTATGAATCAAAATCTAAAAAATGTGAATCAATGATAGAAAAATGTAACAATAAACTTTGTGAATGTGATGAAAAGGTAATTCAAAAACAACCTAAAATTAATAAAGAATATGTAAATTGTGATATGTATATAGACTGTGGATGTAATTACTATAAACCAATTCAACCTAAGAAAAATACTTGTAATAAAAATGAAATAATATATGTTGAAGAACAAAATTTATGTTCAACATATGTAAGTCCAATGTATGATATGTCACCAATGCAATATATGGGTGGAATGTGTAATCAGTATCCAACACTAGATATGCCATATATGAACCCTTGCATGAACCCTTGTATGAATTCTTGTATGGATCAGTATCAAGATATGAACGAAATGTGGATGAACTATTATATGATGATGCAAAACATGATGATGCAAAATATGATGCCTAAAAACAATATGTAAAAAGTAAATGAAGGTATAAGGTAGGAAATCTATAGTTTCCTTATATATAAAAGAAGAATGTCAAGTTGGCATTCTTCTTTTATATATAAGGGATTATACTTATGATATATTTAATTTATCAAAGTGAAAATTTACTTTAGAAGCTCTTGCTCGATTGATTTGTATAATTTTTCCATCATAGTGTTAAAATTTCTTGTAGATAGCATATAGTTAGAAACAACAGACATACTGAAGAAACTGTCATATTCTTGATTTAAAGTAGCCATCTTCCTTGTTGCATCTTCTATTTTATAATTTGAATATATAGAGTTTTTTTTGTTTATAAAAGAATCTAGTTGTCTTTTTAGGGATCTATTTTTTTCTAATTCTAATTTACATCTATTCATATTTTTAAATTCTTCAGTACTTTTAATGTAAGATGCAAATTCTTTTGCTTTTCTATTTATATCCATAATATCATACCTCCTTAAGAAAAATACGTATAATATATACTATTTAATCAAAATAAATATAGACTAATTATTTTGATTAAATATAGATAAAAATAATAAAATTTAAAGTGTATCAAAATTAAACAGTTTATAATAGTATATATAGTAATCTAATTAGACTTTAAAGAAGTAGACAACGTGGAAAAAGGAGGCCCTTATTAGGTCTCCTTTTTAAATTTATAAATTGCATAAATCACCTAAGAAATTTTCAAACATAACTCCGTCATTCCTATCAGTTTCAAATTGATGAGTATAATTTATTACCTTATATATAAAATCTGTAGCATGGTTTACTGAAAAGTTTAAATCGTGGTTATTCAGAAGTAAGCCACATAAAATAGAAGTGAATATATCACCTGTACCACTATATGAGCAATTATTATATTTTACTGAAGTAAAGAAAATAGAATTATTTTCTTTATCGTAGCCTAAGTTTAGTATATTATCATCTTCTATTATTCCCGTTATGACCACTTTATCAGGACCTAAGCTTGACACATCTTTTGCTATTTCTATTAATTCATTTCTAGTAAATGTTGATTTTGTATAATCCCTATTAGTTAAAAAACATGCCTCTGTAAGGTTAGGAGTAGTTAGGTGAGATAACTTTACTAAATCCTTTATCTTATGACACATATCCTCTGTAAATACAGGATATAGTTCACCATTATCTCCAAGAACAGGGTCAACAACAATAAATGGACTATTATTTTCTTTTATAAAATTAGTTACTATTTGTATTTGATCCTTAGAACCTAAAAACCCACTATATATACAATCGAATTCTTGTTTTAAACTTTTCCATACACTAGAATATTGATTCATATGTTTAGTAAAATCTAAGAATGTAAATTCAGGATACCCAGTCTGACTAGATAGTATTGCAGTTGGAAAAGGGCAACATTGAACTTTTAGTGAAGAGAGTATGGGGATTGCAACTGTTAATGAGCAACGCCCGATTCCGGATAAGTCGTTAATTGCAGCAACTTTTTTTAACATAGTATTACCTCCATATATATTTATTATAAATATATATTACTACTAAAACTTATAAAAAAATAGAAAATATTTAAAAAATATGGAAAATATTACGCTGTAACATAAAGCTATCTATAAAATTATTTATAATACAAATGGATATAATAAAAACTATATTAAATTAGCAATGGTGCATGTTTACAGCTAAATTGAAAAAAATATACTATGTATTATAGATTTGGAGGTGCAATTTTGAAAAATAGTATTATAAAAAATAAGTACACAAAAGTTATTATGATTTGTTCATTTTTAACATTATCTATTATAGGATGTTTAATTTTTGGAAAAGAAACAAATGAAAAAAATATATTGAAGGAAGTTAGTTATGTAGAAGGTGATGAAGCGCATGCTCAGTATCAACTCTTGTTGGAACATGTATTTGACTATAGAAATAAAGCGCTACTAGAAAAAAATACAGATATATTAAAAGAATTATATGATATTGATAAAAAAACTGGTCTTTGGGCATATGAACATGAAGAAAAGAAAATGAAGTACTTAGAAAATTGGTCTAATAAACAAGGTGTAAAGTTTAAAGATATAAAAACTAGAGTAAAAGTAAAAAAAATAAGAGAAAGAGAGCCTGATTTATATGGAATAATATGTGACGTCTCTACAGAGTATAAGTATTACTATGAAAATGACCCGGAAAATATAAATATGTTTAGAATAGGGACTAATCATTATCTAAATGTAATTATTAGAGATAATCAATATGTTATAGTAAAAGAATGGTATACAGACCCATTTGCAGATTCTCTTAATTTAGAAAATATTAAATCAGATGATATAAGAAATTATATAATGAATAAGGAAAAGGTAGATATAAATCTAACGGATGAGCAAGAAAAAGCTATTGGTTACGCACATAGATATTGTGGAGTTGCAGCAGATGAAGAGCATGGATTTGATTTCAATAAAAAGTACAGAAATTATAATCCAGAAGGCGGGGATTGTGCAAACTTTGCATCACAAATAATGTTTGAAAGTGGAAGATTTAAACAAAATCAAACTTGGAACTGCTATAGTGGAGAAGGAACTAAGGCATGGGTAAATGCACAAGGATTTAAAAATTATATGGTGAATAGTGGAAGAGGGTCACTTGTAGCTAGAGGAAGTTATGAAAATGTATATAAAGAAGCATATAGTCTAGTACCTGGAGATTTTGTGGGATATGAAAAGGGAGGCAGAATAACCCATGTATCAACCGTAACAGGTGTTGACTCTAAAGGTTATCCTTTGGTAACATGCCATAATACAGATAGATTATTAGTACCGTGGGATTTAGGTTGGAGTGATAAAACTATAAAATTCCATATAATAAAAGTACATTACTAAAAAAAATGATAAAATATAATGTGAAAACCATACAAACTGATTAAAATACTATGAATAGCATTGTATTTCAATAATAATTGACATATATGGTTATATATGATAAAGTATAATTAAGGCGACAGTACAGTGTTGTTAAATATTTGTGTTTTTTTAGGGGGATTTATTAAATGAAAACTGGTGTAGTTAAGTGGTTTAACAATGAAAAAGGATTTGGATTTATATCTGCAGAAGGCGAAGGGGATGTTTTCGTACATTTCTCAGCTATAACAGGTGATGGATACAAGTCATTAGAAGAAGGACAAAATGTTGAGTTTGAAGTAGTTGAAGGTGCTAAAGGTCCTCAAGCTGCTAATGTAGTTAGATTATAATTAAAAATTCATATATAATTAGAAATCTACTAATATGTGAAAGATGGCCGCTAACTTAGCGGCTTTTTGTATTTTAGCGTTATAAACTAAAATATTTTGAAATATAAATTTAAATACAATGTCAAATATGTTAAAATTATGATAGGATAAAAGTTGATAATTACACGAGAATTTGGAGGTGTAGTATTATGAACATATTATTTTTTCTAACTCCGAAAAGTGAAGTTGCATATATATATGAAGACTACACTATGAGGCAAACTTTAGAAAAAATGGAATACCACAGATATTCTGCTATTCCCATAATTGATAAAGATGGAAAGTATGTAGGTACAATAACAGAGGGAGATTTATTATGGACTCTAAAAAATGAGTTTTATCTGGATTTAAAATCTATAGAAGATGTTCCTGTAGCTAGTGTAAAAAGAAGGATGGATAATACTCCTGTATCTGTTAATGCAAACATAGAGGATTTAATATCTAAGTCAATGAATCAAAATTTTGTACCAGTAATAGATGACCAGAAAACGTTTATAGGAATAATTAAGAGAAGAGATATAATTGATTATTGTTATAAAAAAATCTGTGCACAAGAAATTAATGAAAAAGAAAATAGGATTTATAAAGAAGCCTAGTAAAAATTTACTAGGCTTCTTTATATTGATCATTAATATTATTAGTCGTTTAATTTAACAAGATTATTGTATTTAGTTTTAAGATCTTCTATTTTTTTATTGTAAACTTCACTTTGCTTTTGGTACATTAAAGTTTTTTCTATTTCATTTTTAACTTCTTCATACTCAGATTCCCCACCTGTTTGTATATCATCTAATTTTATTAAGTGATATCCAAATTGAGTTTGAACTGGTCCTCTAACTTCATCTTTTTCCATAGAGAATACAGCTTCTTCAAATTCAGGAACCATTTGTCCTCTTGGGAAAGAACCTAAGTTTCCGCCAGATTCCTTAGATGGACAAGAAGAATGTGCTTGAGCTGCTTCTTCAAATGAAACTTCTCCAGCGTTTATTTTATTTAATAAGTCGGTAGCCACATCTTCTCTATCTACTAATATATGCTTAGCAGATGCTGTTTCAGGCTTAACAAATTTACTTTTGTTAGCTTCAAAGAAAGCTTGCTTTTCTTCTTCAGTTAAAGTAACACTAGTTAAAACGTTGTTTATAGCATATTGCTTTAACATATTCTCTTCGATTTTATTCATTTCTGCTCTGAAATTTTCTTCTTTATGTAGTTCTTGATTTGTTGCTTCCATGTAGAATAATTCTTGGTTTATTAAATCTTCTAATAATTGCTTCTTTCCTTCTTCAGTATTGAAATGCATAGCTTGGTATGGATCTAATCCTTTTAAAGCACTTTCAATATCATAATTAGTTATTTCTTTTTGACCAACTGTAGCTAAAACTTTTTTTTCCATAATAATTAACTCCTTTATATTGTATTTCATTATTAATATTATCCTTTAATTTAAATAATATCAGAAAAAAATGATTATGTCTAATATTTCCAAAAGCTTTAAAACACTGAATTAATACAATATTGCTATTGTAGCTAATAGAAGAGCAGATAGTATACCCACTACCCCTTCATCCATATGGTGTCTATATACTTTTATGCAAGAGATATAAAAATATACAAAAATAAAAATCATTTTTAACGACAATAAAAATAAATTTTTAGGAAATAATAAAAAGCTTGCAAGTGTAAGTACAAATGATACTAATGTACTTAATCTATATAAAAATACTATTGATTCTAAATCTCTATATTTAAAAGAGCAGTATATAAATGGTATTAAATAGGATATAGATAAAATTAAATATATTGTGAATAATAAAAATGATATAGATGTATTAACTATAAATAGCCACTTAAACCAAACTATAGGCCAAAATAGTAGCACTAATAATTTAAAAAAATTATCAAAAAAGTTAGTTCTACTCATAACTATATTTCCTTTCTTAACTAAATTTAGTCCTAAATAAATTAAAGCATATAAATAAATTAAAAGCTAGGATTAATATATTTATTTAAGTAAATAAATATACCATAAATACAGTATATAAAATATATAGTATTAATAAAGATAAATATGAATAATTTATTAAATGGGGGTGGTTTTATGTATAGATATTATACTAAAGGTGTTTGTGCAAAATCTATAATGTTAGATATTGAAGATGATGTATTACTTGATGTAGCCTTTGAAGGTGGATGTGCAGGAAACTTAATAGCAATAAAACATTTAGTGGAAGGAAAACATATAGATGAGGTAATAGAATTGTTTGAAGATATACCATGTAAAAATAGAAACACATCTTGTCCGGCACAATTAGCAAATGCACTTAAGATATACAAAGAATATGTATATGAAGATAAGGATGAAGATTAAAATACATAAGAAAAATGAATTTATATCGAAATCTTGCATTAAAAAAGCTTCTATAAAAAATAGAAGCTTTTTGATTACTTAGAAACTAATATAGCTATTTTTTCATCTGGGTTGTAGCTTATTTGAACAAGTTGGTTTTTCTTAATGTGTTCAAGGTCTTCACCACCATAAGCTATTTGTAACTTTATAGGTAATTTACCTTGCTTTATTATAGCAACATATTCTTTTTTACCCTTCTTTTCTAAACTAATTAAGTTACCTACATAAGGTTTAAAGTTTTGATACTTTTTACTTGCATTCTTTATGTAGAAGAATGTACCTATAGCAATTAGTATATTCACACCAAAAGCAATCCATGGATTAAGTTTTGCTATAGCGAATCCTACTACTACCAATACCATTAAAACAACAGGTATTATAGCTTTTCTCATAAGCAATTTACCCATTATTTCATTAGCTTTCTTTTCAGGGCCAGTCATAGTTTTTGATCTAGCGAACGACTCTGCAAATTTGTCTTTTAAGCCCATATTAATCCTCCTAATCTTAATAAATATTTAGTTATAATTACGATTTAACCACATTTAAAACTAAAATTTACTACTACTTATATTATGTTCAACTTTTGCATTAAAATTTATATCTAAGCAAAGCAAAATATATTAATTATTTTATCATAAAAAGATAGAAAAGAAAATAAATGAAATTATAAAAAGAAAATAAATGAATTTAAAGTGGTAAAAAATGCTATTTTTAGAATAGTATTTCTAAACAAATAAAAAATTAATACAAACTAAAACTTATATATACTAAATTAAATAGTAGTTAATATGAACTTTCTATAAAAATATATACACTGAAACCATTGTAAATACTAGTGTTTAAAAGTGTTTTAAAATATTACTAACAAAACACACAAAATCTATTGAAAAAAAAATAAAAAAAATGTATAATATTTAGCTTCCAAAAACCGAGTATACAAAGTCATACTTATTCTATATAATAGTATTAAATCTAAGAAAAAAAGGAAGGGATATCATGGCCAGGCGGCAGTTTATAAAGAAAATACTACGTATACTATTAGGAACAACCATATTAGCATTTGGAATATATAATTTTTACTATCTAAATGACATAACAGAAGGTGGAGTGTTAGGACTTTTACTACTGCTAAAAAATCTATTCAATATTGAACCAGCTATAGCAAATCTTATTATTGATGGATTGTTAATATCTATTGGATATAAATTCTTTGGGAAAAAGTTTTTAATGTATTCTATTTTTGCATCAGTAAGTTTTTCAGTGTTATACAACATATTTGAAACCATAGGACCTATAGTACCACGAATTGATAGTATGTTTTTAGCTACTATTATTGCAGGATTGACTGTAGGGTTAGGTGTAGGAATTGTAGCAAGTGCAGGATGTGCTGCAGGTGGTGACGATGTGTTAGTATTAGTAATTTCTAAGACTACATCTTTAAATATAGGAAAAATTTATATAGTATCAGATGTTATTATTTTACTGTTATCATTGGTTTATTTATCAGCATTTGATGTATTTTACTCTTTGATAGCAGTTACGATAAGTGGAAGAGTAATAGATTATATTTATTATCATGGAAATGGTCAGATAGCTATAGAAAGTTAATAATAAAAGGTGGTAATAATAAGACTTAATAAATCTTGTTATTATCACCTTTTTTAATTACAAGATAGGATAAAAAATGTATATTTTGACTATTTTAAGGAGTATATGATAGCATAAGTATTATATTAAATTATTTACTTAATGTAGGAGGATAATATGGAAAAAAAGTATATAATGGCCCTAGATCAAGGAACTACTAGTTCAAGAGCTATATTATTTAATAAAGAAGGAGAAATAATAAAAACTGCTCAAAAAGAGTTTAATCAAATATATCCAAGTGCAGGATGGGTAGAACATGACCCTATGGAAATTTGGGGTTCACAAAGTGGGGTTATGAGAGAAGTTATAGAAACAGCTGGTATAAAACCAGAAGAAATCGCCTCAATTGGAATAACTAATCAAAGAGAGACCACAGTAGTTTGGGATAAAACTACAGGTAAACCTATATATAATGCAATCGTTTGGCAGTGTAGAAGAACATCATATATTTGTGATGGGCTAAAGGAAAAAGGTCTTGAAAGTATTATAAAAGAAAAGACGGGTCTTTTAATAGATGCTTATTTTTCAGCTACAAAAATAAAATGGATATTAGATAATGTAGAAGGTGCTAGAGAAAAAGCAAATAGAGGTGAGTTGTTATTTGGAACAATAGATACATGGCTTATATGGAATCTTACTAGGGGAGAAGTCCATGTAACTGATTATTCAAATGCTTCTAGAACTATGATGTTTAATATAAAAGATTTATGTTGGGATAAAACTATATTAAATGAACTTGATATACCTATAAGTATGTTACCAAAAGTAAAACCATCTAGCTATGTATATGGACATACAAATGACCATATGCTTGCAGGCGCAAAAATTCCTATATCAGGATGCGCAGGAGACCAACAGGCTGCATTATTTGGTCAAACTTGTTTTGAAGAGGGGACTGCTAAAAATACATATGGTACAGGATGTTTCTTACTTATGAATACAGGAGATAAAATAGTAAAATCGAGTCATGGTCTCTTAACTACAATAGCTTGGGGAATTGATGGGAAGGTAGAGTATGCATTAGAAGGAAGTATATTTATGGCAGGTGCATCAATTCAGTGGTTAAGGGATGAATTAAGAATGATTAAACATGCCAAAGATAGTGAAGTATATGCATTAAAAGTAGATGATACTAATGGTGTTTATGTTGTTCCTGCATTTACAGGTCTTGGAGCTCCATATTGGGATATGTATGCAAGAGGAGGTATTTTAGGGCTAACAAGAGGTGCAAAAAAAGAACATATTATAAGGGCTACACTTGAGTCTATAGCTTACCAAACTAAAGATGTACTTGAAGCTATGCAACAAGATTCTTCAATAGAACTAAAGTTTTTAAAAGTTGATGGTGGAGCAAGTAGTAATAATTTTTTAATGCAGTTTCAAGCGGATATATTAGGTGTAGACATAGATAGACCTAGCATTGTAGAAACTACATCTCTAGGAGCGGCATATTTAGCAGGACTGGCAGTTGGTTTTTATAAAAATAAAGATGAGATAACTTCTAAGTGGATAGTTGAGAGAGAGTTTAGCCCTAAAATGGATAAACAAACCAAGGTTAAACTTTATAAAGGATGGAAAAAGGCTGTATCTAGATCTACTCAGTGGGCAAAAGAAGATGAATAAAGTTTTTTAATTATAGAAGGTTTATTTATTATTTATGTTGAAATAAAAGCTTATAGATATACTAAGGAGGTGGGGTATGATTAATAAATTAAATAAAAACAAAAGCATACCAATAAACCATATTGAAATTCAAAGGTCCATAATAGTAGCTATAAGCTCTATAATTTTATTATCAATAATTACACTTATAATAAGATTAACTTATTATGACATAGGTGAGGTTACAACAAATATACAGTGTATGATACTACTTAACGTAGGAAATATTAGCCGAATTTCTTATGATACATTAAATAAAATTGGTATAGGCTATATGAGTGTAATTTTAAAAACTTCAATTATTCCAATATTATGTATAATAATATCAAATTTAAAATTTATAGATAGTTATAGAACAAATAAGTTAAGAAGCTCAGTTCTAGTTGGAATATCATATTCATTTTTGATGTTGTTCTTAATTAGGCTAGATAGTAATATATCACATGGTAGAAACAATATATTTTCAAATATGGAATTTAACTATATAATTTTATTTATATATATATTTATAATTGTATTTTTAACAAATATTATAACCGATATAGTTATGGCAAAGGAAAATAAAGAGTAATTAAAATAAAGGATACAAAATATATTATATATTGTGTCCTTTATTTTATGAAAAACTATATTAATTAAGCCCTAAAGAGTCTATTTTTTCGATTATATTTTTTTCGTCAAAATATATTTTAACCTTATTTCCGTTAGTATTTTGATAGGTTACAAAATTATCTTTATATTCTATAACTTCCCAAAAACTAGCTTCTAAATCTTTAGTTAGTTTTTCAGTAGGTAACCCTATGAATTCATTATAATAATCTTGATCTGTAGAATAATCTCCTAAAATTTCTTCGTTAACAATTTCATATGGCAAACTGGTATTTGTATCGGACAAATAAAAGCTATTATAGTCTTCTAATTTTTTATTTTCTATAATTTTCATAGCAGTTAAAATACTAGTGCTTAATATTACTACTAAAGTAGATATAAGAAAATTTTTATTTTTAGTTTTATTTAATTTTTTAATTAATTTCATCTAGGACCCCTTTAGATTTTAGTTTTAAATTTAACCTATATGATATAAATATATCATAAATTTAGGGGAAATGTTATTATAATCAAAAGTAATATATATAATAAGAGTGATTAGCTAGAACGTAAAGAGATATTATTTTATCTAGTAAAGGACTCATTGGTTACAAAATCAAAGTGTACCCATACAATTGTTAAAAATATGCAAAATTGTACAATTTATAGGTTCTATAATATATAATCTTCTTAAATGAATAAGATAATTTTAATAAAAGTATAAGTATGTGGGAGGAACTTTTAGGATGAAAAGTATAAGCAGTGAAGTTACAAATACAAGCAGGGGAAGTAAAACTAGGGATTTAGTAGAGAGTGCATTGTTAATAGCACTAGTATTTATAGCAACAAAATTTATAAATATAAGGTTACCTATAGCGGCTAGTGGGGGACTAGTTCATTTAGGTAATACAATGTTATTCATATCAGCAATAGTTTTTGGAAAGAAAAAAGGTGCAATAGCAGGGGCTTTTGGGATGGGAATGTTTGATTTATTTTCAGAATGGGCTATATGGGCACCGTTTACTTTTGTAGTAAGAGGTGTTATGGGATACATAATAGGTTCTATAGCATGGTCTAATAATAAAAAAGGAAACAATATGACAACTAACCTAATAGCTATAGGGATATCTGGAATTTGGATGATATTTGGATATTATATTACAGAAATGATATTGTATGGTAATAATGTAAAAGCTCTTGCATCAATACCAGGAAATATAACGCAAATTGTAATAGGTGTAGTGATAGGAGTTCCAATAGCAAAATTATTGAAAAAACATATAAAAAGATAGGATTGAAAAATACAGGTTTTAATTTTATTTAATAAATTTTGTTATTTATGTTGAACTATTAGTAATCATACAATATAATGAAAATATAACTAATAAAATTTAAAAGATATTGGATGTCGAAAGACTTAATAGGGAATTAGATGAAAATTCTAAGCTACCCCAGTAACCGTAAAACTGACGAAATCTTATGTAGCCACTGATAAATCGGGAAGGCAAGAGAGTAGGTAGAAGTTGAGCCGGGATACCTGTCTATTATCTTGAACAGTGGTATCTTTCTGAGGGCGGAGGTATTATCATCAATATTTATATTGGAATTATAAGCACACTCTCAGTGTGCTTTTTTTAGTTTAAAAAGAATTAAAGCCCAAGATATAAATAAAATTTAGACATAGGAGAAATAAAGTATGAAAAAGAAAATAGTATCAATGTTAGCAATATTTATGACATGTGCATTAGTAATGATAGGATGTTCTAAACAACCAGAAGTAATAACTGATAGAGAAGGTAATGAAGTAACACTTCCAACAAAAATAGAAAGAATAATATCAACAGCTCCATCAAACACAGAAGTATTAGTAGCTCTTGGACTGACAGATAAATTAGTTGCAGTAGATAAATACTCAACAGATATAGAAGGAATAGATAAAAATATAGAGACTGTAGATTTTTCAAACCCAGATGCAGAGGCAATAATAGCATTAGAGCCAGATATTATAATAGCATCAGGACATAATAAAACAGGTTCAAGTGAAGATCCATTTAAGCTTATAAAAGAAGCTGGTATAGCTGTAGTATACATACCAAGTAGTGATAGTATAGAAGGTGTATATGGAGATATAATGTTTATATCTGATATAACTAATAATACTGAAAAAGGTAAAATGATAGTTGAAGAAATGAAGACTGAAGTAGAAGCAATCAAAAAAATAGGTGATGCTATTACAGATAAGAAGAAAGTTTACTTTGAAATTGCTCCGGCACCAGGAATATTTACATTTGGTAATAAAACATTCTTAAATGAAATGGTACAACTTGTTGGAGCTGAAAATATATTTAAAGACCAAGAAGGTTGGGTATCTCCAAGTGAAGAAGCTGTAATAGATGCAAATCCAGATATAATAATAACTAATGTAGATTATATAGAAAATCCATTAGATGAAATAAAAAAGCGTGATGCATGGGAAAATATAACTGCTGTAAAAGAAAACCAAGTATATAGTGTAAGTAAAAATCCATCATCTAGACCATCTCAACATATAATAATAGCATTAAAAGAAATTGCAAAGGCTGTATACCCATCTCAATATGAGTAAAAATTCAAAACTATTAATACTAAGCATTCCTATAGTATTTTTAATCTTATGTATTGGAACTTCCATTGGAAGTTCCAATATTAATATATTTGATACTGCAAATATATTATTAAATAAACTTTTAAATATTCCACTAAGAGAAAATATAAATCATAAAGATATATCAATAATATGGTCACTTAGATTGCCTAGAGTATTATTAGCATTTTTAGTAGGAGGATGTTTGGCAACAAGTGGTGCTGTCGTACAATCTATATTAAAAAATCAATTAGCATCTCCATATACCCTTGGAGTATCATCAGGTGCTTCTCTTGGTGTTGGTCTAGTTATAGTATTAGGTATATCAATACCTTTTTTAGGAACATTAACTCTTCCAATAATAGGTTTTTTATTTGGACTCTTAACAGTATATTTAGTAATAAATTTTAGTTCTAAAATAGATAAATATATGTCTAATAATACTATAATACTTACGGGAATGGTATTTTCACTTTTTGTAAATGCATTATTAACTACATTAACAGCATTATTTAGTGAAGAGATAAAAAGTATAACAATGTGGCAAATGGGAAGCTTTTCTATGAGGGGATGGTCATATGTAAGAGCGATTTTACCATTTTGTATAGTAGGAGTATTGGGCGTTTTAAAGTATACAAAAGAAATGGATATATTAACATTTGGAGAAGAACAAGCAAAAGCAGTTGGGGTAGAAACTGAGAAAATAAAAAAATATCTATTCTTATTTTCAGCTGTATTAACAGGTTCAGCAGTGGCTGTAAGTGGGACTATAGGATTTGTAGATTTAATTGCACCTCATGTTGTAAGGAAAGTATTCGGTTCTAAACATAAGTATGTAATACCAATGTCCTTTGTATTTGGAGGGTGTTTGATGGTTATTACAGACTTAATATCAAGAACTATTATTTCTCCATCAGAATTGCCAGTTGGTGCAATAACTGCAATAATAGGAGCACCATTCTTTGCTTATGTATATTTTAAAGGTAAATAAAAATTAGAAGGTGAATTTCATGTTAGAAATAAGTAATGTTTATTGTGGATATGATGGGAATGATGTAATAAAAAATATTAGTATAAATGTTAAAAAAGGTGAAAATCTTTGTATAGTAGGCCCTAATGGATGTGGTAAAAGTACATTTCTAAAAGCAATTGCTAACATAATAGAATATAAAGGAAGTATCAAAATAGATGGAAGAGAAGTTTCATCTTTAAATAGAAAAGAACTTGCTATGAAGGTTGCACTTTTGAGCCAAATTTCGCAAATTCATTTTCCTTACACAGTATATGAAACAGTAGCCCTTGGAAGATACGCATACTCAAAAGGAGTATTATCTGGACTTGATAAAGATGATAAAGAAATAATATTAAATAGTATTGAGATAGTAGGTTTGTCAGATATTAAAGATAAACTTATAGATGAACTATCTGGAGGTCAATTGCAGAGAGTGTTTTTAGCTAGAACATTTGCCCAAAATCCAGATGTAATCTTGTTAGATGAACCTACTAATCATTTAGATTTAAAATATCAAATTGAGTTACTACAACACTTAGTTAATTGGGCAAAATTTAATAATAAAACTGTAGTGGGTGTACTACATGATTTAAATTTAGTGCATTATTTTGGAAATAGTGTTGCCATGTTAAGAAAGGGAGAATTAGTTTCTTATGGAAAACCAGAATTTGTATTTGAAGGTGAAAAACTAAAAAGTGTTTATGGTATAGATATAAAGAAATTTATGGTAGAAGCTTTAGAGAAATGGAGAATATTAGACAAAGCTAGATGATAAAATATATACATTATAAAAATATATGTTGTATTGCGATTTATATTAAATAGTAGTAGAATTTAAATTGAGGTTTAATAAGTAAAGGGGGATATGTAATGGATAGTTTTATAAGTCAAGATAATATATGGGTATTGTGGGGAATTATAACTGGACTAGCTGCACTTAGTATTTATTTAGAGCAAACATATGATTGGGCATCAAAGATATCAGGTGTTATTATAGCATTAGTAGGAGCTATGATTTTATCGAATTTCAAAATTATACCTGTAGAATCTGTAGTATATGACCAAGTATGGGGGTATGTAGTTCCATTAGCAATTACTTTGTTATTATTTCAATGTAATATTAAGAAAGTATGGAAAGAGAGTGGTAGAATACTTGTAATATTTCTTATAAGTTCAGTTGGAACTATGTTAGGTGCAACTATAGGCTATTTAGCATTAAATAATATTGTACCAGACCTAAATCTAGTTGCAGCAATGATGTCTGGGTCATATATAGGTGGAAGTGTAAACTTTGCAGCAATGGCAAGTGCATTTAATGCACCAGGGGATTTAGTATCAGCGGCAGTAGTTGCAGACAATCTTTTAATGGCACTGTATTTCTTTGTATTAGTAAGTATACCTGCAATGGCATTTTTCAGAAAGGCTTATAAACACCCATACATAGACGAAATAGACAAAATAGGCGAAGGAAGTAGCGAAAATGTAGCTGCTAAATATTGGGGTAAAAAAGAAATGTCTTTAAAAGACATAGGATTTTGTGTAGCAGGAGCATTTATAATTGTTGCTGTATCTACAGAGTTAGCTGGATTATTAAAATCTATTATTCCAACAACAAATCCTGTACTATCAATAATAAATATGCTACTTGGAAATCAATATTTAATAATAACTACAATAACTATGCTTTTAGCAACATTTATGAGTGATTTCTTTGAAAAGATTAATGGAGCACAAGAAATAGGAACATTTTTAATATATATATTCTTTGTAGTAATAGGGATACCAGCATCTATAACTTTAATAATACAAAAGTCACCATTATTACTTTTATACTGTACAATAATGGTTATTACAAATATGATTGTAACATTTGCAGGGGCTAAAATATTTAAATTCACTCTAGAAGAAGCTATTCTTGCATCAAATGCAAATATAGGTGGTCCTACAACTGCAGCAGCAATGGCAGTTTCAAAAGGATGGAATAAGTTAATAGGACCTATACTTATAGTAGGTACGCTGGGATATGTTATAGGAAATTATTTTGGGCTTATAATGGGAAATATATTGATGTAATTAAATATTAATATTTTTTAATAGAAACTTAAAAGTTCTAAGGGTTAGATAGATTATCTATACTCTTAGAACTTTTATTTGTAAAAAATAGTTGTATACACAACTAAATGTGTTATAATGGTATGTGGTAAATTTATAATTTCTTTGTATATAAAAATATTTTACATTTTAAATATATTCATAAATCAAAAAATAAATAGGAGGTGGCTTATGCAAAATGAGCAACAAATTTTAGGGACAGAATCAATAGGAAAGCTACTTTTAAAGTATTCATTACCTGCAATAATAGGAATGATGGTAAATGGATTATATAATGTAGTAGATAGAATGTTTATAGGAAATATAGCAGGTGTTGGCCCACTTGCAATAACTGGGTTAGGAGTAACTATGCCTATAGTTACTATAATATTAGCATTTGGAATGCTTATAGGAATAGGAACAGCTACTAATATATCTATAAAGCTTGGAGAGGGGAAAATAGAAGAAGCCGAAAAGCTTATAGGAAATTCAATTACATTAGCAGTAGCAATAGGTATTGTATTAACTGTAGTAGGTCTTTTATTTGGAAATCAAATTTTACAAATATTTGGAGCTAGTGAACAAAGTTTAGTTTATGCAAAGGCATATATAAATATAATACTATTAGGTGTAGTGTTTAATATAATTGGATTCTCGTTAAATAGTATAATAAGAGGAGATGGAAATCCTAAGTTAGCAGCTATAATAATGGTAGTAGGATGTTTTACTAATATAGTATTAGATGCTGTATTCATATTCGGATTTAATATGGGAATACAAGGAGCTGCACTTGCTACTATAATATCTCAGTTTATTACGGCTATATGGGGATTATCTTATTATTTCAGAGGGAAATCAAATTTAAAGCTTAAAAAATCTAGTCTGAAGTTAGATAAGCCTTTAGTGAAAATGATATTTGCAATAGGAAGTGCTCCTTTTGCAATGCAGTTAGCAGCAAGTCTAGTTCAAATAATAAGTAATAATGCTTTAAGAACGTATGGTGGTGATTTAGCAATAGGTGCTATGGCTACTATAAATTCGATTCTTATGTTAATAGGTATGCCTATAGCTGGACTTAGTCAAGGGGCCCAACCTATAATAGGGTTTAACTATGGATGCAAGCAATATGAAAGAGCAAATAAGGCATATAAAATATGTTTAATAGGAGCTGCAATAGGGTTAACATTAGGATGGTTAACTATTCAACTTTTCCCAGAAGCTATAGTTTCTACGTTTAATAAAGATGCAGAGTTAGTTAGAATATCATCAGATGGTATTAAGAAGTATTTATTAATGATGCCTCTTATAAGTATATCTATGTTAGGTTCAAACTTTATTCAATCAATAGGAAAAGCTAAGGAAGCGATGTTTTTAAGTTTACTTAGACAGGTTATATTACTTATTCCTATGATGATTATACTTCCTAGAATACTTGGATTAGATGGTATTTGGTATGCACAACCAATAGCAGATATTATTTCTGCTATTGTAACAGGAATAGTAGTTAATAAGGAAATGAAATCGCAAAAGTCTAAAGTTATTGAGGCAGTTGCATAAATATAGATTTAAAAAATAAGATGAACTTGCATTTATGTAAGTTCATCTTATTTTATTTGGAAATAAATAACAAAATATGAAAATAATTGCTAATAATTGTACGAAGTTATATAAAATAGTACAAAATATGATAAAATTAAATAAATGAGTTTTTATAAAAAAAGGGGGGGAAAGGTGAGTTTATTTGATTTAGTATTCATAGGTATGCCTGAAATAATAATTACTTTTTATGTAATCAACGATATATTAAACCATCAGTTGAGTAAAAAGAAGTTGATACAAGCATCTTTTATATGGTTAATATTATGCTTTATCATAAAAAATACTATGAATATGGGGTTAGGTACAATAATAATATATGCTATAACAATAGTATTGACTTGTATACATAGTGATTTTAACTTTTTATCTAGCACTATAGCAATGATATTATATTTAGCTATGAAATTTTTTGCAGAGATAATTATAATTATGCCTATAAATTTAATGGGCCTAAATCTAGAAATTATATTATTGAATCCATGGCTTAAAGTACTTATATTTGATGTAACGCTAATTTTATCACTATTAATACTAAAAATGATAAAAAACAAAGGATTTTATAAAACTATAGTTTATTTTATAAATGAAAGAAATTCATCTATAGACAAAGGTCTAACTATGGCTATATCTTTTGCGAGTATAGTTATTATTGTAACTATTGGAACAATGGGATTTATATTAAATTTAGAAAAAGAAAATTATTATGGAATAAATGAAATTTTAAAGGTATTTATCATGTTATCGTGTGTTATGGCTTTGATAAGTGCGATATCATCAATAATAATAGCCAATAAAAGAAAAGCTTTAATAGAAGTTGAAAATAGTGCGATTAGAAATAGTCTAAAGCAAATGGAGTATTCTATAGATGCCTTAAATGTACAAAACCATGATTATATGAATCATCTTCAGGTAATATTGATGCAGGTTACAAAGGGAAGAAATGAAGATGCTAAAAAATATATATTAAGTATATGCAGTAATGAAAATATTGATATTTCAGAATACAATACAGGGAGTGCTTATATTGATGCAGTTATTAATATGAAAAAAAGAAGAGCATCTAAATATAAAATAGAACTTACAGCATGTGTTGATAGCTTATTAGAAAAAACAGAGTTGTTAGAATCTGAGTTAAGTTCAATATTATTAAATATAATAGATAATGCAATAGATGAGCTTAAGGCAAATAATAAAGAATATAAATATATACATGTAGATATCTATGAGGAAGAAAATATATATAATGTAACTATAAAAAATAATGGAAGTAAGATAAAAGATACAAAAAAGATATTTGAGATGGGATATTCATCAAAAGGGAAAAGCAGGGGATATGGACTATATGCAATAAAGAGAATGTTGGAATCATACAATTGTACTATTAAAGTAATAAGTGATGAAGAAGAAACTGAATTTATAATGGAAATACCTATTTCAAGTTAATAGTAGATAAAATTGATTAAATTAGCATATATATTATAGAGGATATAAATTTAGGAGGGTATTTAATATGAATAGTGAATATCTAGCAAAATTTATCGATAAAAACTTTGAATATTATATTGGTAAATTTGATAAAATTCAAATGACTAATAGCAAAAGAACTTGGAATTGGGCTTCATTTTTATTTGCTTCATACTGGGCTTTATATAGAAAGATGTATTCTTTAGGTATAATACTACTATGTACAAATTTTGTTATATCATATATACCTGTAATTGGGTGGCTATGTAATATTGCAATTTGGGTAGCCATGGGACTTTATGGAAACTCAATATATTTAGATCATATCAATAAGAATATAGGACTTATAGAATCGAATAATATAGAATCAAAAGATGAATTAATTAAGAGAAAAGGTGGAGTTAATCCTACTATTGTATGTATAGTAATAATTATAAGTATTATAATTTAAGTGAATAGAAAAAATAAGCCAAAATATATATATTTTGGCTTGTTTTTTTACTGGATAGGATTATATAACTACTCAAGCACTATTAATGATTAAATTATTTTGATATAGTACTAAAATATATTCTTGACAAAAGAATTCAATAGATGTATATTTAATTAAAAGATTTATCACTCGACTACAAAGAGTGCTAACAGAAAGGTTTATTATCAAAAATATAGCTAATATAAAACTAGCTTAAATATATAAATTTATGGAGGAATTACAAATGAATGTAGAAAAAATGACTATAAGAGTTCAAAATTCATTAAATGATGCTTATAATATAGCTATAAAAAATCATAATCAACAAGTAGATGTGATTCACCTTTTCAGTGCATTAGTAAATCAAGAAGATGGGTTAATACCTAATATATTAGAAAAAATGAATATATCAGTAGTATCACTACAAGGAAGTATAAATGAACACTTAAATAAACTTCCACAAATACATGGTGAAGGAATAAGCTCTCAAGGAGTTACTGCTACTAGAAGAATAAATGAAGTATTAATAAAAGGAGAAGAAATATCCAAAGAATTTAAAGATTCTTATATTAGTGTTGAACATGTAATGATGGCAATAATGGATATAGAATCAAAAAATATAGTAGGAAAAATACTAAAACAATATAATATAAATAAATCTGATTTTTTAAATGTATTGTCTCAAGTAAGAGGTAGTCAAAGAGTAGAAACTCAAGACCCAGAAGGGACTTATGAAGCATTATCTAGATATGGGGCTGATTTAGTGGAACTTGCAAAGAAAAATAAATTAGACCCAGTAATAGGTAGAGATGAAGAAATTAGAAGAGTTATTAGAGTTCTATCAAGAAGAACTAAAAATAATCCAGTACTTATAGGTGAACCTGGTGTTGGTAAAACTGCAATAGTAGAAGGTTTAGCAGAAAGAATAGTCAGAGGCGATGTTCCAGAAGGATTAAAAGATAAAATAATATATTCATTAGATATGGGGTCACTAATAGCAGGTGCAAAATATAGAGGTGAATTTGAAGAAAGATTAAAATCTGTGCTTAAAGAGGTACAAAGTTCAGATGGTAAAATAATATTATTTATAGATGAAATACACACAATAGTTGGAGTTGGAAAAACTGATGGGGCAATGGATGCTGGAAACTTAATAAAACCAATGCTTGCTCGTGGAGAATTAAATTGTATAGGTGCAACAACATTTGATGAGTATAGACAGTATATTGAAAAAGACAAGGCACTAGAGCGACGCTTCCAACCAGTAATAGCACAAGAACCTAGTGTAAGTGATACTGTATCTATTCTTAGGGGTCTTAAAGAAAGATTTGAGATACATCATGGAATAAGAATACATGATAATGCAATAGTTGCAGCGGCAAAATTATCCGATAGATATATACAAGATAGATTTTTACCTGATAAGGCTATAGATTTGATAGATGAAGCTGGAGCAATGATTAGAAGTGAAATAGATTCACTTCCAACAGAATTAGATACAGTAAGACGAAAATTATTTACATTAGAAACGGAAAGAGAAGCTCTTCTTAAGGAAGATGATGAAAAAAGTAAATTAAGACTTGAGAAACTAGGCAAGGAAATAGCCGAACTTAAATCTAAAAATGATGAAATGAGTGTAAAATATGAAAAAGAAAAAGATCAAATTTTAGATATAAAGAATTTAAAATCTCAATTAGATAAAGCGAAAGGAAATGTAGAAAAATACGAGCGTGAATACGACTTTAATAAAGCGGCAGAAGTTAAATATGGATTAATACCAAAACTTGAAGAACAAATAAAAGAGCATGAAGAAAAAATTAAAGAAAGTTATGAAAATGCGCTATTAAAAGAGGAAGTAACTGAAAATGAAATTTCAGAAATAGTAGCAAAATGGACTGGAATACCAGTAACTAAATTGGTAGAAGGAGAAAGAGAAAAACTTTTAAAATTAGAAGATGAACTTCAAAAAAGGGTAATAGGTCAAGGTGAAGCTGTAACGGCAGTATCAAATGCTGTAATACGTGCTCGTGCAGGATTAAAAGATGAGAAAAAACCAATAGGTTCATTTATATTCTTAGGGCCTACAGGTGTAGGTAAAACAGAACTTGCAAAAACACTAGCAAATAATCTGTTTGATAGTGAAGATAATATAATAAGAATAGATATGTCTGAGTATATGGAAAAACATGCAGTATCAAGGTTAGTAGGTCCTCCTCCAGGATATGTTGGATATGAAGAAGGTGGACAATTGACAGAAGCTGTGAGAAGGCATCCATATTCAGTAATTCTATTTGATGAAATAGAAAAGGCGCATGAAGATGTATTTAATATGTTTTTACAAATATTAGATGATGGTAGACTTACTGATAACAAAGGAAAAACTGTTGACTTTAAAAATACTTTAATAATAATGACATCAAATATAGGTAGTCATTATTTATTAGAAGCAGGAGAAAATATAGGGCAAGAAAGTAAAAATCTTGTAATAAATGAGATGAAGCATAGGTTTAAGCCTGAGTTTTTAAATAGAGTAGATGATATTATAATGTTTAGACCTCTAGATATGGAAGGTATAAATAAAATAATAGATATATTTGTAAATGTGTTAAGAAAAAGATTAAGTGAAAAGAATATAAAGATAGAAATAAAAGAAGGTGCTAAAGAAGTAATGGCAAAAGAAGGCTATGATCCAGTGTATGGGGCAAGACCATTAAAGAGGTATATAAGTAATACCTTAGAAACTATAATTGCTAAGAAGATAATATCTGGAGATGTATATAGTGGATGTACTGTAGTTATAGATGGGATGGATAATAAAATAGATGTTTCGGTAAAATAATAGAAGATGTAGATAAATTTTATTAAAAAAATTTATCTACATCTTTTTGCTTGACAGTGTTAAAAAAACTGTATACCATTGTATTAAGAGATTAATACAATAAGGAGGTTAGTATGAATTGGGAATTTGATAATAACAAGCCGATATATCTTCAATTAGTGGATATACTTAAGTTAAAAATAATTTCAGGCAAACTATCTGCTGGTAGCAAGTTAAGTTCGGTAAGAGATATGGCAGAAGAAGCTGGGGTTAATCCAAATACTATGCAAAGGGCACTTGCAGAGTTAGAGAGAGAAGAACTTGTATATAGTCAAAGAACAAGTGGAAGATTTGTAACAGAAGATGAGGAAAAAATAAATCTTATGCGACAAACTATAGCAGATATAGAAATTAAATCTTTGTTTAATATATTAATAAATTTAGGATATAAGGAAAATGAATTAATAAAAATAATAATAAAGAGCGCAGGAGGATTGGATAATGAGTAATGTAGTTGAGATAAAAAACTTATCTAAAAGCTATGGAAAAAAAGAAATAATAAAAGATATGAACTTAAATATACCTAAAGGTAAAATAGTAGGTTTACTAGGTCCAAATGGAAGTGGAAAAAGTACAATGATAAAACTTCTAAATGGATTATTAAATCCAAATAGTGGAGAAATTAATATAAATGGATTAAAGCCATCAATTGCAACTAAAAAGATAATATCATATCTTCCAGAAAGAACATATCTAAATAATTGGATGAAGGTAAGTGATATACTTGAGTTCTTTAATGATTTCTATGAAGACTTTGATATGAAAAAAGCTGAAGAAATGATAAAAAGTCTAGATATAGATGTAAATCAAAAGCTCAAAACAATGTCTAAGGGAACAAAAGAAAAAGTACAATTAATTTTAGTAATGTCTAGAAAAGCCGATTTATATATATTAGATGAACCTATTGGTGGAGTAGACCCAGCAGCTAGAACTTATATACTTAAAACTATAATAAAAAACTATTCAAATGATAGTACTCTTTTAATTGCTACACACTTAATAAGTGAAATAGAAAATATTTGTGATGAAGTAATATTTATATCTAAAGGAAAAATAGTGTTACAAGGGGATGTAGAAGATATAAGAGAGGAAAAAGGAAAATCTATAGATGCTTTATTTAGGGAGGAATTTGAATGTTAGGAAAATTATTAAAATATGAGTTAAAAGCTAATGTAAGGATATTTATACCGTTATATATTGCAATATTATCAGTTTCAATAATAAATGGTTTTTCATTAAGTACAGAATTATTTCAAATGCAAAATATAGCAACATTTATTTTAGTTGGATTAATGGTAGCACTAGCTGTTATTACAATAGTTCTAATAGTACAAAGATTTAATAAAAATTTATTGGGAGATGAAGGATATTTAATGTTTACATTACCTGTAAGCTCTAGAAAATTGATATTATCTAAATTTATATCATCTCTTATATGGTCTGTATGTAGTGTAATTGTAGCTATGTTATCTTTTATGTTAATTACTATGATTGTGGGTAGGGGAGAAATTAGAATATCTGACTATATAAATATCATTAAAGAATTTATTCAAATAATATCAATTAATAGTTTTTGGTTATTATTATTAGAGATAGCTTTTATGATGTTTTGTACTTATTCAATATTTGTATTTACTGTGTACCTAGCTTTATCTATGGGGCAACTCCCTATATTTAATAAATTTAGAAATGGAGCATCATTAGTAAGTTTCTTTGTTATAAATGTTGTAATATCATCAATACAAAATAGTATTATAAATATTGTTATTGGAGCAAAAATTGATGAATATATTAATCAATATAATGATGTATTTGGAACTATTTCACAAGTATTACCAATAGGGATAATAGTGTTATTAATTACAGGAATAATATTATTTATATGCACTAGTTATATTTTAGATAAAAAACTTAACTTAGAATAAATAAAAAATAAATATAGATAAAAGGTATAAAAATGAAAAAGATGGTAATGATATAGAAGACATTACAAATATGTATTTTTCTAAAATGTATTCTCCTTTTAAAGCAACAGGTTTTCGGAAAACCTGTTGCTTATTTTTTACATTTTCTCAGGTTCTTTGTATTCAATACCCTTAGTATCTACTTTTATAGATTTGATTACTACCTTAGTACTAGGAGCATCATTAGCACCAGTTTCAATAGATTCTATTTTATCTACAATATCCATACCGCTAATAACCTTACCAAAACCAGCATAATCCTTATCTAAATGAGGAGAATCTGCAGTCATAATAAAAAATTGGCTACCTGCACTATCTTTTTGTTGACTTCTAGCCATAGATAATACACCTTCAGTATGCTTCAAATCATTTTCAAACTTATTGTTTGCAAATTCACCCTTTATACTATATCCAGGTCCACCTATACCTGTTCCTTCTGGATCCCCACCTTGAATCATAAAATCTTTAATTATTCTGTGGAATGTAAGGTTATCATAAAAACCAGTGTTTGCTAAATGTATAAAGTTATTTACTGTATTTGGGGCTATGTGAGGATAAAGTTCAGCCTCTATTGTACCTAAGTTTTCTATTGTTATAATAGCAATAGGTAAGTCTTTTGGAGGTGTTCTTACTTCTTCATCAGATTTATTTGAACATCCAACTAAAGCTAGTGCTGTAACAAGTAAAGCACTTAAAAATCCTTTTTTTATCATTTTACTCATAATTTTACCACCTTTATGTAATTTATCATTTATTATATCATAAAAATATATTAAAAGTATTATCACAATGTTATATAATTTATATGATAAATAGCACTATCTTTTAGAATTTATTATTATGGGTTATAATTGTAATTATAGTTAAGATAAATAAATCAATTTAAAGATAAAATGGTTTAACTAGGAGGAAAGATGAATTCAATATTTAAGAGAAGAAGTATAAGAAAGTTTACTGGTGAAGTAGTAACACAAGATCAAATAGAAATGTTATTAAGAGCAGGAATGGCGGCACCATCAGCGCATAATAAGCAACCATGGGAATTTGTAGTAGTAACTAAAAGTGAAACTTTAGATAAACTATCTAATAACCATAAATACGCAAAGATGCTAAATGAATCACCTTTATGTATAATAGTATGTGCAAATACATCTAAGCAACAAGAAGAAGGATTTTATGTTCAAGACTGTGCAGCAGCAATACAAAATATATTAGTTCAAGGTGTAGAAATAGGACTTGGAGGTGTTTGGATAGGATTACATCCACACGAAGATTTAAAAAATCAAGTTAGAGAAATACTTAATATACCGAGTGATATAGTGCCTATATCAATGATAGCACTTGGAAATCCAAATGAAGAAAAGCGTGAAATAACTAGATATAAGGAAGAAATGATACATAGAGAAATCTATTAGCATGAAAAAGAGATGTATTATAATAGTAAAAATATACCTAAATTATCATTGTTAATATATAATAAAATTAATAAATATATTTATACATATAGGGGGTAAATATGCAAAAATATGGATTTGCTAATGATTACATGGAAGGATGTCATGAAAATATACTTAAAGCTCTTTTAGAATCTAATTTAGAACAACATATGGGATATGGTGAAGATTATTATTGCACAAAGGCTAAAGAAGCAATAAAAAATAAACTAGAAGACGAAAATGCAGAGATACACTTTGTATCAGGAGGAACACAAGCAAATTTAATAATTATATCATCAATATTAAGACCATATGAATCTGTAATATCAGGTGATAGTGGGCATATAAATGCTAATGAAACCGGTTCTATAGAAGCTACAGGTCACAAAGTTTGTGTAGCTAAAACTGTTGATGGAAAATTAATACCAAAAAACATAGAGGTTGTATTAAGTAAACATAAAAATGAACATGTAGTTAAGCCTCGATTAGTATACATATCAAACTCAACTGAAATAGGGACAATATATACAAAAAGAGAATTAGAGGAATTAAGTGAATTTTGCAAAGATAATGATTTACTTTTATTTATGGATGGGGCAAGATTAGGTAGTGCAATTTGTTCAAAGTATAATGATTTAACATTAGCGGAAATATCAAAATTAGTAGATGTATTTTACATAGGAGCAACAAAAAATGGAGGTCTTTTAGGTGAAGCAATAGTGATAAACAATGACTCACTAAAAAGAGACTTCAGATACAATATAAAGCAAAAAGGCGGGCTTCTTGCAAAAGGAAGGTTGCTTGGAATGCAGTTCTTTGAATTATTCAAAGAAGATTTATACTTTGACTTAGCTAATCATGCAAATAAACTAGCATATAGAATAAGTGAAGGTATAGAAAAAGAAGGGTATACATTCTTAGCAGAAGCTCAGACCAATCAAGTGTTTCCAATATTACCAAATAACATAATAGAAAAATTAAGTGAAAAGTATATATTCCTTAAATGGAGTGAAGTAGATGAAAATAATACAGCTATAAGATTAATTACATCATGGGCAACTAAAAATGAAGAAGTAGAGTCGTTCATAGTAGATTTATCAAATATAAAATAGATTTTAAGAAAGACAAAAGCCTGTATCAATTTTAAATTGATATAGGCTTTTGTTCATATATTGACATAAGTTTGACATAAAAATGACATATTTAAATTGTATAATAATGGTACAAAATAAAAAGAATAATTATGGGGGACAAAAAATGAAAAAAATTAAGACTAGTTCTAGTTGTGTTTTGGGTATAATAGGTGCAATTTTATTTGTAGCTCTTAACCCATTACAAAGTAGTGCTATGCATATTATGGAAGGTTTTCTACCAGTAAAATGGTCTATACTTTGGACTATAGTATTTATACCATTTTTTTTATTAGGTCTAAAAAAAATAAATACAATTGTTAAATTAGACCCAAAGAAAAAGGTTTTATTAGCACTTTCAGGGGCATTTGTGTTTGTATTATCAGCACTTAAAATACCATCAATAACAACAGGAAGTTGTTCACATCCAACAGGGGTAGGATTAGGAGCAATTTTATTTGGACCAAGTGTTATGGCTGTAATAGGAACTATTGCTCTATTATTCCAAGCGATACTTCTTGCTCATGGAGGACTTACTACTTTAGGAGCAAATGCATTTTCAATGGCAATAGTTGGTCCAGTTGTAGCTTATGGTATATATAAATTATGCAAAAAATATAATATGAAGCCTGGTATGGCTGTATTTTTAGCTGCTGCAATAGCTGATATAGCTACATATATGGTAACATCTGTTCAATTAGGATTAGCATTCCCAGATCCTGCAACAGGAATATTAGTATCTATAGGAAAATTTTTAGGTGTATTTTTAATAACTCAAATACCAATAGCAATAGCAGAAGGACTACTTACGACTATTATTTATAATCTTATAGAAGAAGATAAGAGTGAAGGAGCTGAAAATTATGAGTTCTAAATCAAAAACTAAACAGAATATAATATTGTTAGGATTAACAATATTATTGATAATATTTCCATTAGTATTTAATAAAGGTGCAGAATATGGAGGAGCTGATGGAGAAGCTGAAGATTTAATAGGTGAAGTAGCTCCTGACTATGAACCTTGGTTTAGTCCTCTATATGAGCCACCAAGTGGAGAAATAGAGTCACTATTATTTTCAGTGCAAGCTGCCTTAGGATCAGGAGGTATATGTTATTATTTAGGATACAGAAGTGGGAAAAAATCAAAAATTAAAAATATAGAGAAAGATACTACTAAAGTATAAGAATATATAGCTATCTAAAATTAAAAATATTAGATAGCTTTTTTAATACAAATAAAGGTAAATAAAAAATAGAAAAAAAAGTAAAAAAGATATAATATATATTATATAGGTGAATGTAGATAAAATTAGGTTTTAGGGGGAATATAATTGTTAATTTTAATATGTGATGATCAAGGATTAGTACATGAAACTGTGGGGGAATATTTGAAACTAGAAGGAATAAAATATATATCGGCATATGATGGATTAGAATCTTTGGAAAAAGCAAAGGAATTTAATCCTGATTTGATTTTATTAGATTTAATGATGCCAAAAATATTTGGAATAGATGTTTGTAAGGAAATTAGGAAAAGTAGTAATGTACCTATAATAATACTTACTGCAATGGGTGAGACAATAGATAGGATTATTGGATTGGAAGTTGGAGCTGATGATTATATTGTAAAGCCATTTTCCCCAAGAGAAGTGGTAACTAGAATAAAAACTGTACTAAGAAGAATAACACCTGTTTGCAAAAAAGCTGAAAATAATATAAAGTATGAAAACCTAGAAATAAATTTAGAAAGACATGAGATTTATGTTAAAGATGAACTAATAAATATCACGCCTAAAGAAATGAAAATACTATATCTTTTGGCTTCAAACCCAGGAATGATTTTTAAAAGAGAACAAATTTTATCAGAAGTATGGGGATATGACTATTTTGGTGATACAAGAGTTGTTGATACTCAAATAAAAAGATTAAGAAAAAAAATAACATCAGAAAATTTAAACTGGGAGCTAAAGTCTGTGTATGGTATAGGATATAAGTTTGAGGTGCTAGATGAAGCAAGAGCTATTTAGAAAAATATTTAAAAATATAAGTATAATAATTTTGTGTGCAGCCATAGGAACTATAGTTTTTGGTGGTTCAGCTCTAAAAAACTACTTTTTAAGAACTCAGTTAGAAGAAATAGAAATAAAGGCAAAAGTTATTGCAAAGAACTTCAGTAGTGAAAAAGATAAAGTAAGAGAAATTGTTAATAAAAATGTATTAGATTCATCTATTGTTATACATTATGATAAAAGTAAAAATAATATTATGAGAATTGAGAAGTTTGATGATAAGTCAATATATAGAGAGATTACTAATGAACAACTAAATAGAGCGTTAAATTCATTTATAGATATAGTATTAAGTGGAAAATCCATAAATGGAATAACTCAATTGTCTGGAATAAAAGGAGACTCAATTGTTGTAGGAGAGCCTATAAAAGATGAAAATAATATAGATGGATGTATAATATTTATAAAGTTCCCAACGGATTTAACTAAAGTATTATCAGGGCTTTATATTGTATTAACTACAACTATAATACTTGCATTAATTTTAATATTAGCTCCAATTTATCTATACATGCAAAGGATATTTAAACCACTAAATGATATGAGTAAAGCTGCAATATTTATGTCTGAAGGAGATTTTTCAATAAGGATAGATGAAAGCGGAAATGATGAGATTGGTGAACTAGCAAAGTCAATTAACTTTTTGGCCAAACAGTTAGAAGAAAATAACAATAAAGCAATTATGCTAGAACAAACAAGAAGAGATTATGTAGCAAATGTATCCCATGAATTAAAAACACCTGTAACTGCTATTAGGGCAGTTGCGGAAATTTTAAATGATGATTTAATTAGAGATAGAATAGACAAGGAAAAATACTATAAGCAAATACTTAGAGAATCTATGAGGTTAGAAAGACTTATAAAAGATATGTTAGAGTTATCTAGATTACAGTCATCAAGTATATCACTTATCAAATCAGTAACACCATTAGAAGATATATTAATAAATATTATTGATGAATTTGAAGTGATTGCAGATGATATGGGGGTTGAGTTTATAGTACCAAGTAGTCTTTATAAGTTGCCTAAAGTTTATACAAATAAAGATAGAATTATACAAGTTTTAATAATATTACTAGATAATGCATTTAAGTTTACCACGGAAGATGGCAAGGTTTTATTAGATATAAAATATAGAGATGAGTTTGTAGAAGTGTGTGTATGTGATAATGGAGTTGGAATATCTAAAGAAGATATACCGTTTATTTTTGATAGATTTTATAAAGTAGATAAATCTCATTCATCAAATGGAACTGGTATAGGATTATCTATTGTATGGGAAATTTTAAAACATTTAGATGAAGAAATATACGTGGAATCGGAGGTAGGAAAAGGTTCGAAATTTATATTTACAATAAAATATTACACTGAGTAACAATATAACTTGTAAAAACATAGTATATAATGGTTAATTATATTGAATTATGCAAAGGAGGGTAATTATATGAAGTGTTTAGTCGTATTAGATGCTGGACATACTGAAAAATTACAAGTAAAACAAGTTACAGATAAATCTTTGGGAAAATCTGATTTTAACAACCAAACACATATATATTATAGAGTAGTAGTAGGTAATTATTTGTATAGAAAAAATGCAGAAACTATAGTAGAAAGATTAAATAATTTAAATATAGATAGCTTTATAGTAGTCTTTTCAAAAGATAGGAAAAAATATAATAAAGTTATAGCAGGAATCTATAAATATAAAAAAAGTGCTCAAAATAAAGTTAATAATCTAAAAGATCTTGGATTTGATGCTTTTTTAGATGAATATAAAGATTAAAAATTCTTAGAAATATAATAGATATATACACTAGTTGTCTCGATTAATACTGTTTAAAGAGACAACTTTTTGTTTTATTATAATATTTTTTAGTGGTATGATTTATTTTTGTAATTAATATAGGGAAATAAAGAGATATAGATTTCTTGAAAAACTTTGCAACTTGTCCTACTATTATAGAATAATATTATTTATATTGAGGGGATATTATGAATAGTAGAGAAAAAGAAGATTTTAAAGAGATGGTTAAAACAATAGGTTTATCAATTATTATTGCTTTTGGGATTGCATTAGTAGTTCAACCAACTACTGTAAATGGACAATCTATGCATCCGACATTAGAGAATAAGGACTACATAATAGTGAATAAATTGGCATATATAAGAGAAATGCCAAATAGGGGAGATGTAGTAACATTTAAATCCAATTTAATAAATGAGAAAACAGGTCAAAGAAAAAATTTAGTAAAAAGAGTTATTGGGCTTCCAGGAGAACATTTAGAAATAAAAGACAATAAAGTATATATAAATGGAAAACTACTAAATGAAAGCTATATAAAAGGAGTAGACACAGAAGGGGATATTAATATTATAGTGCCAGATAATAATATATTTGCTATGGGAGATAATAGACCGGAAAGTGGAGATAGTAGAAATTCTAGTATTGGTACTGTAGAGATAAATGATATAATTGGATGTGTTGCTTTTAGACTATTCCCATTTAACAAGCTTGGAGAAGTAGATTAGTGAATTTAATTGTGCTATAATAGGATTAAATTTAATTAGATTAAAGTAGGTATTAGGAGGATTTTACTATGTTAATAGTTACAATGGATAGTATACCGGGGAAAAAGGTTACAAAGGTAGTTGGATTAGTCAAAGGTAGCACAATAAGAGCTAAACATATAGGAGTAAGGGTTTAAACAATTAGTAGGTGGAGAGCTTACTGGATATGATGAAATGATGGCAGAAGCTAGAAAAATAGCTATAGGAAGAATGGTAGAAGATGCACAAAATCAAGGTGCTAATGCTATTGTTGGGATGAAATTAACTTCAGCTACAGTAATGCAAGGAGCAGCAGAAATACTTGCTTATGGAACAGGAGTTGTTATAGAAGATAATGAGTAATCTACTTATGATATTTTCATTGATATTGGGGCTTCTTGTTCCATTTATATTTGTTATTGGAAGTATAATATTACTTATTATAAAAATAATAGAGAGAAAAAAAGAAAAGAAAAATGAAGTGTGCATCCTTCCAAGGGAAGGTGCACACTTTTTTAATGTAGAAATTTTTTTGTTAATATAGATTGCAGAATTCAGTTAGTATATAGTTAAGGAATAAATTAATATTAATATATATATTGATAAAATTTGATGAAAATGTATAGAAATATTTACTATAAAACAAGAAAATACAAAAAACGACAGTGTAGAAATGTTACAATATCTAAGGAAATAATATTTAAACTTATACAAAATAATCAAAACTGGGGGAGCGTAGGTTTATGAAAAGACAGAAATTATTAAAAATACTTAGTATTATATCATTATGTACAACTATTAATGTGAGCATGGTAGATGCACATTCAGGTAGGACTGATGCAAATGGGGGACATAAGGATAATAAGAACCAGTCCGGATTAGGAAGTTATCACTATCATCATGGGAATGGGCCACATTTACATACAAATGGGTGCACATATGGTGGAGGAACTATAACTTCAAAACCGACTAATAATACACCAAAACAAGATTCTGAAGAAGAAAGAAGAAAGGTTGAAGAAAGAGAAAAGGATAGTGCTAGAAATAAGGGATACAATGAAGGATATAATGCAGGATGTAGAGGATATGTAAAGGAATATAGATATTCGGGGAATTATAGTATCGAATATGAATATAAATATAATGAAGGATATTTAAAAGGAAGAGAAAAATTAAAGATTGAAATAGAGGTTGCTAAAGTAAAAGGGTATGAAATTGGTATAGCTGGTGGAACTATAGATTCATCAATATATACCAATGAAGAAGTAAAGTCAGCATATGTTGAAGAATATGAAAAAGGAATAACAGAATATAGGAAAGTAAAAATAGAAGAATATAGGGTTCTAGGACTAGAAGATGGTAAATTAGATAAAATAAAATTAGATTTAGAAAATATGGATGAAGAGTTGAAATCTGAATATGAAAAATCTTACGTACAAGGTCAAGAAATATTATCTAAAACTTATATAGAAGAAGGATATAGATTTGCATTTAAAACTAATGAGTATAAATCGCCTTTATATAATATAGAAAAGTATAATAATTGGTACAAGTCAGGATACGATAAAGGTATTGGGCATATAGTACTAGCAAAAGAGCTAGGATATAATGATGGTTACTCAAGAAATGAAAGTAATGTTCCGGAAGAATTATCTATGGCAAAAAGTATATATTTAGAAAGCTATAAGGAAGGTAAGGCTGCTATAGATAAAGAAGATACTGAATTTACTATGACAGTTAGTTCTATAGGTGTATTAGGATGGTTTATAAGACGTTATTTAGTAGCTAAGAAAAGTATAATGTAGTTGGAGGGAGATAAATTATGAGTATATATAGAAAAGTATGTTATAAAGTAGAAAACTTTTTAATAAAGAGGATTAGTAAGTCTGAATGTGATTTTAAGGTTAATATGGAAAGGGCAGGTTTATATAGAGAAACTAAAGAAGCTAAGAAATTGAAAAAGAAGAATAGTAAAAAAATAAAGAGAGAAGATATTGATTTAAATAAAGTATCCTAATATTTAAAGTGGAAGTTTGTATAAGAAATAGATAGACTCAAGCAATGAAAATAATCATCTACTATAAATAAATAGATGATTATTTTTATTTATACGAAATATTAAAAAATATTGAAATAAATCATAAAAATTAATTATTGACTCTATACTTACTATAGACTCTATAATGTGTCGTAGGCAAATAAATAAGAGGTGATAAGAAGTATGGTGAATCAATTTTTAAAATATGCTGTTCCGTCAGCTTTAGCAATGTTTATATCGTCATTATATACAGTTATAGATGGGATATTTGTAGGTCAAGGGGTGGGAGATAGTGCATTAGCTGCTATAAATATAGTCCTTCCATTTACAGTAGTATTATTTGGTATAGCTAATATGCTTGCTGTTGGTGGCGGAGCATTAGTATCAAAAAATGTAGGAGCAGAAGATACAGATAAAGCAGTAAATGTATTTAGACAAGTTTTCAAACTACTTTTAATAATAAGTGCTATAGCAAGTATTGTGTGCATAGTTTTCACAGAGTATATAGTAAAATTATTAGGAGCAACAGATAATCTAATGCCACTATCAGTAGATTATCTTAGGTATTATGCAATTTTTTGTATACCTAACTTAATAGGTATAGTTTTAAATAGTTTTGTAAGAAATGATAATAGACCAAAATTAGCAATGATATCAACAATATCAGGTGCAATAACAAATATTATTTTAGATTATATATTTATATTTATATTTGGTCTTGGAATAAAAGGTGCAGCAATAGCAACAGGTCTTGGTCAAATAGTTACAGTAGTAGTGCTTTTACCTCACTTTATAAGAAAAAGAGGTAATTTAAGTTTTGGAAGTGTTAAATTAGATAAGTTTACAATAAAAAGTTTCTTATCAATAGGATTCCCTTCATTCTTTGCACAAGCGAGTTTTTCTATAATAGTTTTACTTCATAATATAGCACTGGCTAAGTTTATAGGAGAAATAGGAATATCAACATACAGTATAATAAATTATATAACTACGAATATATATATGGTGCTTTTAGGATTAACATTTGGGGCACAGCCACTTATCAGTTATAATTTTGGTAGAAAAGATGGAGAAAAAATGCTAAAGTTCTATCAAATAACATGTAAGTCATCACTTGTTGTTAGTATTTTAGCAGCTATAATATGTTATGTATTTGGAAGACAAATAGTGGGTATATTTACAACAGATCCTAAAATAATAAAATTATCATATGATGCTATAAGGATATCATGTTTAATTTATATAATTGCAGGTATAAATCTAAACAGATTAGTATACTATCAAGCAATAGAAAAGCCAAATGTATCAAACTTGATATGTGTATTTAGGGCTATGTTGTTCTTGCCAATATGCTTATTAATATTACCTAAGATTTTAGGGATAAGCGGGATATGGTCTAGTATGTTAGTTTCAGAAGGAATTACATTTATAATTATTACTTTAATTGCAAATATAAAGACAAACACTAAAAAATCTCTTGATGAATCTGTAGAAAAAACTATGGAAGAAGTCATGGGTATGTAATAATTAATGAGATGGGTCAAAATTTAACATTTTGAAACATCTCATTTTTAGGATATGAGAACTATAAGGGTAAGAGGTGAAAACATGAAAAAGTATTTTTCAATTGGGCAAATGTCAAAATTACATAATATTTCAGTTCAAACATTAAGGCATTACGATAAATTGGATTTACTGAAACCATCATATACTAATTCAAGTAGTGGATATAGGTATTATTCAACAAGGGATTTTTTGACTATGGATTTGATAAAGCAGTGCAAAGATATGGGACTTTCACTAGAAGAGATAAAAGATGTTATAGACAACTATACATCATTAGAATCAATATCAGATATATTAGCTAATCAAAGAAAAATTGTAGATAATAAGATTAAAGAATTAGAAAGTATAAAATATAAGATAAATTCATTAGAAGATAAAATAAGAACAGCTCTAGATATTAATATAAATCAAGTTTTTATAAAAGAAAATGAAGAACGAAAATTTTTGAAATACAAATATATAGAAAGGTATACAGAAGAGTTTGAAATGAGTCTAAGAGCCATATTATTAGATGTGGAGGAGAACTATAGAGATTCAAATACTGAAATTGTATTTACAACATCTTATGAAGCTATAAAAAATGCAAATCAAGTATTATATAAAAATGTTATGATACATGTAGAAGATGAATTAGATTATAACAAAGATAATTTAGTAACACTACCAAAAGGAAAATATTTAACACTATATTTTGATGATAAATACAGCAAAGCATATAATTATTATTCTTTATTGATTGAATATATTAATAAACATAATATAAAAATAAAAGGGGATTTTCGTGAAATATACATAATGACTAGAGTAGGAAATGATGGAGAAGAAAAGTCTTTAGGGCAAATTGAAATATTAATATCTAAATAAAAATAGCTATATTTGAGAGTAATAATCTTACTTTTAAATGTAGCTATTTTTCACGTATAAGGGAATTTTTCAAATGTGTTGACATTTAAGATTTATCTACATATAATATAAACATATATAGTTAATTACTTAAGTGACTAACTAGATATGGTAAGGGGATATGAAAAAGGAGGCGTTATGAAACTTATATTAAACAATGATGAGCCGATATTTATTCAAATATCAAAAGCGATTGAAGATGAAATATTAACTGAAGACATAAAAGAAGAAGAACAGATACCTTCCACAACTGAGTTGTCAAAGTTATATAAAATAAACCCAGCAACTGTTTTAAAGGGGATAAATATATTAGTAGATAAAAATATCTTATACAAGAAGAGAGGTATTGGAATGTTTGTGTGTAGTGGGGCTAGAAAAACAATAAGGGAATCAAGGAAGGAAAGTTTTAAAGTAATATTTATAAAAAATTTGATTCAGGAAGCTAGTAGATTAGAAATAAGCAAAGATGAGTTACTAGATATGATAAAAACTTTTAAAGAGGTGAATTAGGTTGGGTATAGCGGTTAAATTATCAAATATAAGTCAAAATTTTAAGAAGCAAGTCGTACTAAATGGGGTGTCAATAAACTTTGAAGAAAATAAGATATATGGGCTTTTAGGAAAAAATGGGGTAGGTAAAACTACATTATTAAACATTATGACAAATCAGTTACTGTGTGATAGTGGAAATATAGAAATATTAGGTGTAAATCCAAAAACTAATTCTAAAATTTTAGAAAATATATGTATAGTAAGAGAAAGAGAATTTATTGATGAAGATTTTAGGGTAAAAGATATTTTTGATATATATTCATACTTTAGTGAAAACTATGATAAAGAACTTGAAAAGAAACTTTGTAATATTTTTGATATAAATAAGAAAAAATTTTATAGGAAACTTTCAAGAGGAATTAAAAGCATGATAACAAACATAATTGGTATATGTTCAAATTCTCCTATAACAATATTTGATGAGCCAACAATAGGTCTTGATGCATCAAATAGGCAAGAGTTTTATAATTTAATACTAGATAGTTATATGAAAAATCCTAGAACTATAATAATATCAACTCACTTAATAGATGAAATTGAAAGTTTATTAGAAAATGTAATTATTATAGATAAAGGAAAAGTAATTTTAGATGATAGTTTAGAAAATATATCACAAAAATCATTTTATATAAGTGGTAAAAAAGAAGATTTGTATAAGCTAGAATGTTTAAGAGATAAATCTCCATATAAAGTATTTGGTAGCAATGAGATATATTATTATTATGGAAATTTTAGTGAAAGTGATTTGAATTATATTGATATTTTAGATATAGAAATTGAAAAAATGAGTCTTCAAGATTTATTTATAAATACTACAAAGAAGGAGGTTTATTAAATGGATAGATTAAAACCATATTATAAAATGTTAAATAAATATATGTTTTCAATTGCATTTCTAGTTTATGCTATAATAATTTTTATAGATGGGACCACTTTTATTATGGATATAGTAGCCAATACTTATAAAGTAGTAGATGGAAATTATATATTTTTTGTGAAAGGAACAGCCACACTAGGATTTACATCTATCATATATGGAGTACTTATGGGTTATAAAGATTTTAATACAGCTATGAATATAAGAGCAGATAGAGCAAGTTATCTTAAATGTGCTTTTTTAGTTATAGTAGTATCAAATTTAATATTTACTGTATTTAGTGTACTTATGGTTCCTATATGGGAGTTTATATTAAGTTTAATAACTGGAAATAATTGTTTTATAGCTAATGAGGTAAGTCTATATAGTTTATCAAGTTATTTACTTGAAATTAGCAAAGATAATTCTGGAACAGATATATTCACTACTAATAGTCACCTTATGAATAACTCAATGTATATAAAAAATATATTAGAAACATTTTTAAGTCTATTGATGGTTTCAAGTATAGGAATGTGTATAGGAGCATTAATATATAGACTTAAAAAGTTAACATCAGTTATTTTATTTATAGGGATTCCTGTAATAGGTGTTATTACTTTAGTAAAGGAAGCTGCATTTAATGAGGAGGCTTTTGTAGAAAAATTTATAAATGGATATTTAATAGATATATTAAATTTTTTAATGAATTATAATAATTTAATTATACTACAAATAGCTATTATAGCTACTTGTACATTAGGTACTATATTATTACTTAGAAAAGCTCCAATAAGAGAATATGCTAATGATTTAATATAATAAGGCTCTATTTTATTTTAGTGTTAATAATTTTGAAAAGATTATAGAAACATTTACTAATTTTACCAATTTTGCTTGGTATATTTATTTTTATAAAATTATATATTGATATAGGTGTATAATAAAAATATACATTGTTACGCAATGGTATCATGATGTGAATAACTTATAAAGTTAATAAAAATGACTCTAATTTGATTTATACCAAAATAAATAAGAGAGAGTCACTTTTAATTGTTATTTTATACATAACTATTACATTAATCATTATGGTTAATAGAGATACAGCTACTAAAAAAACAAATTGAAATTTGTTAATGTAACTCCCATTATGTTAATTAATTGAATAATTCCAATAAAAATAACTGCTGGTATAAGAAAAGCTATGATATATAAAACCCTTGCTTTTTCAGCTCCAAATTTAAATAATAGAGGAATCACGATACTACCTATAAATACACCAATAATACAAAATATAACTAAAATGATAAATTTACTAATGACAACATCTTTTTTTGTTATAGGAAGTAATCATAGCGTAACGAGTCAATTTGCTCATATTATCAAAAGAAAATGTTGTAATTACCATCATAGTACATAATATACTACTTGTACGGGCTATATCGACTGCCTCTTGAAGATGTTCTTCCACTATATATTGTTGTTGTTCTTGAAAAAAATCTTTATTTTGAGCAGAAACGAAACTTCCACGACCTACATTGGTTTCTATAAAACCGTCTCTTTGTAAATCTTCATAGGCTTTTTGAACCGTTATTACACTTACTCTAAGAGACTTCGCCAATGCTCTCATAGATGGTATAGGTTCACCAGTTTTTAGTTCCTCTCTCATAATCATAGATTTTATTTGTGATATTATTTGTTCATAAATAGGCTTATTTGTATTACTACTAATAATTATTTCCAAGATAACCTCCTAATATTAAGTACATTATGTACTTAATATCAAATCAGTTAAATTAAGTCAATCTTTTTATGCCAGAATTAAATAAGAAATAAAATATTCACAATATTAGTAAATTGTTATTACGAACTAAATAGTAGTGTTTTCACTGGTCTTTTAAGTTTAGCATGTATTATCAACATTATTTTAAAACAGAGCCTATAATAAAAAGAAATACCTACTAAATAAGTTTTTTATTTAATAGGTATTTCTTTTTTTATATTAAAAAATACTATGATTTATATTTATTATATATTTTATTGTAGAAAATTATCATAAGTATAAGCCCACCAAAACAAGTTATTACCATAAATATAGAACCTATTAGCTTTCCAAATACAATCTCTATAATAAAAGATAGAAAGTAAGATATTCCATATAAAATCCACATAATACCATTAGCTCTATTGTAAGATTTAATATCTTTGATTTCGCTAGATTTTACAGTAGTACCAGACCAAAAGTGCATAGGAGTTTTCTTTTTAAAACAATATATACCTATTAATATAAATATTAGCGCAACAGGTGAGATAAATATAAATGATAAAATAAAATCTCTCATAAGTCACCTCCAAAATTAACTAAAAGAAATATCTAGTATTAATTGTATGTTAAAATTAAAATATGTTTACATTATAATAAAGAAATATTATATAATAAAGCAATTATAATAAAGGGAGACATTTTTATGAAGAAAATACTTATAATAGAAGATACTAAAGTTATAAGAGATGAATTAAAATTACTTTTATCTAGATATGGGTATGAGGTTATTGCACCGGAAAGTTTTGAGGATATAGTTGAATATATTAAAAATCAAAATCCACACTTAATATTATTAGATATAAATTTACCTGTGTATGATGGATTTTATATATGTAGAGAAATTAGAAAAGATTCAAATATTCCTATAATAATAGTGACTAGTAGAGATAGTGAAATAGATGAACTAATGAGTATTAATTTAGGCGCTGATGATTTTGTAACAAAACCATATAACACTCAAATACTTTTAGCTCGTATAAGCTCTGTACTAAAAAGAACTTACAGTGATATGGAAAGTAGTGATATATTGACATATAAAAACTTACAATTAAATTTATCTAAAGGAACTATACATGCATTTGATAAGACTTTAGAAATTAGTAAAAATGAGCTGAAAATATTAGCTTACTTAATGAAAAATAAAGAATCAATAGTATCAAGGGATAAAATGATGAATTATATGTGGAGTTCAGATGTATTTGTAGACGACAATACACTATCTGTAAATGTAAATAGGTTAAGAAAAAAATTAGAAGAAATCGGGCTATATGATTATATTGAAACTAGAAGAGGGTTAGGGTATATAATGAAATGAAAATAGTTGACTACTTAAAAGATAGACTTGCTTTTATTATTATAAATATAATACTTTTTATAATAGTATTAGCTATGATGATAATATCAAAGTTTGGAGAAGGTGTTATAGGTTTTGTTTTTACTATATGGTTTTTACCTATTACAACATATATTGTAATGGAATTTATTAAAACTAAAAAATATTATGATCAACTAGAATCTATATGTGATAACTTAGATAAGAAATATTTACTATCAGAGGTCATAAAAGAGCCAGATTTTATAGAAGGTAAAATAGTAAATAATATACTAAAAGATTCAAATAGGAATATGAGAGAACATATAAATGAGTATAAAAATATGCAAGTAGGATATCAAGAGTATATAGAAACATGGGTACATGAAATAAAAACACCGATAGCCTCTACAATGTTATTAATGGAAAATAATGAAGATATTATACCTTTATCTATGAAAAATGAAGTGAGAAAAATAGAAGATTATGTAGACCAAGTTTTATACTATTCAAGGAGCAATGATGTAAGTAAAGATTATATAGTAAAAGACTTTAATTTAGGCACAACAGTAAGAAACACTATAAAGAAAAATGCTAGTGATTTTATAAATAAAAATATATCCATAGAAATAGATGATATTGATGTAAATGTATATAGTGACCATAAGTGGGTTGAGTTTATAATAAATCAAATAATATCAAATTCAATAAAATATTCAACTAAAGAAAATTCAAAAGTATGCATAGGAGCTAGTAAAAAAAATAATAAAATAATACTTTATATAGAAGATAATGGGGTTGGAATAAGTGAAAAAGATATAAGTAGAGTATTTGAAAAAGGATTTACAGGGGAAAATGGACGTAAATTTGCTAAATCAACGGGTATAGGGCTATATTTATGTAAAGAACTTTGTAATAAGTTAGGATTAGGGGTAAGTTTAGAATCGAAGGAAAACATAGGAACTAAAATTAATATTATATTTCCAATAGGAAGGGATTTGTTAAAAAAATAGATTTAAAAAGGAATTGTCATTGGCAATTCCTTTTTAAATCTATTTTGTATATATATAACGAAAGTGTCTATTCTTGCAAAAATGTAAGAATAAATAACTATTGCTGTAAGGTTTTTTTTTTAGAAAAGATATAAACTAAGTATATCGAATAATAAGATTAAAAAACAATTATAATTAGGAGTGTAAATATGAAAAATATATTAAGAGTAGAAAATATAGAAAAATATTATGGAAATAAGGAAAATATAACAAAGGCAATAGATAATATAAGTTTTAGAGTTGATGAAGGTGAGTTTGTAGGTATAATGGGACCTAGTGGGAGTGGTAAAACAACTTTATTAAATTGTATATCTACTATAGATAATATTTCATCAGGAAATATAATAATAAATGATAAAGATATAACTAAGTTAAAGTCAAAAGCATTAGACAGATTTAGAAGAGATGAGCTTGGATTTATATTCCAAGATTTTAATTTATTAGATACACTAACAGCTTATGAAAATATAGCACTTGCACTAACTATACAAGGAGAGGATACCTCTAAGATAGATTCAAAAGTAAAAGAAGTCGCTAGAAATTTAGGAATAGAAGAAGTTCTTAATAAATATCCATATCAAATATCAGGTGGACAAAAGCAAAGAATAGCATCATCAAGAGCAATAGTGACAAATCCTTCATTAGTGTTAGCGGATGAGCCTACAGGGGCACTAGATTCAAAATCAGCTAGATTACTGCTTGAAAGATTTGAAAATTTAAATGAAGAATTAAAAGCTACAATACTTATGGTAACACATGATGCATTTACTGCAAGTTATGCACATAGAATATTATTTATAAAAGATGGAAAAATCTTTACTGAATTAATTAGAGGAATGGATACTAGAAAAGAATTTTTCAATAGAATAATAGATGTAGTGACTTTACTTGGAGGTGATGACAATAATGTATTCTAAGATTGCATTAGGAAATGTAAAAAAGAGTTTTAAAGATTATAGTATATACTTTTTAACATTAACATTATCAGTTTGTATATTTTATAGTTTTAACTCAATAGAATCTCAAAAGGCTATTTTTGATATGAGTAAAAGTGATTCTAAAAATTTAGAAATGTTAATGTCGATAATATCTGGCTTATCAGTATTTGTAAGTTTTATACTAGGTGGACTTATAGTATATGCTAATAATTTTTTGATAAAGAAACGTAAAAAGGAATTAGGTATATATATGACTCTAGGAATGGAAAAGTCTAAAATATCAAAAATATTAGTAATGGAAACTTTAATAGTAGGAATAATATCATTATTAAGTGGACTTATTTTAGGGCTAGTACTTTCTCAAGGTTTATCAATATTTACAGGAAAATTATTTGAAGTTTCTATGAGTGAATATAAATTTATAATATCCTTTAGTGCAATAGGAAAGACTGTAATGTATTTTGGAATAATATTCATACTTGTAATGATATTAAACTCATTTATTATTTCAAAATATAAAATAATAGATTTGTTAACATCTTCAAGAAACAATGAAAATATAAAAATTAAAAATTCTTTTATATATGTATCTATATTTATAATTTCAGTTATATCCCTGGGAATAGCTTATAATCTTATAATAAAAACCGGTTTAAATATAAATGATATTAGATTTAATATATCAATTATATTAGGTATATTGGGGACGACATTAGTATTTTTTAGTTTAGCAGGATTTGGATTAAATCTTATACAAAAAAGTAAAAATATATATTTTAAAGATCTAAATATATTTATACTTAGGCAAATAAACAGTAAAGTAAATACAAATTTTTTATCTATGTCTGTAATATGTCTAATGCTATTTTTGACTATAGGAATATTATCAACAGGAATTAGTTTTAAAAATGCCCTACAACAAGGGTTAGAAAATACAACACCATTTGATGCAAGTGCATCAATGTATATCAATGAAGACGACAACGTTAAAAGTATAGAGGAATCTTTAAATAATATAGGATTTGAGTTTAATAATAATGAAAAATATTCATATTACACTGAATATAAAACCAATGATACTTTAGTTAATGCCTTGGAGAAATATGTAAATGAAGATGATAAATCTAATTTATTTAAATATGCTGACAGTAGTGTAAGAGTGATTTCATTATCAGATTATAATAAATTAAAAGAACTTGAAGGTAAGAAAAGTATATCATTAAATGATAAAGATATATTATTTACATCTAACAATAAGCAGATAGTAAAACTAATGAATAGTATATTAGAGTATAATGATAAAATAAATCTTAATAATGATAAATATACTATGATAAATAAAACGGTTAGCGAAGAAGCAATGACAACAGCAGGGTACAGTGACAATTTCTTTACTTTAATAGTAAATGATAATTTTATAAAAAACTCAGATGTTAAAATATATGCATCTATAATGAATGTTAATTTTGATGAAAATAATAGAGAAAAATCAGAAGATAAATTTGCAAATTTATTCAAAGGTTTTTATGATCGTGAATTTGAATATGATAAGGCTGGATTTTTGAGGGGAAATACTAAGGAACAAGTATATTCAGAAAATAAAGGTATGACTACGACAGTATTATTCGTAGGAATATATTTAGGTATAGTATTCTTAATATCTAGTATGGCAGTTTTATCGCTACAACAATTATCAGAAGCTAGTGATAGTGTTGAAAGATATAAATCATTAAAAAGAATTGGTGCAAATGAAAAGATGATAAATAGGACTATCTTTATACAAACATTAATATATTTCACTTTACCTTTAGCATTAGCGTTTATACATTCGATAGTTGGTATAAAAGTAGTAAATGAATTCATAGTAATGTTTGGACAACCTAATATATCTACATCATCATTTATGACCGCTATAATATTTGCAATAGTATATATAGGATATTTCTATGCAACATATACAGGATATAAAAACATAGTGAAAAATTCGTAAAATATAAATCTATTAGAAAAAATCTAGATACTATAAATGAAATATAGTATCTAGATTTAAATGTATAAATTAGTTAGATAAACTCGAAGTAGCAAGTTTTGGATTTGTTATTTTATTCATTACTCTTGTATATTCAAATATTAAAGGTATAGCAGCTGCAAACCAAGCAATTGGACTAGCAAGACATATACCTACATATCCAAGTACTGAAGGTAGAGTAAATGCTACTATAGCTCTAGCCACTAATTCTCCAACACCAGCCATCATAGGCATAAACGTATATCCCATACCTTGAAGGGTATTTCTGTATATAAATATTAAACTAAGTGGTATAAAGAAGAAAGCAACTATATTAAGATATTGTTTTGCATAATTTATAACATTTTGGTCTCCATCTGATATAAACATATTTATGAAAAACTCTCCAAATAGTATAAGTATAAAACCAGAAATAATACCGATTATTATATTGATTTTAGTACATTGTCTAAGACCTTCTCTAATACGATCAATATTACCCGCACCAAGATTTTGAGCAGTATAAGTTGCCATAGTAATACCAAATGTAATGCTTGGTTGCATCATAAGTTGTTCAACTTTAGAAGCAGCTGTATATGAAGCTACTACAGTAGATCCAAATGAATTTATGGCACTTTGAAGTACTGCAATACCAAGTGCAGTTACTGAAAATTGAAGAGCCATTGGTATACCTATTCTTAGATGGTCTTTAATATATTCAATACCAAATCTAAAGTGGCTCTTATCAATTCTTAATATAGGAAATTTTTTAGCTGTATATATAAAACATAATATTCCAGATACACCTTGTGAAATAATAGTTGCATAAGCCGCACCACTAACTCCCATAGAAAAGTTAACTATAAATACTAAATCTAAAATTACATTTAATATAGATGACACTATTAAAAAATATAAAGGAGTTTTACTATCACCTAACGATCTTAGAATTCCCGAAATCATATTATAGAAAAATGTTGCAGCCGTACCTGCAAATATTACAGTAAGATAAGCACTAGCACTATTTAAAATATCCTCTGGAGTGTTCATTAAACGAAGTAATGGTTTTGCCATAAACACACTTACAACAGTTAATAAAACTGATATTATTATAGATAAAACAGTGGCACTTGCCACAGCCTTTTTTACACCTTCTTCATCGTTCGCTCCAAATTTTTGAGCAACTAATACCGAAAATCCAGAAGTAAGACCTAAAACAAATCCGATAGTTAAAAAGCTTAGAGAACCTGTTGCACCAACTGCAGCAAGAGCTTTTACACCTAAAAATCTACCAACAATAATTGTATCTACCATACTGTAAAATTGTTGGAATATATTGCCGATTAATAATGGTATAGAAAAAAATAGAATTAATTTTACTGGATTTCCAGTAGTCATATCCTTAGTCATAAGTTCTCCTCTCTTATTCAGGTAAATTAAATTATCTAACTAGGATATCATTATTTAGATTTGTATACAATATATTATTCAAAAAAATTATAAAATTATATTTAATAAAGTAAATATAATTTTATAATTTTGTAAATCTATTAAGTATATAAATTGGCGATTTAGGTGTATAATAGTTGACAGAAGTCATGATGAAAATGTAGACTATATCTTAATAAAGACATAGTTAAGAAAGGTGAAAGTTATGGAACAAATATATAAAATAATAGAAGAAAAAATAAAAGCGGCAGGCTACTTAGGTGAAGTTAGTGGTAAAGAAATTTATAATGAAATATGTGATGAAATAGAAGATAAAGAAAATGGAAGTTATATATTTATGTCTAAGAAAGAAGATGATGTATTCTTTGAATATAAAATAGATCTTAATGATGATGATTTTAATTTATCATATATAGACATAAATACTAAGGAAGAAAAAATTCATATAGATTTTGATGCATAATAAATAGCCTTAATATTAAAAAATATTAAGGCTAAAATTAACTAAATATATAGTAAAATTTATTGATATAAAAACTTTATAGTGGTAACAAAATAATGGCAAAATCATTAGTATATAATAAAGGGGGATATACTTTAGATTTTGTTATTTATTATAGGACTCTAATACTTTTAAAAAACTACGTTTAGTTAATATTCCACTTAGAATACTGTCTTCATTAATTATATAAGTTGGAAGAAGACCAATGTTTAGTGTATCTTTAAGGTTTAAGCTTTCATTAAATTTTTTTTCTAAGTTTCCATTTTCTATTTCAGCTATAGCTTGTTCATAATTTAAATTCAAACTAGAAAATATATTCATTAGAAAATTCTCATCAGATATATCTTTATCAAGCTTATAATAATTGTCATAAAGAATCTTTGAAAACTCTAAAAATTTATTATTATCTTGAGCAAATTGAGATAAAAGTAAAGCTTTATGTGAATTATATTTTATATCTAGATTACCAAAAGTTATATTATTTCTCTTACCAATAATTCTTAATTTCTTAAAGATATTATCAATATCGTATCCTTTCATTAACTCTTCTTTTGTCATGCCACCTGGTGTTATATAAGGATAAAGTTCAAATGGTTTATAAACACATTGTATATCATACTGTTTTTTTAGCTCTTCTAGAATGCTAAATCCTATATAACAAAATGGACAATTATAGTCAAAAAAAGCAACTATATTATTTTTCATATAGCACCTCAACTTTCTGTAACTAATATTAATATATGATAAAAAAATAATTAAGTTTACAAAAAATATTTATATTTTACATAAAATTAACTAATATTAAAATTATTTAAAATGGTAAATAATATAAAAAGAATATATAATGAAGACTTAGGTGTAGAATTGAATAAATAAAAAATATAGTGTCTAAGATATTATTAAATAATCTTAATGGAGGAATTTATATGAGGTTACAAAAAGTAATGTTAGCGGCTACTATGTTTTTTATGATCACTATAACAATTTTAATAAATACAGATACGCTAGAACATTTTAAGGCTAAAAAAGATGTAAATAATGACACAAATAATATAATAGAAACTATATCTACAAATGAAAAAATAAATACAGATGAAGCTATTAATAAGGTAAAAGAATATTTATATGATACAGATTCATATATACCAAGTATAGTAGAGGTAGATAATGTGAGTGAAGGTAAATATTTAGTTCATACATATGAAATAATAAAGAATGAAGGGGGAGAGCACACATCTACTGTGGGGTGGTTTGAAGTAGATATATATACTGGAAAAGTAACTGATATAATGAAATAAAAAAATTTTATTATGAGAGTTATCTCAAGATGAAAAATGATTATTTTGTATAAATTTAGGTTGAAATAAATACTTTTATCTATATATTTTTATTTCACCTAAAGATATAATATATTTAATTAATAAAATAAAAAATATGGAGGGATATATTGAATCTATTAAAATCCACATTAAGGATAGTGCTTAGATTAGTGCGAATTAGCAGAATAAGATTATAAGTATGTATGAGTTGAAGTTTATTAAAGTTAATATTTGTAAGATATTTACAAAATGATATAGCTATTCTTATAAAAGGTTCAATGTATTTTTTGAAGAAAGATAGCCTAAATATAAAAAATATAAATATTTATATGACCTATATTTTAGGTCATTTTTTGTATATTAGATAGAGGACTAAAGGGGTGATACATTGCTATTAACAGTAGGACAAATAAGTAAACTGTTCAATATAACAACAGAAACTCTACGCCATTATGATAGAGTTGGAATATTAAAACCAATAATAGATAAAAAGAATGGATATAGATATTATTCATGGAAAGAAATGGAGATATTAGAGTTTATAGTAGAGGCTAAATACCTAGAAATACCACTTATAGATATAAAAGAAACTATAGGTAAAAATAGTATATCTAGCCAATTAGATTTAATAGAGCTTCAAGAATCTATAATAGAAAAAAAGATAAAACACCTAAAACATATAAAAAGAAATGCAGAAGATAGAAAAGCTACTATTAAGGAAATATTAAACTTTGAAAATATTTATGATTTTGAAAAATTAGATATAGTTAAAAAAGAGAAAAAAATAATTTTAGCTCATATTACGAATTTGGTAAATGGTAAGATAAAGCAAAAAGATAGTACACTAAGAAATTTATACATAGAGGAATGGATGCTAGTATATAGAACAAAAGATATAAATACTATAGTGTTTGAAGAAGATTATATAGGGATAGATCTTGAAAATGCTGAAAATGTAATAATAGAATATGATAAAAAGAATAAAGAAGTATCTTATAGTGGTAAATTTGTAAAAGTTAAATTTTATGGAGATATAGATGAAATTGAAAAATATATAAAATGTCTATTAAAATACTTTTATAAAGACTTAAATAATATAGAGATATATATAAGTGCAAAATATATATGGACTGTTTATATGGAAGAAGAAAGTAAATATTTCATGGAAATATCTATACCTATAAATTAATAATAAAGTAAAAAATTAAAATTATTCTTGACCTTTGTGTAACACAAAGGACTATACTTTAATACGAGGTGATGATAATGGAAGAAAAAACTTTAGGAACAGAAAGATTAAGCAAATTATTTATTAAATTTGCTATACCAAGTATTATAAGTATGATATTTGTAGGTATTCAAATAATTATAGATGGTATATTTGTAGGAAATGTTGTAGGTGAAAATGCACTAGCTAGTGTAAATTTAGCACAACCATATGTACAAATTTTAATGGCATACTCGCTTATAATAAGTGTTGGTGCACAAAGTATTATAGGTATAAATTTAGGTAAAGGTGAAAGTGAAGAAGCGCAAAATATATTTAGAACAAGTATAATAACTATTGTTTCAATATCTATTTTAGTAACAACGATAGGAGTATTATTTAGTGAAGAAATAGCTATATTTTTAGGTGCAAATGAAGTGTTACTTGAAGGAACTTCGGCCTATATAAAAAATATATCTTACTTTGCAACATTCTTATCCTCTATGTTTTTATTTGATTCAGTAGTTAGAACTATAGGTAAGCCTAATATATCTCTTGTAGGTATGGTAGTTTCAGTATTATTAAATCTTGTTTTAGATTATTTATTTATAAAAGAATTTAATATGGGAATAAGAGGTGCTGCACTAGCAACAGGGATATCATATTCGACGGCATTTGTGATAGTTATGATTCCATTTTTGAGTAAAAAACTAGTGATAAATGTATATAAAGGTAAGTTTAAAAAAAATCATATACTACCTATGGCGTATAATGGTTCATCAGAAGGAATATCATCTGTAGCAACTGCACTTTCTATGTTTTTATTTAATACTGCTCTTATGAAGGTATCCGGAGAGAGTGGAATAGCAGCATTTTCTATAATAAATTATATTTCACAAGTAGGATATATGGTGTTATTTGGGATATCAGATGGTGTAAGACCTATAATAAGTTATAATTATGGAGCTAAAAATAAAGATAGACTTATGGAGATTTTAAAATCATCAATAATAGTAAATCTAGTTATAGGTGTAATAATATTTATAGTACTTACTATATTTAGTGGGCCACTAATAAAGATATTCTTAAAAGATGGAAAAGATGTTTTGGATTTAGCTAGAAATGGAGCAAGAATATATGGATTAACATTCTTATTTAATGGAATAAATATATTTGTATCAGGATATTTTACAGCGATAGACGATGCAAAATCATCAATAATAGTAGCAGCATCTAGGGGTATAGTGTTTATATTAATAGGTATATCTACACTACCATATATATTTGGAATAAATGGAATATGGGGTACGACAGTATTTGCAGAAGTTATAACTGCATTTATGTGTTTTAGATTATTAAAAAGTAACTCTAGTGTAGAGAGCTTGGTTCAAAATTAATAGTCATTATTATATAAATAGCTATCTTAAAAGACATACTTATTAGTATGAGTTTTAAGATAGCTATTTTTGTGATATTATTTTTAGTAAGGAATTGGTAAAAATAATGGAAATATGAAGGGACGAATAGAGAATATGAATAAGTTAAAAAGCTCTAAAACCATAATTATTGTAGTAAGTAGTATTATAGTTTTAATAATAGCTGTATTAAGTTTGACTAATGTAAATAAATCAAAGGAAGAATATAATTTACTTAAAGAAAATTTATCAAGTACGAAAGTGAGTAAAGATTTAATAGATAAGCTTAAAAGTACCATAAAAATAGACGTGTATCATGATTACCATGCTGAAAGTATAAATAATATTAAACCAGTTACAATAACTGATGAAGATATAATAAGTGATTATTTAAAGCTTATACAAAATATAACTAAAAATGAGTATATAGATAATGATATTAGTGGAGTTAGTGTGAAAAATCAAAAATTAACCTTTTATACAGATAAAGAAAAAATTGAGATGAATTATTCATATGATACTTTATATAATTTTGGATTTATAGAGTATAATGAGGAAAAAATAGATATTAGTTATGATTTTTTTAGATTAATAACTAATACAGAAAGGTACTCTCCAAAAACATCTAGTATACCTAAAGATGTAGAAACTTTATTTAAAAAAAATAACTACAAACCAAGTTTTCTAATAAATAAACACAAAGTATTACTTCCAGAAAATCTAATATATTCACCAGAAAAAGGTATAGATGAAGTTTACTGGGCATATAATTTAGCTTTATCAAAGTCGGTAGGTCTTGATTTTTCAAATCTATTATCAAAAGAGGTAGAGGCTGAGGTATATTATTTACTTGAAGAAATGCCTTTATTTGCCTATCCGGTAGTAGACACAAGTGCAGTAGTTTTAAGATATAAAGGAGAGATAGCAGGGGCATATATAGATTCTGGAATAGTTAATAGAGCAATAGCTACAATAGATGGAAAAAGTTTTGAAGAAGCTATAGGCGAAGAACTAGAAGATTATTTAGTAAAAAATCATTCAGATAAAAATAGTGAATTAAATAAAGAAATATCTTTATTGAGTCATGAAGAAGTTATTAAAAAATATTATTCATCAAAGAAGAATAAAGATGTAAGTACATTCTTGGCCACTTTAGATATAGGATATATTTTAAACTTACTCCAAAGTGAAAATGGATTATTAGAAAGTGAATTATTTAATAATTTAGAGAAAAGAGATTCTGTTTTTAAACATGTAAGTAAATCAGAAGTTCTTAAATTTAAGGAAATTGACTGGGATGATAAAAATGAAAAATCATTTAATATGGATCTAAATATACTAGAAAGTAATGATATAACCATCAATAAGGGGATTTATCCGATGACAGTTCTTATGAGAGTAAATGAAAATAACACTTATAAAATAAACTCTATAGGATTTTAGACATAAAATTATAATAAGTATTTAACCTATAAAGTAGTATTAAATACTTATAGAGAGAAGCAAAATTATGAAAAAATTAGTTACAGAAAACTTTATAAAAAGCTTGCCATCAGGTAAAAAAGATTTTATATTAGAAAAAATAGACAAGTTTATGGAAGAATTGGAATTAAACAATAATGAGATAAAAAATATATCAAATAGCTACTCAGTTAAAAAAATAAAATGTGATAATGAACTATTTAAGTTTAGAGTAGATAAAGGTAATAGAGTACTATTTACATTTGCATCTAAAATATCATATATAAGAAGTGAATATAAAGAAAGTAATTGTATAGTAATACTAGACTATTGTAATCATGATAATCAGATAAAGAGAGCAAGAAATCTAGGATTAAATATTAACTATACATCTATAGATAGCGAAGAAAAATTTGAACATATTATAGATGAAAACTATAAAATATATTATTATAATCCTGATGAAGTAATAACAAGAGTTGTAGACAATGAAACATTACAAGAACTAATAAAGAAAGATGAAAAAAACATTATTTATTATCTTAATGAAGAACAAAATCAATGCTTAAGAAGTGATTTAACACCACTTTTTCTATTTGGAAGTGCAGGAAGTGGGAAAACAACTGTTGGAGTAAATAAAATATATAATCTATATATGCAAAATAGTATAAATATAGGATATTTTACATACTCAGCACTACTAAAAAAAGATACAAGCAATATGTTTAAGTACTTAGTTGAAAAAAGTGGTAAAAGTAAATTTGATAGCAAAGTAGAATTTAAAGAAATAAATAGATATTTAAAAAATGTTTCAAAAATTTCTTCATATGTAAAATTTGAACAATTTAGGCTATGGTTTGATAAAAATATAAGTAGAAGTAATAGTTTTAGTAGTTATAAATTTGAAGCTATTGATGTATGGAAGGAGATTAGAGGTATCATAAAAGGTATGATAGGTCTTGAATGGAGTTTTAAAGGTGATTTATATGACCAAAGGCTTTTACAACAAGATATATATTTAAATTTACCTAGTGAATATTCAATTTTTGATGAAAATGAAAGGATATTGCTTTATAGTATAGCTTTAAAATATCAAAATTGGCTAGATGAAAACAATCAAGTCGATGAAAATGATATGACTAGAATATCTATAAAAAAGCTTGAAGAAGACAAACTTAAAAAATATGACTTTGTACTAGTAGATGAAATTCAAGATTTAACAGAAAAACAAATATATCTTATGTATAATTTAGTGAAAAACTATGACAACATATTATTTAGTGGGGACTTTAATCAAACTATAAATCCAACATACTTTGATACTAAACGTGTACAAAGCCTTCATAATAAATTTAGCCACAGAGATAATTTTAATAAAGTTGTGCTAAGTACAAATTATAGAAGTAGTAAAGATATAGTGAATTTATCTAACAAAATAGCAGACTTAAGAATAGAAAAACTATACAAAAACAAAAGAAATGATTATATAGAAAATTCTATAAGAGAAAATACACAAAAACCATTCTTTTTAGAAGGTGATATTGATGATAAAATTAAGCTATTAAATATGGTGAAAGATAGACATTATGTAGCAATAGTAGTATGTGATGAAGAAGAAAAAATGAGGCTTAAAAATGACCTTTGGATAGAAGATAGTGTGTTTACAGTTTCTGAAATAAAAGGAATAGAAAAAAAGTATATCATTTGTTATAACATAATATCAAAGTACTATAAAATATGGGAAAAAATATTGGATGGAATAGATTATGACAATCACTCATTGTATAGATATTACTTTAATTTACTATATGTAGCTATAACTAGAGCGAGGGATTATATATGTTTTTATGAAGATAAAGATGTAGGATATTTTTATGAAAATATAAAATTTTTAATACAAGTAGTGAATGGATTTGATGAAGAAGCTCTTATGTTTGATTATACATCAAGTTCAGACGACTACTATGATGAAGGTATTTATTTAGAGTCTAGGGGTAAATATGAACAGGCGATTATACAATACCAAAAATCAAGTCATAAAAAATCAGAAATTGCAGTAAGTAGATGTAAGGTACTTATTCTTAGAGATGAAGGGAAATATTTTGAAGCTGGAAGTAAGTTTATTAAGATAAAGGAATATAGCCTAGCTTGTGATTGTTATAGAGAAGCTCAAAATTATAAAAATATTTTAAAATGCTTAGTACTTAATAATACTAAATATGAAGATATACTAGCTGAGTTTGATGAACTAGACATAAATCCAATGGAGGTTATTTTAAATGAAAAAACAAAGTCAAAATGGATAGATAAGTTTTATGAAATATATGAAGATTATATAGATGGTAAATTAAATAAATACAATGAAAATATAGAGATTATAAAAACAATAATTGATGGAATTAAAAAGTATAAATAGAGGAGATATTATGATTGAGGAAAATATACTAAAACTTATAGCAAAGTTTGAACAAACTTTAGATAATACAGAAAAACTTACCAATACTATGATAAATTTAGAAGGAACTCTATCTAATTTAGATAATTCAATTATTGAAATTTATGAATTGACTAAAGCCGAGGATATAACAACAAAGTCAGATGAACTATTAAATTCACTTAGTAACTTGAAAAGGGTGCAAAAAGATATAAATGATGAATATAATAACTTAGTAACTTTAAATTTATATAAGGAAAATCTCAAAGAAGAAATAGAAGATTTAAAAGAAATAGTAGCAAATTTAGATGAAAATTTAAATAGAAAATTAGATATAGGAATAATAGAGATAAAAGAAGAGATACAAAAGATATTAGAATTAAAGAAAGAAGATAAAGAATAGACTTGAAATTAAATATTAAAACTATTTGTATTATGGATAGTCTAGCTATGAAAATAAGTGGAATAATATTGAGATAGATTTATTTAACAAAAGTAAGCGGTGGGTAAATTCACCGCTTACTTTTATGCCAAGCCAAGTAATCTAAATATAGTAGTAGTTAATAAACAAACTACAAATGCAATAGATGTTGGAATGATAAACCCTAATATAGTCCATTTAATACTTCCAGTTTCTTTTTTTATAGTAATAAGAGTAGTAGCACAAGGCCAATGAAGTAAGCTAAATAACATTACATTTAGTGCTGTTAAATAAGTCCACCCATTAGATTTTAAAACTTCTCCTAAAGATAATAGGTTATTGGCATCTATCATAGAACCAGTAGCAAGATAGCTCATCAAAAGAATAGGAACTACAATTTCATTAGCAGGAAAACCAAGTATAAATGCTAGTAATATAAAGCCATCAAGACCAATAACTTTTGCAAGTGGATCTAGGAAGTTTGCTATATGGGAAAGAATGCTTAAATCACCTATATAAATATTTGCAAATATCCAAGTAATAATCCCGGCAGGAATTGCAACAACAACAGCACGAGATAATACAAATATTGTTCTATCTATAATAGATGTATATATAACCCTTCCAACTTGAGGTGTTCGATATGGTGGAAGTTCCAGTGTAAAGGTAGAAGGAACACCTTTTAAAAGTGTTTTAGATAATGAATAAGACACAATTAGAGTAATCACTATACCAACTAATATAGTTAAAGTTATGCAAAGGGCAGTCGAAATATTAGCAAAGAATGAGTTTGTTATTACAGAAGTAAAAAATATTGTAGATATAGCTATTAGAGTTGGAAATCTACCGTTACAAGGAACAAAGTTATTTGTAAGTATAGCAATTAGTCTTTCACGAGGAGAATCTATTATTCTACATCCAATAACTCCAGCAGCATTACAACCAAATCCCATACACATAGTCAAACATTGTTTGCCATGGCATCCAGCTTTTTTAAATATATGATCTAAATTAAATGCAACTCTTGGAAGATATCCAAAGTCTTCAAGCAAAGTGAATAATGGAAAAAATATTGCCATAGGTGGAAGCATAACAGATACTACCCATGCAACAGTTCTATACATTCCTGCACTAATCATTTTATTTAGCCATAGAGGACAATTGATATTACTTAAAATATCAAATAATTTAGGCTCAAAAGCCAAGAAGAAGTTAGATAACATTTGAGATGGGTAATTTGAGCCCTGTATAGTAATCCAAAGAACTACGGTAAGCAATAGTAACATTAATGGAAGACCAAATCTCTTAGATGTGATTATTTTATCTATTTTTTCGTCTCTGGCAAATTTATTCACATTTTTTATTTGTACACAATTATCATAAAGTAGTTTAGCTTCCTCATAACTTTTTTTACTCATATCGTCACGAATAGTTTTTTTGCTTATATTGTCTGGTAATTTTAGTTTTATATTATTTATTATTTCATTGTAGTTTCCATCAATATAATTAGACATTGATTCATAAATGCTATCATCTCCATCAATAAGTCTAAGACCCAACCATCGAGATTTGATATAAGGTATATATGTTTTTAAATCATTTTCAATTAAGCTAAGTAAAGATTCTATATACTTATCATATGCTATAAGTTTATTATTATAGCTATATGAACCAGAAACAACTTTATCTAAAGTAATTAAAAGATTATCCATACCATTTCCACTTCTAGCAGATGTTAAAACAACTGGTATTCCTAGTTCTTTTTCAATTTTATCTTTATCTATAAAAATACCTTTTTTGTTAGCTTCATCTATTAAATTAATACAGAGAATAACATTATTAGTAAGTTCCATGATTTGAAGAGCTAAATTGAAATTTCTCTCTAGAGACGTAGCATCAGCAACAACAATTACCGCATCTGGTTTTCCAAAACAAGCAAAATCGCGGGCAATAATTTCTTCTTGTGATGCAGCAAATAAAGAATAAGTTCCGGGTAAGTCAATTAAAGAAAAATCTTTATTATTATACTTGAAATCTCCTCTAGCACTACAAACAGTTTTTCCAGGCCAATTACCAGTGTGCTGTTTAAGACCTGTTAAATAATTAAAAACAGTGCTCTTTCCTGTGTTAGGATTTCCGGCAAGAGCAATAACATATTGATTTTCTTTTCTATCTATACCGAACATATCTTTTAAAGATTTGATTTTAGTTGAATCATGAGTCAATCCCATAATAAATTCCCCCAATGCAAAAATTAAATTATATTTGAAACTAAAATCTTATCTGACTCTTCTTTTCTAAGGGCAATCATAGCACCACGGATATTATAAACTGTAAGGTTGTTTTTAGGACCTCGTCTTAGTACATCTATTATGGCACCATTTGTAAGTCCAAGTGCCAACATTCTTTCTCTTAAATACCCATCAGATAATAATTCATCAACTCTTACAGTAGTATAAATGTCAATATCAGTAAGCTTTGTCATATAAATACCTCCAATTATAAATTGAAATTAGCAAAAACTTAGCCTTGGCTAACTTTACTTTATTAGATATTATGATTATTTCAAGAAACTTGTTACAAACTTAATGCTTAAAATTAAAGTTAGGAGTAAAAGATTGCATTTTTGATAACAATCTGATAGTATGGAAATCATAATATTTATATGGAGGTGTTGCTATGTCTACAATGTATTGCCCAAGATGTATAGTTGAAGTAATGGAATTAGTAAAGCATCAAGAAGGAACTGATTTTGAAGTTGTAAATGAAGGAACTGAAAATGAAATAAAAGAAGAGTTTGAATATGTAATAGATACATATAAGTGCCCAGAGTGTGGTCATGAAGTTGAAGACTATATGGAAGATGAAGAATAAAAGATAATCTTGTGTAATTCCAATGACTTTAGGAAGGTATAGAACTAACTAAACTCAATAAAAGTAAATAAAAATCAATGTTGTTAGTGACATATAGGTGACAATTGGTCAAAAGTGATAGGTGACAAAGTAAAAAGCTAGATAATCTCTAGCTTTTTTTGTATATTAAATCGTCAATTATATCTGATGCTTCTTGGTCCATGTCTTTTAGAACATGAGAGTATATATCCAATGTAGTATTAATTGTTTTATGACCTAATCTTTGAGATGCAACTTTTATATTAACACCAGACTTAAGTATAAGAGTAGCTGAAGTATAACTTAAATCATGAAATCTTATATGCGGAATATTATTAGTTGATAAAAACCTCTTGAATTGTCTACTCATATAATTAGGAGTAAACGGTCTTAAAGAATTATTTAATATAACTACATTATGCTCATTATCTAAAACACCTTCTAGCTTTAATTTATTTTGTATAACTTTAGCATTTTTTATTTTACTTAATACAAATCTTGGAGTAGTTATAGTTCTTATAGAGTTAATAGTCTTAGAATCTTTCAAAAGAATAACATCTTTATCCTGGAATAAAAAATGTACTAATAAGTATTGACATACCAGTTATCATAGAATTTACCTCCAAATTTGGTTCGATTTTGTTATGGTGATTTAAT
>JAVXJG010000002.1:0-94561 GCA_036647935.1 Peptostreptococcaceae bacterium
ACATAACAAGAAAAAATATAGTTGATAAAAGTAGAACCATATTGGAATGTAAATATATCTATGTGGTATTATAACCCTATTATGTTTTACATAAAAGTAGAACCATATTGGAATGTAAATTATGTAGTTGCCTCTTTCTATATCATCTTTATTTTAAATAAAAGTAGAACCATATTGGAATGTAAATAAGTAATGTGCAAAACTATTATAACAAATAAGGTCAAATAAAAGTAGAACCATATTGGAATGTAAATACCTTACAGGGTGTGGTATATCCTTCAAGTATACTTGATAAAAGTAGAACCATATTGGAATGTAAATAAGAATATTACCCATATACAACACCTCCGATAAAAGAATAAAAGTAGAACCATATTGGAATGTAAATAATAAAAATTATCACATAACAAGAAAAAATATAGTTGATAAAAGTAGAACCATATTGGAATGTAAATCTTGAAAATACTTGCTCATATTTTGCATATTTACTCAATAAAAGTAGAACCATATTGGAATATAAATTTCTAACAGCTTCCATTAAATAATTTGAACTGTAGTATAAAAGTAGAACCATATTGGAATGTAAATCTTGTATTTTCAGAAGCATTTATTGCCTCTATCGTTGATAAAAGTAGAACCATATTGGAATGTAAATATGCGCCTTAAAAATTGGAGGTCTAAAGGATTGACTAATAAAAGTAGAACCATATTGGAATGTAAATCCAAATAATTCGTCATTTAGTATTTTGAAGTAATACTATAAAAGTAGAACCATATTGGAATGTAAATACTTTATATAAATCTTTTTCATACGTGTAACATCTAAATAAAAGTAGAACCATATTGGAATGTAAATTTGTTTTAATATAAGTATTTCAAGTGACGAAAATATAATAAAAGTAGAACCATATTGGAATGTAAATATATACATTATATGCAACATCACACACATTTAGTATATAAAAGTAGAACCATATTGGAATGTAAATTGGAATCAAGGTTTATTTTAGAGTATTCCTCCCCTAAATAAAAGTAGAACCATATTGGAATGTAAATACGTCCGAACCTTCCTCATTATTATTCATTCCTGCACATAAAAGTAGAACCATATTGGAATGTAAATTACCAATCCCTTGCATAACAGCAGTACCCACGGATAATAAAAGTAGAACCATATTGGAATGTAAATCATTTATTAAACCAATTATCTAGCTTACCATTTAATATAAAAGTAGAACCATATTGGAATGTAAATAGCATATATAAGACAAGTAAAGAAGTGATTAGTATAGATAAAAGTAGAACCATATTGGAATGTAAATGCTCTAAGTCTTCTATTGTGTTTACAAAAACACCTTAATAAAAGTAGAACCATATTGGAATGTAAATTAGATATAAAAGATGCTCTAGGGTCTTCACCTTTTTTATAAAAGTAGAACCATATTGGAATGTAAATTAGATATAAAAGATGCTCTAGGGTCTTCACCTTTTTTATAAAAGTAGAACCATATTGGAATGTAAATCAATGATTGCAACTTGTATTCCCTCTTTCATAACCTAATAAAAGTAGAACCATATTGGAATGTAAATGTGAGCCTTAAAAATTGGAGGTCTAAAGGATTGACTAATAAAAGTAGAACCATATTGGAATGTAAATCTCTAAAATTGTATTTTTCTTACTTGATGTATCTATATAAAAGTAGAACCATATTGGAATGTGTAAATGGTATACCTGGTTCACCAGTTGCTCCCTTTTCACCTCATAAAAGTAGAACCATATTGGAATATAAGTTGTAAAGTAAAAAAGTATACTGATTATTGCCTTGGCTCATAAAAGTAGAACCATATTGGAATGTGAATTTAGAACTAGGGGACATATTATCATTATCTTTACCACATAAAAGTAGAACCATATTGCAATTTACATCTATGAAAGTTATAGAGAGTGTGCATTAAAAATATATAAATATTTTAATCTAATAGTTCCAATTTATTTAAATATTCATAAGGTATACTATAGGCTTGTTTAATAAATTTATGATATTAAATTATCTTATATATCATAATTATATTTAATATATCCTATATTACAGACTATAAATGGAGAGATTTAATATGGCGAAAAATATATTTAATAATGGTGTTCAAACTAATCAATTTACAACATTACCATGTACTTTTAAACAAATATCTGTAGATGAAATGGTATATTTACCAAAAAATTACCCAGATATAGGAGAAATAAAAAACACAGATGTTACATGTTCAATAGATAAACAAACAGTTATAACTACACCTGTTGGCACATCACTTGAAGGACAAACACTTACAGGATATAAACTTATAATAAATGGTACTCTTAACTTTAGAGTTAACTACGAACCTGAATGTCCATGCAACTCATACTGTGATTGCTTTAAGTTTAAAATTCCTTTTACAACATTCCTTATCTTACCTGAAAATGGAATGTACTCAAAAAAATTACCTCTTAGAGATCTTATTGAGTATAATGGTATTGAAAAATGTAGTGACAGAAGTATGTATGCTAATGTTACACTAATGCTTATTGCTGATATTTGTTAATAATATTTAATAATATATTGTTGAATAGTAATATATTTAAAGACTATAATCCATTTCATAAGGTTATAGTCTTTTTAATAATGAATTAAATGTATTTGCACAATACATAAGTATTAATGATCGAGAAAGTATATAAACAAAATGGCATAGATTATAATAGTAAAATATAGACAAGCAATTAAATATAAATATTTAGAAAAAATTTAGAATTACAACAATAATATCTTAAGTTTTTAGAACTATGATTATAGTATAGAAATTAGAAAGGGGATATTTGGTATGAAATATTGTATAATAGTAATTAATGAAAAAAAACGGAAATTTTATAGAAAGAGGGAGTAGTATATGAAAAGTTATAATATTTTAGTAGTTGAGGATGAAAAAGAAATAGCAGATGCAATAGAAATATACCTTCTAAACCAAGGATACAAAGTATTTAAGGGGGATAATGGTCTAGAAGGAATAAAAATCTTAGAACAAGAACAAATACACCTAGCAATAGTAGACATAATGATGCCAAAAATGGACGGAATAACATTTACAATGAAACTTAGAGAAAATCACACATTTCCAGTAATAATGTTATCAGCAAAATCAGAAGAAGTAGACAAAATAATGGGATTAAATATAGGGGCAGATGACTATGTTACAAAACCATTTAAACCATTAGAACTTTTAGCTAGAGTAAATTCACAACTAAGAAGATATACAAAATATCTAAACATGATAGAAAGTATGGGTAAAAATAATAATACTAAAGAAGATAGTAACATATTCTCAATAGGTGGTCTTGAACTAAATGTAAGTACAAAAGAAGTAAGTATAGACGGAAATACTGTAAAAACAACGCCTATTGAATTTAAGATATTACATTTAATGATGAGAAATCCAGGGAGAGTATTTTCAGCAGAAGAAATATATGAGCGAGTATGGAATGAAAATGCTGTAAATACGGATACAGTCATGGTTCATGTAAGAAATATTAGAGAAAAAATAGAAATAAATCCTAAGAATCCAAAATATTTAAAGGTGGTGTGGGGAGTTGGATACAAAATCGAAAAACTTTAAAAATAAGTATTTAATCACTTTAATCGTATTAATAATGGGTATTAGTGCATCTATTGCAATGCTTAGTAGCTACTCGAATATAGATAAGGTATCTAAATCAAGTAATTATAATCCTCTTGATGATGCTCATATGTTAGATAATTTATATGAATTTAACTATATATTATACAAAAATAATATAGATAAAAAAAATAAATCTACCTCAAGAGCAGTAGATATACTTGTAAATGAGAATACTATACAATCTGTAGCTGAAAAGAAGCTAGAAGCTGAAGGTTATGATAAACAGATTGAAGCATCTAATAAAATAGAAATCAAAAATAGACATATAGATCAGTTAAAAAGAAACTTTGATGAGAACTTTATTAGATTTGAAAATTTATTGTATAATGATTATGCAAATCTTGAGTACTATATAATTGATAAAGAGAGTAAAATAGAAAATACAAACTCTATAGATCCTATAAAACAGCTGGATAGTAAATATAATAAGGGTGAAGACGTTACAGAAACTACGGACAAAGATAAACCAACCAATATATCTGATAATTTAAGTGATGAAGAAATTACTAAGCTTAAAGAGAAGTATAGTTTTTATACAGTTATTGACTATGATAGTGATGGCAATATAAATATAAGAGATAGTTATGGTTTCAATCAAAAAAATATAGAGAGGGTATTACTTAGAATGCCTGGTAGTGGGGATGAATACAATGGAAATGGTTATGAATATAATCGTGAACCAATTAAAAATACTACAATAATATACGCTATTCCAAAAGTACTTAATCACCAAGATGATATATATTGGAACATAAGAAATGAAAATAGGTATAAATACTATGTACCTTCTCAGAATTATATGGCTATAATTGGTATATTTGTTTTATTTATAGGTCTAATAATTCCTTATAGATATAGTAAAAATTTATTAGGATTTGAAACTATATCAAAAATTCCTTTCGAAATAAATGCAATTATAATAACATTCATATTTATATTTATGAATCAAAATGGTTCAGAACTTATAAGGACGACCCTAGAAGGAGAAATGTTAGAACATATATTAGAATTAGGATTAAATATTGATATATCTAATTTATTGTTAAATGGATTTAATTTACTATATTGGACTATGTATTACTTAATTATAATAATTATAGTGATACTTTTAAAACATATATTATCTAGGGGTATAAAAAAGTATTTGGGTAGCCATAGTATTATATTTACCGCTTTAGCTAAAGGAATGCAAGGTGCTAAGAGATATGTAAAATCAATAAAGGAAATTGATTTTAGTAAAAAATCAACTAAGGTTATAGCTACAGTATTAGTTATAAACTTAACAATACTTATAATAATATCTAGTCTATGGTTCTATGGTATAATTTTAGCGATTATATATACTGTTGTTATGTTTAAATTACTAAGAAAAAATTATAATGAGATATTGGAAAAATACAATAAGTTACTAGATGTGACTGATAAAATAGCACAAGGCGACCTAGATACAAATACTGATGAGAACTTAGGTGTATTCGAGCCAATAAAGATAAAATTAGAAAGTATTCAAAGTGGATTCAAAAAAGCAGTAGAGGAAGAAGTAAAAAGTCAAAATATGAAAACAGAGCTTATATCAAATGTATCGCATGATTTAAAAACACCATTAACATCTATAATAACTTATGTTGATTTATTAAAAGATGAAAATATAGATGGGGATAAGAGAAAGTTATATATTGATACATTAGATAAAAAATCTCAAAGACTTCAAGTTTTAATAGAAGATTTATTTGAAATGAGTAAGGCGAGTAGTAAAAATATAAATTTAAATATAGAAGATGTTGATATAGTATCTTTAATGAAACAAACATTATTAGAATTAAATGATAAAACTTGTGAATCATCGCTAATATTTAAAAACAACTTTCCTGAAAATAAAGTTATACTATCATTAGATGGACAAAGGACATTTAGGGTATTTGAAAATCTTATAATAAATATAAGTAAGTACTCTATGCCAAATTCTAGAGTATATATAGATATTTTAGAAAAGGATAAAACTGTTGAGATAATACTTAAAAATATATCAGCGCAAGAATTAGATTTTAATCCAAATGATATAGTAGAGAGATTCGTAAGAGGTGATAAATCTCGTAATACAGAGGGGTCAGGATTAGGTCTTGCAATATCTAAGAGTTTTGTAGAATTACAAGGTGGTATGTTTAATATAGATCTAGATGGAGATTTATTTAAAGTAATTATAGTTTTTAATAAAAACTGATTTATGTCAAAAATATAGAAGGGAGAGGCAAATATGCTTCTCTTTTTATATTTGTATAATCACAATAATAGATATAATAGAATAAATTATATCGAGAGGGTGATGATATGATTAAATGTAAATCTAATTTGGAAAATTTCTTAGGGACTTTTACTAGTGTTAGAAAATTAATAGCACTTTTAGTTACAATAGTATTTTGCTATCTAAGTATAGTAGGAAAAATAAAATCATCAGAATTTATACCAGTATTCAGTATGATAATAGGCTATTATTTCGGAAAATCTACAGCTTTAGATGTACCTGATAAAGACAAAGGAAAATCAGAGTAATGGTGAAGTATTCATCATAATAATAAGCTAGTCATTGTGATTAAAGTCACATAGACTAGCTTATTTACATTTACAATATTTATATATCTAATTTTCTTCTTGGTATATTAAATTTAATCTTTGATTCTATTTCATCTAAAGTACTCTGATTTTTAGGATCTATAAATAGGCATGTATATCCTTTTTCACCAGCTCTACCAGTTCTACCAATACGATGGATATAGTCCTCTGCTAACTCTGGAATATCGTAGTTATAAACATGACTTACACCGCTTATATCAAGACCTCTAGATGCAACATCAGTGGCTATAAGATATTGTATATCTGAATTTTTAAAAGATTTCATAATTCTTTCTCTCTTAGATTGAGATATATCACTGTGTATTTTTTGGCAATTGTATCCTCTTTGATAAAGACCTTCTTCAAGTTTATCTACTCTTGCTTTAGTTCTACAGAATATTATAGCCATAAAAGGATTATCTTCATCTAAAACTTTACATAGTGCATCTTGTTTTCTTCTATCAGTAGTTTCAACAACCTCTTGTTTTATATTTTCTAGAGTAATTTGTTTTTTCTCCACAGAAACAATGCAAGGGTCATTAGTAATTTTGTATGCTAGTTTTTTTACTTTAGAATCCATAGTTGCAGAGAAACATAATACTTGACGTTTCTTTGGAACATGTCTTAATATGGCCTCAACCTCATTTTGGAATCCCATAAATAGCATTTGGTCAGCCTCATCTAAAACAAAAGTTTTTAACTTACTAAGGTCAACAGTTTTTCTATCAATGTGATCTAATAGTCTACCTGGAGTGGCTACTATTAAGTGGATATTGCCCTTTAATTTATTAAGTTGAGAACCGATATCTTTTCCTCCGTATGCTGCAAGTACATTTATGTTTTTAGCTTCTTTAAGTTTCATAGCTTCTTCTGTTATCTGGATGGCAAGTTCTCTTGTTGGAGAAACAATAAGTGCTTGAACATGATTTTTTCCAGAAGATATGTTTTCTAAAATAGGAAGTAAGAACGCAAGAGTCTTACCTGTTCCAGTTTGAGCTTCTGCAATAACATCTTTTCCTTCATTAATAAATGGTATGCTTTCTTCTTGTATAGGTGTAGGCGAAGTTATGCCTGATTTATCTAATAATTTTATTATATCATCACTAATTCCAAGTTCTTTAAAATTCATTATTTATTACCTCTCATTACTAAAATATATTTTTAATATAACTAATTAATAATATCATATCGTATTAGTCAATGCTAACAATATTATAATTATTAGTACAAATAGTGTATATATACGTGTAAATATATATTATAAGTTTTAAATTTTAAGATTTAGTTATAAATAAAAACTATAATTAAGAATGAATATATAGGTAAAAACTATAATATAAAGTTTTTAAATAGTAGTATTATGTAGAAAAAGTAGGTATTATAAACATGGGTGGTGATAGTTTGAAAAAGATATGTCTAGAATATAAAACATTAGAAAAAATAAAGGAAAATGAAAGTATATGTGTAGATTGTAAAATTTGTTTTAAACCATGTCCTATGATGAAAAAATATTCATCTTCACCAAAGACACTTATGAAAGAAATATTAGAAGAGAAACAGGTTAATCAAAATATACCATATTCATGTATGTTATGTGATATTTGCACTGTAAAATGTCCAAAAGATATAGATTTAAAAGATATATTTTATAGTATGAGAAAAGATGCATTCAAAGAAAAAGATAAACACATCTTCAAAGAAATTGGATACAATACTGTGAAGTTTCATCAGATAAATAGTTTTTCTCCTATATTTTCTAAAACATTTGCAGATAAAAATACGAAGAAAATATTTTTACCGGGATGTAGCTTATCAAGCTATAGCCCAGAGTTGGTAATAAAAACTTATGAATATTTAAAAAAGAATATAGATGATTTATCAATTGCATTTGAGTGTTGTGGAAAGCCAACATTATCAATGGGAGATGTTGAAAAATTTGAAAGTTACTATGAAAAATTAAATAATATATTTTCAAATGATGAAGTTGTGGAAATTATAGTAGCTTGTCCAAATTGTTTAAAGACTATTAAAGAACATAGTAAAAATATAAAAGTAACTTCACTTTGGTCTATTATAAATGAATATAAGGTAGATGAAAAACTTATAAACTATTATGAAGATTTAGAAACCGAATTTTCATTACATGACCCATGTCCAATAAGAAAAGAATATAAAATACATGATGATGTTAGAGGGATATTAAAATCTATTGGAATTAAAGTAGTTGAATTTGAAAAAAATAGAGAAAATAGTGAGTGTTGTGGTTCTGGAGGTATGCTTAGAGTTACAAATAAAGAAATATCGACTAATCAAAGTAAAAAAAGGGCAAATGAAGCTAAATCAGATACTGTAGTATCATATTGTCAATCTTGTTGTGAATCTATGATGTTAGCAGGTAAAAATATTCTTCATGTATTAGATTTTTTATTTAATGAAGATGTTATAAGAAGGGATATATTATCACAAAGAAAAACTTCAACATTAAAGAAGTGGTCAAATAGATATAATGGAATAAAATTGGCTAAGTCTAAAAATAGAACAAGCTAATATACAAACTATAAGGAATGAAATTATGAATAAAAATATAAAATGGAATAATTTAATATTAATTAGTGTGATAATAGTTGTAATAGTTTTTATGATTTATAAGATATATTCACTAGATATAGGTATAGAAGATATAAAGGTATATGTAGACTCTTTTGGGAAAATGGGGACAATTGTATATATTATTATGTTTGCATTAGTACCTCTTACACTTTTTCCAGATTCTGTGCTTGCAATAGCAGGTGGATTAGCTTTTGGATTTGTTAAAGGATATATTTATACAACTATAGGAGCATTAATAGGGGCTACATTATCTTTTTATATATCTAGAAAATTAGGTAGAAATATAGTGAAAAAACTTACGAATGAAAAGTTAGATAATATAGAAAATATGATAAATGAAAGAGGATTTTTTATAGTATTTTTATTGAGATTGATACCATTATTTCCCTTTGACATAATAAGCTATGGGGCAGGTTTTACTTCGATAAAATACAAAGATTTTTTACTAGCAACATTGTTTGGAACAGTACCAGGAATAATGGTGTTTACAAATATAGGAGCACATTCATTAAATATAGGAAGTAATCAGTTTTATATATCAATAGCATCACTTATACTACTTTTTGCAACTTCAATATTGTTGAAAAATAAGTTTTTAAATAGTCAAATCAAAATAAATAATAAGTAACTTAGGAGGAATAATGTTAGATACTCATGCGAGAAAATATGTAAATCCGATAATCGAATTTGGTGCTAAATTCTGTATAAAGTGTAATTTAAGTGCAAATGTTGTTACAATGATTGCTTTATTCCTAGGAATATCTACATCTATATTTATATATTATGATATGGATATAGTTTCAGTAGTTGTACTTTGGTTATCTGGATACCTAGATGCGGTAGATGGTTCAGTAGCTAGAAATAGTAATACATCATCATCTTTTGGAACGTTATTAGATATTGTATCAGATAGATTAGTTGAGATAGGTATTATTGTAGCTTTAGGAATGAAATATAGTGATACTAGATTTAATTTAATGATATTGCTAGCTTGTATACTTATATCTATGACAATATTTTTAACAGTTGGGGCGCTTACTGATAAAAAAGGAATGAAGTCATTTTACTATCAAGCAGGTATAGCAGAGAGAAGTGAAGGGTTCATATTTTTCACTTTAATGATTTTATTCCCGAATTATCTTCAAATATTGACTAATGTATTTTCGGTATTAATATTAGTTACAGCATGTCAGAGATTTTTGGAAGCTAGAAAAATATTAGACTAAAAATATTAAGAAAATAATTTAATATAAAAAATAAACTATATAAAAAAGGGAGATATAAGTATGAAAAAGAAAATTTTAATAATGCTATGTGTAATCTTAGCAATTGCTTCTGTGGGTTGTTCAAAGCCAAGTGAAAATTTATCTAAAGAAAATATATTAGACAGTAGCTATGAAGAAATATTAGGATCAGCAAAAGGAAGTACCGTTACTTTCTATGGATATGGTGGAAATGAAGTTATGAATAAGTGGTTTGATAGTTATGTTATACCACAAATGAAGGAAAATTATGATATAAAAGTAAAAAGAGTAGGAATGAATATTGAAGATATATTAAATCAATTATTATCGGAAAAACAAGCAAATAGTGAAAAAGGAATAATAGATGTAATATGGATAAACGGAGAAAATTTCAAGACGGCAAAGGAAAATGATTTATTATTAGGGGCATTTACTAATAAGTTACCAAATTTTAATGATTATGTAGATAGTAGCTCAGATGAAGTAAATCTTGATTTTGGAACAGAAGTTGAGTCTATGGAAGCTCCTTGGGGAAAATCACAGTTTGCTATTGTGAAAAATTCACAAAAAGTAAAAGAAGACATAGATAGTGCACAACGTCTAAAGAAGTTTGTAATAGAAAATCCAGGTAAGTTTACATATCCAGAAATACCAGACTTTACATCAAGTGCTTTTATAAGAAATATAATATACGATATAGTTGGATATGAAAATGTAGCAAATTTACCAGAAGATGAAGCCAAAGTAAAGGAAGTTATACAGCCTGCAATAGATTATTTAAATGAGATAAAGCAATACCTATGGAATAAAGGGGAAACTTATCCTGCTAATTCTTCTCAATTAGATAATATGTATTCTGACAATGAAGTTTATTTTACAATGACATATTCACCAAATACACTTTTAGGAAGAATTGAAAGTGAAGAATTCAGTAAATATACTGAAATTGTTGAATTTAAAAAAGGAAATATAAGCAATACTCATTTTATAACAATAGCTAAGACATCTCCAAATGAAGCAGGTGCTATGGTTCTTATAGATTTTTTAATGAGTGTAGATGCTCAAGGTTCTAAGACTGATACAGCAAACTGGGGAGATAGTTCAAGTTTAGATATGGATAAAATATCAAAAGAGAACAAATCTAAATTTAAAGAAACTGTAGTTATAGAAAATTCACTTCCAGAGTTAAAGGCAGGTTTAGTGCCAATAATAGAAAAAATATGGGTAGATGAGGTTTTAAATGGTCAAAAATAATAAGCTAAAACCATATTTACTTTTGGCACCGATAACAATATTTCTAATAATTATTATGGGAAGTGGTATAGTAAACTGCATACTTCAAAGTGTGGGCTACTTCCCTCAAATAGGATTAAATGAAATAACCTTTGATTATTATAAAGAGATTTTAAGAGATAGTTCTTTCTTAAGGTCTCTTATATTTACTTTAAAGACATCTTTTGTATCAGCAGTATTGTCTGTAATAATAGGAATTTTAATATCTTATATTTTATGTAAAAGCGAATATTCAAAAGTAAGAAACTATTTACTGAATTTGCCTATAATAGTACCTCATATAGTTGTAGTTTTTTTTATGATAACTATATTTTCTAAATCAGGGTTAATATCTAGAGTATTTTATAATTTAGGTATGATAAATGACTCATCTCAATTTCTATCTATAGTATTTGATAGTAATGGTATAGGTATAATCTTAGTGTATTTATGGAAGGGTATACCATTTACAGCTATTACAGTTTACAATATACTACGAAATATAAATGATAAATTAGAAAAAGTAGCAATAAATTTAGGTGCGAAAAAGTTGCAAACATTTAGATATATAGCACTTCCATTAGCTATGCCAACTATAATATCTTCATTTATAATACTTTTTGTTTTTTCTTTTGGTTCATTTGAAGTACCTCTTTTAATAGGCGCATCAACTCCAAAAACTTTACCAGTACAAGCATATACAAACTATATTAGTTCTGATTTATCTCAAAGGGTAAGCTCTATGGTTATAAATGTAGTTCTTTCAAGTATAAGCTTTGTATTATTAATTATATATAATAAAATTTTCGATAAAATAAATAAATATGAAATATAGGTGAAAATATGAAAGCTAAACTAAGAAGAATAACTATAGATATATTAATTATAACTTTTGTATCACCATTACTAATACTTTGTATATGGTCATGTTTAAGCTCATGGCCATTTCCAAATTTAATCCCTAAAAACTATTCGTTAAGGGGATTAGAGTACATTTTTAGTTCAAATAATCTTAGTGCTCTTATAAATAGTATATTAATATCAACCATAGTAGTATTTATAACTATTATAATTAGCATACCATCAGCGAAGGCAATAACATTATATAAGTTTAAAGGCAAGAAATTTTTTGAAATGCTAATATTATCGCCAATAATAATTCCACTAGTATCTGTATCAATGGGGATATATATTATGTTTATAAAATTCAAAATTGCAAATACATTGACTGGTGTAATAATTATAAATATATTACCTTGTATACCTTATGGAGTAAGGATTATAGGCGATGTATATAAACTTATAGGTGATAAGCTAGAGATACAAGCAAAGATGCTAGGTGCTAGTAATATTAATACATTTAGATATATAACTCTTCCGTTAATAATGCCAGGAATAATAGGTGCATCAAGTATGTGTTTTATAGTTTCATTTAGCCAATATTTCTTGACTATGTTAATAGGTGGAGGAAAAATAATAACATATCCTATGATTATGTTTCCTTACATACAAAGTGGAGATAGGACTATAGCATCATTATACAGTTTAGTATTTTTAATTATAAGTATAATAGTTTTGATAATTATTGAAAGTATAATAAAGAAGTATTATAAGGAGAATGAGAATGTCATCAGTACAACTTATTAATATTACCAAAAGTTTTAATGAAAATAAGGTTTTAAATAATATAGATTTGAGTATAAAAGAAGGAGAAATAGTATCTTTACTTGGAAAATCGGGGTGTGGCAAAAGTACTACATTACAAATTATTGCAGGACTTATACAACCTGATAGTGGAGATATTTTATTTAATCAATCTTCAGTTTTAAATGTGTGTACACAAAAAAGAAATGCTGTAATTGTATTTCAAGATTATTTATTGTTTCCTCATATGACTGTATATGAAAATATCGAATTTGGTCTTAAAATGAAGGGTGAAAAGAAATATATAAGAAAATTAAAAGTATATAAATTAATAGAACTTGTAAAATTGAAAGGCTTTGAAGAAGAGTATCCATCTCAATTATCTGGGGGGCAAAAACAAAGGGTTGCAATAGCAAGGACATTAGCTATTAATCCTAAGGTACTTTTATTAGATGAGCCATTTTCAAATTTAGATATAAACTTAAGAAATGAAATGAGAGAGTTTGTACTAGATTTACAAAAAAAACTTAAGATAACTACAATATTAGTAACACATGATAAAGAAGAAGCTCTTATGATGAGTGATAAAATAGCAGTTATGATTGATGGAAGTATAAATCAGTTTGATACACCTATAAATTTATATAAAAAACCAACGAGTAAGGAAGTAGCAAATATTTTTGGAGATAGAAATTATATAAGGGGATGTTTAAAAGATAAAGTATTTAAAAGTGATGTGGTTACTTTAAATTTAAATATTGATAAAGACTATGAAAATATAGAACTTATGATACCTACAGAAAACGTAAAAGTAAGTAGTAAGGATTATAAAAAAGGTATAGATGGATTTATAGTTAAAAAAAGATACGCTGGGGAAAAAACCTATTACCATGTAGATATAGATGGATTTATTATAAAATCCAGTTCATATAAGGGTGATTATGAAGAAAATGAAATAGTAAAAGTAAGTATAGATACTAAAAATATAATATATTTTGAGTAGTATAGAAAATATAAATAGATAAGTATAACTATATAAATAAAAACTATAAGCTACATACAAATAATTTGGTATACTACTAAATGGGGATAGATATCTACATAAATTTACAATATTTAGGAGGGAATTATGAAATTCAATAGAAAATTAAAATCAGTAACAATGGGATTAATAGTAACATTAGCGGTAGGGGGTATGGTAGGATGTAGCTCAAAACCAGAGGACAATAGCAACATATATAAAGATATAGATGGTGCAAAAACTGTAAAGCTAATAGAAGATACTAAGGATATATTAATCCTAGATGTTAGAACAGCTGAAGAATATGAAACAGGACATATATTAAATGCAATAAACATGCCTTTAGAAGAAGTTGAAGATAGAATGAATGAAATAGATACTTATAAAGATAAAACCGTAGTAGCATACTGTAAAACTGGAAATAGAAGTGGAAAAGCAGGTAAAATATTAGGTGAAAATGGATTTAAAGATGTTTACAATGCGGCTGATGGGGTTGAAGAGTTTGATTATGAGTTAGTTAAATAATTAAATTATGCTGTTTTGTGAAAAATGTTGAAATATACATTAATTTTACTAATTTATTTACACCCTATTTACAAGGAATTTGTTAATCTATAAAGAAATTAGTGTTTATAGGAAAATAACTAAAGAAGTAAATAGGAGTGGTGAAGTATGGGAATATTTAAATTAAAAACTGAAGAAGATTGGAAAATTAGCTATATAAAAGAATTTAATGAAATGAGAAGTAGCTATGAAAAAAAGCTTCAGAAAAAACAAGCTGAAATAGAAAGGTTAAAGTCTGAAGTACAAGATTTAAAAGTATCTAAGGTTACATTAAGACCAAAAGAAAAACAAATTACAGATTCAGATATATGCAGTATTAAAGATCTTAGACAAGAAGGTCTAAGTTATAGAGAAATATCCAATGAAACAAATTGGAGCAAGGCTACTGTAAGTAGAGTCTTAAATGGACTTTATGATTAGAAACTTAAAAACCACCTAAAATTCTAAATTTAGGTGGTTTTAAGTTTGCTTATAAATCCGACAAACGTATATGGATTGAATAATAGATAAGATGGCAATAAAACAAAATATAAAAAATGGATTTATAACATATGGAAATTCTGGCTTAGCTTGACTGTAATAAACGGATACATAAAAGTTAAAGCTAGAAATACTAACAATCAAAGTTGTTGTTAGTAAAAATATTACAATATTATGGAGTTTTTTTATGCTCATCAGGCTTCCTTTCTAACTAAAAATATATAGCTCTAATTAAATATATATGATAGCTATCCTTATTTATATTCTGCAAAAATATAATACTTACTCATAATGTATAAAACTTATATTGGGTAAAAATAAAATAGATTATCTGAATATACAAGTTTAGTAAATATTGTATATTCAGATAATCTTTTTGTGTTTAAATATAGTTATATATGCTAACTTAAAGTTTTTTAAAAAGTAAATTTCCAACTGTACCACCAACTAATGCTGGTAAAATAGATGAATATAAGCATAATTGTAGGTTTTCAGGAGTTAAATTTCCTTTAAAAGTTGAACCATACAAAAATAAAAATAGTATGTATGTAATAAAATATCCTAGAAACCTAAACGTACCCCTCATATGTATCAAACCCCTTTAAATATTATAAAAGCAAAAAAATATTTATATAACTATATTATATTATATTGAACATAGGGTTGCAAATGTTTTCCAAAATATAGGCTAAAGCTGGATTTATAGATAATTAAAAAATAAGTGTAGTAGGCTTATACAAAATTAAAAATTAATGTATAATTAGAATATAACTTAATTTTAAGTAGGAGGAAATAAAATGGGGGTTACCTTAAGAAATTATAGCTTAATATGTAATCAAGGTACATCAGGAGTAAATGAAGATGTTATTGGGATAACCCCATTTGGGGCTTGGGTACTTGATGGGGCGACCGGATTAAATAAAAAAAACCTAGTATCTAAAGAAAGTGATGCAAAATGGTATGTTAATTGGTGGGATGAGTATCTTTATAAAAATATAAGTAGTGATAAATCATTAAAGGTGATTTTAGGAGAGGGTATAGAGTTAGTAACAAAAGTATATAAAGATAAATTGAATAATGTAGATATAGAAAAATTAGACATGCCATCAAGCTCAATTTGTATTATTAAATATCATGAAAAATATATAGAGTATTTAATATTAGGGGACTGCAGTTTATTTATAAAAAATAGGGAAGTAAACGTAATAAAAGATGCTAGAATATGCAAATTTGATGATTCTGTATTTGAAAAGATGAATAGTTTAGAAGGCTTAGAAAATATGTCATTTGATGATATTAAATCTAGTGTAATGGATTTAATAATAAGTAATAGATTAAAGAGGAATACACCAGATGGATATTGGATTTTGGAATTTGATAAGAATGCTATAGAAAATTCTATCTATGGATATATAGAAATAGAAAATGACACTAAGATAATGATAACAAGTGATGGGCTGTCATCTATTGCAAATAGATATGATATTTTTGAGGAAATTGAGTTGATTGATTTAGCTGAAAAATTTGGAATACAATATATATACGATAAACTTAGAAAATTTGAAACAGAAGATTATAAAACTATTAAGTTTCCTAGGTTTAAGGTAAAAGATGATTCATCTTGCATATATTTACATATTGATAAAAACTAAATAAGGACATAGGGGAGAACAAAATGAATATTCTACACATAACAGCACAAAAACCAAACAGTACAGGAAGTGGAGTATACATGTGCGGGATTATAAAAGGATTTGAGGAGCTAGGATATAAGCAGGGGGTAATAGCTGGAATTGATATAGAAGATGATGAACTTTGTTTTTCAAATGATATATCATTTTATCCTGTAAAATTTAGGACAAAAGAGCTTGATTTTGATTTGGTTGGAATGAGTGATTCTATGCCATATAATAGTACCAGATATAGGGACTTAAATTTAGATATGGTAGAAAAGTTTAAGGGTGAATTTAGTAGAAAAATAAAAGAAGCTATAAATAACTTTAAACCAGATTTAATTATTTGTCATCATTTATATTTGTTAACAGCTTTAACCAGAGAAATTGTAAAAGATATAAAAATATTTGGACTTTGTCATGGTACATGTTTAAGACAACTTGGAAATATTGATTTAGAAAAGGAATATATAATATCTAATATAGGAAAATTAGATAAAATATTAGCCCTACATTCTAAACAAAAACATATAATTAAAGAAATTTTTGCTGTAGATGAGAGTAAGGTAGAGGTAATTGGAAGTGGATATAATAAGGATATATTTTATGACAAAGAGTATGAATTAGATGATAGAGTTATAAATTTTACTTATGCAGGTAAAATATGTAAGAGTAAAGGTTTGAAGTCTCTTGTTAAATCTATATCAAAGTTAGATTATTCTAAGAACTCTATACAATTAAACATTGTTGGAAATGGAAGTGACATACAACAGTATGAGGAGATAATAGAAGAAACAAAAAAATCTCCTTTTAAAATAGAATTTCTAGGAAGATTAGATCAAAATCAATTATCTGAAATATTTAATAAATCACATATATTTATATTACCATCATTTTATGAAGGGTTGCCAGTAGTAGTTTTAGAGGCACTTGCTTGTGGTTCTCAGGTAATAACAACTGACATAGATGGAGTTAAAGATTGGATGGGAGATGAAATAAATAATTCAGGTAAAATTGATTATGTAAAACTCCCAAGAATGAAAGGTCAAGGGATACCAGTAGAGGAAGATTTAGAAAGGTTTGAAGATGATTTGTATAAAGCCATAAAAATTAGGACTAATAATTTAATAAATAGAAAAAGTAAAATTAATAATATAAATATGAATAATAAAACATGGAATGGATTATCTTTAAGAATCTCAGAGATTATTGAAAATAGGTTATAATACTGAAAATCCTCTAGCTGAAAATTTAGCTAGAGGATTTTTATGAATAAACTAATCTATGAATAAATTGGATATAAAAAATAGTTAGAACTTATAGTAATAAGTATACAAATATAGTATAATTTGACATGAATATACAAATTTCGATACAAAATAAGGGGTGAAAAATGTATAAAAAGAAAAGGAAAAATTATAAAGTTATTTTTATAATAATAAGTTTGCTAGTTCTCACTAATACCTCCAATATATTAGCATATACAGATATTAATTTTAGAAATATAACCAATGAAGATGGGTTATCACAAGCAACAGTAGAGACTATGATACAAGATAAAAAGGGGTATGTATGGATAGGAACTAATGATGGCTTAAATAGGTATAATGGATATGATTTTAAGGTGTATAGACACGATGAGTATGATTCTAATACTATATCTAATAATTATATAGTAGACTTACAAGAAGATAAAAAGGGAAATATATGGGTGGGCACTGCAAATGGGCTAAGTAAAATAAATGTATCAAATGATGAAATAACAAATTATACAACAGGAAAAGAAGGTAAGTATTTATCCCATTATAATATTGGGGACATATTAGTTACAAAATCTGGAAAAGTTATTGTGGCAACATCAGATGGACTTAATATATACAATGAGAAAGAAGATAAATTTGAACGAATATTAAAAGAAGAAGGTACTTTGAGTAGTCAACTTATATATACTTTAGCGGAAGATGGATACGGTAATATTTGGGTGGCTACTAAACTTGGACTTAATAAAATAGATATAAAAAATAAAAAAATAGAATATTTTACAAGTGGTAAAGATAAAAATTCAATAAGTGAAGATAATGTTTATGGTCTTAAATATGATAATAAAGGATATATGTGGGCGGGTACATTTAAAGAAGGTTTAAATAAGATAGATATACAAACAGGTCAAGTTAAAGTATATAAAAATAATCCGAATGATAAACATAGCCTAGGTGGAAACTTTATAAAAGACATTTTAAGAGATAGCTCTGGGAATCTATGGGTTGGTACAAATGGTGGATTATCAAGATATAATGATGAAACTGATGATTTTACATCATGGAATAATAAAATATATGATAAAGCAAGTTTAGTTGAAGATGAGATTTTTACTATAATAGAAGATACATCAGGAATGATTTGGTTAGGAACATATGCAGGGATTAGTATATTTAATCCTAATAATAAAATAGAACACTATAAAAAAGATCCATTTGATAAAAATACTATAAATGATAATGTTATACATGGAATGTATGAAGATGATGATGGTCTTTTGTGGATAGGCACAAACTCAAAAGGTGTAAATATTGTAGATAGAAAAAATAATACTGTAAAATACATTGATAAAAATAGTGAGATGTATCCACTAAGCGATGATTCAGTAAATGATATTAAAGGGTATGAAGACTTAATATTTGTAGCTACTAATAATGGTGTAAATAAAATTGATAAGTCAAATAAAACAATAATATTATATACAGAAGAAGATGGATTACCTGATAATAATTCAAGGACATTGTTTTTAGATAGTAAAGGATGTTTATGGATAGGATCAACAAATGGTGTTAGTATACTGGATATAAAAAATAATAAAATAATCGATATTAGCGATATATTAGAAAAAAATAAGATTACAGATATGTATATAAGGGTTATATTTGAAGATAGGCAAGGTGACTATTGGATAGGTTGTTTTAGGGATGGTGGATTAATAAAAATAGACACTAGAAATAAAACTATAAAGAGTTACAAAAATGAAGATAAAAATGAAAACTCTATAAGTAACAATACGGTAAGATCTATTGGTGAGGATGATTATGGAAATCTATGGATAGGTACTAGCTATGGATTAAATAAGTTTGATGAAAACAAAGAAGAGTTTGTTAGATACTCAACAAAAGATGGATTAGCAAACAATACCGTATATGGAATATTAATAGACGATGAAAATAATCCTTGGGTTAGTACAAATCTAGGAATTTCTAAATTAGATATAAAAACAAATTCTTTTGAAAATCTAGGTATAACAGATGGTATTCAAGGTAATGAGTTTAATGGAAGTGCTTATTATAAGAATAAAGATGGAGAATTTTTCTTTGGGGGAATTAATGGATTTAATATATTTAATCCTAAAGATATAGAAAAAATTAAAACTACTCCTCAAGTTAAGTTTGGAGAATTTGAAATAAAAGGGAAAAAATATCATGATATAAATAATTTACAGTTTAAGCATAATGAAAACTTTATAAATATAGAAGTATTTCTTCCAGACTATAAAAATCCAAAAAGTACTCAATATTTGTATAAATTAGAAGGTGCTAATGATGATTGGAATTTGCTAGAAAGTAATAAGATAAACTATAGTAATTTATATCCTGGAAAATATACACTAAAGGTGAAGGCTAGAAACCATAATGGAATGATAAGTGAAGAAAATAGTGTTAAATTCAAAATAAAACCTCCATTTTGGGCAAGTGGATTTGCATTCTTGATTTATATATTAATTATTTTAGCGTCAATGTATTATTATATAAATAGAGTTAAAAGGTTAGATAAAATAATTAAAAGTAGAACAGAGCAATTAAATGAAGAAATGGAAAAAAGTAATACCTTACTAAATAAAGTTATAGATTTAGAGAGAAATAAAAATAAATACTTTGTAAACTTATCTCATGAATTGAGAACACCATTAAACGTAATACATTGTACAGAGCAATTGATAACTGGACTTAATAAAAGTGGGAGAAAAATTGAGGTAGAAAAGCTAGAGCAATATATGAGTGTTGTAAGGCGAAATACAAAACGACTTTTATCATTAATAAATAATTTAATGGACAGTAGTAAAATAGAATCGGATGCATATCAAATAAACATAGAAAAACACAATATAGTATATATAGTTGAAGAAGCTACATTATCACTAAAAAGCTATATTGAAGACAAAGGATTAGAGCTTATTATAGATCCAGAAATTGAAGAAAAAATTATATCTTGTGATTCTTATGAAATTGAAAGATGCATAGTAAACTTAGTAAGTAATGCAGTTAAGTTTACACCAAAGGGTGGTACTATTAAAGTTGTTATACAAGAACTTAATGATAAGGTTAAAATAGTTGTAAGTGACACTGGTATTGGAATAGATAAAAAGTATCATGGGACAATATTTAATAGATTTAATCAAGTGACAGGTATGGAATCTGATAGTAAAGTTGGTAGTGGTCTAGGACTTACAATCACAAAACAAATAATAGATATGCATGGTGGAAGTATCTATGTTGAAAGTGAAGTAAATAAAGGTAGTAAATTTAATATAATTTTATAATATAGTCTCCTCACTTAATCTAGTGGGGAGTTTTTTTATAGACATAATAATCATTAAAAATATTAATAATAACTATAGACATATTAAATCATTTATTTAATCAAAAGTACCAATAAAAGCAATTTAGTATGATATAATTTTTGCGTATATAATAAAAAATAATTACTACAATTACAAAGGAGTAAATTATGGAACTATTAAAGGAAATGTTATCAAAAGAGATTCCTCAATTTAGAGAAATAGGACATAAATTTGTCAATAAAGAAATATCAGTAAATGAATTTAAAGGAATATCAGGTGGTATGGGAGTATATGCACAGCGTGGTGGAGAAAGTTTTATGATAAGACTTAGAATACCATCAGGAATAATGGATGTAACGACATTAAAAAATGTATATGAAATAGCTAAATCTAAAAATTTAGAGACTATACATCTTACAACGCGTCAAGCAATACAACTTCATGGATTATCTATAGATGAAGTTTGTGATATTATGGAAGAATGCTTAAGTAAGGATATATATACAAGGGGTGGGGGAGGTAATTTCCCAAGAAATGTGTCGATATCTCCGTTAAGTGGTGTTGATCCAAATGAAGAATTTGATGTTACAGAGTATGCTATGGCAGTGAATCATTATTTTATGGATAGGATAACTACATATAAATTACCTAGAAAATTAAAAGTATCATTCTCAAGTGGGGTTACTGATACAGGAAACAGCTCTATAAATGATTTAGGATTTATGGCAGTTAAGGAAAATGTAAAAGAATACTTTAAGCTATACATTGGAGGAGGTCTTGGAAAAAATGCTGCAAAGTCTGTAGAGTTTTATGAATTAGTAGAAAAAAAGGATGTATTGTATTACGTAGAAGCTATGGTAAACTTATTTATAGCAGAAGGAAACTATGAAAACAAAAATAAAGCTCGTACTAGATATATTGTAGAAAAAATGGGAGAAGAAGCTTTCTTAGAGTGTTATAAAAAACACCTTAGTGAAGTAAAAGAATCAAAGGAATTAGAATTAGATATAGATAATAAAGTATATAATAAAGAAGGAATAGAGATTGATATAAAACATCCTAGGTTATATAGTCAAAAGCAGGATGGATTATATACAGTTTACTATCATCCAATAAATGGACAATTGAGTTTAAATGTACTAAAAATGATATTAGAGATAATAGATGTTGATAATGATATTGAATTAAGGCTTTCTATGGGAGAAGGCATGTATATAAGAAATTTAAATGGAGAAGAAGCAAAAACATTATTAGAAGCTACTCAAGGTTTAGGTGGAGAAACTAGATTAGAGCAAAGTATTGCTTGTATAGGTGTTCCGACTTGTCAAATTGGTATAGCAGAAAGTCAAAAGATGTTAGAGTATATCTTAGATTACTTTAAAGAAAAGAACTTTAATAAAGATATTTTACCTAAGATACATATATCAGGATGTCAAAACTCTTGTGGAACTCACCAAATAGGTAAAATAGGATTTACTGGTAATAAAAGAAGAATTGATGATGTTATGTATGAAGCATATGAAATTCACGTTGGCGGGAATGTAGAAAAGAATCATACTAAGTTAGGTGAAGTTTATGGTGATATAAAAGCAGATGATATTTCAGTATTTTTGTATGACTTAGCTACAACTCTAGATAATAAGAATGTATCTTATGAGGATTTTATAACTAGCCAAAATAAAGAATTTAGAAATATTATAGATAAATACCTAATATAAATATGTTAAAAAAATACTTATATGGATAAAAAGTTATTTACAGCAAATATAAATAGTGCTAGAATTATCTTGAATAAAATAGATAACATATTTTGATAACGGGGCCATGAAGGTTTCACACATTAAGTGTGTGTAATTTTCATGGCTTTTTTATTTTTGAATAAAAGAAGAAAGGATGAACTTAAATTTGATAACCAATATACTAAAAAAATTAATTCAGTTTGTATTAGTAATGTTTGCACTATCTTTAACTGTATTTTATATGGCAAGATTATCACCAGGAGACCCGTTAATATCTTATTATGGTGAGGGTGTAGAAAGAATGAGTGTAGAGGAAAAGGCAAACGCTATAGAAAAACTAGGACTAGATGAACCGATATACGCTCAGTACATAAAGTGGTTATCAAATGCATCTAAAGGTGAGTTTGGTATATCTTTTAAATATAAGCAAAATGTTAGTGATGTAATAAGTGATGTATATATGAACACTATAATACTTGGTGGATTTGGATACGTATTAACCTTTGCACTCTCCCTGTTATTAGGAATATTTTGCGCACTCCATGAAGATAAATTTATTGATAAATTAATTTGTAAACTGGGAACAGTAACCAATAGTATACCGTCATTTTGGATATCATTAATACTAATATTAATATTTAGTGTGAATTTAAAAATACTACCATCAAGTGGAGCCTACTCAATGGGGCAGGAAAATAATATATTAAATAGAATCACTCATTTGATACTTCCACTTACAGTTATGATATTAAGTCATCTATGGTACTACACATATATTATAAGAAATAAATTAGTAGAAGAAATAAGAGAAGACTATGTTCTTTTATGTAAATCTAAAGGTATGAGTAGCAGGGCAATTATGTATAAACATTGTTTAAGAAATATAATGCCATCTTATATAAGTACAATGGCAATATCTATACCACATATAATAGGTGGAACTTATATAGTAGAGAAAGTTTTTTCATATCCAGGATTGGGGTCATTATCTTTTGAAAGTGCAAAGTATCATGACTATAATATGTTGTTAGTGCTTTGTTTAATAACTGGAGCATTAGTTATAATTGGAAATATGATTGCCCAGGTTGTAAGCAATAAAATAGACCCACGAATGAAATATGATAGGGGTGATGTAGGTGGAGCTTAAGTATGGTGATTTTGAAATAGTTGGATCAAATTATATTTCAAGAGATGAAGAAAAAATACAAATTAAAAAAAGCATACTTCAAAAAATAAAGAAAACTCCATATATATCGGTAGCAGTACTACTAATAATAATTCTAGGCTGTGCTTTTTCTTCATTAATAATGAATCATAACCCAACATATATGGACTTATTAAATCCTAATGTAGCTCCAAATTCTACATTCTATTTTGGAACTGATTCTATGGGGAGAGATATATACTCTATGATATGGTATGGGGGTAAGATATCTTTATTCATAGGAATCGTAGCTACTGCTATATCAACAAGTATTGGAATATTATATGGTAGTATAAGTGGGATGGCAATAGAAATAGTAGATGATATAATGATGAGATTTACAGAAATAATTCTTAGTATACCATCTATATTAATAATAATATTTATACAGGCTATAATGGGAAAATCAAATCCATTGTCTATAGCTATTGTAATTGGAATAACAAGTTGGATGAATATTGCAAAGGTAGTTAGAAGTGAAATTAGGCAAATAAGAAATAGTGAATACATATTAGCCGCAAAAACTATGGGAGGGAACTTTATATATATACTAAAGGAACATTTAGCCCCAAACTTTATAGCATCAATAATGTTTATGGTAGTTAGTAATATTGGAGGTGCTATTGCTACAGAATCTACATTGAGTTTTTTAGGTATAGGTCTTCCTATAGAAATTATATCTTGGGGAAGCATGCTTTCTTTAGCTGATAGTGCTTTGCTTAGAAATATGTGGTGGGTAATTCTAATACCTGGAATTTTTTTAGTGGTAACATTGGTCTGTATAACAAATATAGGGAATTACATAAGAAAAAATAGTAACAAAAAGTCTAGTAATCTATAAAATTTATTTTATAAAAGTACAAGGGGGATAAATTAATGAAAGTAAAAAGAATAAAGGCACTGGCTTTAACTATGGTTTTAAGCCTTATGGTAGGATGTAGTAGTACAGGTAAAACAGATACTAGTAGTGAATCAGAACAAAATCCATCGACTGACGAAAAAGTATTAGTATATGGAAGTGGAGATTATACAAATATAAATCCTGTACTATATGAACATGGGGAAATAAACTCATTACTTTTTAATGGACTTACAGCCCATAATAAAGATAATAAGATAGTACCTGCTTTAGCAGAAAGTTGGGAATTTGATAAACAAACCAATACATATACATTTAAATTAAGAAATAATGTTAAGTGGCATGATGGAGAAAAATTTACAGCAGAAGATGTAAAATTCACTGTTGAATCTATAATGAATCCTGATAATGCCTCAGAAATAGCATCAAACTATGAAGATATAACAAATATAGAAATAGTAGATGAAACTACTATTAAGATAACTTTAAAAGCACCAAATACAGCAATGCTTGACTATTTAACAGTAGGAATATTACCTAAACATATTTTGGATGGAAAAGATATAGCAACAGATGGATTTAACCAAAATCCAATAGGAACAGGTCCTTTTAAACTTTCAACATGGGATAAAGGACAAAGTATAACATTAGCAAAGAATGAAGACTACTTTGAAAAAGAGCCAGAATTAGATAAAGTAGTATTTAAAATTGTAGAAGATGCAAATGCAAAAGTACTTCAATTAAAATCAGGAGAACTTGATTTAGCTCAAGTAACACCAAAAGATATAGCTTTATTTGAAGAGAATAAAGATTTCAAAATAAATACAATGACAACAGCAGATTATAGAGGTATACTATATAACTTTAATGCTCCACTATTTAAAGAAAATAAAGAGTTACCTAATGCTTTAAGCTATGCTATAGATAGAAAAGCTATAATAGATAGTGTTTTATTAGGAAATGGATATTCAGCATACTCTCCACTTCAAGCAGGTCCATACAATAATCCTGATATAGAGAAGTTTGATTATAATCCTACAAAAGCAAAGGAAGAATTAGAAAAATCAGGATGGACTTTAAATGGGGAAGGAATATATGAAAAAAATGGAACTAAATTATCTTTTGAAATAGTGTGCGGTCAGGGAGACCAAGTTAGAATAGATATGGCAAATATATGTTCACAACAATTTAAGGAAATTGGAGTAGATGCTAAAGTTGTTATTAATGCAAAAATAGACTGGGCTAATCAAGATAGCTATTTAATTGGATGGGGAAGCCCATTTGATCCAGATGATCATACTTATAAAGTATTTGGAACAGATAAAGGTTCAAACTTTAGTTCATACTCAAATACTAAAATAGATGAATTACTTCAAAAAGCTAGAGAAACAGAAAATGAAGAAGAAAAATTAAATTATTATAAAGAGTTCCAAGAAGAAATGACTCAAGATATGCCATACACATATATAGCTTATATAAATGCTATATATGTAGGTAAGGCAAATATATCAGGATTAACGCCTGAAACTGTATTAGGACACCATGGAGTAGGAATATTCTGGAACATAGTAGATTGGACAATAGAATAAAATTGATTTAAATAGTTTAGAGGTGAAATATGGGGAGTTTAATAAAAATAAAAAATTTAGATGTTAAAATTAATACTGAAATAGGAGAAGTACATGCTATAAGGAATATTTCTTTTGACCTAAAAAAAGGCGAAATATTGGCTATAGTAGGTGAATCTGGATGTGGTAAAACTATTCTTTGTAAAAGTATAATGAGAATATTACCAAAGTCAGCCAATATCAAAGATGGAGAAATTTTGTTAGGAGAAAAAAACTTAATTAAATTATCAGAAAAAAATATGCAGTCAATAAGAGGAAAAGAAATATCTATGATATTTCAAGACCCTATGACTTCTTTAAATCCAACTATATCTATAGGAAAACAGATAATGGAAGCTATAACACTTCATGAAAAGTGTAGTAAAAAAGAAGCTAAAAAGAGAACCTTAAATCTTATTGAACTAGTAGGTATAGAAAATCCAGAAGGTAGATTTAACCAATATCCTCACCAATTTTCAGGAGGAATGAGACAACGTATAGCTATAGCAATTGCACTTGCGTGTAACCCTAGTGTACTAATAGCTGATGAGCCTACAACAGCATTAGATGTTACTATTCAATCTCAGATAATAGATTTATTAAAAGATGTCCAATATAAAACTGGGGTTTCTATAATATTTATAACGCATGACCTAGGAGTAGTGGCGAGCATGGCAGATAGAATTGCTGTTATGTATGCTGGGAAATTTATTGAAATAGGAACAGATGAAGATATTTTTTATAATGCAAAACACCCATATACAATAGGACTATTAAAATCACTACCAAATATAGATGAAGATGTTGAGTATTTAGATAGTATACCAGGTATGCCGCCAAATTTATTAGACCCACCAAAGGGAGATGCTTTTGCAATAAGAAACAAATATGCTTTAAGAATAGATTATATACAAGAACCACCTATGTTTAAAATTAGTGAAACACATAGCGCTGCAACATGGCTACTTCACACTGATTCACCAAAAATAGATAGTATAGCTATATCTAAAGGAGGTATTGAGATTTCAAATGAATAGAGATAAATTACTAGAAGTAAAAAAACTAAATAAGATTTTTAACTTAAATAAAAAAACTTCTATAAAAGCCATAGATAATATATCTTTTGAAATATACAAAGGGGAAATATTTGGATTAGTAGGAGAGTCTGGTTCTGGAAAATCTACTATTGGAAAAACCATAATGAACCTCTATACAGCTACTAGTGGTGAAATAATCTATAGGGGTAAATGTATATCTGATAAAAAAGTATATAAAAAAGAAAAAAGTAACATTAATAAAAATATGCAAATAATATTTCAAGATTCTACTTCAGCATTAAACCCAAGAATGACAGTTGGTGAGATAATAGGTGAACCATTAAAAATACAAAAAATATATAAAGATAAAGAGGAACGTATAAGTAAAGTAAAAGAAATGTTGGATTTAGTAGGTTTGGATAATAGTTATATAGATAAATACCCTTCTGATTTTTCAGGAGGGCAAAGGCAAAGAATAGGTATTGCTCGTGCATTATCTATAAATCCAGAATTTATTATAGCAGATGAGCCTATAGCATCATTAGATGTATCGATACAAGCACAAATAGTAAATTTATTTAAAAAGCTACAAAAAGAAAGAGAAATGACATGTTTATTTATAGCACATGATTTAGCTATGGTAAGGCATATTAGTGATAGAATTGGTGTTATGTATAATGGTAGATTAGTGGAATTAGCAAGTGCCAAAGACCTATATACAAACCCAATCCATCCGTATACGAAGTCATTATTATCGGCTATACCAGTTTTAGACCCAAAAGTAGCAAAGTCCAAAAAAAGAATAGAATATAAAAACGAAATCGATAGATATGGGAGAGAAGGCCTAAAGTGGATAGAAATAACACCAGGACATTTTGTATTAGGTGAAAATAAAAGATTATATAAATATGAAAAAGAACTAGAGATAATATAGAAACGAAAGACATAGGATAAAATAAGAAACTTTTAATATCTATAATTATATGAAATTATGGGGTAGGGGGATAATCATGGATTGGAAGGATTATGCTAAGGATATAAAACTATTTGAAGTTTTCAATAAAGATATTAATCTTATGTCAGAGGTAGATATAGTAGACATAAATAGTTTAAATGAAATAAAAGACAATATATTTATATACAATGGAAATATAACCAAAATAAATGCAGATGCAGTAGTAAATACAACAAATTATAATATGATAAGTTCTCTAGCAGGGAAAAGAATAGAGGATGACTGTAGTATTATAATTGACAAACAAGGACACTTAGATTATCCGGGTAGTGCAAAAATAACTAGGGGATATTATTTACCATCGAAATTTATAATACACACAGTTGCCCCAATTATAAGAACATCTACTCCAACTAAGGAACAAGAAAAACAATTAAAATCTTGTTATAATTCATGCCTTGATATAGCAGGTGAAATTGATGAAATAAATACAGTCGTACTACCTTGCATTGCTACAGGAGTACTTGGGTATCCAAAAGAGAAGGCAGCATTAATTGCAGTAGATATTGTGACAAAATGGATAGATGAAAATCCAGATAAAATATCTAAAATAATATTTAATGTATCTTCAAAAGAGGATGAAGAAATATATATTAATGCATTAAATGAATAGTGAAATAAGAATAAAAAAGTATGAAAATCTGAAATATGATTTTCATACTTTTTTGTATTTATCAGCATTTGATATTGTATGATTAAATTTATAGTTAATAGTTGAATATATCTACATTTCATTGTGATATAAAAATATAATTATACATTGATAATAAATTTATGGAAATATATAATTAAATTAAGGAAAACGTATTTTAAGCTGGAAATAGGATTATGAAAAAATATTATAGGGAGAATAATATGAAAAGAATAGTTAAAATACTTATGCTAATAATAGCTACAGTACTATTATTAAGCGGATGTAGCAAGAATAAAACTAGAGAATACGTAGAATTAAACATATATGCAGCTTCAAGTTTAAAAGGAGCTATGGCAAAAATAGATGAGGAATATAATAAAATACATGAAAATATAAAGTTAGTAATAAATTATGGAGCATCAGGTTCACTACAGAAACAAATAGAGCAAGGTGATGCATGTGATGTATTTATTTCAGCAGGAAAATCTCAAATGGATATGCTATCAGAACATGGATTTTTACTAGGGGACAAATATGAAGAACTAATAAAAAATGAATTAGTTCTTATAGCATCTAAAGATAGTGAGTTAAATGATATATATGGTTTGACAGGTGATAAAATTGAAAATATAGCAATAGGCGAACCGAATAGTGTCCCAGCAGGTAAGTATGCAAGTGAAGTAATATATAATTCTCATTTAACAAATTCATTAAAGCAGAAGCTAGTATTCGCAAAAGATGTAAAAGAAGTTTTTGCATGGGTAAAAGCGGGAAATGCTCAGGCTGGATTTGTATATTATAGTGATATACTAAATAGAGATGATATAAAAATAGTAGATGCTACATTTGAAGATCTTCATTCAAAAATAATATATCCTATATCAGTTATAAAAGGAAGTAAAAAAACTGAAGAAGCTAAATTATTTGAAGATTTTTTAATTAGTGATAAAGGACAAGATATATTTAAAGAATTTGGATACAAAACTATAAAATAATTTTATTTTTAAGATATAGAGGACATGCATATTTAAGGTATTCCTTAATAAAATATATAGTATATAGATTATCAAGTATCTAGCAAATATATTGATACTAATTTGTAATTATATATAGCAATATTATTGTTACAATACAAGTAAAATATTATTCTTATAAAAAGAGGGGTTATTATGAAGCTAGTATGGTTAATAGTGGCGATACTGTTTGGAATTGGTGAATTGTTGACACCTACTCTTACTCTTGTATGGTTTAGTATAGGTGCTGTTATTCTTATATTTTTAAGTAGCTTTGTAGATAGTATATTGGTGCAACTTTTAATATTTGCAATTATATCAATATCTATGTTATTTATAGCTACTAAAAAAATAATTAAAAAAGATGAAGGTTATCAATATGAAACAAATCTACAAGGTGTTATATCTAAAGGTGGAGTAGTGAAGGAAGATATATTTCCAAATAAACTAGGAATAGTTGCGGTAGAAGCACAAGAATGGAGTGCAATATCTTTTGATAACTCAATTATAGAAAAAGGAAGTAAGGTGGAAATATTAAAGATAGAAGGGGTAAAGTTAGTAGTAAAAAAAATTAATTAATAAGGGGATGAGTTTATGTTTGGTATAGACTTTGCAAAAATATTAATAGTAATATTAATAGTAATTGTGGCTATTATGAGTTTAACATGTGTAAGAGTTATTAAGCAGTCTAGAGTAGGTATAATAATGAGACTAGGAAAGTTTAGAAAGGTTGCAGATACAGGGGTTCACTTTTTAGTTCCTTTCTTAGATCACATGGCTTATATAATTGATATAAGAGAAATTGTTATAGATTTCCAACCACAACCAGTTATAACTAAGGATAATGTAACTATGCAAATAGATACAGTAGTTTATTATCAAATAACTGATCCAGCTAGATATGTATTTGAAATAGCTAACCCTATATCAGCTATTGAAAATTTAACTGCTACAACTTTGAGAAATATAATAGGTGAATTAGATTTAGATGAAACATTAACATCTAGAGATTTAATAAACACTAAAATGAGAGCAATATTAGATGAAGCAACCGATAAGTGGGGAATTAAGGTAAATAGAGTAGAACTTAAAAATATAATGCCTCCTCATGATATTCAAGTAGCTATGGAAAAACAAATGAGAGCAGAAAGAGAAAGAAGAGAATCAATACTTCAAGCAGAAGGAAACAAAGCATCTTCAATACTTCAAGCAGAAGGTGAAAAACAATCTTCAATACTAAGAGCAGAGGCTAAGAAAGAGGCTATGGTTCGTGAAGCAGAAGGTGAAAAAGTATCTGCAATACTAAGAGCAGAAGGTGAAGCTAGTGCTATAAAAGAAATTGCCCTTGCTAAAGCAATAGGAGAAGCAGAAGTTATAGTTAAGGTTCAAGAAGCTAAGGCAAAAGGTTTAGAAGCTGTATTAAAAGCTATGAAGGATGCTGAGGTTGATGATAATATGTTAGCATTAAAATCAATGGAAGCATTAGAAAAAGTTGCACAAGGAAATGCTACTAAGTTAGTATTACCATCAGAAGCAATTAATTTCTTAGGAACATTTAAGGGAATAAAAGAAGTTTTGAGTGATGATAAAAAATAAATTTTAATAGTAGAACCTTTAGAAATAAGTTCATTATATATGGATAGTTTCTAAAGGTTTTTTTAGATATAAGTAGATTCTAAACTGCTATCTTTGATAAAGGAACCACATATATGGAATTAAACTTGCTGTAATATGAGTTTTAAAGACAATCATTGATATAAGATCATGAATTACTGTCGAAATGCACGAAGAAATGTCTGAATTTTTATACAATTTATTCGTGAAATATTGTATTTATTAATATATAATAAATATAATATTAGAAATTATAACAACAAGGGGGGGTTAATATTAAAAATAAAGAAAACGAAGAACACATACGAAGATACGAGGATATAATTGACCCGAAAAATATTTATGAATTTAAAGATGGGGAATCTTTTGATAGTTATAAATTTATGGGGAGTCATACTAGTAAATATAAAGGGGAAATAGGTACATCATTTACAGTATGGGCTCCAAAGGCAAAAAGTATTCACTTAGTAGGTGATTTTAATAATTGGGGCAAAACATCTCATTCTATGATAAATATAAATGATAGTGGAATATGGAGTATATTCACAACAGATATAAAAGAAGGAGAAAGATATAAGTACAACATACTAGGTATTGATAATATAGAACGAATGAAGTCAGATCCATATGCAATCTGTTCTGAACTTAGACCAAATACAGCATCTATAGTATATAACGACTATGAGTATAAGTGGACGGATGAAACTTGGCAATGCGAAAAAATCAACAAAACACATGATAGAGAACCTATAAATATATATGAGGTTCATTTAGGTTCGTGGAAAAGAAAATGGGATGGAACATTCTTTACATATGAAGAATTATATGAAATGATATACTATGCAAAAGACATGGGATATACGCATATAGAACTTTTACCAATTACAGAATATCCATTAGACAAATCTTGGGGCTACCAATCAGTAGGATATTATAGTCCAAGCAGCAGATATGGAAATCCAAATAAATTAAAAGCATTTATTGATAAATGCCACGAAAATAAATTAGGCGTAATTCTAGACTTTGCATATAGCCATTTTTGTAAAGATGAACATGGGCTTTACAAATTTGATGGCTCCCCTCAATTTGAATATGAAGACTATTTAAAAGCTGAAAATGTAGGCTGGGGCACTGCTCACTTTGACTTAGGAAAAGCAGAGGTAAATAGTTTTTTATTATCTAATGTTCTTTATTGGTTTAAAGAATTTCATGTAGACGGTATCAGGGTTGATGCTGTATCCAGTATGTTATATTTAGATTATGATATAGGGGATTATACACCGAATAAATATGGTGGAAGAGAAAACTTAGAGGCTATAGACTTTATAAAAAGATTTAATGAAATTATATATAAATACATAAATAACCCAATAGTTATAGCTGAAGAGTCTACATCATGGCCTATGGTTACAGGACCTACATATAAAGGTGCTCTAGGGTTTACTTACAAATGGAATATGGGGTGGATGAATGATACTTTAAAGTATATGGAAATGGATCCTATTTATAAAAAGTATCATCATGAACTAATAACATTTTCTTTTATGTATGCATTTTCAGAAAACTTTATACTTCCTTTATCTCATGATGAAGTCGTTCATGGAAAAAAATCTTTGCTAGACAAAATGCCGGGTGATCCATGGCAAAAATTTGCTAACTTAAGATTATTGTATTCTTATTATATGATACATCCAGGTAAAAAATTATTATTTATGGGATGTGAATTTGGCCAAGGATTAGAGTGGAGATATTCATATGGGCTTGAATGGGAACTACTTGAAGTAGATGCTCATAAAAAAATGAAGGCTTATGTTAAGGATTTAAATAATTTATATAAAAGTGATTGCTCTCTATACGAAATTGATAATAGTTATGATGGATTTGATTTTATAGATCCTCATAATAGTGATCAAAGTGTAATAACAATGATGAGAAAAGGTAAAAAAGAAGAAGACTTTATAATAGCAGTAATAAACTTTACTCCAGTAGTACATTATGACTACAAAATAGGAGTACCATATATGGGAGAATATGAAGAAGTGTTTAACTCTGATAGTGAAATATATTGGGGTTCAAATCAGACTATGAACGGATGTGTACTTCATGCAGTTGATGAAAGATGGCACAATAAAGATTTCCATATAAAGATAAAAGTACCACCACTAGGAGCTACTTTCATAAAGGGTAAAAACCTGATATATAAAAAAATATATATAAAGAGTTAGAATAAATATATAAGAAAAATTATAACCAAATAAAAATAAAATAAAAATAGATGTAAAGAGTATGGGGGATTATTGGATATGAAAAAAGAAATGTTAGCTATGATATTAGCTGGGGGTCAAGGATCAAGATTAGGTGTTTTCACAAAGAGAATTGCTAAACCAGCTGTATCTTTCGGTGGTAAATATAGAATAATAGATTTTGTATTGAGTAACTGTTCAAATTCTGGGATTGATACTGTGGGCGTTTTAACTCAATATAGACCATTAATATTAAATTCACATATAGGAATGGGTGGTCATTGGGATTTAGATAGAATAAATGGTGGTGTATATGTATTACAACCATATATGAACGAAAAAGAAGGGAATTGGTATAGAGGTACTGCAAATGCTATATATCAGAATATGGACTTTATAGACAACTACAATCCAGAATATGTACTTATATTATCTGGAGACCATATATACAAAATGGATTATAGTAAAATGTTAGAATATCATAAGGAGAAAGAATCAGAAGCTACTATTGCTGTAATAGAAGTTCCTTGGGGTGAAGCGCCTAGATTTGGAATAATGAACACTGATAAAAGTGGATCAATACATGAATTTGAAGAAAAGCCAGAAGAGCCAAAAAGCAATCTTGCTTCTATGGGAGTTTATATATTTAATTGGAAAACTTTAAAGAAATACTTTGAAGAGATAAAAGAAAACAATGCAAACTATGATGATTTTGGTAAAAATCTAATACCTCAAATGTTAGAAGACCAAGTTAGTATATATGCCTACCCATACAAAGGATATTGGAGAGATGTTGGTACTATACAAAGTTTATGGGATGCAAATATGGATCTTTTAAAATCACCAGAAACATTAGATTTAAATAATTCAAAGTGGAGAATATATACAAATACTATGGCTATGCCACCACAATATATAGGTAAAAATGCTAATATAAAGAAATCATTAGTTGCTGATGGTTGTATAGTTTTAGGTGATGTAGAAAACTCAGTATTATCTCATGGTGTTGTAATTGGAGAGGGCAGTATAGTAAGAGATTCTGTAATAATGCCTAATGTTAAAATAGGAAAAAATGTAAAAATAGAAAAATGTATGATAGGTGAAAGTGCAATCATAGAAGATAATATTCATTTGAAAGAAGATAATGATGGAATAGGTGTAGTACCAGAACATAAAGTAGTTAAGATGGAATTAGCTGTACAGGGGGGAATATAATATGAGAAACGAGTGTATGGGGATAATAAATTTAACTAAAAAGGGAGATCCAACTATATCTAAATTAAACTATGGAAGACCAATAGCATCAACTCCCATAGGTGGAAGATATAGAGTTATAGATTTTGTTCTATCAAATATGGTTAATTCAGGAATAAATGATATTGGAATATTTGCACCGGAAAAATATAGATCCTTAACAGACCACTTATCTAATGGAAAAGCCTGGGATTTGAGCAGAAAAAAAGGCGGATTATTTGTATTCAGTCCAGAAAATACAAAAGGTGAAAATAAATATGCATATAGAAAAGGCGATATATACAATATACTAGCAAATATTGATTACATAGAAAGAAGTGAAGAAGACTATGTATTAATAGCACCGAGTTTTATGTTGTGTAACATAGATTATAATGAAGCATTAAAATATCACAAAAAATCAAATAATGATATAACGATAATTTATAAAAATATAAATAATGCAAGTGAAGATTTTAAAGGAAACTTGACTTTAAATATAGATGATAATAGTAGAGTTATAAACATAGGTAGCAATACAGGAGCATTTCCAAGAGCAAATATATCTATGGAAATATATATAATGAGAAGACAAGATCTTATTAATTGTATATATAATATAGTGAGTAGTGGAACATATTCTTATTTTGAGGATTACTTAATTGAGGAAGCAAAAAATATGAAAGTAGGGGCTTACGAACATAAAGGATATCTTAAGTGCATAAGCTCAGTACAGTCATACTTTGAAATGAATAAAGACCTATTAGACCAAGATATAGCTCAAGAACTTCTTTATTCTGAAAGGAAAATATTAACTAAAGAAAAAAATGAGTCACCTGCTATTTATACAGAGGATGCAAATGTGCAAAGTTCATTTATAGCAACAGGATGTGTAATAGAAGGTATTGTTAAAAATAGTATTATATTTAGAAAGGTTCATGTTAAAAAAGATGCTGTAATAGAAAATTCTATAATAATGCAAAACTGTATTATAGAATCAGGAGTAGAATTAGAAAATGTAGTATTTGATAAGAATATATACATATCAGAAGGAAAGCAGCTAAAGGGAGATGAAAATTACCCTATCGTAATAGAAAAAAATATTAGTTTATAGGGGGAGATTTTAGTGAAGGTTCTTTATGTAACAGCAGAGTGTTGGCCTTTTGCCAAGACTGGTGGATTAGGGGATGTATCCTATGCACTTCCAAAAGCGCTAAAAAAAGAAGGTGTGGATATAAGGGTAATAATGCCTAAATATTATAATATACCAAACTACCTAAAAGAAAAAATGAAAGAAGTTGCAGTATTTAATGTAAATGTAGGATGGAGAAATCAGTATTGTGGACTATTAGAAATGGAATTAGATGGAGTAAAATTCTATTTTATAGATAATGAATTTTATTTTAATAGAGAAGGAGAAATGGCATATCTTTATGGATATGGAGATGATGCTGAAAGATTTACTTTCTTTACCAATGCAGTATTAGAATCAATAGCAAGATTAGATTTTTATCCAAGTGTTATACATTTAAATGATTGGCACACTGGTATGCTACCATTGATATTAAAAGAGAAATATAGTGATTTAGAAAAATATACTGATATAAAGACTATTTATACTATACATAATTTACAATACCAGGGAGTATTTCCACGTAGTGTAGTTTCTGATGTACTTGATCTGTCCTATAAGTATTTAGAAAATGGGGATATAGAATATTACGGTGGAGTAAGTTTTATGAAATCTGGAATAGTATTTGCAGATAAGGTAACTACAGTAAGTCCAACTTATGTAAATGAAATACAAACTAGTTTTTATGGTGAACAATTAGATGGATTACTTAGGTCTAAGTCACATAAATTAAAGGGGATTTTAAATGGAATAGATTATGATATAAATAATCCCCAAACAGATAAGGATATATTAAGTAATTTTAATATTGATACTTTAGATGAAAAAATACAAAATAAGCTTAAATTGCAACAGGTATTAGGCTTAGAAGTAAATAAAGATATACCATTAATAGGAATAGTATCTAGATTAGTATCACAAAAAGGTTTTGATTTAATATCTTATATTATGCCTGAATTAATGAGAGAGAATTTACAGATAGTAGTTTTAGGGACAGGAGAACATCAATATCAATCTATGTTTAATTATTATGACTCTCATTATCCTGAAAAAGTATCAGCTAGGATTACATTTGATTCTGCTTTTGCCCAGCAAATATATGCTGCTAGTGATATATTCCTTATGCCATCATTATTTGAGCCTTGTGGTATAGGACAAATGTTAGCTATGAGATATGCAACATTACCTATAGTTAGAGAAACTGGGGGGCTTAAAGATACCGTAGAGCCTTATAATAAATATACTAAAGAAGGTAATGGATTTAGCTTTAAAAACTATAATGCGCATGAAATGCTTTATTGTATTAAAGATGCGCTACAGGTATATAAAGACAAAGATACATGGATAAAACTTATGAAAAATGCAATAAAGACAGATAACAGCTGGAGAAAGTCCGCTCAAGTTTATTTAGAGACATATAAGGATATACTCAATTAAAAGGAGTGATGTTTAATTGGTCACAATAAGTAAAGAAAAATTCAAACAAAGTTTTGAAGTTAAAATGTATAGTATATATGCCCAGTCTATTAAAGAAGCTACAAATGAACAATTACTAAATGTATTATGTAGCGTTATAAAGGATTTAATATCTACAAAATGGGTTGATAATAAATTAGATACAGAAAAAGAAGTATATTACTTTAGTATAGAATTCTTGCTTGGAAGACAGCTAAAATCAAACTTGCTGAATCTTGGAATTGAAGAAAATATAAGGAAAGGTCTTAAGGAATTAGATATAGCTTTAGATGATTTGATTAATTCTGAAGGGGATCCAGCATTAGGAAATGGTGGGCTTGGAAGATTAGCAGCATGTTTCTTAGATTCTATGGCATCACTAGATATTAGTGGACATGGATATGGAATAAGATATAAGTATGGTTTATTTGAACAAAAGATTATAAATGGTTATCAGGTAGAAGTACCTGATAACTGGTTAATAGAAGATGGCTATTCATGGGAAACTGTTAGACCAAATAAAGCTATTATTGTTAAGTTTGAGGGGGATGTTAATTTAGTCAAAGAAAATGATAAATTAACGGCAGTTCACACTAATTATTTACCAGTAATGGCAATGCCATATGATATACCTATAATTGGATATCACAATGAATCTATAAATACACTAAGATTATGGAAAAGTGAAATACCAAGAAGTGATTTTTCACAATCTATAAGTGATGCAAGGAACTATTCAGGAAGTTATGAAGATGCATTACAGTATAAATACTATACAGAAGAAATCTCACAAGTTTTATATCCAAATGATAGTAACTATGCAGGACAGTTGCTTAGATTAAAACAAGAGTATTTCTTTGTAAGTGCAGGAATACAAGATATCATAAGAAAATATAAGAAAAGAAGTCTAAATATTTTAGACATAGACAAAAAAATAGCTATTCATATAAATGACACACATCCAACACTTTGTATTCCAGAATTTATGAGAATTTTACTAGATGAAGAAAGCCTTTCATGGAATGAAGCCTGGAAACTAACAACAAATGTAATGTCTTATACTAATCACACAATAATGTCTGAGGCTATGGAAAAATGGCCAACAGAAATGATAAAAAAACTAGTACCTAGAATCTATATGATAATAGAAGAAATAGATAAAAAGTATAATGAGTATCTATACAACAAATATAATGATAATAATAAAATAGATAAAATGAAGATAATATATAAAAATCATGTTAGAATGGCCAACTTGTCTATAATAGGTAGTTATAGTGTGAATGGAGTTGCAAGTCTTCATACAGAGCTTCTAAAGAAAGAAGTTTTAAAAGAATTTAATGAAGATGAACCTAATAAGTTTAATAATAAAACTAATGGGATTGCTCATAGAAGATGGCTTATGTGCTCAAATCCAAATCTAAGCAATGTTATAAGTGAGTTAATAGGCGAGAGTTGGAAGATGGATACATTAAAGCTAAAGGATTTAGAACAATTTAAGCATGATAAAGGTGTACTTGAAAGATTAGAGTCTATAAAACATGAGAATAAAGAAAATTTAGCTAAATATATAAAAAATAAGCAAGGCTTAGTGGTAGATCCAAATTCAATATTTGATGTACACATAAAAAGATTACATGCATACAAAAGACAGCTTTTAAACATACTCCATATATTACATTTGTATCATGAAATATTAGATAATGCTAATTTTGAAATGGAACCAAGAACGTTTATATTTGGGGCAAAGGCAGCACCAGGATATTATTTGGCTAAATGTATAATAAAATTTATTAATGCAGTAGCTGAAAAAATAAATAATGACCCTAAAGTAGATGGGAAAATAAAAATAGTGTTTATAGAAAACTATGGGGTTTCATTGGCTGAAATAATTATTCCAGCAACAAATGTCAGTGAGCAAATATCAACGACTACAAAAGAAGCATCAGGAACTAGCAATATGAAGTTTATGATGAATGGGGCTATTACATTGGCGACATTAGATGGCGCTAATGTTGAAATATTTGAACAGGTAGGGGAAGATAATATAGTTATCTTTGGACTAAGTGCTCAACAAGTTTTAGATTATAATAAATACGGCGGATATTCTGCTCTTGATTTATACAATTCTAATATGAATATAAGAAGAGTTGTGGACGATTTGATAAATGGTTTCATACCAAATATGGAAAAAGAGGGAATGGAAATCTATAATTCCTTAATAACATATAATGATGAGTATTTTGTACTAAGAGATATTCAAAATTATTCAGAAGCACAGCGTAAGGTAGAAGCATTGTATAAAGAAAAAGAAAAGTGGAGCAGAATGTCTTTAGTAAATATAGCTAACTCAGGTATATTCTCTACAGATAGAACTATATCGGAATATGCAAGGGATATTTGGCTCAAAGGGTGTGAGATAAATGAGAAGTGTAATAAACTATAATTCATGGAATAAAGACTTTAAGGCTCCTTTTGGAGCCTTAAAGATTAATGAAAAAATGAAAATTGTGGTAAAAGAAAATGGAAATTATCAGATAAATAATATTACATTGGTGATTTTTAGAGAAGATATTGAAATACAGCGATTGAATTTGAAAAAAGAAGATTTATTTACAGTTGAGTTTGATGGATTTGAAGAGGTAGGAGTATACTTTTATCACTTTGAGGTAGATATAGTTATAGATGGATATGAACAAAGGTTATTCTATGGGAAAAATAATAATAATGCAGAGGCAGTAGAATATTCTTATGATTGGATAAATAAATATCAAATAACTGTATATGAGGACTTTAAAACTCCAAGTTGGTATAAAGAGGGGATACTATACCATATATTTGTAGATAGATTTAATAATGGTAATAGAACTGGAAGAGTAAGTAATCCAAAGTCTAATAGTTTTATATATGCAAATTGGAAAGATGAGCCAATGTATATAAAAGACCAAGATGGAAGTATTTCAAGATGGGATTTTTATGGAGGAAACTTAAAAGGTATAATACATAAGCTTCCATATATTAAAAAATTAGGAGTAAGTATAATATATTTAAGTCCTATATTTGAATCATCTAGTAATCATAAGTATGATACCGGTGATTATAAGACTATTGACCCTATGTTTGGAGATGAAGAAATACTTAAAGAATTAATAGATAAGGCTGCTCAAAAGGGAATATCTATAATGTTAGATGGAGTGTTTAGCCACACTGGAGCAGATAGTAAATATTTTAATAAATATGGTAGATATGATACAGTAGGTGCATATCAGTCACAAGAATCAAAGTATAGTAATTGGTATACTTTTAAAAATCACCCAGAAAATTATAAATGTTGGTGGGATATAAAGGCTCTTCCTAATACAAATGAACTTGAACCTAGTTTTATGGACTATATTATCTATGATGAAGATAGTGTAATAAAGAAGTGGACAGGTATGGGTGTTAAAGGATGGAGATTAGATGTTGCTGATGAGCTTCCTAGTAAATTTATAAAAGAAATGAAAAAGGAATTGAGAGAAGTAGATGAAGACGCTATTTTAGTGGGTGAAGTTTGGGAAGATGCTTCTAATAAAGTAAGTTATGGAGAAAGAAGAAGTTATTTTTTAGGAAAAGAGTTAGATGCAGCAATGGGATATCCATTTAGAGATAATATAGTTAGATTTTTAAAGGGAGAAATATCATCTAATGATTTGAATAATGCATATATGGTAATAAAAGAAAACTATCCTAAAGAATCATTTAAGTCTAATCTTAACTTAATAGGAACGCATGATGTAAATAGAATAAAAACAGAATTAAATAAAGACAAATCATTAGTTAAGTTAGCAGTTGCAACTCAAATGACATTCGAAGGTGTTCCATATGTATACTATGGAGACGAAGCAGGGTTAGAAGGGAAAACAGATCCTGACAACAGAAGAGCATACCCTTGGAAAAATGAAGATGAGGATATGATAGATTTTTATAGAAATCTAACTACGATAAGAAATAAAAATAAATCATTAGTTAGTGGAGATACTATATTTATAGATACTAACAATAATGATGTATTTGGATATATTAGATTTGATGAAGAAAATAGATCTGAAAGTATATTAGTTTTATTAAATAGAAGTGAAAATTTAGAGTCATTATCGTTAAATATAGAGGGATATTCACTTGAAGAAATCGAGTACAAAACTATAACTAAAAAATATGTAGAGCGTATATTTAAAGAAAGTAATGTATTTAATGTAGATATAGAAGACAAATCTTGTCTAATATTTACTTTATTAAAAAATTAAAAAAATAAGTATAAACGAACTGCTGTTTGTCTATAATCCTAATAATATGTACTTAAAATTTTTAATAAAAGGTGATAAAAATGAATAATGTTGTATTATTAGGAAGACTTACAAAAGACCCAGAATTAAGGTATGTAGGAAAGTCTCAAACACCAATGGTTAAATTTACACTAGCAGTAGAGAGAAAATACAAAAATAAATATGGAGTTAGAGATACTGATTTTATAAAAATAGAAGCTTGGGAGAAAAATGCAGAATTTTGTTCTAAGTATTTCAACAAAGGAAAGTTAATAGGTATTGAAGGTGCTTTAAGAGTTGATAAATATGAAACTGAAAATGGCGAAATTAAAATCGAGACAACTGTAAGAGCAACTGAATTTAATTTTATAAATATAGGAGCTAATTCAAATAAAGCATCACAAGATAATCCACAATATTATGATGCAACAGCATTGTTTGAAGAACATAGGGTTGATGTAGAGTTAGCTGAAGAAGATCTTCCTTTTTAAAATATAATAAAATTAGGGCTTAGTTAAAAAACTAGGTCTTTTTTTGTTGGGAATTTATGTATATATATTCACCAATAAAAAGTAGAAATTATATAATATTAAGCAAGCTAAAAATAAGTATTATTATTGAAAAATACAAACCATTTTTAAAATAATAAATTTTAGCTTATTTACATTAAATATAGTTGGTTAAAACTGGTAAAAATAATTAAATTAAGTTCGAACAACTTAAAACTTAATTTAATTAAATTTATGATATAAATATAACATATTGACTTTAATTTTTTATGTACGTAAAGCATAACAAGTGTATAATATAAAGTATAGTATATAAAAAAGTTCGAAAAGGGGGAATTAGAGATGCAAAAGAAAATATCATTAACAAGTAAAATATTATTAGGTCTATTATTAGGTTTTTTATTTGGACTTATATTAAAAGGATTACCTGGAGGATATATAAAAGATACAGTTTTATTAAATGGAATTATAAAAATTACTGGCAATGGATTTACAGCAGCAATAAAGATGATGGTTGTACCACTAGTATTTGTATCATTAGTTTGTGGTTCATCTTCAATGGGGGATGTTAAACAACTTGGGAGAATTGGTGGAAAAACAATGTTATTTTATCTAGGAACAACTGCAATAGCAATAATTATATCATTAACTTTGGGAAGTATTCTAAAACCTGGTATGGGTCTTGATATGAGTAGTGTAGTTGCAGGGGAAGTGGCAATAGGAGAATCAAAATCATTAGTTGAAATAATATTAAACATAATACCAACAAATCCTATTGCATCATTAGCTAATGGAGATATGTTACAAGTTATATTCTTTGCTTTACTTATAGGAATTGCAATGAGTATGGTAGGAAAAAAATCAGAACCTGTTAGACTTATATTTGAAAGTGCAAATGAAATATGTATGAAGATGGTAAATATAATAATGTTATTTGCTCCATATGGAGTATTTGCATTAGTTACAAATACTTTTGCTACTGTAGGAACAGATGCAGTATTTGCATTATTAAAATATGTGTTAGTAGTATTACTTGGATTACTTATACACGTAACTATAGTGTATGGTGGATTATTTAAAATATTTACAAAGCAAAGGATATCACCATTTATAAAAAAATTTACAAGCGTTGCAGCAATTACTTTTTCAACAGCATCAAGTAATGCATCTGTACCAGCTAGTTTAGAGATAATGGAAGAATTAGGTGTTGGAAGAAGCACTAGATCATTTACAATACCTATGGGCGCAACAATAAATATGGATGGAACAGCTATAATGCAAGGTATAGCAGCATTATTTATAGCTCAAATATATGGAATAGATTTAGGGATAAATGATATGATGACAATAGTTCTTACAGCTACATTAGCCTCTATAGGTACAGCAGGTGTACCAGGAGTAGGAATGATAATGCTATCTATGGTTCTTCAATCAGTAGGTCTTCCACTAGAGGGAATTGGTCTTATAATGGGTGTTGAAAGAATAATAGATATGTTTAGAACTACAGTAAATGTTATGGGAGATAATATATGTACTCTTATAATAGCAAATAGTGAAAAAGATTTTGATTTAAATATGTATAATAAAGAAACTAAAGAAGAAATAGCTTAAAAGTTTATTAAGTGTTAATAAGATAGACTCATTGCAAATTTAATTGAATAGTAAGTTAAAAGACAAAAGGGGTTGGTTTTATGCAGCTAAAATTATTCAAAGGTGATTATGTAGTCTATAATTTAGAAAACAACTTAAACTCACCAATATTTGTAGATACTAAGAGTTTTTACTATATAACAAAAATAGAAGAAGAATTAAGTTTAATATGCTTAGATGAAGATATACCAAAAGAGGTTGACGGAGACGAAGAATGGAAATTACTAAAGATACTAGAGCCATTAAATTTATATTTAGTAGGATTTTTATCTAAAATAGAGAAAGTATTAAAAGATCTAAGTATAAATATATTTGAAATATCAACTCTTGATAGCGACTATATAATGGTGAAAAATAAAGATCTTGAATATGTATGTAAGACATTAAGGTCAAGAGGATACGAAATTGTATAAAATAGTAAAACTTAAAGTAGGTATAAAGATTTTAGAAAATCTTTATACCTACTTTTTTGATTTTAACAATAATGAAATAAAATAAGCATATAAATTAGTATGGACAAAGTTAAAATATAAAACAAGGGGGATAAAAATGAGTAAAGGAAGTAACTTTAATGAAATTATGAAGTTTGCAGGAACATATATATCTGTATGTATAGGTTCTGGATTTGCAACGGGACAAGAAATAATTCAGTTTTTTTCTTCACATGGAGCTATAAGTATTTTAGCTAGTATATTTTGTATGGTGATACTAGCATATTGTGGTGCTAGTCTTTTAGAAATTGGAAAATCTGTAAGACTAAGATCTAGTAATGATATATTTAAATATTTATGTGGAGATAAAATAGGTCAGTTATTTAAAATATTTATGCCTATATTTTTCTTTTGTAGTTTTGTAGTTATGATATCAGGTGCAGGTGCAGCAATGAATCAATACTATGGGATAAGCAAAAATTTAGGAAGTATGATATTAGTAATATTAGTACTTGGGTCAATATTATTAGGAATGAATAGATTAATAGATATTCTTGGAAATATTGGTCCTATGATTGTAATTGTATCAATAGGAATAGGGATAGTGACAATAGCAAGAAACTATGAGAGTTTAGTTAATGTAAATAAAATTATAGAGGGGATTAATATCACTAGAGCAACAGAAAATTGGTGGTTAATAGCTCCATTATATAGTGGATTAAATGTAATCGTAGTAACGCCTTTTTTAGTTGGAGTTGGAAAAACTGCTAAAAACAAGAAAAACTGTATATTAGGTGGAGTAATTGGAGGGGTGGCATTTATGCTTGCTGCTATAGTATTAAATATTGGTTTACTTTCAGATATACAAAATGTTTATATAAAAGAAATACCAACACTATATATGGCAGATAAGATATCTCCAATTGTTGGGATGATATTCTCTGTTATGCTTATAGCTGGAATATACACTACCGCAGTTCCTCTACTTTGGAGTACTTGTTCAAGTTTTGCTAAGGAAAATACATATAAGTTTAGATATATGGCAGTAGGGTGTAGTGTACTAGGGTTTATAGGAGGGAGATTACCTTTTGCAACCTTAGTCAATTTTATATATCCTATCTCGGGAGTAATGGGAGTTATAATTATTATAGGTATAATCTTAAGAAAAACAAAAATCATAGTAGATTAAATCAAGTAAAAAAGATGATTTCTTAAAAAACAGAAATCATCTTTTTATAACTAATCTCATTAGGAAAAATGCAGGAGGTGTAGAAATAATAGGTGCTAAAAATGGAGCTATTATTTCTCCTATTCCAAAAAAATTTACCATTATTATTATCACACCCATATTTAATAGATACTCACCAATATAAACAGCAACAGTCATATAAAACTTTTTAGCTGAATAATCCTTATCTTTAAAAGTATATTTTGAATTAAAGAAGTAAGATGCAGTAATACTTACAATACTAGTAATAGTATATGCAACTATATAATTTAGTTTAAATACTAGATACAGAGTAATGTAGAGTACTTGGGAAAGCAAAAAGTTAGTTATACCTACAATATTAAATTTTATATATTCCATAAGCTTACCTTTAAGATTTGGCATTTTTATAGTCATAATATAAATCTCCTTAGTGGATGTAATTATTAATATTATGTTCAAATAAATCTAAATAAAATTGGAAAGATTAAATTTATTTGACTTAATAATCCTATTTTGATATTATAACACTATTAATTATAAGAAATTAAAAATTTGTAGATGTAAATTATGATATAAATATAATGAATAGGAGATAATAATAGAAAATGTTTGATGCAATAATGATAGGATTAGATATATCTCTAATTACGTATTTTTATAATATAGCTATAAATAGTACAGAAATTAGTACAAGATTAATTAGTTGTCTAGCTATGACAGTGGAAGTATATTTTATAAGAAGGCATTTGAAAATGTTAAGACTTAATTATAAATCAAAAAAAGATAAATAATATATGGCGCCTTGAAGGCGTCTTTTTAGATATAAGGGAATTTGAAATATTAGATTATCTATATTTGAATAAAAAGGATATAATATAAAATATATACATAGTATAAGGAGAAAATTATGACAAGACAAATAGAACTAGATTATTCATTTGGATATATTTATGACAAAAGTAAATTAATAGTAATGTATCCAGTAGGAACAAATGTAATGAGTGAAGAAGAATATGAAATGGAAGTGGAGGTAGCATTTTTAGAAGATGGTATAGAAGTAGCATTTGAAGAAAATGATATAAACGAAGCTAATGAAGCTATGAAACCACTTCAAAACTTCCTAATGAAACCAAGTAAGATAATACCTTTTGTAACTAGTATAAAAGATAGTACTACTAAAGAAGAATTATCTAAATTAATGTGCGAATTTGATGAAGAATATGAAATAAAAGAAAATTACCTTAATAAAGGTTACGAAATAAAAGATGTATATCATGTTTTTGAAAATGTTGCAAAGTACATACCTAAGGAAAGCTTAGAAACTTTGAATATATTAAAAATAGAAAAAGATAAATTTGATATGGAAAGATTTATAAAACATACAAAAGAAAACTTAGATGAAGTTTTAGATTCAAATTTAATTCCTGTAAATATGCTTAAGAGTAGTCTTACAAATAGACTTTTTGTAAGAAATGATAAGGATACACCTAGTGGAACATATGTAGTATTTGCTACACATAAAGGTTTGTCTAATGATGAAATACTTTGTGCAAATAAAGAAATTATAGTAGATGAAGAGGTTGATTTAGCTGATTTAGAGATAAACAATATTAAAGATGCTGGATATATGATAGAGGAATTAAATGGAGAATACACATTTAAAATAGCAAATTACAATAGTCAAACAGAAAATAATAATCAAATAGCTCAAGTAGTAGATTATTGTGGAGTTTTAAAAATTATGATGATAAACTATGTAAATCAATTTATAAAATAAAAGTTTAAATAAAAGAGTCTACCTAGAATTCAAAATTAGGGTAGACTTTTGTAATTTATGCGAATCAATTAATTTTTTATTATTAGGATACTATCTGTTACCGTGGACTAACAATAAATAAGTACTTCCAGCCAAAGGAGCATTATCACCGTCTACTCTACCAATAGGGCTATAATCTGTTTGGTGATTATGTATAAAACCTTGAGAACAAACCCTTCCAATAGGAGAATTATCAGTATAATGATTGTGTATAACACCGTCTAAGTCAACTCGACCAACAGGTGAATTGTCAATATAATGATTGTGTATAATATTATTATCATCTATTCTACCAATAGGACAATTGTGGTAAAGATGATTGTGAACTATATTATCAGAATCCAACCTTGCTACTGCTCTAAAATTATAAGGGAAATTAAATATATTACTTATCATAAACTACACCAACCTTCTATTAAAATGATTTAGGAAAATGTTTTCTTAATTCTTGATATATTATAAATTCTATATATAAAAACATATTCCTTCTATAAAAACACAAGAATACATAATACATACATTGTGGATTTTTAAAAGATAAATAAAAAATATAAAATAAATATGAGAGATATTAAAAAAATAAACGTAGTATAAAGTGAAAGGAGGTTAGTAGAATGGACAATGAAATTATAAAATTAATTAAAAGTAAAGATCAAAAAGGCTTAGACCTGCTAATAGATTTATACAGTAAAAATATTTACTATATAGTAGAAAGTATAATGAGAGGATATTGTAGTAAGGAAGATATAGAAGAATGTGTTAGTGATGTATTTTTAAAAATTTGGGATGAAATAGATGAACTTGAGTATACAAAAGGGTCATTAAAAACTTTTATATTAATTAAAGCAAAATATAAAGCATTAGATTATAAACGAAAAATAATAAATATAGAAAAAAAGAAACTAGTTTCTATAGATACATTTAATATTCTCGGGAAATATGATATAGAAGAAATGAATATAAAAGAAGAAAAATTAAAAAAACTTATAAATATAATAAAAGTCTTTAAAGAACCAGATAAAACATATTTTTATTTAAGGTATTTTATGGATTATGATATTAATTCTATTGCAAATAAATTTAATGATACTAGAAGTGGTGTAGAAAATAGATTATATAGAAGTCGTTTAAAAGTGAAAAAATTGCTAGGAGAGGAGTAAATCTTATGGAAGATAAAGATATAAAAAAGATAATTGATGAATCTAAAAACACAGAAGATTTAGAACTAGAATTATCTGTATTTTTTAATGATGATATAAAAGACATAAATGAATATGACAAGGAAAAAATTAAAATGAAAGTATATGAAAAAATAGAAGATGAAAATAATAATAAAGAAGATAAAAATATAATATCAATAAATAGTAAGATAAACTCTAAAGATAAAAGAAAGTTAAATTATAAAAAGAGAATAGGTATAGTAGCTTCAATAGTTATAGTTCTAGCAGTTGGAACACCAGTAGCTAAGGCTATAATAGATAAAATGTATAGCTATATACCAGGAGAAGGAGCAATATTAAATAATGGAAGTGGAGTTTATGTAATAGATAATCCTATAGAAAAAGAAGTAGATGGAAATATACTTAAATTAGAAAGTTTAACTATAGATACAATAAACAACACTATATATACAAGAGTAAATGGAAATGAATCAAAGCCAACTAAAGAAGCATCTATAAAAATTGGAGGAAAAATAATAAATACAGACAACAGATCTCTTGGATGGGGAGGAGAAACATGGTTGTTAGGTCATGTTTTTACTGAAAACTTTGATTATGATGAAAATAGCTTAGTGGTATATTCTATAAAATTAGAAAATGGAAATAATGTGGATTTTGAGGCGCACTTGAAGAATGCAAAATCTGTAAGTAGCTATAGTGAATTAGGACCTACAAACACTAAAGAAAATATATCTATAACAGCAATAATAAAAGAAGAAGAAAATAATTTAGATGTAAACTTTTTATCATTAGTAGAAGGACTAAATGCAGATGTAAGATATTATGGAAAAGAGAATTATATTGATAAATTTAGTACAGGAGTAGTCCTAAGGGATGTGAATGGAAAAACTGTAAATGGAGAGCTTATTCATCATGGTGATAGAGCTAATAACTTTAATTTTGACATATCTAATTTAACTAAACCATACACTATTGAAATTCCTCAAGTAGGCATAAATATTTATGGAACAACATATCCAACAACTGTAAAAGTGGATTTACCAAAGAAAGGCAAACTAGATATAAATAAAGATATAGAATTAAAAGATGATAATAAGTATTTGTCTAAAAATAATATTGTTAGCATTGTTAATATAGTTAAAAATCAAAATAATATATATGAATTAAAGCTTCATTTTCCTAAAAATAAGGATAGTAATATAAAAATAAGTAATATAGGAATTAGAGCAACAAGAAGTTTATTTAACATTAAAAGAGATTTTTCAGGATACGGTAGCATAATAGGTGAATATTCTATTGTTGAAACTATATCGATAGAACCTGATGATAAAAATACTAAAACCTTAGAATTTGAAATAACTCCTCATGAGTATATAGTAGAGGGAAATTGGAGTATTACAATAGAATAATATAAAAGATAAGCTATAGTATCTAAAATTGATACATAGCTTATTTTTTATATAAGCATATTAACTTGGGGACTACGTCGGCGACATGATCAAAGTGAATTTTTTTGCTAAAATAGGGTTAATTATAAGTAAATAAAGAAAAAATAATAAATAGTTGTAAATGAACTTAAATTTAAAATAAATAAATTGAAGATAAATATAAAATATAGAAATAAAAGGAGATTTTAAAAAATGAATAAAAATAGTGTTAAGGTAATTCCACTAGGTGGTCTTGGAGAGATTGGTAAAAATATTACTGCAATAGAATATGATGATGAAATAATAGTAATAGATTGTGGAGTATCTTTTCCTGATGAAGAAATGTATGGAGTGGATTTGGTAATACCAGACATTAGATATTTAATAGAGAGAAAAGATAAAATAAAAGGAATGTTTTTAACACATGGGCATGAAGATCATATAGGTGCAATACCATATATTTTACAACAATTAAATATGCCTGTATATGGAACAAAGCTTACACTTGGATTATTAGAAAATAAGTTAAAAGAACATAATATTTTTTCTGATTGTACAATAATACCTGTAGAAACAGGAGATACAATAAAAATAGAAAGTATGTCAGTAGAATTTATAAGGGTTACTCATAGTATTGCAGATGCGTGTGCATTAGCTATATACACACCTGCAGGAACAATATTTCATACAGGTGACTTTAAAATAGACTATACACCTATAGATGGTCAGATTACAGACTTAAGTAGAATAGGAGCTATAGGAAAAAAAGGGGTACTATTATTATTAGCAGATAGTACAAATGTAGAAAGGCATGGTCATTCACTTTCTGAAATGACTATCGGAGAAACTCTATCGAGAATTTTTTCAACTGCAACAGGAAGAGTTATAGTAGCTACATTTGCATCTAATATACATAGAATGCAACAAATAGCAAATGCATCAATAAAACAAAATAGGAAAATTGCTTTTTGTGGAAGAAGTATGGAAAATATATCACAAGTGGCTATGGAACTAGGATATCTTCATATACCGGATGAATTTATTATAACTATAGATGAAATAAATAATTATCCAACTAAAAATGTAACTATAATAACTACAGGTAGCCAAGGAGAAGCCATGGCAGGATTATCAAGAATAGCATATGGATCTCATAGAAAAATAGAAATAGATAGAGATGATTTATTTATAATATCAGCTTCACCAATTCCAGGTAATGATAAATTAATATCAAGGGTTATTAATCAATTATTTAGAAAAGGTGTAGAAGTAATATATGAAGACTTGGAAGAAGTTCATGTATCAGGTCATGCATATCAAGAAGAATTAAAGCTAATACATACTTTAGTTAAGCCGAAATATTTTATGCCCGTTCATGGTGAATACAGACACTTAAAACATCATAGTGACTTGGCAATTAAGCTTGGGATGAAACCAGAAAATGTGTTTACACTAGAAACAGGACAGGTACTTGAAGTATCAAGAAATAGTGCAAATTCATCGAGAAGAGTTCATACGGGAGTTGTATTTGTAGATGGCATAGGTGTAGGAGATGTAGGAAATATAGTACTTAGAGATAGAAGATATCTAGCAAAAGATGGCATGGTAACTATAGTAATAGCTATAGAACGTGAAACTTATAGCATAATAGCAGGACCAGATATTATAACTAGAGGATTCATATATGCTAGAGAATCTGAAATACTAATAAATACTATTAAAAAAATAGCTAGAGAAGAAGTTGAAAAGTGCTTAGAAGATAAGGTTATGGAGTGGCAAGTTTTAAAAGGCGGAGTTAAAAAATCTATAGAGAACTTTATATATGATAAAACTAAAAGAAGACCAAGTGTTTTCCCTATAATTATGGAGATATAATTATAAAATTTTAATAGTATTGATAAAAAAGATTATATAAAAGATAGATGTGAATAAAAATTCACATCTATCTTTTTTTGATAAGCTAACATATATATATAGTTAATGATATAATAAATTATAAAAAAATAGCAGAAGTAGAGGGAGGAATACGTGAGTAAGTATATAGAGTTTAAAGATGTGAAAAAAATTTATAAAATGGGTGAGGTAGAGATATCTGCACTAGTTGGAGTAGATTTTTCTGTTAAAAAAGGTGAATTTGTTGTAGTTGCTGGTGCTAGTGGTGCTGGAAAAAGTACAATACTAAATATTTTAGGTGGGATGGATAGCCCTACTAGTGGAAAGATAATAGTTGATGGAAATGAAATAAATAATTATTCAAATAAAGATTTGATAACATATAGAAGATTTGATATTGGATTTGTATTCCAATTTTATAATTTAGTACAAAATCTAACAGCTCGTGAAAACGTAGAGCTAGCTACCCAAATTTGTAAAGAACCATTAGATATAGATGAAGTAATGGAAGCAGTAGGGTTATCTGATAGAAAAAGTAATTTTCCAGCCCAATTATCTGGGGGAGAGCAACAAAGAGTTGCAATAGCTAGAGCATTAGCTAAAAATCCAAAGCTATTATTATGTGATGAACCGACAGGAGCATTAGATTATAATACTGGAAAAGCAATATTAAAATTGTTGCAAGATACTTGCAGAAAAATGGGAATGACAGTAATAATAATAACCCATAACCTAGCATTGACTCCAATGGGGGATAAGGTAATAGAAGTTAGAAATGGAAAGATAAAAAGTATGACTATCAATGAAAATCCTGTTTCAATAGAAAGGATAGAGTGGTAGCAATGAAAAGTATCTTAAATAAAGATATTATAAGAGATATAAAAAAAACAAAGGGTAGATTTTTATCTATATTATGCATAGTTGCACTTGGAGTTGCATTTTTCTCAGGAATAAAAGTAGGTCCTATAGTAATGAAAAATACATCAGATAAATACTTTGATGATTATAATCTTATGGATATAAGGGTTTTGTCTACACTTGGGCTTACAGATGATGATGTAGATGCTGTAAAAAAAATTACTGGAGTTGAAGGTATTTTCCCAACTTATTCTACAGATGTAATTACAAATTATAACTCAAAGGAAAGTACACTAAGAGTACATAGCATACCTTTAGACTATATAAAAAATAATAGCAAAGATTACATAAATCAAGTTAATTTAATTGAAGGAAGGCTTCCTCAAAACTCTGGGGAAGTAGTGATAGAATCTCCTAAAATAAATAACTTAGAGATACCAATAGGTTCAAAAATAAATCTTAAATCTGGAACTGATGATGATATTAAAAATACTTTAAAAACTAATGAATATGAAGTTGTAGGATATATAGAAACTCCTTATTATTTAAGTTACGAAAAGGGAAGTAGTGATATAGGTAGTGGAAGAGTTGAGGCCGTAGCTATAATTTTACAAGAAGATTTTAATATGGAAGCCTACACAGAAATGTTTGTTACTGTAAAAGGTACTAAGGAGAAAAATTCTTATAATGATGATTACTTTGATGTTGTAGATAAAGTATCAGAAGAAATAGAAAATATATCAGATGCTAGAATACAAGTAAGACATGATGAAGTAGTTGGAAGTGCAAAGGAAGAACTAGAAAAAGGTAAAAATGAATTTAAAGATAAGAAAAAAGAAGTTGATGAAAAATTAGACAGTGCAAGTAAAGATATAGAAAAGTTTACAATACAAATATCAGATGCTGAAAATCTAATAAAGAGTAAAAAAAAACAGGCTGAAATTGAAATAAATAACGGTAAAGTTGAGATTAAAAATGGAGAAAAAGCTTTAAATGATGGATATGCAAAATATGAAAATTCAAAAAATCAGTTTTATAAAAACAAACCAGAGATAGAAACTAAAATTAAAGAAGCTGAAAATAATCTTAACGGTGTAAATACTCAGATTCAAGGTATAAAATCTGAAATATCAATATTAGAAGATTCACTACAACGTGAAAATTTAACTAAAGAAGAAAAAGACTCTACAAATGAGAAAATAAATGAAAAGAAAAACATATTATCTAAAGTGAATTCTAATTATGAACACGGAAAAAAAGAGTTAGAATCCAAAAAACAAGAACTTAAAAAAGGTGAAAATACACTTACAAGTATAAAAATATTTTTAGATAATAATAAAAGTAAGTTAGAGGCACAAAAGTTAAATTTAGTAAAAATAGAATCGAAGACCAAAGATGAACTTAATAAAGCAGAAGTAGAACTGAAAACACAGAATAAAAAAATTGATAATGCAAAAATAGAACTAAAAAACTCAAAAGCAGAAGCTGAAAGTGAATTAGAAAAAGCTAAAAAGAGGATAGAAGACTCAGAAGATGAAATTAATAAAATTGAAAAACCGGAGTGGTATGTACTAGATAGAAATAGTCACTATTCATATGCCCAATATGAAAATAGTGCTAATAGTATAGATGCACTTGCTAAAATATTTCCTGTATTCTTTTTCTCAGTAGCAGCACTAGTTTGTTTAACTACTATGACTAGAATGGTAGATGAACAAAGAATAAATATAGGTACATTGAAAGCTCTTGGATATAGTGAAGGTAAAATATCTAAAAAATATATAATATATGCACTAAGTGCAAGTTTATTAGGAAGTATGCTAGGATTAGCAATAGGATTTACAATATTCCCTATAGTAATATTTAATGCTTATGGAATAATGTACACACTTCCAAGCGCTATTTTAACTTTTGATGTTACAATAGCTATTGGAGTAACTTTACTTGCTGTAGGTATAACAACATTATCTGCATATCTAGCGTGTCATAAAGAACTTAAGGAAACACCATCTATATTAATGAGACCTAGAGCACCTAAAAATGGAAAAAGAATAATATTAGAAAGAATGCCTTTCATATGGAATAAAATTAGTTTTATAGGAAAAGTTACTATAAGAAATATATTTAGATATAAAAAGAGATTTTTCATGACAGTTTTAGGTATATCAGGGTGTACAGCTCTTATATTAACAGGATTAGGTATAAGAGATTCTATACAAATGATTGTAGATGGACAATATGGTAGTTTGTTTAAGTATGATATGACTGTTGTTTTAGATAATGACTTATTAAATAGTGATATAGATAAAATCTCGGATTATATATCTAATGATAAGAGAATATTAAAACATCAATTTATAAATAATGAAAATGGAAATATAGTAATAGATAAAACTGAAAAAGATATAACTATAGTAGTTCCTGATAGCATTTCTAATATGGAAGAATTCATACATCTTAGAGATAGAAAGTCGCAGGACCCTATAAAATTAGATGATAGCGGGGTGGTTATTTCTGAAAAAATAGCAAGAACACTTGATATTAAAGTAGGAGATAACATAGAACTTAAAAATAGTAAAGATAAAAAAGTTAAGGTACTAGTAACTGGAATAACAGAAAATTATATCTCACATTATGCATATATATCACCTAAGTATTATAAAGAAGTATTTGGTAGAGATACAGAGTTTAATATGGCAATAGGTACTGTAAAGGATATATCAAATGATAAAGAATCTAAGTTAGGATCAGATTTGATGGAAAATGATTTAATTAAAGGTGTTACCTTTAATAGTGGAGCTAGAGAAAACTTTAGCAATACTATAAAGAGCTTAAATTATGTTGTACTCTTAATGACTGTATCAGCAGGAATATTAGCATTTATAGTTTTATATAACTTAACTAATGTAAATATATCGGAGAGAATTAGAGAAATAGCAACAATAAAAGTCCTAGGATTTTACGATAATGAAGTATCATCATATATATACAGGGAAAATATAATACTTACTATAATAGGAACTTTTGCAGGTCTTGGACTTGGAAAAATCCTACATCAATTTATAATGGTTACAGTAGAGTTAGATAGTATGATGTTTGGTAGAGTGATAAGTTTTAAAAGCTATGTAATAGCAGCTGTACTTACTGTGGCTCTTGGTATAATCGTTAATTTAGCAATGTATTATAAGTTAAAAACTGTAAAAATGGTCGAATCTCTTAAATCAGTAGATTAAAAATATAAAATTTTATAGTGAAAAGTAATGTCAAAAATCTATCTAGCATCATAGTATATTTTAGGAGTAAACACTCCACATAGAACTCAACAGGGGGGTAACAAAATGCTAGATAGATTTTTTGGAGAAAATGGGATAATGTGTGGATCAGGATGGTGGATAATAATATTATTCTTTTTATTCTTGGCTTTCCAAGATTGCTGGGTAGATTTTGACATTTGTGCATGGATACCATTCTTAATATTATTATTAATCGTTTGTAGCTGCGGAGAAGGATTCGACGGAGGATGCGGCTGCTAGTTTGATAAGAAAATAGGCTATCTAATGATAGTCTATTTTTTTGATGAATATGTATGAATAATATATCTAAATATGTATATTTATAAAAAAAAATAAAGTCTATATCTTGAATTTTCCTTTTTTCAACTGTATAATATAAACTTAGTTAAAAAAATAGATACATATAAAAATAAAAAATATACGGTTATCAATAATTAAAAATTTAGTGAGGTGGAAATATGAAAATAGGATTCGATCATAAGAAATACCTAAAGGAACAATCAAAGTATATACTAGAGAGAGTTAATAACTTTGATAAACTATATCTAGAGTTTGGTGGAAAGCTAATAGGAGATTTACACGCAAAAAGAATCTTACCTGGATTTGATGAAAATGCAAAAATAAAAGTTCTACAACATATGAAAGAGAAAGTTGAAGTAGTTATATGTGTTTATGCAGGTGATATAGAAAGAAACAAAATCAGAGGGGATTACGGAATAACTTATGATATGGAAGTTTTAAGACTTATAGATGATTTAAGGTCTTATGAATTAGATGTAAACAGTGTAGTAATCACTAGATTTGAAGGACAACCTGCAACAACAGTATTTATAAATAAATTAGAACGTAGAGGAATAAAAGTATACAAGCATGCTCCAACAAAAGGATATCCAACAGACGTAAACACAATAGTGAGTGATAAAGGGTATGGAGCAAATCCATATATAGAAACTACTAAGCCTATAGTTGTGATGACAGCTCCAGGGCCAAACAGTGGCAAATTAGGAACTTGTTTAAGTCAGTTATATCATGAAAATAAAAGAGGAAATAGTGTTGGATACTCTAAATTTGAAACGTTCCCAGTATGGAATTTACCAGTAAAGCATCCTGTAAATATAGCATATGAAGCTGCAACAGTTGATTTAAAGGATGTTAATATGATAGATTCATTCCATCTTGAAAAATATGGACAAACATCTGTAAACTACAATAGAGATTTAGAATTATTCCCAGTTCTTAAGAAAATAATAGAAAAAATAACAGGAAAAGAATCAATATATCAATCACCAACAGATATGGGTGTCAATAGAGTAGGTTTTGGTATAACTGATGATGAAGTTGTTCAAGAAGCGGCAAGACAAGAAATAATAAGAAGATATTTTAAAACTGCTTGTGAATACAAAAAAGGTCAGTTTGATAAGAGTGCTTATGAGACTATCCAATTAATAATGGAAGAAGTCAATCTAAAGCCTGAAGATAGAACAGTAGTGATACCAGCTAGAAATTATAGTTTAAAATTAAAAGAAAGAGCTAGTAAAAATGATACTTGCCCAGTAGTTGCAATAGAGTTATATGATGGAATGATATTAACGGGTAAAGGTTCAAATATAATGAATGCCAGTGCAGCAGTAATATTAAATGCTATAAAGTATATAGCAAACATAGCAGATGATATGCACTTAATATCTCCAGCAATATTAGAACCAATATTAAATTTAAAAACTAAGACTTTAGCAAGTAGAACGCCTGAATTGAGTTGTGAAGAAGTATTAGCAGCTCTTAGTATATGTGCTGTAACAAATCCAACTGCTCAATTTGTAATGGAAAAACTTCCAATGTTAAATGGAGCTCAAGCTCATGCAACTACTATATTAAGTAAAGATGATGAACAAACATTTAGAGAGCTTGGAATAGATGTAACATGTGATCCAGAATATCCATCACAAAACCTATACTACGCAAACTAAATTAAAAATAGATACAAAGATAAGACCATATTGCCACTGAGGTAATATGGTCTTTTTAAAATGAAAAATATACGGTTATCAATAAGGAATTAAAACTTAGTTCCTTGGAATATCTATTTTAAATGTTTTTGTAAAAATTTGCAAGAAATTTTTCTGAAAACATCTAAAATAATTTCTAAAAGTACATAAAGATATTCACTTACCTTAAATATACTAAATTATAGAAATTATAAACAGATATAGGGTATATCCATATACTGAATATAAAATATAATAAAGGAGGTAAGAAAATGAGTTATAAGCTAAAAGAAAATTTAATGGAAAACACTCCACATCTGTTCGAAAAAATATAGGTCAACAATATAATGAAGCTAAATATATATTAAAAAAATCAGGGTTTATATTATTCTTTCAAGAAGATAAAAAAATAGACCCAAATTTATTGATTTAGCAAAAATAATAAACTTAGGTATAATACATACTATTACAAAAATACCGATGGATTCAAAATATTTATTCCATTAATATTTTATTTAACCCATCTAAATCTAAAATCTTAATAAAATCTTTAGAGTAATCAATAAGTTCGATTTCTTTCATATTTATAAGTTCTCTAGATAAAGATGGTCTAGGAACACCTATAGATTCAGCTAATTTTTGTTTTGTCATATTTAACCTAATAAACATACTATCTTGTGATTTATGTTCATTAATTAAAAAGTTACTTACCTTTTGTCTTATACTACCTAGCGATAAACCTGTTATAGACTTGTTTAAGTTTATAATTTTGTTAGTAAGTTCATTTAAAAACATTTCTAAAAATATAGGGTATTTAGTACAAAAATCTATAAAATCAGTCTTACCTATAAACATGATTGTGCTAGGGGTAGTAGATATTACCGTTGCAGGATATTTAGTAGCATTAGAAAAAGCTATAACTTCACCAAATAAATTTCCTCTAGTAAAAGATGATAAGTGTATAACATTATTGCTAGTTAATATTCTTTTTATATCAACATGTCCATCCAAAACTAGTCCTACTTTTGTACAAGGAGAATCCTCTAAAGCTATAATATCATTTTTATTGTATTTTATTATATTATAATTTGTATCCTTAAAAAAATCTAAAATTTCTTCTATTGTTTTTGATTTAAACATTTATTCACCAAGCCTTAAAAAAATTATATGTAAATAATATACCCAAATTATAATGGCATAATATGAAAAAGTGGATATAAGTTTACAATGATTAATATTCATTTTATATTAAAATAATTATATACTACAAAAAAAATATATAGTATAATATAGCATATAAAAGTAGCTAAGTGTGATATAATATGTAGTTATATTACTTTAAAATAAGGAGGTTGGATATATGAGTAAAGAAAAAAATACTGATCTAGGTAGTGGAAGTGTTGGTAAATTACTTTTTAAATTAGCAGCACCGGCAATAATAGCTCAGTTAGTAAATGTATTATATAACATAGTTGATAGAATTTTCATTGGTCGAATGGAAAATGGCGGGATGGCTATGGCAGGTGTAGGAGTAGCATTTCCTATAATATTAATAATATCTGCATTTAGTGCCTTAGTGGGTATGGGTGGTGCACCTTTAGCTGCTATAAAAATGGGAGAAAATGATAATGATGGAGCAGAGAAAATAATGAGTAATAGTTTCTCTGTATTAATGATATTAGCAGTAGTTTTAACTGGAGGTTTTTTAATATTTAAAGAACCTGTATTATGGGCATTTGGAGCGAGTCAAGAAACTATCGGATATGCACTTGAATACTTAAGCGTATACTTAATAGGGACAGTATTTGTTCAGATAGCATTAGGTATGAATCCGTATATAAATACTCAAGGCTTTGCCAAAGTTGGTATGATGACAGTTGCAATAGGGGCTATAATTAATATAGTATTAGACCCGATTCTTATATTTGGACTTAATATGGGAGTAAAAGGGGCTGCACTAGCAACTATAACAGCACAAGCAGTTTCTGCAATATGGGTACTTCGTTTCTTATTTGGGAAGAAGAGTGTTCTTAAGATAAAAAAGAAGTATTTAAAGCCTGATATAAAGATAGTTCTTCCAATATTAGCACTTGGAGTAGCTCCATTTATAATGCAAGCTACTGAAAGTTTAGTTTTAGTATCTTTAAACAGTCAATTACAAAAATATGGTGGGGATATAGCGGTTGGTTCTATGACTATAATGAGTAGTATAATGCAAATGATATTACTACCTAATACAGGATTAACTCAAGGGGCTCAACCTATAATAAGTTATAATTATGGTGCTAAAAATATGGATAGAGTTAAGAAAACATTCAAATTAACTCTAGGATTAGCTTGTTCGTATACTTTATTAATGTGGGCACTTCTTATGACTGTACCACATGTATTTGTAAGCGTATTTAACAATAATGATCCAGCTATAATGGCAGCAACAACTGAAGCAATAAAGATATACTTTGCAGGGATGATATTATTTGGGGCTCAGATGGCTTGTCAGCAAACCTTCTTAGCACTTGGTCAAGCAAAAATATCTTTAGTATTAGCATTACTTAGAAAAGTTATATTATTAGTACCATTAATATTTATATTACCAATGTTAATGAAAACTAATCAATTAAATGCAGTATTATTAGCAGAACCTATAGCGGATATACTTGCAGTTATAACAACGATAACTTGCTTTACTATTTTCTATAAAAAGACTTTAGCTAATGTAGGGAATGAAGATAAATCGATAAAGGTAGAAACTATAAGAAGTAATTAATAAAGAGAATTTAAAAAATGTGCAGATAATCTATAATGATTTTCTGTACATTTTTTTAAATTATATGAAAAGTAAACTTATGGTTTGAGTTGATATAAATTTCACTCTAAAGTGAATAATATAAAATAATGAAGTAGGAATATTGGCATATGATGGTATAGTAAAACTAGACTCTATAAAAATAGAAAAACCTGTAAAAGTAGTGCTTTAGAGTATTAAATATTAATGGTATAATAATCATATATATGATATTAAATGAAGGGATGTAAAATAATGACGAATAATTTATCAATGCAAGAGTTATTAGAACAACAAGAACAAGCCTTTAGTCAAGTAAAAGTAGGGGCTATAATAACAGGAAAAATATCTAAAATAACTAACGAAAATGTTATATTAGAATTAAACTATGGATTTGATGGAATAGTACCTGTAAGTGAATTGAATATGGGGAAAAATCAAAATGCAAACGAAGTATATAATATAGGTGATGAAATAAGTGCAGTTATAACAAAGGTATCTCAAAAGGATGGAGTGGTAAGCTTATCTAAGTTACAAGCTGATAAGAGAGCTGATTTTTCTGAATTAGAAAAAGCTTTTAATGAACGTAGAATAATAACTGTAAATGTAGAAAAGAATATAGAAAGAGGTGCCTTTGCAAATTATAAAGCATACTCATTATTTATACCTATATCTCAATTAGATACTAAATTTGTAACGGATACATCTTCATATGTAGGTAAAAATTTAGAAGTATATATTAAAGAATTAGACACTAAGAAAAATAGATTTGTAGCATCTCACAGAGATGTATTACAAGAGCGTTTAGACATAGAAAAAGCAGAAAGAAGAGAGCGTATAAAAGCAGAGAGAGAAGCAGAAAAAGTACGTGTAAAGGCCGAAAGAGAAGCACAAAAAGCTCGTATAAAAGAAGAAAAACAAAATTTATTTGAATCTCTTGAAGCAGGTCAAAAAAGAGAGGGTAAAGTTACTAAGATAATGCCTTATGGAGCATTTGTTGATATCGGTGGATTAGAAGGGCTTGTCCATTTAAACAACTTATCTTGGACAAGAGTTGAATCTGTAGAGTCTATCTTATCTGAAGGTGATGAAATAGAAGTTTATGTATTAGATGTAGACAAAGACACTAAAAAAATAGCATTAGCATTAAAAGATATAAACAACGACCCATGGGATAAGATATCTAAAGAAATACAATTAGATGATATAATAACTGGAAAAGTTGTTAGAATAATAGAAAGAGGGGCTTTCGTTGAAATATCAGAAGGTGTAGAAGGTTATTTACCAATATCTGAATTAAGTGACGAAAGAGTTGTAAAGGTTACTAATGTTGTAAATGTTGGAGATGAAGTTAAAGTTATGGTTATAAACTTCAAGCCAAAAGATAAGAGAATGTTATTATCAATAAAAGAAGCTGTTAGAGAGCCTGAAGAAGATATATCTGAATTCTTAGAAGTAGAAGATTCATTAGGTACTCTTGGAGAGCTATTTAAGGAAAAATTTAAACATTTAGAAAAGTAATGATTTTTATGGGGGCCATATTTGCAATCTAGCAATATGGCTCTATTTGGGTAATTTTAAAAATTAATCAATATAGGAGGACATAAAATATGAAAGCTATTATAGATTTACATACTCATACTATTGTAAGTGGACATGCGTATAGTACAATAAAAGAAAATATAGAACTAGGAATAGAAGCAGGGTTAAAATATTTAGGTATGTCAGACCATGCGTGCACAATGCCTGGTGGACCTCATGAGTTTCATTTTCACAACCTTCATGTAACACCTAGAGAGGTTGATGGGCTTAAGGTACTTAGAGGAATAGAGGCGAACATAATTGATTTTGATGGTAATATAGATGTAGAAGAAGATGTTTTAAAAAATCTTGATTATGCAATAGCAAGTCTACACCAACCATGTTTAAAATCAGGAACTAAAGAAGAACATACCAGAGCAATATTAAATATTATGGATAATCCTAAGGTGAAAATAATAGGACATTTAGATGATAGCAGATACCCGGTTGATTATGAAGCTGTAGTAAAGATGGCAAAAGAAAAAAATGTTCTTTTAGAGATAAACAACTCATCTTTAAAGCCAGATTCATTTAGACAAGGTGCAAGAGAAAACTATAATGTAATGTTAGAGCTTTGTAAAAAGTATGGGACTAGAGTAGTTATGGGAAGTGATTCTCACATTTGCTATGATATAGGCAAGTTTAACAATGTAGAAGCTTTAATAGATATTTTAAACTTCCCAAAAGAGCTAGTAATAAATTATCATGAAGAACAGATAATAGAATTTTTTAACATAAAATTCTAAATCGGTATGTATTTAAAGTGTGTATCTTCACAAAAGTTGGTGAAGATACACATTGTTTTTGTCGTTATATAGATATTTATGGGAAAATAGTCATTATAAAATTGGACACAATAGGTTAAAAATGATAAAATAGTTTCCACATTGATTAATTGGATATAATAAACTTAATGATAAAATAAGCAGGTGATATAATGGAAAATAAATTTTTACCGATATGCAAACAAGATATGATAGATAGAGGATGGGATGAAGTTGACTTTGTATTAGTTACAGGAGATGCATATGTTGATCATCATAGTTTTGGAACAGCTATAATTTCTAGAGTATTAGAAAGTCAAGGATATAAAGTTGGTATAGTAGCACAGCCAGATTGGAAAACTACTGATGATTTTATGAAGCTAGGAAGACCAAGACTTGGTTTTTTAGTTAATGGTGGAAATATGGACTCTATGGTCAACCATTACTCAGTAAGCAAAAAAATGAGAGATAAAGATTTATACTCTCCAGGTGGAAAAATGGGATGCAGACCAGACAGAGCTACAATAGTTTATTGTAACAAAATAAGAGAAGCATACAAAGATATACCTATAGTAATAGGTGGAATAGAAGCTAGTTTAAGAAGATTTGCTCACTATGATTATTGGAGTGATAAAGTTAGAAAATCTATGTTAATAGATAGTGGAGCAGATTTATTAGTATATGGAATGAGTGAAAAGCAAATAGTTGAAGTTGCAAATGCACTAAATGATGGATATGACCCTAAATATATTAGACATATAAATGGAACATGTTATATGGCTGATAGCTTAGATGAAATATATGAAGATTATATATTAGTGCCATCATATAAAGAAGTTTGTGATGATAAGATGAAATATCTAGAGTCATTTAAGGTTCAATATGATGAGCAAGACCCATATAGAGGAAAGGCGATAGTTGAACCTAATGGAAATAAATTTTTAGTTCAAAATAAACCAGAAAAGCCACTTAACAGAGTAGAATTAGATGAAGTATATGCACTACCATATCAAAAGACTTATCACCCAATATACAAAAGTATGGGTGGAATACCGGCTATAGAAGAAGTTAAGTTTGGAATAGTAAGTTCTAGAGGATGCTTTGGAAGTTGTTCATTCTGTGCAATAACATTCCATCAAGGTAGAGCGGTACAAAGTAGAAGTCAAAATTCTATAATAGAGGAAGCAATAGGAATAACTAATCTTCCGGATTTCAAAGGATATATACATGATGTAGGTGGGCCTACTGCAAACTTTAGGAAAGCAGCTTGTAAAAAGCAAGTAACAGTAGGTGCTTGTAAACATAAACAATGTTTATCTCCTGCACCATGCAAAAACCTAGATGTAGACCATAGTGAATATTTACAGTTATTAAGAAAATTGAGATCACTTCCTAATATTAAAAAAGTATTTGTTCGTTCGGGAATAAGATACGATTATGTGATGGCAGATAAAGATAATAAGTTCCTTAGAGAACTTATAGAACACCATGTAAGTGGACAATTAAAGGTTGCACCAGAACATGTTGCAGATGAAGTATTACAATATATGCAAAAACCAGCAGGTCAAACTTATGATAAGTTTAGACAAAAGTTCTTTGCTATAAATGAGCAATTAGGTAAAAAGCAATACTTAATACCATATTTAATGTCAAGTCATCCAGGTTCAACATTAAATAGTGCAATAGAATTAGCTGAATATTTAAGGGATACAGGATATCAACCAGAGCAAGTACAAGATTTCTACCCAACACCAGGAACATTATCTACAACTATGTTCTACACAGGTATAGATCCACTTGGTATGAAGCCTGTATACATTCCTAAATCAAAAACTGAAAAAGCTATGCAAAGGGCATTACTTCAATTTAAAGCTCCAAGAAATTATGATTTAGTTCACAATGCATTAGTTGGAGCAGGCAGAGAAGATTTAATAGGATATTCCCCAAGATGTCTAATAAAGCCTAAGGAAGATAGACCTTATGTAGGTAGATTCTCTGGAGGGAAGAAAAAAGGTAGTGGACAAGGTAGACCTAAAACTAGCAATGGCATAGAAGTCAGCTCTAAAGGTGATTTTGGAAGAGATACTGAAAAGAAAAGTGATAGAAAGCCTAGTTCAGATAGAACTAGTTTTAAACCGAAAAGTAACAAAAACCCTAAACCTATAAAAAAGAAGAAAAGATAAATATAAAATAAAAAAACTGCTATTCTGATATTTCAAATTAGAATAGTAGTTTTTTATGTGGTCGACCTTTATTGACAATTTACGAGTTTAGACGTATACTAAAATTTGTGTAAAATTCATAAGAATACAAATAATATATATAAAAATATAGAAAGGTACAAGTATGAGAAATAATAAGTTTTCAATAAAAACTATAGTTGCTATAGGTATTGGAGCAGCAGTGTTTATGATATTAGGTAGATTTGGATCGATACCAAGTGGAATACCAAATACAAACATAGAAACTGCATATGCATATCTTGCACTGATGGCAATATTATATGGACCAAAGGCCGGATTTTTAATTGGGTTTATAGGGCATGGATTAAAAGACTTGGTATTTTATGGAATGCCATGGTTTAGTTGGGTAATATCTTCGGCAGTGCTTGGTCTTATTATTGGTATAATCTATAAAAAGCTAAAAGTAGATCAAGGAGAATTTGGAAAAAAAGAAATTATTATATTTAATATAACTCAAATTATAGCAAACGTAATTGCATGGTTTATAGTAGCACCAATTTTAGATATATATATATATGCAGAGCCAGCAAATAAGGTATTTTTACAAGGTGCAATCGGTGGAACTTCAAATATGATAACTATAGGAATACTAGGAACTTTAATATTAACAACTTACTCAAAAACTAAGATTAAGAGCGGAAGTTTAAGAGTAGAGGATTAAGAATAATATTTATAAGGAGATAGCATGAAAAAAAAGATAATAGAGTTTAAAGATTTTAGCTTTCAGTATAGAGTGCAAGCAGAAAAAACTCTTAAAAATATAAATATAACTATATATGAGGGAGAAAAAGTACTTATATTAGGACCATCGGGTTCAGGAAAAAGTACTTTAGCTCATTGTCTTAATGGATTAGTTCCATTTTATTATAGTGGAAATATGACAGGAAGCTTAAAGATAGATGGACAAGATGTAGCAGAGAAAAATATATTTGATTTATCAAAAATCGTAGGAACGGTACTACAAGATCCTGATAGTCAATTTATAGGTCTTACAGTAGGTGAAGATATTGCATTTAAATTAGAAAACTACTGTGTAGAACAAAAGGAAATGATTGAGAAAGTAAATTCTTCAGCAAAGTTAGTTTATATAGATAATGAATTAGAAACATCACCATATAAGTTATCTGGTGGACAAAAGCAAAGAGTTGCTTTAGCTGGTGTTACAGTTGATAGAGTTGAAATTTTATTATTTGACGAGCCACTAGCAAGCTTAGACCCTGCAACTGGAAAGGGTGCAATAGAGCTTATAGATAATATACAAAAGAATACTAATAAAACTATATTAATAATTGAACATAGACTAGAAGATGTACTACATTGTGATTTAGATAGAATTATTGTAATGGATAAAGGACAGATTGTAGCAGATACAACACCGCAACAATTATTATCTACAGATATATTAGAGGAGATTGGAATAAGAGAGCCTCTTTATATTTCTGCATTAAAATATGCGAAATGTGAAATATCTGAAAAGTTAAACCTTCATAACATAAATAATATAGATGGAAAAATTTACAAAAATAAGCTGAATATATGGGATACAAGTAAAAAAATAAGTATACCAAATAAAGTAAGAGAACCTATATTAGAATTAGAAAATATAAGTTTTTCTTATAGTGAAGAAAAACAAATTTTAAAAGATGTTTCATTCAAAATAAATAAAGGTGATATGGTTAGTATTGTGGGTAAAAATGGAGCAGGTAAGTCCACAATATCAAAACTTATATGTGGTTTTTATAAGCCAACATCAGGAAAAATCTTATTTGATGGTATAGATATGATAAATTATACTATCAAAGAAAGAGCACAAAAAATAGGATTTGTAATGCAAAATCCTAATCAAATGATATCTAAAACTATGGTATATGATGAAGTTGCTTTTGGACTTAATATAAGAGGCTTAGATGAAGCTGAGATAAAAGATAAGGTATATAAAGTACTAAAGATATGTGGTTTATATGGATACAGAAATTGGCATATATCAGCACTTAGTTTTGGACAGAAAAAAAGAGTTACAATAGCATCTATACTTGCTTTAAATCCAGAAATATTAATATTAGATGAACCAACAGCAGGACAGGATTTTAAGCATTATTCAGAAATAATGGAATTTTTATTAGAACTTAATAATAATGGTGTAACTATAATAATGATTACTCATGACATGCATCTAATGTTAGAATATACAAATAATGTTATAGTTCTATCTGATGGGGAAAAAGTAGCTGATGATAATGCTATAAATATATTAACAAATAAAGATGTAATTAAAAGTGCTAATTTAAAAGAAACATCTTTATATGAATTAGCTGTAAAATGTGAAATAGATAAACCTAAAGAGTTTATACAAAAATTTATAGACTATGATAGGAGGAAAAGATAAATATGAACACAGAAATGCTATCATATATAAAAAAGGATTCTCCTATCCATAGATTAACAGGAGCTACAAAGTTAATATGTTTTTTATTGTGGACAGTAGCAGCTATGATAACTTATGATACTAGAGTTTTATTAGGTCTATTTATACTTGGTATTTTTGCATTTAAAGTATCTAAAATAAAGTTTAAAGAAGTATCTTTTGTACTTTACTTTATATTATTTTTCTTAATATTAAATGCACTATTGATATTTATATTTTCACCAGAACAAGGTGTAGAAATATATGGAACTAGAACGGAATTATTCCATATAGTGGATCCTTATAGCGTTACTTTAGAGCAATTATTTTATGAATTAAATGTAGTACTTAAATATTTTGCAACTATACCTATAGCACTATTATTTATATTAACTACTGATCCAAGTGAATTTGCAGCATCATTAAATAAGCTAGGGATAAGCTACAAAGCAGCATATACAGTATCTATAGCACTTAGATATATACCAGACGTACAAAGGGATTATAAGGATATAGCATTTGCTCAACAAGCAAGAGGTATAGATTTATCTAAAAAGGAAAAGCTAGGTAAGAGAATTAAAAACTCAGCATCAATATTAATACCTTTAATATTTTCTAGTTTAGAAAGAATAGATAAGATAAGTTTAGCTATGGAGTTAAGAGCGTTTGGGAACAATAAAAAACGTGCTTGGTATAATAGCAAAAGGTTCGAAAAAAGAGATTATATAAGTATAGCTATAATGATGGCTGTAATAGCTATATCTATAGTTATGGTTAATATAAATGGTTCGAGATTCTATAATCCATTTATAGAAATTGTTGGGCTAATAAATATAGCTATGTAAAGTATTAAATTTATAGGATAGACAGAACCTACATGTTATAAACTCATGTAGGTTTTTATATATATTAAAAAAACAAGGAGAGATATTATGATAAAAAGAGAATTTGAAATAAATGATACTGCATACCTTGCAAAGGATAGAAGAATAAAGGTACATGTAGACGGAAGTGATACATATACTAAAAATATATCTATGAGGGCTGGGGATGCTGTTAAAATACTAGATTTCTATGAAATAGATAAGTATGGATGGTCTTATGAAGCAGAATTTAAAAAAGATGGAACATCTTATATTATAAGAAAACATCTTAGTCAATCAGATTTAAAACCTAAAAGATAATAGATAAACTTTGACCCCTATAAATATATATTAATTTGTATATTTATAGGGGTTATTTATATACAAATTGATTAAAACTTAGCAAAGGACAACCAATATTTATTTAATGAAAAATAAAAAATAATTGACAATATAATACTATACAACATATAGTATTACTATAGCGCTATATTATATGTTGTATAATATAGTGAATAATATAAAAACAACTTAAAGAAGGAGGCAACAATGTCATTTCAACTAGGAGCAGCTTTGCTTGATGCATGTGTACTAGCGGTACTTACAAAAGAAGATACTTATGGATATGTACTAACACAGCAAGTTAGAGAAGTTATGAATATATCGGAGTCTACACTTTATCCGGTGCTTAGGAGATTACAAAAGGATGAATATGTAATAACCTATGACCAAGCATTTCAAGGTAGAAATAGACGCTATTATCAAATAACCAGTTCAGGTCGTAAAAAATATAAAGAATATATATTAGAGTGGAAAGAATACAAAATTAATGTAGATAAAATTTTATTAGGAGGAAGTTTAAGTGAATAAAACTAACTTTATAAATGAACTAGAAATAAAATTGAAAAATTTGCCTACAAAAGAAAGACAATCGGCAATAAGTTACTATGTAGAATATTTTGAAGATGCAGGAGTAGATGACTATATAGATGTGGAAAGTGATTTTGGATCACCATCAGTTGTAGCATCACAAATATTAGCAGACTATGCAGTTAAGGAAAAACCTAATAGAAATCAAATATCTTCAGTTTGGTTTATAGTATTAGCTATATTTGCATCACCAATAGCTCTTCCTCTAGCTTTTGCAGGAGTTATTACTATAGGAGCATTATTATTTTCATTCTTTGTTGTATTATTTGCATTTGGGATTGCAGGTTTTGCTATAGCACTTTCTGGAGTAGCAGTAGCTGTATCGGGTATAACAATTTTAATAAGTGATTTTGCAACATCTATTTTATTTATAGGGGTAGGGGCTATTTTAGCAGGATTAGGAATATTAGGTATGATTGGAACTTTAGCGATATCAAATATATCGTTAAAACTTGTCACAAGATTAGGAAATAACGTACTTAGTAAATTAAATAAAAAGGAGTTGAACTAATTGAAGTATTCAAAGTTAGTGATAAAAATAGCTGTAATAATAATCTTTGCTGGAACAATAATGGCTTTTATTGGGTATGTAATGGGGGGTAAAACTAATATTAAAAGTAGTGGATTATATATATCAACTAAAAATGTTAATCATATTATAAAAAATGAAGAGTTAGGTGAATTTAACAATGTTGATATTGATGTTAACTTAGATTATATAGAGTTAATAAAGTCTGATAAAAATAAGATAGAATTAAATTATAGTGAAGACTTAAATAAAGTTGATTACAAAATAGATAATAATAATCTTACAATAAAGCAAGAGTCAAAAAAGTTAGTAGATATTAATATTAATTTGTTTGGATTTATGGAAGAAAATAAAAGTTACATGAAACTTTATATAAGTGAATCTGAGCTCGAAAATATAAAAATAAACTCAAATTATACTGATATAAAAATTGAAGGTGTAAGTGGAAATGTAGTAAATATAAAATGTGATTACGCTAATTTAGATGTTGATAACTTAAATGGAAAAAGTGGCAATATATCTATGAAAGATGGAAATATAGATTTATCAAACATAAAAATTGAAGATACATTTGAATTGAAAAATAGTTATGGAAATATTGGAATTTCTAATTCTCAATTTCAAAATTTAATAAGTAATATAAATGATGGAAATATTGAAATTTTAAATAGTATAATTAAAAATTCTAAGATTACAAATGATTATGGAAATATTAATTTAGTAGATTCATATAGTGAAGGTATTAATATTTACTGTAAAGATGGAAGAGTTGAATTAGATGGTTCATTTAGGGGGTACACAACTATAGATAATAAATATGGAAATGTAGAACTTGATTTAGATAACTATGAAAAAGAATATGGTTACTCTATTGTCAATAAATATGGGAGCATAAAAATAAATGATGTATCAATGGAAGGTAGTATTATAAATAATAACAATAGTGAAAATACTATAAATGTAAATTGTACTGATGGAAATATTAATATTAACTTTGAAAAATAAAACAAAAACATACTATAGTACAACATTTCAGTATTTAATTTGAGGAAATAATATATACAAAAAAGAGGATTATTTATTGAAATAATTGAAACTATTAATGATAAGTATATTTTAACTTAAATGAGGAGGGTAAATATGAAAAAGTATATTTCAATGATATTATCTATTATGTTAAGTGTAATATTATTAGTGGGGTGTAGTCAAAAAACTGAAGAAATACCGGAAGTACCAAAGGATAATTTAGTTGAGCCTGTAAATGTAAAAGTGATTGCTCCTGATGGATTACCATCTATATCAATAGCAAAATTAGCTAAGGAAAAAATAGAAGTTAAAGAAGGATATGATATTGATTATACAGTAGAGAAAACACCAGAAACACTGTCTACTGCGGTTATGAAAGAAGAACCAGATATAGCTATAGTACCATCAAATATGGCATCAATAGCATATAATAAAACTTTTAATTACAAAATAGCAGGAACAGTAGGTATGGGATCTTTCTATTTAGTATCAACAGAAGATATTAAAGACATGGAAGATTTAGTTGGTAAAGAAGTAGGAAATACTGGTAAAGCTCTAACACCGGATATAACAGTGCAAGCAATATTAAAAGAAAAAGGAATAAATCCTGAGGAAATAAACTTTAATTATGTAAATGGGGCAAGTGAATTAGTACCTTTGTTAGCAACCGGTAAGATAACTACTGGATTTGTTCCAGAACCAGCTTTAAGCGGATTAATGAGTAAAAATGAAAATATAAAAATAATAAAAAGTTTAAACGATGAGTGGATAGATATGTTTGGTTCGAAAGAAGGATATCCTCAATCTACTATAATAGTAAAAGGTGATTTTGCTGAGAAAAATAAAGAATTTGTAAATACATTTTTAACACAACTATCAGATAGTATAAAGTGGGCAAATGAAAATCCTCAAAATGCTGGAGAATATGCAAAAGAAATTGGTCTAACTACAGAACCTGCTGTTATAGGTAAAGCAATGGAAAGATCTAACTTAAGGTTTGTAGGAATTGAAGATATGGTTGAAGATTATAATGATTATTATAAAAAACTATTTGATTTTGATGTAAAGTCAGTAGGAGGAAAGCTACCAGATGAAGGAATATACTTTATTGAAAAGTAGAGTGAAAATAAAAAAGAATAGACAGAAAATATTCAATAGTATTTATAAAAATGATAAAATAGAGGTAGCACTTTCATGTGCTACTCTCTTGTTTTTATGGCAAATAATAGCCTTGAAAATTAATAATGATATTTATTTACCGACAATAGGCCAGGTACTATCAAGTTTAGGTAAAGTAGTAGTTACACAAAAATTTTATTTAGATGTAATATCTTCTATAGGAAGATGTATAGTAAGTTTTTTTATAGCAATAGCTTTAGCGATAATAATAGGTATGTTGGCATATATTAGTAGGAAATTTAGAAATTTTTTGAAACCGATAAACTCAATAGCGCAATCTATACCTACTATGGTATTAATTGTACTTGCACTTATTTGGTTTGATAAAGATAATGCATCAATTATAGTTGGATTTGCTATAGTTTTTCCGATTTTATATGACAGTGTATTAAGTGCAATGATAGGTCTTGATAAAAGGATATTAGAAATGGCAACTCTTTATAAAGTTAGCCTAAAAAATAGAATACTTAAAATTTATTTCCCGGCAATAAAAATACAAATAGTTCAAATATTAGTATCAACATATTCATTAGCATTAAAAGTAGTAATTGCAGGAGAAGTATATAGTCAACCTAAGTATGGTATGGGAGCTATGATTCAAGTTGAAAAAATGAATTTTAATACTCCTGGTATTTTTGCCTGGCTAGTTATAATAGTAGCAATATCTATGGTGCTTGATGTTTTACAGAAAATATTAGTCAGGAGAGTATCTGTATGGAAGATATAATGATTAAATTAAAAAACATAAATAAAAGATACTCAGATAATATAATTTTTGATGATTTTAATATTGATTTTTACATAGATGAGATAAATTGTATATTAGGTAAATCTGGCTGTGGAAAGAGTACATTATTAAACATTATTAGTGGAATAATCGAAAATGATAGTAGAAATTTTGATGCTATAGATTATTTAGGTATAAGTTATATATTCCAAGAAGATAGACTGATAGATTGGCTTACTGTAGAGGAAAATATTAAATTAGTAGTAGAAGATGTTTACGATAAAAGAAATATAGATAATATGTGTAATAAATATTTGAATTTGGTTGGAATGAGCCAATATAAAAAATATTATCCTCAGATGTTGAGTGGGGGTCTTAGACAAAGGGTAAATATTGCTAGAGCTTTTATATATCCATCAAAAATAATAATCATGGATGAACCATTTAAATCTATTGATATAAAAAATAAGCAAATGATAATGGATAGTTTGCTTGAAATACAAAATGAGGAAAAAAGAACTATTTTATTTGTAACCCATGATATTGATGAAGCTCTGTTTTTAGGAGATAAAATATATATATTAGGAAATTATCCTGTAAAAATAAAAGGAGTTTTAGACAATGTAGGCGAATTATTAGATAAAAGAAAAATTTTTGAATTAATATAGTTTGCAACTTATAAAATTTACTATTAAAAAAGGCGGAGATATTATGATAAAAGAAAGAATAGCAAAATTAAGAAAATCTATGGAAGAAAAAGGATTGTATGCTTACATAATACCATCATCAGACTATCATCAAAGTGAATATGTAGGTGAATACTTTAAATCAAGAATATTCATGTCTGGATTTACAGGTTCTGCAGGTACAGTTGTAATAACTAAAGATCAAGCTGGTCTTTGGACAGATGGAAGATATTTTATACAAGCGGCAGATGAACTTAAAGGTTCGGATATAGAGTTATTTAAGATGGGTGAAGAAGGCGTTCCTACAGTAGAGCAATACATAATAGATAATACACCAGAAAACTCAAGTATTGGGTTTGATGGAAAAGTTATGGGGGCTAAAGAAGGTATAGCATTCTCTCAAAAATTAGAATCTAAAAATGTAATAATAAAATATGATGAAGATTTAATAAATGATATATGGGAAGAAAGACCGGTACTTGCTAACGAAAAAGCATTTTTATTAGAAACTAAATACTCAGGTGAAGATTTTTCTTCTAAATTAGCTAGAGTAAGAGAAACTATGAAAGAAAATCATGCAACAAAACATATACTTACTACTTTAGATGATATAGCTTGGTTGTTTAATATAAGAGGTGCAGACATAAAGTATAGTCCAGTTGTACTTTCATATGCTGTAATAGCTATTGATGAAGTATATTTATTTGTTAATGAAGAAAAATTAAATGATGAAATAAAAGCTGAGTTATCAAAGGAAAATGTTCAAATAAAACCATATTTTGAAATATATGAATTTGTAAAAACTATGGATTCTAATGAATCAGTATTACTTGATCCAGCTAAGGTAAATTATGCAATATACAATAATATAGCTAAAGATGTTAAGAAAATAGAAGATAAAAATCCAACTGTTTTATTTAAAGCTATAAAAAATAAAGTTGAATTAGAAAATATAAGAAATAGTCATATAAAAGACGGTGTTGCAGTCACTAAATTTATGTATTGGTTAAAAACTAATGTAGGCAAAATAGAAATAACTGAAATTAGTGCAGCTCAAAAATTACAATCTTTAAGAGAAGAACAAGATGGATTTATAGAGCCAAGTTTCAATACTATATCTGCATATAAAGAGCATGCAGCTATGATGCACTACAGTGCAAGTGAAGAAAGTAATTATAAATTAGATGCTAGTCACTTATTATTAGTAGATTCTGGTGGACAATATTATGATGGAACAACAGATATAACTAGAACTTTTGTACTTGGCGAAATATCTGATGAAGTAAAACTACACTATACATCAGTGGCAAGAGGAATGATAAGCTTATCTAAAGCTAAGTTCTTACATGGATGTAGAGGATATAACTTAGATATGCTTGCTAGAGGACCACTATGGGATTTAGATATAGATTACAAGTGTGGAACGGGGCATGGTATAGGGTTTGTCTTAAATGTACATGAGGCACCAAATGGATTTAGATGGAGAATAGTATCAGATAGAGATGATAGCTGTATAATAGAAGCTGGTATGGTAACTACTAATGAGCCAGGTGTTTATGTAGAAGGTTCACATGGTATAAGAATAGAAAATGAAATAGTTGCACAAAATCAAGATAAAAATGAGTATGGTCAATTTATGGACTTTGAAGTAGTAACATTAGCGCCTATTGATTTAGATGGAATAAATGCTAGCTTAATGGAACATAGTGAAAAGGCGTATTTAAATAAATATCATAATATGGTATATGATAAAATATCTACATTCTTGACAGAAGAAGAAAAAACTTGGTTAAAAGAATACACTAGAGCAATATAAATTTATGTAATCTTATGTAATCAAAGAGGGTTATTTCAATTATTTGAAATAACCCTTTCTTGATAATATACACTCAATCCATTTAGAAATCTCATATAGAATTTCATCTTTAACAATTTCATCTAATAACTTATGATAAAGTCCATTTAAAATTTTAAGTTCTTTATCAATAGAAGCTATATGCTCATATAAAAATTTACTGTCTTCACAAGATACAACAGTATCGGAAGAACCGTGTATTATAAAACATGGATAATTAAAATTTTCTAATTTATCCTTTATATTTTTACAACTTTTATTTAATGCACAATACATACCTAATGTTATATTCTCTAAAATTAAAAAATCAGATTCGTATGAAGTCATAGCATTAATATCATGTGTAAGATCGTGAGAGTTACACTCAGCTACTAAAGCATATGGATCAATGTTGTTAAAATCAAAGTTACAAAGACCTATAGTATCACAGATTAATGGGCTGGAGAATATCATACCATTAATTTTGTTTTTATACTTTGAACCAAACTCTGCTAAAACATGACCGCCCACACTATGACCTAACATAAAAATGGGTATATTGGGATTTTCAGATTTAATCAAATCTATAAAACCATTAGTATCCTCAACTAAATTATCAGTATCCTTCAAAAATCCTCTTTTACCATCAGACATACCGTGTCCTCTGTGGTCATACCTATAAACACTATATCCAAAACTATTTAGCTTTTTAGTTGTGTATTCATATCTGCCAGAGTGTTCGGCGAGTCCATGCAATATTAATATTACAGCTTTAGGGCTATCAATAATATTTTTTTTATAGTGAAGATTAATGTCATCAAATGATTTTATAGTAAGATATGTATTTTCAAAATTCATTTAAATCACTCCGATACAAGTAAAATAATATATCTATTTTAATAAATTCTATAAAAATATTTAAATTCCTTCTATTTTTCATAAAAAATAAATATTATTAACAGAAAATGTCGAGAAGTTATTTTAAAAGTAATTGTAATATTGTTAAATTAATAAAAAAATGGTAAAGTTTATATATACGAATATTTAATTTTAAAATAGGGGTGATGTTCGAATGAGAGTAATAAAATCAACGAAAATAACAGAGAAAGTAAAGGAAATCTGTATAGATGCGAATATTAACTTAGGAAATGATGTAGTAAACGCTATAAAGAAAAATATAGAAAATGAAGAAAGTCAATTAGGTAAAAATATACTGAATATATTATTAGAAAATACTGATATAGCTAAGAAGAAAAAAGTAGCAATATGTCAAGATACAGGTATGGCAGTATTTTTTGTAAAGATTGGACAAAATGTAATAGTAGAAGGTAAAACTATAGAAGATGCTATAAATGAAGGTGTAAGACAGGGATATAAAGATGGTTATCTTAGAAATTCTATTGTAGATCCTATATCTAGAATAAATACAAAAGATAATACTCCTGCTGTAATACATTATGAAATGGTAAAAGGGAATGAGATATCGATAGAATTTGCGCCAAAAGGGTTTGGTAGTGAAAATATGAGTAAGTTAAAAATGCTAAAGCCATCAGATGGGATAGAGGGAATAAAAGAATTTATAATAGACACAGTTTCAGAGGCTGGACCTAATCCATGTCCTCCTATCGTTGTTGGAGTTGGGATTGGTGGTACCGTAGACAAGTGTGCTGAAATAGCTAAAAAAGCTATTTTTAGAAATATAGGCGAAAATAATAAGGATGGTAATATAGCATTTATTGAAAATGAATTGGTTAAATCTATAAATAAGCTAGGAATAGGGCCACAAGGGCTTGGTGGAAATACTACAGCTTTAGCAGTACATATAGAAACATTCCCTACACATATTGCAGGGTTACCAGTAGTAGTAAATATAAATTGTCATGCATCTAGACATAAAAAAGTAATAATATAGGGGGAAACTATGATAACATTAAATGTACCTACAAATGAAGATACTGTAAGAAAATTAACTTGTGGAGATGTGGTAAGTTTAAGTGGAACACTGTATACAGCTAGGGATGCAGCTCACAAGAAAATTGTAGATAGTATAAATAAAGGCGAAAGTATACCTTTTGAGATAGATGGACAAGGAATATATTATGTTGGACCTACACCAAATAAACCAGGAGAAGTAATTGGTTCAGCTGGGCCAACTACAAGTTATAGAATGGATGATTTAACAGTACCTTTGCTAAAAAAAGGTCTTAGAGTTATGATTGGAAAAGGAAAAAGAGATGAAAAAGTTGTAAATGCTATGATAGAATATGGTTCTATATACTTAGCAGCAATTGGAGGTGCAGGTGCCTATATTTCTAATTCAATTAAGGCTTGTGAAGTAATAGCATACGATGAACTTGGAGCAGAAGCTATAAGAAAAATTGAAGTAGAAAATTTACAACTTATAGTGGCTATTGATAGTTGTGGAAATAATATATATGAAAATGGTAGAGTAGTTTACGCTAAAAATTAGATATTTTATATGTTAAAAAGGCTCATTTATGCAATTAAAAATAATTGTATAAATGAGTCTTTAAATTATTGTATATGAGTACCAGTATTATCCTGAGTAACTAATCCTTTTTTCATTAAAACCCCAAGAGCACGCTTAAAGTTCTTTTTACTAGAATTAAATACTGTAGAAATTTCTTCAGGAGTAGATTTATCATTAAATCTCATATGTCCATCTGCACCTTCTAAATAACTCATTATTTTAGATTCTAAAACATCTAATTCTTCTTTTCTTCCTTGTCTAGGAGTAAGACCTAACTTATTATCTTCGTAGACTTTTATTACATTAAGGTTTAATTCATCTCCAATATTTAGTTCAGAGAAGTATTCGTTGTGAAGAATTACACCTGCATATTTACTATCTATACAAACCATAGCAGAATTATTAGTTTGGAATCCATATACTATACCTGATACATTAGCTCCAACTTCATATTCATGGTCAGTTGATAAATGTAAGTCTATATTAGTAGTAGCGGCTATTCTTCCAGATTTATCTAAGTATATGTAGAATAAATATTTTTGTCCAGGAATCAAGTCAAAGCCTTTTTCTTTAAATGGAACTAAGATATCCTTTGTAAGACCCATATCTATAAACGTACCTATTTCATTATTTTCTACAACCTTTAGTAAAGCGACATCTCCAACTTTGGCAAATGGTGAGTTTATTGTAGCTGTAGCACGACCTTCTGAATCTTTATATATAAAAACAGTAACTTCATTTCCTATTTCTATTGTATTTTTTCCTGTAAATCTGTTTGGAAGTAGTATATCATCTTTTGAATCTGTAGTTTGTCCATCTAAGAAGAATCCAAATTCAGCCTTTCTTTTTACTTCTAATGTATTAAAATCGCCTATTTTTATCAAATTTAAGCATCTCCTTATTGATATTATTTTATGTTATTTTATTTTAATATAATAACATACCTAACACATATATTATAGACAAATATTTAATATACAATTAACAGAAAAACTAATTTATATGTATATATTAAAAAATATAATTGTTATATCTAGTAATAATTAAATTAAAACGAAAAAATGACAAAAAAATTTAGCATAAAAAGTGAAAAAAAGTAAGTACAAATTGGCGAAAAAATAATGATAAAAGGGAACTATTTTAAAATAAAATTAATGTAAAAAATAACCATTTATATTGTCGAAGTGGTTGAAACTATAAAAAAAATTAAATATAATAAATATTGAGTTATAAAAAAAGAAAAAGTTTCTTTACAGGGATAGAGTTGGTATAACTCAAAAGGAATCTTTATTACAAGTAATTAAATGGAGAGGGGAAAAAAGAATGAAGTTAAAAAAAATTACAGCAGTATTGATGGCATCTATGTTGGTATCCGTATCGGTTATGGGATGTTCAAGCTCAAGTAGTACTGAACAATCAACAGAGAATGCAGGGGGACTTGATGCAGAGCAATATTATAATGGATATTTAAGCGCAGAGCCAACGACTCTAGATTCAGCTAAGGCATCAGATTCATATGCAGATGATGTAATTCAAAATGTTTTAGAGCCTTTAGCACGACTTGAAGAAGATGATCAGAAGAAAAATGTTATTAAACCCGCCGGAGCCGAATCTTGGGAGGTTAGTGAAGATGGAACAGTATGGACATTCAAAATAAGAGATAACAAGTGGAGTGATGGAGTAGCTGTTACAGCAAAAGATTACGAATATGGTATAACAAGAACGATTGACCCTAAAACAGGTTCACCAATGGCATATCTATTATCACCTATAAAAAATGCAAATGAAGTAAACTCAGAAAAATTACCGGTCGAAGAATTAGGAGTTAAGGCACTAGATGATAAAACTCTTGAAATAACACTTTCAGAACCAACACCATACTTCTTAAGTTTAACATATCAAAGAGTAATGTTCCCACAAAGAGAAGACGTAGTTACAGCACAAGGAGAAAAATATGGATCAGAAGCAGAAACTACAATTTATAATGGTCCTTTTGTAGTTAGTAAATGGGTTCACAATAATGAGGTAGTTATGACGAAAAATGATAATTACTGGGATAAAGATACAGTGAAACTAAATACAGTAAACTATAAAATAATATCTGATGAAAATGCAATATTAAATTCATTTGAAAATGGATCTATAGATAGTGTTGGAGTTAGTAAGGTCGAATGGATAGAAAAATTCAAATCAAAAGAAAATGCAGACTATATATCTTATACAAATCCACAAGTAAACTTTAAATTCTTTAATACAAAAAATGAATTATTCCAAAATACAAATATAAGAAAAGCATTTGCATTAGGTGTAAATAGAGAAGAAATAGCAAATGTTATATTCAATGGAAGAAATGAAGCTGCATATGGATGGGTTCCTAAAAATGTATCATCTGGAGATGTAGAATATAGAGAAGTGGTAGAAGAGCCATATCAAACACTTAAAAAAGAAAATCCAGATCCAAAGGTATTATTATTAAAAGGTATGGAAGAATTAGGACTAGGAACAGATCCTAGTAAACTTGATGTTACTATGACTTTTGGTGGAACTGACCAATGGTTTAGAACGTATGGGGAATACATACAACAATCATATAAAAAGTCTTTAGGAATAGAGATAAAAATAGAATTCTTAGAGTGGCCAGTATTCATGTCTAATGTATCAAAAGGTGATTTCCAGATAGGATACATGGGATGGATGTCAGAGTTTAATGATCCTATGGCTATGCTAAGCTTACTTAAATCAGATTCAACAGCAATATTAAGTGGATGGAAAAATGATGAATATGATAAGTTAATAGATCAAGCTAGGGTTGAAATGGATGATGCTAAGAGAATAGAATTATATAAGCAAGCTGAGAAAATAGCATTATATGATGATGCAGTAGTTTGTCCAACTGTTTATGTAAAGAGTAATTTATTTAGATATAAATATATTAAAAATATGGCAGAAACACCATTCTCAACTCAAGGATTAAAATATGTTTATACATCAGGAAGATAATAGCTAAATAAGATAAAGTTAAAATGCTTAGAATATGTAAGTTAAAACTTTTACTTATTCTAAGCATAGTCTTTATCCTTTTAGAGGGGGGATTATATTGCTAAGATATATTGTCAAGAGATTAGGTTATATGATTATAACGTTATTTATTATTATAACAGCGACATTCTTTATGATGCATAGCATACCAGGAGATCCTTTAGCCCATATGGCTAAAAATTTACCAGAACAGACTAAACAAAATTATTATGAAAAGTATGGATTAGATAAGCCGTTAACAGAACAATATACAATATTCATGAAAAATCTTATGAAGGGTGATTTAGGAGAATCTTTAAGATATCCAGGAAGAAGTGTATCTGAAACTATAAGTACAAACTCTAAAATATCTGGAACTATAGGTGGAATAGCTTTATTTGCAGGGTTCTTTATCGGAATAGCAATGGGAGTTATTGCAGCACTAAATAGAAATAAATGGCCAGATTATTTGGTTATGTTTTTCGCAATTCTAGGAGTAACAATACCAGTATTTGTACTATCAGCAATATTACAGTATGTTTTTACTGTGAAAATACAGGCATTCCCAACTACTGGATGGGGAAAACCAGGTCATATGGTTTTACCTATTATAGTTCTAAGTTTAGGTACTATAGCAACATATGCTCGTTATATGAAATCAAATGTGTTAGAAGTTATAAATCAAGACTACATATTAACAGCACAAGCTAAGGGTGTAAGTTCATTTAATGTTATTAGAAAACATGTTTTGAGGAATGCTATTTTACCAGCTATAACTATATTGGGACCTCGTATAGCCGGTATATTTACAGGGTCTTTCGTTGTTGAAAAGATATTTGGGATACCAGGTCTTGGATTTTATTATGTATCTTCAATAAATGATAGAGATTATGCTATGATACTTGGAACTACTATATTCTTTGCAGCATTGTTCGTAGTTGTTCAGTTAGTAGTAGATATACTTTACGGATTTGTAGACCCAAGAATAAGAGTTTCAGCGGGGAAATAATGGGGGGATATTATGGAGAGTATTGCTAAGGATAAGTTTGAAATTATCGGAGTTGACAATTCAGATTCTGAAAAAATAGCTAGACCTAGAATTAATTACTGGCAAGATGTCTGGAGAAGATTAAAAGAAAATAAAATAGCAACAATAGCTTTGTTTATATTAATAGCACTTTTTATAATGGTTGCAATAGGACCACATTTAAGTGGATATAGCTTTGAAGAAATAGATCCACTTAGTATAAATCAAGCTCCTAGTGCAAAACATTGGTTTGGAACTGATGAACTAGGAAGGGATATATTTTCAAGAGTTTGGCAAGCAGGTAGAATATCTCTTATGATAGGTATAGCAGGTGCATTTATAGGAACTGTAGTAGGATGTATATATGGCGGAATATCAGCTTATTTTGGTGGTATTGTAGATGATATAATGATGAGAATAGTTGAAATTCTAAGTAGTATTCCATATCTTATAGTTGTTATTTTAATATCTGTAATAACGGATAGTAAGAGTATAACAAGTCTTATGATTGCACTTACATTGACTGGTTGGTGTGGTATTGCAAGGCTTGTAAGGGGACAAATGTTACAGCTTAAGTCTCAAGAATTTGTAATGGCAGCAGAGGCACTGGGTGTTAATCCATGGAAAATAATAATAAAACATTTAATACCAAATACATTAGGTATAGTAATAGTTGCTGTAACTTTTGATATACCGGGATATATATTCTCAGAAGCATTTTTAAGTTATATAGGGTTAGGGGTTCAACCACCTAGTACAAGTTGGGGGGCATTAGCATCAGCAGCTCAACAAAACTTCGTGTTCTACCCATATCAATTAATTTTTCCATCGTTAATGATAGCATTAACAATGCTTTCATTTACATTGCTTGGGGATGGACTTAGAGATGCTTTAGATCCGAAACTTAGAAAGTAGGTGGTGTAGTAATGGAAAAAATATTAGAAGTTAAAGATTTAAACATATCATTTAATACTTATGCAGGAGAAATTAAGGCGGTAAGAGGAATAGATTTTGAGCTTAACAAAGGGGAAACATTAGCATTTGTTGGAGAATCGGGATGCGGAAAAACTGTTACTGCAAAATCTATACTAAGACTATTAAAACCTCCTTTTGCTGAAATAAAGTCAGGGTCTAAAATTATATATAATGGTATTGATGTTTTAGCTATGACGAAAAAGGAACTTGATGCATATCGAGGGGAAGAAGTAAGTATGATATTCCAAGATCCTATGACATCTCTTAATCCGACGATGACTGTTGGTAATCAGATTATGGAAAGTTTGGAGATACATAGAAAACTTGATAAGCATAGTGCTAAGGTCGAGGCTTTAAATATATTAAAACTTGTAAATATACCAGACCCAGACCAAAGAATAGACTGTTATCCTCATGAACTTTCGGGGGGGATGAGACAAAGGATAATGATAGCAATAGCTCTAGCATGTGATCCTAATATATTAATAGCAGATGAACCTACAACAGCATTAGATGTTACAATACAGGCTCAAATAATTGATTTACTTAGAGATTTAAAGGATAAGCTAAATACAGCAATAGTACTTGTAACTCATGACCTAGGTGTTGTAGCTAATTTTGCAGATCGAATTCAAGTTATGTATGCAGGACAAGTTGTAGAAAGAGGAACAACAAAGGAGATATTCTATAATAGCAAACATCCTTACACATGGGCATTACTAAAATCTGTTCCAAAGTTAGCCAAAGAAACTAAAAAAGAATTATATTCGCTAAAAGGAACGCCTCCAGATCTTATATTACCTTTAGAAGGATGTGCATTTGCTTCAAGATGTGAGTATTGTATGCAAATATGTAAAGAAGAGAAGCCAGAAGAAGCAGTCGTTACAGATACTCATAAACTTTCTTGTTGGTTGCAACATCCAGATGCACCAAAGGTAAATGGCTTTTATAATGAGGGGGTATAGCATATGACTGGAGAAAATATAATAGAAGTAGTAGATCTTTGTAAATATTTTAAGGTTGGAAGAGATACAACGCTAAAAGCAGTAGATAAAGTTAATTTTGCAATCAAAAGAGGAGAAACTCTAGGATTAGTCGGTGAATCGGGATGTGGAAAAACAACATGTGGAAGGACTATACTTAAGTTGTATAACTCGACACATGGAAAAGTTTTATTTAATGGAGAAGACACAAGTAAGTTTAGCAAAAAGCAAATATTAAACTTCAAGAAAAATTGCCAAGTTATATTTCAAGATCCGTACGCATCATTAGATCCAAGAATGACTATAGGAGAAATTATTGGTGAGGGGATTGACGTACATTTCAAACTAAGTGATGCTGAAAAATCTGAAAAAATAAATGAACTCTTAGAAAAAGTTGGACTAATCTCTGACTATGCTAATAGATTTGCTCATGAACTTTCGGGTGGACAAAGACAGCGTATTGGTATAGCAAGGGCTCTTGCAGTAGAACCAAAATTCATAGTATGTGATGAAGCTATATCAGCACTAGATGTTTCTATACAGGCACAGATTGTAAATTTACTTATTAAATTACAAGAAGAATTTGGTCTTACTTATCTTTTCATATCTCATGACTTATCTATGGTTAAGCATATATCAGATAGAGTAGGTGTTATGTATTTAGGTTCAATGGTGGAGATTTCAGGAAGCTTAGACTTATATGAAAATCCTATACATCCATATACAAAGGCTTTAATATCTGCTATTCCAGAGGCAGATCCAGATGGTGAATCTACGAGGGAAAGGATAAAACTAGAGGGAGAAGTACCAAGCCCTATAAATCCTCCTCCTGGATGTAAGTTTAAGCAAAGATGTTCTCAAGCTATGGATTTATGTAGCAAGGAAACGCCGCTGTTAAAAGAGGTTAGACCTAACCATTTTGTAGCATGCCACCTATGTAAATAAAATTGAAATATTCAAGTGAATGAGAATTAGTTTTTACATAAATGATTTAATATAAAAGGTGGAAATAGATAATCTATTTCCATTTTTAAATTAGTGTACTAAGAAAAAATAAAAGGCGGGGAATTTAATGATAAGTAAACATATTATAGATAATATATTGGATCAAGCCTTATCTACAGGTGGAGATTTTGCAGAAGTATTTGCAGAAAGTTCAGTTAATACAAGTATATCTTTATCTGGAAATAATGTGGAAAATGGGATAGTGGGTAGAGATTTTGGTGTTGGGATAAGGATTTTTAATGGATTAAATAGCGTTTATGCGTTTACTAATGATGCATCTTATGACAATCTCATGAAGGTAACTAAACAGATATCATCAACTCTAAAAAGTGACAACAATATAGCTAGAAAAAATTTAGAAAAGTTACAAAATGTAAATTATCATAATGTGAAAATTTCACCTAAGAATGTAGAATATAAAAATAAATTAGATATGATGAAAAAAGTAGTATCCTCGGGCTTAGAATATGATAAATGTATAAGACAGATGCTAGTAAGATATCTTGATATAGAGCAAAATGTACTTATTGCTAATAGCGAAGGAAGATTTGTAGAGGATAATAGGATTAAAACTAGGTTAATGGTAAATGCATATGCACAGAATACAGAAGGGATAGAAAGTGGATATGTAGGTCCAGGATCAGCGAAGGGATATGAGTTTTATGATGAATTAAATGTAGATGAATATGCAATTGAAGCAGCTAGGGTTGCTAAAACTATGTTAAATGCAAAATATGCTCCATCGGGAAATATGAGTGTAGTAATAGACAATGGTTTTGGTGGATTATTATTCCACGAAGCCTGTGGACATAGCTTGGAAGCTAGTTCTGTAGCAAAAGGAAATTCTGAATTTTCGGGGAAAATAGGAAAGAAAATAGCTTCAAACAAGGTTACATTAATTGACGATGGTAGCATAAAAAATGCTTGGGGCTCACTTGGTGTAGATGATGAAGGTGAGTTGACAAGAAAAAATATCCTCATAGAAAAGGGAATATTAAAAAGTTATATGATAGATAAACTAAATGCAAGAAGAATGAATATGGACTCTACAGGTTCGGCTAGAAGGGAATCATATAGGTTTGCACCAACATCAAGAATGTCAAATACATATATAGCAAATGGAGAAAGTACAAGAGAAGAAATAATATCTAATACAGAGAATGGATTATTTGTAAAAATGATAAGTGCTGGTTCAGTAAATCCAATAACAGGAGAATTTAACTTTTCAACATCAGAAGCATATTTAATAGAAAATGGTCGTATAACAGAACCAGTAAAAGGTGCAACTTTAATTGGCAATGGTGAAAGTATATTAAAACAAGTAGATATGGTAGGTAATAATCTTAAAATAGACCAAGGTTACTGTTTTGCTGGAAGTGGTGCATTATTTATAGGTGCAGGTCAACCAACTGTAAGAGTTGCTAATATGACTGTTGGAGGTGTTAAGAATGATTAAAGAGGAAATCATAGTGTTATTAGACAAACTTATATTAAAAATGAACGAAAATAAAGTAGATGATGTTTGTATATATTTATCTAATAACAATGGTGTTAATATAAATATATATGAAAGTGAGGTAGATAAGCTTAGTATATATGATGAAAATCTTATTTTTGTAGAAGGTAATTATAATGGATACTTAGGATATACATACATTGGGAAATTAGAAGAAGATTTATTTATTGAGTATGTAAAAAATATTATTGAGACATCTAAAGTAAACAATATTGTGTTCGATAAAGTTAATTTTGTAGAAAATATAAAAAATGAAAATGAATATTCGTTCAAAGAATATCATGAGATAATAGATGATTTAAAAAACATAGAAACTTATATATTAAACTTAAATAAAAATATAAAGCGTGTTATGGAATGTTCATACAGTCATAATGTAAATAAAATAATGCTTAAAAATAATAAAGGTATAGAAATGGTAGATTGTAGTCACTATGTGTATTCAGGAATAGAAGTTGCAGTAAAAGATGGAGTAAAGGTAGAAAATAATCATGCATTTAAAATTGATAAGAGTTTTGATAATATAAATTTGAAGGAAATAGCAGATGAAGCAGTATCAGAGGCACTAGATAAGCTTATAATAACTAATATTGAAACAGGAAATTATCCTGTAATACTTAGAAATAATGTAGTAGCAGAAATGATAGCTTCATATATACCTATATTTGGTGGGGATAGAATAGTAAAAGATTTAACTTTATTAAAAGGTAAATTAGGACGAAAAATAGCTACATCTAAATTAAATATTATAGAATCTCCAATGTTAGAGTGTGGATTAGTTAGTAGAACGTTTGATGATGAAGGTACAAAAACGTTTGATAAGTTTATTATAGAGGATGGGATTTTGAAAAATATTTTAATGAATAATGAAATAGCAAAATTACACGGAGAATCATCAACTGGAAATGGATTTAAAAAAATATACAAAGAGAATGTATCTATATCAACCACAAATTTGTATATTAAAGAAGGAAAGTCCACACTAAAGGAAATGATATCTAGGATTGAAGAAGGAATAATGATAACAAATATACAAGGATTACATGCAGGTATAAATACAGTATCAGGAGATTTTTCTATTTCTTCAGGAGGTTATTTAATAAAAAATGGAAAGAAAGATAAGTATATTGGGCATGTAACAGTTGCAGGGAATATATATGAAATGCTTAATAATATAGATGAAATAGGGTGTGAATTAAAGTCTACTTCTATACATAGTAATTTTGTTTTAGCACCGTCATTAAAGATAAATAAACTTACAATAACGGTATAAAGAGAATAGTAAAATGAAAATGACACTTAATTATTAAGTGTCATTTTTATTTTATACATAAAATAGTTATTAAAATGAAATAATTAGGGATACTAAACTTAATAAATATTAATATAAACAAGTATATATAATGTTAAATTGAAAAGTCTGATGAACACTAGTTTTATTTAATTTTAAGAAAATAAAAAAAATAGTGAGAAAGTATTGAATTATATTATAAAATTTTATATAATAACCTTTGTTGTTTAGAAATTTTAAACTCAATGTTTAGTTATAATAACAAAAAAACTAAGGAGGTGGAACCATGGATATAGGTGAGAAAATAAAAAGAATGAGAATAGAAAAACAGCTTACTCAAGAAGAGTTGGCTAACAGGTGTGAATTATCTAAGGGATTTATCTCACAGTTAGAAAATAATTTAACTTCGCCATCCATTGCAACCCTTATAGATATATTAGAAATATTAGGGACGAATTTGAGAGAATTCTTTAATGAAATAGACGATGAAAGAATTTCGTTTACAAAAGATGATATGTTCGAAACTGAAGATGAAGAATTAAAATATAAATTAAAATGGTTAATTCCAAATTCGCAGAAAAATGAAATGGAGCCTATAATAATAACTTTATCACCAGGTGGGCAATATAAAGAGGAAAAACCTCACGAGGGAGAGGAATTTGGTTATGTACTTGCAGGCGCAATTTATGTTCATATAGGCGATAAAAAAAGTAAGGTTAAAAAGGGAGAGAGTTTTTATTTTAGACCTAGATCAAATCATTACATATCAAACTCTGGTAAAACAGAAGCTAAGGTGATTTGGGTGAGTACTCCTCCATCATTCTAGAAAAGAGGTGCAAAAATTGGTAGAAAATATAATTAAATTAGAAAATGTATCTAAAGCATATGAAGAACTTACAGTTTTAGATAATTTAACTTTAGACATAAAGAAAAATGAATTCTTAACATTGCTAGGACCAAGTGGATGTGGTAAAACTACTACCTTAAAAATAATAGCAGGATTTGAATATGCAGATAATGGAAAAGTTTTATTTGAAAATAAAGATATGAATGAATTACCACCATATGAAAGACAAATAAATACAGTTTTTCAAAAATATGCATTATTTCCACACATGAATATATACGAAAATATAGCATTTGGACTTAAAATAAAGAAAATGCCTAAAAATGAAATAGATAAAAAAGTAAAAGAAATGCTAAAGCTTGTAGCACTTGAGGGGTTTGAAAATAGAAGCATAGAATCTCTAAGTGGAGGCCAACAACAAAGAATTGCTATAGCAAGAGCACTTGTTAATGAACCAAAAGTACTCTTACTGGATGAGCCATTAGGTGCATTAGATTTAAAGTTAAGACAAGAGATGCAGACGGAATTAAAGAAAATTCAGCAAAAATTAGGAATAACATTTGTATTTGTAACTCACGACCAAGAAGAAGCACTAACTATGTCAGATACTATAATAGTTATGAATAAGGGAAAAATTCAACAAATGGGTACACCAGAAGATATATATAATGAACCGAAAAATGCATTTGTAGCTAGATTTATAGGTGAAAGTAATATATTTGATGGGGTAATGCATGAAGATTATAAAGTTGAATTTTGTGATTATAATTTTGATTGCGTAGATAAAGGATTTACAAAAGATGAATTAATAGATGTTGTAATAAGGCCGGAAGATATAACAATGGCAAGCCCAGAAGAAGGAATGTTAAAAGGAATAGTTACATCTACTGTTTTTAAAGGAGTTCATTATGAAATAGTAGTTGAAGAAAATAATAGAAAATGGATGCTTCATAATACGAAAAATGCCAAAGTAGGAAGCGAACTTGGTATGAATATATACCCAGAGGATATACACATAATGAAAAAGGTAAGTGAAATATAATGAAGAGAAAATCAAATTCGTATTCAAATCTAGCTTCACCTTATATTATATGGAGTGCCATATTTATAATAATTCCTTTATTCTTAATAGTATTTTTCAGTTTTACAACTAATGGGGAAAGTGGTCAGTATGCATTTTCTCTAGAAAATTTTGAACGATTAATGAATCCGATATATTTTAAAGTATTTGCAAGATCAATTTGGTTAGCATTATTATCGACGGCAATATGCTTTATAGTAGGTTATCCAGCAGCATATATAATTTCGAAAGCTAAAATAAGTAAAAGAGGGACTTTAATATTACTATTTATATTACCTATGTGGATGAACTTCTTACTTAGAACATATGCATGGGCAGCGATACTTGGGAAAAATGGAATAATAAATACTGTACTTGTAGCACTAGGGTTTAATGCGGTCAATATACTATATACAGATACAGCTGTATTATTAGGTATGGTATATAACTTTTTACCGTTTATGGTTCTTCCGATATATACAGTTCTTTCAAAGATGGATCAAGATTTAATAAATGCGGCTGAGGATTTAGGGGCTAATAAATTACAAGTTTTTACAAAAGTAGTATTTCCATTAAGTATGCCTGGAGTTGCATCGGGAATAACTATGGTATTCATGCCAGCAGTATCTACCTTCGTAATATCAAAGTTACTTGGTGGAGGAAAGTTTATGTTATTAGGTAACTTAATTGAACATCAATTTATGACAGTTGGAGATTGGCACTTTGGTTCGGCAGTATCAATATTTATGATGATAATGATTTTACTATCTATGGCATTTATGAATAAATTTGATAAGGACTCTGACAAAGAAGGCGGTGGATTATTATTTTAAAGAAAATAACCTCTAATATATATTTAACATTGGTATATATATTCTTATATGCACCAATAGCTGCACTAGCTGTATTTTCATTTAATGATTCAAAGTCTATGGCTAAGTGGCAGGGATTTACATTTAAATGGTATCAAGAATTATTTCAGAATGAAAGAATAATGAGTGCACTATATTACACAATATTAATTGCGGTTGTATCAACACTTATTGCAACAGTAATAGGTACAATAAGTGCAATAGGTATACATAAGATGAAAAATAGTAAAGGAAAGAAATTACTACTTAATGTAAATTATTTACCAATACTAAATCCAGATGTAGTAACAGGAGTATCTTTAATGACGTTGTTTGTATTTTTAAATATGAACTTTGGTTTTTCTACAATGTTACTTTCTCATGTAGTATTTAATATACCTTATGTAATACTTTCGGTACTACCTAAGTTAAAGCAACTACCTTCTAATATAGAGGATGCAGCTATGGATTTAGGAGCAACACCTATGTATACACTAAGAAAAGTAATATTACCTCAAATTAAACCAGGAATAGTATCTGGTATGCTAATAGCATTTACAATGTCTATAGATGATTTTGTTATAAGTTTTTTTACAGCAGGAAATGGTGTTAGTAATTTATCTATAGAAATATATTCGATGACTAGAAGAGGTATAAGACCAGAAATAAATGCACTATCAACAATAATGTTTGTTGTTGTATTATCGCTTTTATTACTATCAAATAGAACATCAAAGAAACAAGCTGTTTTAAACAAAGAATAAATATAAGTAAATTTTATTTTAAATAGAGGAGGGATACAGTATGAAATTAAAAAAACTTCTATCTTTAGGTATGATATTAGTATTAACATCTTCATTATTAGTAGGATGTAGAGAATCTAAATCATCTAGTAGTGTTTTGAATGTCTATAATGTAGGGGATTATATAGATGAAAGCTTAATTGGTAAATTTGAAGATGAAACCGGTATTAAAATTGTATATGAAACTTATGATACTAATGAGAGTATGTATCAAAAAATAAAGAGTGGAAGTACTAAATATGATTTAATATTCCCTTCTGAATATATGGTAGAAAAAATGATAGGCGAGGATATGTTACAAGAAATAGATTATAAAAACATACCCAACTATAAATATATAAGTGATGATTTTAAAAATACAGATTATGACCCAGGGGATAAACGTAGCGTACCCTATATGTGGGGAACGTTTGGGATTTTATACAATACTGAGATGGTAGATGAGGATATAGATAGTTGGGATGTACTTTGGGATAAAAAGTATAAAGGTGAAATTCAAATGCTAGATTCAGTTAGAGATAGTATGGGAATCGCATTAAAGAGACTAGGATATTCAATGAATACGGAAAATATTGATGAAATAGAAAAAGCAAAAAATGAACTGATAAAACAAAAATCGGTAGTTCAAGCATATGTAAATGATGAAGGTAAAGATAGAATATTAGCGGAAGAAGCAGCTATGGGGATTGTATATTCAGGAGATGCTCTTACTTTAATAGAAGCTAATCCTAAACTAGAATATGTAACTCCGAAAGAAGGAACTAATAAGTGGGTTGATGCTATGTGTATACCTAACACTGCAGAAAATAAAAAAGAAGCTGAAATGTTTATAAATTTTTTATTAGACCCAGAGAATGCCAAAATAAATGTTGATTATATAGGCTACTCCACACCTAATATGGGAGCGTATGATCTTTTAGATGAAGAAACTAAAAATGATCCTATTGCATATCCTCCAGATGAAGTATTAGATAAAAGTGAAATATTTATTGACTTACCTCCATCAGTATTAAGAGTATATGATGATGCGTGGATAGAAATCAAATCTAGATAGCTAAATGAAAAGAATATAATATTAAGTAGAAAAAATCCGCCTTATGAATGTAGGGTGGATTTTTTTTGTCTAATTTAAAATAAAGTAGAGTATAATAAAATAGATATATTTACAAGGAGGAGAAGATGGGGAGAAAAAAGATAAAAAATCTTGGAAGACGAAGGAAGATAAAAAATAGAACTGAAAATATTTTTAAAAAATCACTTATACTAATTGGGGTAATAGTAAGTATAATATCAGTATATTTTATAACGAAATATGTTGATGAATTTTATAAAAAGAAAAATATAGAAAGTTCTAAAATAGAATTTTATATGGATATAGCAGATGAAGCTTCTGATTTACAAACTCAAATTAATTGGCAAGACTTAATGGCGATAGATTTAGTAATTAATGATGGAGATTTAAGTGAAATTAGAAAAAAAGATTCTCTTGATATAGCCGAAAAGTTCGTTATAAAAAATAAGGACAAGGATGGCAAGTTAGCTTATCAAGTTGAAAGTTTTGAAAGTGTATTAAATAAACTTAAATTTAAGGAAAATAGTAAGAAGAAAGCTAAAAAATATAAAGCAGAATTGAAGTATTCATTCTTGGGAAATAAAGAATTAAATAATGATAGTAGAGAAATTAAATTTATAAAAAAGATAGAAGATTTAGCTATTAAAAATTATTATAAGTATAACATACTTCCATCTATAACAATGGCACAATGTATATTAGAATCTGGTTGGGGAGAATCTAAATTAAGTTTATCTAGTAATAATTTATTTGGAATAAAGGCGGATAAAAGATGGAGTGGAGAAAGTGTAGAGGTATCTACATCAGAAAATTATAATGATAAAATACAGGCTTCATTTAGAGTATACGAATCAATAGAAGGATCTATAAATGATCATGGTAAATTTTTGACTGAGAATAAAAGATATACAGAGCATGGTTTGTTTGAAGCTAAACACTATACAACACAAGCTCAATCCCTAGAAAATGCAGGATATAGTACTAAGGCAAATGAAAAAGGGGAAAAGATATATGCTGATATGCTTATAAACTTAATTAGAAATTATAATCTTCAAATAGTAGATAATAAGGTTCAAATAAAGAAAAAATAATAACATTACAGATAGTATGCTTTGATGTTAAATGAAAATATTTAAATCTTTTCGTACTATCTTTAATTTAATTGTAAAAAACATATTAAAAAGTATTGACGTATTTTAAAAATGATGATAATATTAATAATGTACTCAAGACGAGAACAAATAAGAACTTTGAAAATTAAACAGTAGGTTAATTTATAGAATTTGAAACAACC
>JAVXJG010000003.1:0-85360 GCA_036647935.1 Peptostreptococcaceae bacterium
GGTTTTATTTGAATAATTTGCTCAAACTAAAGTATATTGTTATAATTATTTAATAAATAAAATAAAAATGAGGTAATTTATAAATGAATGAAGTTAATATATCAAAAAATATTATGGAACATAGAAAAAGTAAAAATTTAACTATAAAGGAATTAGCGAATCTGACAGGGGTAACATCTTCACTCCTTAGCCAAATAGAAAAAGGGAGTGCAAATCCATCTATAAATACACTAAAGCAAATTTCAAAGGCTCTTGATATACCTTTGTTCAACTTTTTCATAAATAAAAATATTAATGAAAATTTAGTTGTTAGAAAAGATAGTCGTAAAAAAATTATGTTTTCAGAAGATGATAGTTTTGCTTATGAATTATTAACACCAAACTCACAAGGGACAATTGAGTTTATGCTCATGAAAATTCCCGCAAGAGGATCTTCATCTAAAGAACTTTTTAGCCATAAAGGAGAAGAAGTGGCTTATGTTATAAAGGGAAGTGTTAGTCTTTACGTTATGAATACTATAATTGAATTAAATTGTGGAGATAGTATTAAAATATTACCCCACTCAAATCATAAGTGGGAAAATAATTCTGATTCTGATTGTGAGGTAATATTTGCAGTAACTCCACCATCTTTTTAGTTTATAAAAGTATAAAAAATATTAAATTTAAAAATATATAATTAGGAGAATAAAATGTTAGCTAAAGAAAGATATGAATACATAATAGAAGTTTTAAATAGAGATTGTGCGGTTAAGGTTTCTAAATTAATAAAAGAACTGAATGTATCCATAGAAACTATAAGACGAGACTTAGAATATTTAGAAAAAGAAGGACTACTAGATAGAGTATATGGTGGGGCAGTTCCTAAAAAAGTATCAGTAGATAAACTTAGTTTTGATAAAAGGGAAGAAGAATTTAAAAAAGAAAAGATTGAAATAGCAAGTATTGCAATGAGATATATAAAAGAAGATCAGTCAATTGCTTTAAATGATAGTACAACTAGTGTAGAAATAGCTAAAATGATAAAAAATAAAATTAAAAATATTACTATAATTACTAATTCTTTAGTAATAGCTACTGAACTAGCAGATATTGAGGGTATAAAATTAATATTAGCAGGAGGAGTATTGAACAAATCTGAATATGCATTTTATGGAAGTTTTGCTAAAGATATTTTAAGTAACTTCATAGTAGATAGAGCATTTATAGGGGTTGGTGGTGTATCTATTAATATGGGGATAACTGATTATGATATAGATACTGTTGAAATACAAAAAATACTAATTAATATGTCAAAAGAATCTATTATTTTAGCGGATAGTAGTAAAATAGATAATGTTTCGTTGACAAAAGTATGTGATATAGAAGATGTTAGTTTTATAATAACTGATAGTAATGTAGAAGAGATTACTTTAAATAAATATATAAAACATGGGATAGAGATGTTGAATATATAAAAGCCTGTTGAAAATTTTCAATAGGCTTTTTTGTTGTGCTTACAATATCGAATATATGTGGAATTATAAGGTGTATTATATAAAATGATTTAAAAATACACAACAATACAAAAAAATACTTGAAAATACACAAAAAACTATATATACTGATTATGCAAAGGATATTTAGAGTTATAAATAATTATTAAAATAATTTTTTAAGGAGTGAATAAGTTGAATAACAAAAAAGAAACTATCAAAAAATGGATTACATTTATAATCCTAACATTAGGTGCGGGAACTATTTATAAACTATGTTTTTTAAAGGATGCATTTTATGTTCCAATGCAGGAATATTTAGGTCTTACACATACACAAATAGGAAATGCAATGTCTATAAGTGGTGCTGTAACGACTGTTGGATTTATACTTGCTGTTTGGTTGTCAGACAGAGTATCTAAGAAAATATTATTACCAGTTGGTCTTATTGGATCTGGACTTTTAGGTATTTGGTTATCTACATTCCCTGATTATAATAGTATTTTATTAATATGGGCATTATTTGCTTTAACTAATGATATGGTATTTTGGCCAGTTTTACTAAAGAGTGTTAAATCTTTAGGAAGCAAAGAAGAACAAGGTAGGATGTTTGGATACTTTGAGGCTAGTAGAGGTCTTGTCGATACATTAGTAGCATTTGCAGCACTTGGAATATTTGCATATTTTGGATCTAGTCAAGTTGGATTTAAAAATTCTATATTATTTTACTCAGTAACGGTAATAATAGTAGGTATAGCATCATTCTTTGTACTAGAAGATGATAGAGAGCCTATAAAAGATGGAGATAAAAAAATTAAAAAAGAAAAAATTTCTCCAATGGTTGCTTTTAAAACTAAAGAAATTTGGTTAGCTGCATTTACTACTTTCTTTGTTTATGCGGTATTCTGTGGAATAACATATTTTATACCTTTTTTAGAAAATATATATGCTCTTCCAGTTGCATTAGTTGGAGCTTATGGGATTATAAATCAATATGGGCTTAAGATGGTAGGAGGTCCAGTAGGTGGATATTTAGCAGATAAGAAGTTTAAATCTCCTGCTAAATACTTAAGGTTTGCATTTTTATTATGTATAGTTTTATTAACTATAATGGTTATAGCGCCTCATAATTCTTTAAATGTATATATAGGTATGACTATGACTTTAGTATTTGGGGCTATAATATTTTCAATGAAGGCAACGTATTTTGCTCCAATGGGTGAAATTAATATATCAGAAGATATAACTGGTGCTGCAATGTCAATCGGTAGTTTTATAGGATATGCACCTGGAATGTTTGCTTATTCTTTATATGGAAATGTTTTAGATAATAATCCTGGTCTTTTAGGATATAGAATAGTATTTATGATGATGATAGGATTTGCAGTTCTTGGAGTTGTAGTTAGTACTCTTCTTATAAATAAGATTAAGAAAAATACATTACAAGAAGCGAGCTAATAATTCAAAATTGAAGGAAAATGTTTATGAAATCTGAAATTAGGATAAAAAAATATATTATATTTACAGTTTTAACAATGGCAACAGGGGTAATATATAAATTGCCTTATATTCAGGATGTATTTTATGTTCCTATACAAGAAAGTTTAAATTTAAATCATAGTCAAATCGGAAATATGTTGTCAGTAGCTGGATTTATTAGTGTTTTCGGATTTTTAGGATCAATATATTTTATAGACAAAATATCTAAGAAAATAGTAATTCCAATATCTCTTATAGGTGTTGGAATTACTGGATTATATTTATATACCTTGCCTGGGTATTTTTCTCTAATAATCATTTGGATTGTATTTGCATTATTTAGTGATATGTTTTATTGGCCGGTAGTTGTAAAAACGGTAAAAGACTTAGGTGAAAAAAATGAACAGGGAAGAATATTTGGTTTTTTTGAAGCTGGTAGAGGTTTGTTTGACACTATAGTAGTTCTTAGTGTGTTGTATTTATTTTCAAAAACTAACTCTATTAGAGATGTGATATTATTTTATTCTATATCCTGTATTCTTATAGGTATAGTAATTTACTTTATTTTAGAAAAAGAATATATCACATATACAAATAAAAAAAATAAGTTAAGATTTCCAATAGAAGTTATAAAATCAAAGGAAGTTTTATTGGTTTCTGGAAATATATTTTGTTCATACGCTATTTATTGTGGAATAACTTATATGATGCCTTTTTTACAAAATATATACGATGTAAGTTTAGTATCAATAGGTATTTATAGTATGTTAAATCAGTACGGGCTTAAGATGATTGCAGGGCCATTAGGTGGGTATTTGGCAGATAGAAAGTTTAAGTCTGCATCAAAATATTTTAGATTCAGCTTTATGGGTATAATACTAGTTGTGATAGTTATGATTTTATTACCAGAAGAAGGGAATACTTCGAATATTGGATTTTTATTTGTAGTAGTATTTTCTTTAATTGTAAGTTCTATGAAAGCGTTGTTATTTGCACCTATGGAAGAAATTAAGATACGAGAGGAAATATCAGGACAGGCAATATCTTTAGCTAGTTTTATAGGATACTCACCACTAATATTTTGCTACTCATTATATGGAAATATATTGGATAAATTTTCAGGATTACTAGGATATAGAATTTTGTTTTGTATTTTAATAGGATTTGGAATAATGGGGTTGGTAATAAATAAAAAACTTATAAACTATATTGATTTAAATCAGAGAAAAGATTAGTAAATATAAAAATAAAGTTAAATTATTAAAAATAAGGAGATAAAAATGAGTAATAAGCCAAGCGTTTTATTAATATCAGTAGATGCTCTAAAGCCAGAGTTTGTATTTGAGTCAGAGAGAATAGGAGTAAAACTCCCTAATATAAAAAAGTATTTTGTAGATAATGGAACATATGCATCAAAGGGTGTCAAAAGTGTATTTCCAACTTTTACATATACTTGTCATCACTCTATGATAACAGGAACTTATCCTGCTACTCATGGAATACACACAAATAAGATATTTGATCCAACAGGTCGCCATATGGATGCTTGGTATTGGTATGTAAGTGAAAATGTAGAAAACTTATGGGAATGTGCAAAGAAAAATGGATATATATCTTCTAGCGTAGGGTTCCCAGTATCTGTTGGTGCAAATTCTGATTACCATATACCTGAAATATGGAGAGATGGAAGTGAACTAGATAGTAAATTGATAAATGCAGTAAGTTACCCTCAAGGGATTGTTTCGGAAATGGAAAAAGAAATAGGTAGATTTGCTGGTGGGACTGATTTAACTATTAATGGAGATATTGTAAGACAAAGGAGTGCTATGTGGATTTTAGAAAATAAGATTAAAAAACACTTAGATGAAAAGCCATTTTTTATGTCTTGTTATTATGCATCCTATGATGAAACTGCTCATGGAAATGGAGTGTATAGTAAAGAGGCTATATGTGATCTTGAAAAGATTGATGAATTAGTTGGAGAATTAATTAGAAAAGTTCATGAAATGACTAATAATAATGTGGTTGTATGTTTAGTGTCAGACCATGGTCTTATAGATAATAAGTATGATATAAAGCCTAATGTAAAGTTTGTAGAGAGTGGATTAGTAGAACTTGATGAAAATAATAAGGTTGTAGACTGGAAAGTTTGGTGTCAGCGTTCTGGTGGGGTTGGGCAGATAAAACTTAAAGATAGAAATGATAAAGAAGTAAGAGAAAAAGTAGAAAACTTATTAAAATCTATTTTAGAAGATGAAAATAGAGGCATAAGTGAGGTTATAAGTGGTGAAGAATCTAAGGAAAAAAGACGAGGTTTCCCTGATGCTGATTATGTAATTATATCCAAACCAGGATATGAAGTTAGAGAAGATGCTATTGGAAAATACTTAGATGAAAATATTTCTCAAAAAGCCCAACATGGATACTGTGAAAATTTAAAAGATATGAGAGCATCATTTTATATTGAGGGAATAGGAATAGATAAAAACAGGGATGTAGAAGAACTTAGACTTGTTGATGTTGCTCCAACCCTTGCTAATATAATGGGATTTGAGATTAAAACAGCTGAAGGCAAAAACATATTGTAAACTAACAAGCCATTTAGATTAAATAGAATCTAATGGCTTTTGTCGAATATACTATCGTGATATAAAAAAGAGAGGTGAAAAATGAGTAGAAAAATAATATTAAATTTAGCTATAAGTATAGATGGATATATAGCATCAGAAGATGGTGGTTTTGACTGGATTGTTGGAGATGGAGATGTAATACTAGATACTCATAATAAGTGGGATTTTGGAAAATTTTTAGACGATATAGATATAGTAGTTATGGGGAATAAATGTTATGAACAAAACTTTCACAATGACTTTAGGGATAAAAGTATTTATGTAGCAACATCAAAAGATATTGAAAATCATGATAATATATGTTTTATAAATAGGGATTATCCCGACTATATTAGGAAAAGGAAGAGCATTATTTTTAGGAAATAATCCTAAAATAGATTTACACTTAGAAGAATATAGTACTGATAGTGGAATAGTAATTTTAAAATATTCAAAAAGATGATATTGCATTATAAAATAGAATATACCATACTTTATATTAAATAATTAAAATATAAATATGGGGTGAAAAAATGGGAATATATGATTTTGATAAAATAGTAAATAGGGAAAATACCAATTGTGTAAAGTGGGATTTTAGAACAAATTGCTCAGAAAAAGCAACCCAAGATGCACTTCCTTTTTGGATAGCTGATATGGATTTTGAGTGTTCTAAGCCTATAATTGATGAACTTCATAAAATAGTAGACCATAAAATTTTTGGATATAGTTCTCACAAAAGTGATGAATACTATGATGCAGTATGTAATTGGTACAAAAGAAGATTTAATTGGGAAATAAATAAAGATGATATATTTTACTGTAGTGGTGTAGTTCCTGCAATTTCTTTTTTGATTAGAATACTTACAGATGAAGGTGATGGAATAATAATACAAGAGCCTGTTTATGGAAAATTTAAAGCAAAAATAGAAAGCAACAATAGAATAGTTGTTAATAATTCCTTAATCTATGAAAATAATACATACAAAATGGATTATGATGATTTAGAAGAAAAGGCAACAGAGAATAAAAATAAAGTTTTAATACTGTGTAGTCCACATAATCCTGTAGGGAGAGTTTGGAAAAATGAAGAACTTGAAAAAGTAATAAAAATATGTAAAAAGCACAATGTGTGGATAATAGCTGATGAAATTCACTCGGACTTAACCAGAAAAAATAGAATTCATATTCCATTAGAAACAGTGTGTAAAGACTATAGGGACAAAATAATAACTTGTACATCAACAAGTAAGAGCTTTAATATAGCAGGTATGCAAATCGCAAATATTATAATAAATAATAAAGAAGTTCAAGAAAAATGGATTAATGAACTTTCAAATTTTGGTATAGTTTCACCTAATCCATTTGCAATAGGTGCAGTAATAGCTGCATACAATAATAGTGAAGATTGGTTAGATGAATTAAATGAATATCTAGATGGTAATATGGATTTTGTTAAATCTTATATAGATGAACACTTACCAAGAGTTAAATTTATATACCCAGAAGGAACTTATTTAGCGTGGTTAGATTTTAATGATTATAATTTTAGTAGTGATGAACTTGAAGATTTAATGATGAAAGAAGCTAAAGTATTACTAGATGAAGGATATATATTTGGAACAGAAGGTATTGGATTTGAAAGAATAAATGTAGCGTGTTCTAGATATTTACTTAAGGAATGCATGGATAGAATAAAAAAAAATTTAGATATATATATGAAAAATAATATTTAAATTTAAAATAGATAAAAAGGGGGTATCTCAAAATGAATTTTTTCATCTATGAGATACTCTTTTGTATGGAATTAAGCATGTATTCATCCTTTTAAAAATGAAAAAAGAAGTTTATCTCTATTTTGAAACAGCCATATGTAATCAAGATATTAACTTATACTAGAAACTCAACTTAAATATAATTAAATTTTATTGAATATAATTAAGTTATATTGACCTTGAGATTAATAAATGTTAGTATTAATTAAATTATATTAAATTAAATTCGCATAATATTAATTTAATTTAACTATGATAATACATCGTATAGACAATTTAATTTGAAAGTAGAGGTAATTATTATGAATATAAACTCAAGTGCATGGGCTGATGTAAATTTAGAAAATATTAAACATAATGTTAATAATGTAAAAAAAGTTTTAAATAAAGATACTAAGCTATGTTGTGTTGTAAAAGCAGATGCTTATGGTCATGGAGCTGTAGCAATATCCAAATTTTTAGAAAATGAAAATGTAGATTTCTTTTCAGTTGCTAGATTAGAGGAGGGTCTAGAACTTATAAAGAATGGTATAAAAACTCCAATACTATGTATGGGTTATATAGATAGTGCTAGAATACAGCATGCAATAGATAATAATATAAGAATGACTGTATACTCTTTAGATATGGCTATTAAAATAGATGAACTTGCTAAAGCAAGTAATAAAAAAGTATATATACACATCAAACTTGATACCGGTATGAGTAGAATAGGGTTTGTAGTGAATGATAAAGCTATAATAGATATAAAGGAAATATTTACATTAGACAATTTAATAGTAGAAGGTATTTATACTCATTTTGCTAAGTCAGATGAGAAGAACAAAGATGCTACTAATGAACAAATAAACAAATTTAATTTTGTTGTAAATTCATTAGAAAATGCTAATTTAAATATACTAATAAAACATGTATCCAATAGTGCTGGAATATTAGATTTAAGAAGTTGTGACTTTAATATGGTTAGACTAGGAGTATCTCTATATGGATGTTATCCATCAGATGATGTAAGTAGAGAAATAGGATTAAAAACAGCTTTAGAGTTAAAAACTAAAGTTAGTAATATTAAAACTATAAAAAAGGGGACTAGTGTTAGTTATGCGGGGATATATACAGCACAGAAGGATGTAAAAATAGGCACATTCCCAATTGGATATGCTGATGGCTTCCCTAGAAATCAAAAGAATCCACAAGCATTTATTAATGGTGTTTTAGTAGATATAGTGGGAAGAATATGTATGGATCAAACTATGGTTGAGATACCAGATGATTTAGATGTGAAAATGGAAGATGAAGTTATTTTAATAGGGGATATAGATGGAATAAGAATAGGTGATATATCAAGAAAAATGGGGACAATAGATCATGAAATATTATGTTGTATAACTAAAAGAGTTAATAGAGTATATAGTACAAATGATGGTAAATATATAGTCAATACTCTTTTAGATTAATATACAATATATGATAAAGATAGTATTATAGTAGATTCAACAATGAAAAGAGGTTTATCTCTATTTTGAGACAGCCTCTTTTTTTATGTTAAAATCATTTTTTACAATTACAACAAAAACAATCAATGTAACTCATAGAGGTATCACTTATATTAGTAAGAGTTGGTTTTCCGTTATAAGAAACTATTGTAGCTGTATTAATTATATAACCATGATTGTCAAAACATATACTGTCAGTACCTATCATAATTACCATTGCTATTGCACTTGATCCTGGTTGTAAACTAGGTATGGTCCATGTTAACTTTCCGCTTAACTCAGATATATTGCCACTTGATACTGTCGTTGAAGAAATATATATTCCTGAAGGAACAATATCATCTACAACAATGTTATTTATAACTGATGAGCTTATATTTGTAACCTTTATATCATATGGTATTTGCTCACCTAAACAATTTATACAATTACAAGTATCTTTTTCTATTTTTAAAGGGACATTAGTAGGACAAGATATAGTAGTAGTTACAGTATTTGATTGTATATAAATATTCGGTATAACTGAAGTGAATTTTACATAAGCACTATTTTTTGCAGTGCATGGACAAGTTGTGGCTGTAACCTGAAATGTTACAATTTTAGCTTTACCAGGTGCTATAGTACCAATAGATATACTGTTTGGTGAAATTATATTAGCTGAGGGCTGAGGTATAGAGTTTAGAGTTATACTACCAGGTATAAATGTCATACAAGGTGAAATAATATCTGAAAGATACCCACCATATATATTGGCTGGAAAATTACTTATAATATTAATCGTATAAGTTAGAGTCTCTCCAAGTAATACATCATTTTTATCTACTGATTTTATAACTGATATAGAAGCCCTTTGTTGATTTATTGGTAAATATACACAATTAGAATTTTTAGAAACTATTACACTATTAGGATTAGTTGAATCTACAGTATAGCTATAAGTTAAATTTGAACAATTTATTATGGTGTATGGTGTGATAGGAATAGTACTTATTGTTACTTTAAACATTGCTATTGAAAGAGACCCTGGTAATATATTTCCCAAAGATACGCCAACTGATGGATCTAATCCAGGTTTAGGTTGTCCATTTAAAATCATACTATTTGGAATAAATGTTGTACCTGAGGGGATTGTATCTAAAAGAATAGCATTATTTGCAGATGTATTACCAATATTTTGCATTATAATAGTATAAGTTATAACATCTCCAATATTTGGTTCAATAGGTGCATCTTGATACTTTTCTATATTTATAGTTACCGTATTAGGATATGCATAATCACTTAAACCATCTGAATTTGTATACTTTATATATGGATTATTCTCAATATTACATGGGGAATTAGATAACAGAATTTCAAATGTTACAGTTGAAATAGATCCAGGATTTATACTTCCTATAGGTATACTACTTGGTGGATTTATATTAGCCCCAAGTAGAGGTAACCCATTCAAAGTTACGCTATTTTCAACAAATGTTTCACAATTTGGTAAGGTATCTAATAAATATACATTACTTATATCTGCTACATCATTATTTTTAATCGTAATAGTATATACTAAAGTTTCTCCTTGTACAGTATAAATTTTATCTATGGCTTTTATTATGGTTGGAACGGTACTATATTCTAGAGGTATACCATCACTTCTTATATCCAACATATTTATATCTCCTTATTTATATATTTTTACACTTTTATTAAAAATAGTTAATATATATAAAAACTAATATTATTACTAGTTTTTATATAATATGCAGTTAAAATCTAAAAGTTGTTATGTATATAGTAGATTTAGGAATATGTTTGCGATATATATCGAATACAGACATAATGCGATTTCTATTTAGAAAATACTTGAATAGATTTCTTATATTTAAATTCTAAAATATAAAATGAATTTATTATAAAAATAAACATATAAATAAAATAGTGTACAAGAAAAGTATACATATACAATTAAAAAATTTAATAGATAAAATTTATTATATGTATTAATAAAAAGTAAGGCGAAAAAGCAAAAAATCTGCTACAATTTTAGAGAAGAAATAAATATGTAAAGACCCTAATAAATAAAATATCTATCTTAATAAAATAAACATGACGTATAAAAAACTAATAAAAAGAAGGAGATTAATCATTTATAGTAAAGTAACTATAATAAGAATAGTACCTTTAAGAAAAGTAAAAAAGTAATAAAAAATAAAATAAAGCTAAATGTTTATACAGAAAGTTAAGGGGGAAAATTTATGGAAAGCAAAACAATCAAAGAATCATTTCAAAAGTGGCAAGAAAATAAAGTAGACAAGAGCCTAGCAAGATTTCCAGAAAGAAAAGAAGAATTCAAATTTGATACAGGTGCAGAAGTAAAAAGACTTTACACTCCACTAGATGTAGAACTAGATTATGAAAATGATTTAGGATATCCAGGACAATTCCCATATACAAGAGGTGTACAACCAACAATGTATAGAGGGAAACTTTGGACAATGAGAATGTATGCAGGGTTTGCAACAGCAGAAGAATCAAACAAAAGATACAAATTCCTAATAGACCAAGGTTCAATGGGGTTATCAGTAGCATTTGACCTACCAACACAAATGGGATATGACTCAGATGATGAGATATCACAAGGCGAAGTAGGAAAAGTAGGGGTTGCAATAGATTCTTTAGCAGACATGGAAATACTATTTGATGAAATACCATTAGATAAGGTATCAACATCAATGACTATAAATGCACCAGCATCAGTACTTTTAGCAATGTACATAGCAGTAGCAAGAAAACAAGGTGTTACTCTAGATAAAATAAGAGGAACGATACAAAATGATATATTAAAAGAATATGTAGCAAGAGGAACTTATATATTCCCAGTAAAACCATCAATGAGACTTATAACAGATATATTTGATTTCTGCTCAAGAGAAGTTCCAAAGTGGAACACAATAAGTATATCAGGGTATCATATAAGGGAAGCAGGCGCAAATGCAATACAAGAAGTAGCATTTACTTTAGCTGATGGGATTGCATATATAGATGCCGCTTTAGCAGTAGGATTAAAAGTAGATGATTTTGCACCAAGATTATCATTCTTCTTTAATGCACACAACAACTTACTAGAAGAAGTTGCAAAGTTTAGAGCGGCAAGAAGAATTTGGGCAAACGTTATGCGAGATAGGTTTGAAGCAAAGGATCCTAAATCAATGTCATTAAAATTCCATACACAAACAGCTGGATGTACACTAACAGCGCAACAACCAGAAAACAATGTAGTAAGAGTTGCAATACAAACTTTAGCTGCAGTTTTAGGAGGAACTCAATCGCTACATACAAACTCAAAAGATGAGGCATTAGCACTTCCAACAGAAGATTCAGTTAGAGTTGCACTTAGAACACAACAAATAGTTGGTTATGAAAGTGGGGTAGCTGATTCGATAGACCCATTAGCAGGTTCATATTACATAGAAAGTTTGACAAATCAAATAGAAGAAGAAGCACTAAAATTAATAAATAAGATTGATGAACTTGGAGGAGCTCCACTTGCAATAGAAAAAGGATATATCCAACAAGAAATAATGGAAAGTGCATACAAATATCAAAAAGAAATAGAGAATGATGAAAGAATTATAGTAGGTGTTAACAAGTTTAAGGTAGAAGAAGAGCCAATGAAGGGATTACTTAGAGTAGACCCAGCAGTAGGAGAAAGACAGAAGCTTAAAATACAACAACTTAAAGAAAAAAGAGATAATGAAAAAGTAAAGGTAACATTGGAAAATTTAAGAAAAGCATGTAATAGTGATGAAAATGTAATGCCATATATATTAGAGGCAGTGGAAAGTTATGCTACATTAGGTGAAGTGTGTGGAGTTATGAGAGAAGTATTTGGAGAATACAAACAAACTGTAATGATATAAATCAAGGAGGAAATATATGAAGCCAATAAGAGTATTAGTTGCAAAGCCAGGTCTTGATGGCCATGACAGAGGTGCAAAAATAATAGCTAGAGCACTTAGAGATGCAGGAATGGAGGTAATATATACAGGACTTAGACAAACACCAGACCAAATAGTTCAAGCGGCTATCCAAGAAGATGTTGATGTAGTGGCAATGAGTATATTATCAGGAGCACATAATTATTTACTTCCAAAGGTTGTAGAACTTCTAAAAAATGAAGGCGCTTTTGAAGATATGCTGGTTATTGGAGGAGGAGTTATTCCAGAGGAAGATATACCATTTTTAAAGGAAAGTGGAGTGGCAGAAATATTTACACCTGGAACACCAACTACAGTAACAATAGAATTTATAAAAGCTAATCTTAAAAGAGAAGAATTTGAAGCTTAAAATTATAAAATCAGGAGATTCAAATGAAAGATATTGTAAATGATCTTTTAAAAGGAAATAAAAGGGCTTGTGCAAGGATTATAACCATGATTGAAAATGAATATGAAGGACATGAAAATCTTCTAAAAGAAATTTATAAGTATACAGGGAATGCCTATATAGTAGGAATAACAGGACCTCCAGGTGCTGGAAAATCTACATTTACAGATAAAATAGTAAAATTACTAAGAGAACAAGATAAAAAGATAGGAATAATAGCAATAGATCCAACTAGTCCATTTACAAAGGGGGCCATACTTGGAGATAGAATACGAATGAATGACTTAAGTATAGACAAAGGGGTATTTATTCGCTCTATGGGTACAAGGGGAAGTCTTGGTGGACTTTCAAGTGCTACATCATCAGCTATTAAAGTTCTAGATGCTTATGGATGTGATTATATATTTATAGAAACTGTTGGTGTTGGTCAATCAGAAGTAGATATAGTAAAGACAGCAGATACAACCGTTATAGTCATGGTACCAGGTCTTGGCGATGATATACAAGCAATAAAAGCAGGGGTTATGGAGATTGCAGATGTGTTTGTAGTAAATAAGGCAGATAAAGATGGGGCAAAAAAGACTTCAATAGAGATTGATATGATGCTTGATTTTAAAAAGGATTGGGATTTTAGACCACCTATAGATTTGGTAATATCTGAAACAGGAGTAGGGGTGGATAAAGCGCTTGAAAGTATAGAAAAACATAAACAATATTTAGTAGATAGTAATGAAATTAATACTAGAAGGATACTAAGAAGTACATTAGAAACTAAAGAGATAGTTCATAAGAAAATAGATAGATTAGTGAGAAAAAAATTATTAGATCAAACAATAACCTTAGAAAGTGACCCTTATACAATAGGTCAAAATATATTTGAAAGTGTAATAAAATAGGGGGGTAAATACATGGATATAAAAAATGTAGATCATATAGGCATAGCAGTACCGAATTTAGAAGAAGCACTAAAATTTTATGAAGATGTATTAGGATTTAAATGTTCAGGAACAGAATTAGTAGAAGATCAAAAAGTAAGGGTGGCATTTTTACCAGTTGGAGATACTGAGTTAGAACTTTTAGAATCAACAAGTGAAGATGGGCCAATATCTAAGTTTATAGAAAAAAATGGTGGAAGAGGTGGAATCCAACATATAGCACTAAGAGTGGATAATATAGAAGAATCAATAGAAGAAATAAAATCTAAAGGATATAAAATGATAGATGAAACACCAAGATATGGGGCAGGAAATGCAAGTATAGCATTTTGTCATCCAAAGAGTACTAATGGAATACTTTTAGAACTAAGTGAGAGAAAATAAGACTTGGGGGAAATAGATATGTCTGTAGAAAAGTTAAATTTACTTAAGAAAAAAAGAGAAGAAGTAGAACTTGGAGGAGGTCAAGTAAGAATTGATAAGCAACATAAGTCAGGGAAGCTTACTTGTAGAGAAAGATTAAATATTTTATTTGACGAAAATACTTTTGTTGAAGTTGATGCTTTCGTAAAACACAGATGCACAAACTTTGGTATGGAAAAACAAAGTGCACCTGGGGAAGGTGTAGTTTGTGGATATGGAAAAGTAGACAACAGACTAGTATATGCATTTGCACAAGATTTTACAGTTTTAGGTGGATCTTTAGGGGAGATGCACGCTAAAAAAATGGGTAAAATAATGGATTTAGCAGTAAAGATGGGAGCTCCAGTAGTTGGGCTTAATGACTCTGGAGGAGCAAGGATACAAGAAGGAGTGGATGCTCTTGCTGGATACGGTGAGATTTTCTACAAAAATACAATAGCATCAGGTGTAATACCTCAAATAAGTGCAATTATGGGACCTTGTGCAGGAGGGGCAGTATATTCTCCGGCACTTACAGATTTTATATATATGGTAGATAGAACCAGCCAAATGTTTATAACAGGTCCACAAGTAATAAAAACGGTTACAGGTGAAGAAATAAGTGCAGAGGATTTAGGTGGGGCATCAACTCACAATACAACATCAGGAGTTGCTCATTTTATGGCAAGTGATGATGAAGACTGCATAAATCAAATAAGAAAGCTACTTAGTTTCTTACCATCAAACAATACAGAAAAAACACCGTTAGTAGAGTGTGAAGAATCTCCAAATGTTGTAATACCAGAATTAGATGAAATAATACCAGATGGTTCAAATAAAGCATATGATATGAAAGATGTTATACATAAAATTATAGATAATGGAGATTTTTATGAAGTTCAACCTTTCTATGCAAAAAATATAATAGTAGGGTTTGGAAGAATCAATGGAGAAAGTATAGGCATAATTGCTAATCAGCCGAAAGTGATGGCTGGAAGCTTAGATATAAATGCATCAGATAAAGCATCTAGATTTATAAGAGCTTGTGATTGCTATAACATTCCGATACTTAACTTAGTGGATGTACCAGGATTTTTACCAGGAACATCTCAGGAGTATGGAGGAATAATAAGACATGGAGCAAAAATGCTTTATGCATATAGTGAGGCCACAGTTCCAAAAGTAACATTAATTACAAGAAAAGCATATGGAGGATCTTATCTTGCGATGTGTTCAAAAGATTTAGGCGCAGATGTAGTTCTTGCTTGGCCAACAGCAGAAGTAGCTGTAATGGGACCACAAGGTGCTGCAAATATAATATTTAAAAAAGAAATATCACAAGCAGAAGATAAAGCTTTAATAAGAAACGAAAAAATCAAAGAGTATACAGACGAATTTGCAACACCATATAAAGCAGCAGAAAGAGGATATATAGATGATGTTATTGAGCCATCTTTAACAAAAATCAGACTTGCAGATGCTTTTGATATGTTAGCTTCAAAGAGAGAAAGTAGACCGTACAAAAAACATGGGAATATACCTTTATAGGAAGGTGATAGACAATGAATATTAGTGAATTATTGAATACTCTAAAAACTGACATAGCTACAATGAGCATTGGAGAAAAATTGTTAGGTGGATTTTCTACTGCACTTCTTGCAATGATAGTGGTGTTTACTATATTAGTTTTAATAGCATTTATTATAAGAATAATAAATGCACAACCTAAGGAAGTAGAGAAAATAAAAGAAGTTGAAACTAATAAAATAGTTGAAGAAAAGTTAGAAGATAGTACAGAGTTAACGGCTATAATAACAGCAGCAATAGTGGCATCTAGTAATAAAAATATAGTTGTAAGAAGAATTACTAGAACTAATAATGTTAAGAGTAATTGGGAAAAAGCATAAAACATAAGTCTAAATAGGGGGGAAATATAATGATAAAAAAATATAATATAACAGTTAATGGAAATACATACGAAGTTGAAGTTGAAGAATTAGGAGTAGGAGCATCTGCTCCTAGACCTGTAAGTCAAAGTAGCACACCAACACTTGCTCAAGCACCAAAAGTTGTTAAGAGTAATCCTGCACAATCTGGAGGAAGTGGAACAGTAAACGCTCCAATGCCGGGAACAATATTTGATGTTAAGGTAAATGTTGGACAACAAGTTAAAAAGGGAGATGTACTTTTAATACTTGAAGCTATGAAGATGGAAAATGAAATAATGGCTCCACATGATGGTGTAGTATCACATATAAGTGTTTCAAAAGGTGCTTCTGTAAGTTCTGGAGATGCATTAGTTACATTAGGATAAGTAAATACAGAAAAAGGGGGTAACCACCCGTGGGAGAGGTTATATTAGATTTTATACAGACTATGGGTATTGTTAATATTACTTGGCAACAAGTAGTAATGATAATGATATCTTGTGTTTTACTATATTTAGCAATAGCAAAGGGATTTGAACCACTACTTTTAGTTCCGATTGCTTTTGGTATGTTACTTTCAAATCTTCCTCTAACTGGAGTTATGAATAGTGCAGTATCAACTATTCAGATGATAACCCCAGAAGGAGTAGATGCTTTTAGGGAAGGAACAGCACATATTGGGACACAATCTCCAGGGGGACTTCTACATTATTTATTTATGGGAGATGAACTTGGAATATTTCCACCATTAATTTTCTTGGGAGTAGGTGCTATGACTGATTTTGCTCCATTAATATCAAACCCTAAGAGTATATTATTAGGTGCAGCGGCTCAATTTGGTATATTTACAACATTTATAGGCGCTCTAATATTAGGATTTGGAGCTCAGGCGGCTTCATCTATAGCTATAATAGGGGGAGCAGATGGTCCAACGGCTATTTATTTAGCTACAAAGTTGGCACCAGAACTACTAGCTCCAATTGCAGTAGCTGCTTATTCGTATATGGCTTTAGTACCAATTATTCAACCACCTATAATGAGAGCTTTAACAACTAAAGAGGAGAGATGTATTGTTATGAACCAGTCAAAACCTGTTTCAAAAAAAGCAAAGATACTTTTCCCAATAGTTGTAACAATAGTTGTATCATTATTACTTCCAGCTGCGGCAACTTTAATAGGTATGCTTATGTTTGGAAATTTACTTAAAGAATCAGGTGTTACAGATAGATTGTCAGAGACGGCTTCAAACAACCTTATGAATATTGTAACTATATTTTTAGGTATTTCTGTTGGAGCATCTGCAGAGGCTGAAATATTTTTAAGTGCTCAGACTCTTATGATATTTGGTCTAGGAATATTAGCATTTGCAGTAGGTACTGCTGCTGGGGTAATATTTGCTAAGATTATGAACTTAGTATGCAAAGAAAAGGTAAATCCTCTTATTGGTTCAGCTGGAGTTTCAGCTGTTCCTATGGCAGCAAGGGTTGCCCAAAAAGTTGCTCAAGAAGAATCACCAGGAAACTTTGTACTTATGCATGCTATGGGCCCTAATGTAGCAGGTGTTATTGGATCGGCAGTAGCAGCAGGAATACTACTTAGTTTATTTGGATAAATTTAGATTTTAAAAAAATTATGAATGGAAACTATTATAATATAGCTATAGATATGATTGTAGCCATTGCAATTTCTACTTTGTTGATAATGATATACTTAGTATTAGATCACAGTAGAAAAAATAAAGTACATTATTAAAATAAAAAGAGTATCTATTATTTATTACATGTGTTATTATAGTAAATGTAGCAATACAAAAGTAAATCAAGAAAAATCTTGATACAGGTTAATAGGAGTATTTAAAATGAATAACGGAATAGTAAAATGGTTCAATAATGAAAAAGGATTTGGTTTCATAACAGTAGATGGAGGAGAAGATGTATTTGCACATTTCTCAGCAATACAAACTGATGGATTTAAATCATTAGAAGAAGGTCAAAAAGTAAGCTTTAATATAGTTAAAGGTGCTAGAGGTCCTCAAGCAGAAAACATAACTATATTATAATATATACATGTTCGGAAAAAGACGCATCTTGCGTCTTTTTTTATATACTAATTTATATTGGTATAAATAGTAAATAAAAAAGTCTATCTATTATTTATAATGTGTGTTATTATAATAAATGTAGCAATACAAAAGTAAATCAAGAAAAATCTTGATACAGGTTAATAGGAGTATTTAAAATGAATAACGGAATAGTAAAATGGTTCAATAATGAAAAAGGATTTGGTTTCATAACAGTAGATGGAGGAGAAGATGTATTTGCACATTTCTCAGCAATACAAACTGATGGATTTAAATCATTAGAAGAAGGTCAAAAAGTAAGCTTTAATATAGTTAAAGGTGCTAGAGGTCCTCAAGCAGAAAATATAACTATATTATAATATATACATGTTCGGAAAAAGACGCATTTTGCGTCTTTTTTTTGTATAAATTTAAAAAACGTTTTCTATTGCAAAATATTTCGAATAATGCTATTATTTAGAAAAGAAATTAAATTATCATTGGAGGGGAATTATGGGAAATTTAATGAGTAAATGGAATAATATTAGTTTAGTAAAAAGAATCATAATAGGTCTAATCGTAGGTATAGTACTTGCATTAACAATTCCAAATGTAATGCCGGGTCTTGTAGTACCAATATCAATGTTTGGTTCAATGTTTGTTGGAGCATTAAAAGGGGTTGCTCCATTATTAGTATTTTTCTTAGTAATGTCTGCAATATCTCAACATAAAGAAGGTCAAAAGACAAATATGAAATCAATCATATTCTTATACCTTTTAGGAACTCTTGTTGCAGGTATAGTTGCAGTTATAGGAAGTTTCTTATTCCCAATTGAATTAACACTTGTTGCAGGTGTGGAAAACGTTGCACCTCCAGGTGGAATAGGGGAAGTATTACAAACATTATTATTAAATATAGTAGATAATCCAATAAAAGCATTAGCCAATGCTAATTATATAGGAATATTAGCTTGGGCTTTAGTTTTAGGTCTTGCTCTTAAAAATACAGCAGATTCTACAAAGAAACTAATAGTAAGTATATCAGATGCAGTATCACAAGTGGTTAAGTGGATAATAAACTTTGCACCATTTGGTATAATGGGGCTTGTATTTGGTACTATAGCTACAGAAGGTATAGAATCATTACTTAGTTATGGACAATTAATAGTATTATTAGTTGGGTGTATGGCATTCGTTGCACTTGTAGTAAATCCATTAATTACATTTATAGCAATACGTAAAAATCCATATCCATTAGTTTTTAAATGTTTAAAAGATAGTGGTCTTACAGCATTCTTTACTCGTAGCTCTGCTGCTAATATACCTGTAAATATGGGGTTATGTAAGGAATTAGGATTAAACAAAGATACATATTCAGTATCAATACCACTTGGGGCTACTATAAATATGGGTGGGGCGGCTATAACAATATCAGTATTAACATTAGCTGCAGCAAATACACTTGGTATACAAGTAGATATACCAACTGCTATAATACTTAGTGTATTATCAGCTGTAAGTGCATGTGGTGCTTCAGGAGTTGCAGGAGGTTCATTACTATTAGTTCCTCTAGCTTGTAGTTTATTTGGGATACCAAATGAAATAGCTATGCAAGTAGTTGGGGTTGGATTTATAGTAGGGGTTATACAAGACTCTTGTGAAACTGCACTTAACTCATCAACTGATGTACTTTTTACGGCTGTAGCTGAATTTGCAAAAAATCGTAAAGAAGGAAAAAAGGTTGTTAGTTAAAGTATAATTAAAAATTACTTATATAAATAAGCCTACCTTCATTTATAAACTTATAAATGAAGGTAGGCTTATTATATTTATCAAATCTATAAACATGTCATAGTATATAGATATTATCTATTGGACATAAATGGCATAAATTAGGTACAATTATGATGACGAAATAAATAATATGGGGGGACAAAATGTCAAAAGCAATAGTAGAATTTATAAATACATGACCAACGTGTGATGAGTATGGAATGCTTATAAGAACAATGGGAGAAATATATAATGAAAAATTAGAAATAAAGCTATATCAAACGGGAAAAGATTTTTCTTATATAAAAAAGTATGGAATGATAACAAAAGGTACTTTAATAATAAATCAACGAAAGAAATATGATAGACTTTCGAAAAGTATAATTGAAAAATTAATACTAGAAGCAATGGGGGAGTAGGTAAAACTTAATGTATATATTAGATTTAATAAAAGATACAATACTTGCATCTATAAATATACTAAATGGAGCATCTACATGGCTTGTAGTAAGTTTTGTAATAGCAGGAATACTCCATAACTTAATAGCACCAGAAAAATTTCAAAAAACTCTTGGGAATAGTAAAGTGTCATCACTTCTAAAAAGTACAGTGTCGGGGATGTTACTACCTATTTGTAGTTGTGGCGTAATACCAATAGGAATAAGTATGTATTATTCGGGTGCATATTTAGGTCCAGTACTAGCTTTTATGACATCAACACCTATTATAAATCCAATAGCAGTAGTTCTTAGTTTAGGGCTTTTAGGACCTGAAATAACTATAATATATGTTATATCAGGATTTTTAGTTCCTTTGATTGTTGGGATAATAGGTAATAAATTTTCAAAAGATGAGCTTTTTATTAAATTAGAAGATGATAAGTATGAAGATGAAATATGTATAGAATTAGAAGAAGAAAAGAGAAGTTTTACTGATAATATAATGGATGGACTAAAGTGGTCATTTGGTGAATTAGCAATGACAATAAGTAAATATGTAGTAATAGGGATGTTGGTTGCAGGATTTATAACTACGGTATTTCCATCAAGAATCATACAAGAATATCTTGGAAATCCAGGAGTATTATCTCTTACAAGTGTAGCTGTGCTTGCTTGTATAATGTATGTTTGTGCAGTGGGACATATTCCTTTTATAGCAGCATTAGTAGCAAGTGGTGCATCTCCAGGGGTTGCAATAACATTTTTAATAGCAGGAGCAGCCACAAATTTACCGGAACTTATAAGTATATATAATGTAATAGGAAAAAGAGCTGTAGTAATTTATTCGACAACTCTTACAACTTGTGCGCTAATAATAGGATATATAACAAATAAGATACTTTTAAATACATCAAGATTAAACTTAGATTCAACACAATCATCACTACAATTAGCAAATAAAATTATGATAAATATACCTGATAGTATGAAATACTTATGCTCATTTATAATATTTGCATTTTTCATAAAAGCAATGATTGTGAAGTTAAGAAAGGTTATAGGATATGAAATCTAATAAAATATTTAAAATAATATGCTTAGTATTAATATTAGTTGGTGCGTTTGTTTATGTACAAGAAAAAAAGATGGAAGAAAATAAAATAGGGAATGTAGACGATAATATTTTAGAATACTTTAAAGAAAATCACGATTATGAAGAAATACTAGCATGTGCTGAAGAAGACATAAATAATGATGGACAAAGTGATTTAATAGTAATATATAAAAAAGATAAAAGATTTAATGAAATGGTGGGAGTTATACAAGATAAGAATAAAAACTATATAACTAAACCGGTTTTAGCACCTAAGGAAGATATATTAATTGAATTTAAAAATATCAATGATAAAGATGAAATAGAGGTAGTAGTTACTGGATCTAAAAATGGAAGTATAGGGTATGCTATATACACAATAAAAGATAAAGAGTTATTTAATTTGTTTGGGGAAGGCATGGAAGCATGTTGCTAATAAAAAAATATATAAAAGGGGAATAATTATGAATTTATCAAAAAAAGCAAAGATATTATTATCAGTAACTTTATTAAGTACGATGATAATAACTGGATGTTCTAGCACTAAAGAGTCAGAAGGTGAAAAATCAGAAGTTAGTGACTACACAATAAAATTAGGCTATTATAACTGTGACCATATGACGGCAGCTCCAGTGGCTGTTGAAGCTGGAATATATGAAGAACTTGGATTAAAAGTAGAAGCTATTGGAAATGGTAAAGTTCCAGAAGCTATGGCAGCAGGACAAATGGATGCTGGATATATAGGGACAAAAGGCCTTGTTGGAGCAATACCAAAAGGTTCTCCTATAGTAGTAGCAGCAAACAATCATAGTGGTGGTTCTGAATATTTAGTTGTTTCTAATGATATAGAAAAACCAGAAGATTTAATAGGACAAAAAATTGCATCAGATCCAAATGGAGATTTATTATGGACTACTGATTACGGTCCAGAAACAGGACTTCCAGTAGATTCATCTAAGTATGAGTGTATAAATATGGATTCAAGTAAAGATGCATATTTAGCAATGAAAACAGGACAAATAAAAGCATTTACAGCATGTGATCCTTGGGGTTCAGTTGCAGAACATGAAGGTGTTGGTAAAATAATATCAACTACTAAATATAAGCAAGAAGACGGAACAGAGTATAACTGTTGTTCATTCTCATTAAATAAGAATTTTATAGAGGAACATCCACAATTAGCAGAGAAAATGGTACTAGCACATACTAAAGCAATAGAATACATATATACAAATCCGCTAGAATCAGCAAAAATATTTGCAAAAGCATATAGTGTTGATGAGGAAGTAGCGCTTAGAACTATATATAAAAAGACTGTTGGAGAAGGAAGGACTCTTACATGGACTATAACTGGTGAAGAATATAAAAATAATTTAGATATGTATAAAAAATATAATGCATTAGAAGAAATACCAGCATATGAAGAAGTTGTATATGATAAATTATTAAAGTCTTGTGGTGCAAATGATTTTGATACATTTATAAAAGAAAAAGTAGACAGTGAGTATCCAGTAGGAATGAGCTATGAAGATTGGAAAGCTAAGGTGAATGGATAAAATAAAAGATATAATAATATGGTTTATTATATTTTTAGTAACTATAGGCCTACTATCTTTTAATCCTAAGGATGAAAAGATAGTAGGCAGTATACGTTTAGGGATATCTAATGATACCTCTGGGTTTGTAGTTGGATATATGAAAAATAAAAATTACTTTGAGAATATAGATATAGAAAATTTAATAGAGCCATATGAAATCGTTGATTGTTGAGCTACTACTATGCAGTGGGCTCTGAGTTCAGACCAAATTGATATTGCAATAATATGCAAGGAGGCAGCAAAAAGTTTTGTGAAATACGATGAAAACTTTGAAATAATATCTACCTTAGTACAAAATTCAGACGTATTTATAATGAAAAAAAATAATCCTAGAAGTATAGGAGTTATTCAAAATAAGAATTATCAGATAGATTTAGTGAATAATTATTATGAAAATACAAAGGTAGTACCATTTATAAATAGTGGTTTAGCCTATGCATTAGAGGTTAATAAAGTAGATGGAATAGTTATTGATGCTATAAAATCTTTAAATCTAGTTGGAAATAAAATTTCAACATCAACTAAAAAAAATTATGATACATATGTTTTGCTTGTAAATAAAGAGTTTAAGAAAACAGATTTATATACAGATTTTGTATATTTATATAATAAAAGTGTAGAAGATTTAAAAAATAAGAAGGTCTTAAGAGAAGAATTAGAAATATATACTGATAGAAAGTTGTCAGATAAAGATATGGGGGAATTTGAAAAGTGGAATTTAAAGTTTCTGCCAATAGAAAAGTAGATAAAAAGTCAAATAAATCAAATTTAAAATCTTTAGATTTTGTTTATAGAACAATACTTTTAATTATTATAGTAGTAATATGGCAAGTAAGTGCTACAAAAATAGGAAGTTCATTATTGCTTCCTATGCCAATTGATGTACTAGAAGGTTTTATAACATGTATAACTACACCTGAAATAGTAGCAAACTTATTAATAACATTACAAAGGGTACTTAAAGGATTTATATATGCATTAATGTTTGGACTTCCTATGGGATTAATAATGGGATTTTCATCTACATTTGAAAAGGTATTATCTCCTTTAGTAGACTCTGCAAGACAAGTACCTATAATGGCATGGGTACCACTTACAATAGTGTGGTTTGGAATAGGAGATGGACCTACTATATTTTTAATTGCTTTTGCGGGGGTATTTCCAATAATACTTAATACTATACAAGGTGTTAGGTCTATTTCAAAAGATTATTATAATGCAGCTAGAAGTATGGGAGCATCACCAATTTCTATATTTACAAATGTAATGTTACCTGCATCACTACCGGATATACTTACAGGAGCAAGGCTTGCCATAAGTACAGGGTGGATGTCTGTAATCTGAGCCGAGTTTATAGCGACGAGTGCCGGTCTTGGTTACTCTATGGTTCAAGCTCAAACAATGATGAATACAGAACTTCTTATAGGACTTATGATATTTGCTGCATTAATAGGATTTATGATAGATAGAGTACTAAAATTTGTAAATAAGAGCCTTTGTAAATGGAGGTTTTCAAACTAATGAGATTAAAAATAGAAAATATAAATAAAACTTTTATCAATAATAAAATAGAACATAAGGTACTAGAGGATATAAATTTAGATATAAAAAAAGGTGAATTTGTATCTTTGCTAGGTCCATCTGGATGTGGAAAAACAACATTACTTACAGTAATTGGAGGATTTCAAAGTTGTGATAGTGGTAGTGTATCAGTTGGAGAAAATAAAGTTAGTAAACCTGGAATAGATAGAGCTTTTGTATTTCAAAACTATGCACTTTTTCCATGGAAAAATGTAGCCCAAAATGTTACATTTCCAATGAAACAACAAAAAATTCCTAAGGGTAAAATAGAAGAAAGATTATCTGAGTTATTAAGCATATCGGATTTACTAGGAAAAGAAAAAATGTATCCTCACCAACTATCTGGGGGAATGAAGCAAAGGGTAGCAGTTATAAGAGCATTGGCTTGCAATCCAGAAGTTTTATTAATGGATGAGCCATTAGGTGCAGTTGATTTTCAGATGAGGCAAAATCTTCAAGAAGAACTCGAAAATATATGGTTAAAAAATAAAATAACAGCTGTAATGGTAACTCATGATGTTGATGAAGCTGTTTATATGAGTGATAGAGTTGTAGTGATGTCTAGAAATAAAGGAAAGATACTTGAAGATATGAAAATAAATTTAGCCAGACCGAGAAATAGAAATGATGAAGAATATAAAAACTATAAAGAGAAACTTACAGATATGTTGTCACAATGCTATGAGACAAAATAATTAGGATTAATAAGGGGAATAACATGGGAATTAATAAATATAAAGACTTAACAGATACTCAAAAACAAATGAGATTATTTATAATAGATATGATAATAGAAAAGGAAAACTATATTACATTAGATTATGCAAGGTTAAATTTAATTAATAAAGTTAACTTTAATAAATATATTATAGATGAGGCTTTAAGGTTTTTTGAAGAGGAGAATATAATGGTCGTGAATGAAAATAAGATTGAATATATTTATCCAGTATCTGCATATCCTACAATACATAAAGTAAAACTAAATGATAATAGAGAATTTAATGCAATGTGTGCAATTGATGCACTTGGATGTAGATGTATATTTAACCAAGATTTAGAGATAAACTCTATGTGCAGTGTAACAGGCGAGAAAATAAAAATATGTATAAAAGATGGAAATATAGATTATATAAACAATAAGAACTTACGTATCCTTCATGTAAATTTAGAAAAGTATGATAGTTGGAGTAGTAACTGTTGAAATATTATGAATTTCTTCTGGGAGAAGAATATTTTTGATATATGGGTTAAAGAAAATAATTTTGATAATGATGAAGATATATATTGTTTGAATATAGATGAAGCTATTGATGCATCATATGAAATTTTTAATATATAGATTAGTACAGGGCTAGAGAATTCTCTAGTCTTTATTTATGTATAAAAAAGATAGTAAAATTTAAAATTAAAATTTTGAAAAACTGGTAACTTAAATATGAAAACTGCATATAATATTTTAAATATGAAAGTTTTAAATTAAAACTTGCAAAAAAATAAAAAGTGTAGTAATATAATAATAAGAAAATAAATTAAATGGAGGTAATATTATGAATGAAAATATAGAATTAGTATACTTTGATTATGAAGAGGATATGGATTTTGATTATGCACCAGATTATGAAATAGAGTAAATTTGAAGTGTATACAAAGTAAAAATCAAAAATAAAAAAAGATATGCATGGAATATATAATTACTTGCAAACAAACTAATGAAGAATTAAAAAAATTTGTGAAAAAAATTTTTTATGAAAAATAATTAGGAGAAATATAAAATGGCTATTCAAAAAATAAGGAAGCTGTAGACTATCTTTAAAAAAGATAAGTATCTATAGCTTCCTTATTATTTTTTTAAAAAAAATATAAAAAATGTAGAAAATAAGGAGGATTTATACAAAATTTGTAATATTTATAATATAGTAATAATATATAAAATTAAGTAATTATATACAGTCATTTATAATATCCTATATTAAAGAGGTGATGATATTGAAGGGGGAGCTAACAATAAATAAATCTTGGTGCAAAAGCTGTGGTATATGCGTTGAATTTTGTCCCAAGAAAGTACTTGAGTTAGATGAAGAAGGTGTTTATTTAAAAGATAAACAAAGCTGTATACTTTGTGGACTGTGTGAACTTAGATGTCCAGATTTTGCAATATATATAGAAGATAAAAAATAAGAGAAGGTGTATATTATGGCCATAAAAGCAAAGTTATTACAAGGGAATGAAGCCTGTGTTCATGGAGCAATACATGCAGGTATGAAGTTTTTTGCTGGATATCCAATAACTCCATCAACAGAAATTGCAGAAATATCATCACTTATGTTACCTAGAGTTAAGGGAACTTTTATTCAGATGGAAGATGAAATAGCATCTATGTCAGCAGTAATAGGTGCATCTTTAGTAGGAAAAAAATCTATGACTGCTACAAGTGGACCTGGATTTTCGTTAAAGCAAGAAGCAATAGGATATGCGTGTATAACAGAAACACCATGTGTAATAGTAAATGTTCAAAGAAGTGGGCCAAGCACAGGATTACCTACAAGTCCAGCTCAAGGTGATTTGATGCAAGCTAGATGGGGAACTCATGGTGACCACTCAATAATAGTAGTATCTCCAACTACTGTTCAAGAAACATATTCAATGACGGTTAAGGCATTTAATTTAGCGGAGAAGTATAGAACACCAGTAATATTATTATTAGATGAAATAATAGGTCATATGAGAGAAAAAGTAGATTTAACATGTTTAGAAGGATTAGAAGTGGTAGATAGAAAAAAATCAAATTGTTTAAAAGAAAACTTTAAGGCATACGAAGTAACTGATGATTTAATTCCGCCTATGGAAAATATAGGAGAAGGATACAGATTTCATGTAACAGGTCTTGTTCATGATGAAACTGGATTCCCAAGTAATAGTACTAATGAAGCTAAAAAACTTTTAACTAGATTAAACAATAAAATAGAAAACAACTTAGATGATATATTAATATATGAAAATTATCAAACAGATGATTGTAATATACTTATAGTAACATTTGGTTGTATGGTAAGATGTAGCAAGGATGCAGTAGATGAGCTTAGAGAAAAGGGTATTAAAATTGGTCTTTTAGCAATAAAAACAGTATGGCCATTCCCTGAAAAAGTACTTAAAGATTTAAGTACTAAAGTAGATCATATATTTGTTCCAGAAATGAACATGGGTCAGATGCTATTAGAAGTAGAAAGAATAGTGAAAAATGATTGTCCAGTAGAAGGAATCAATAAGTTTAATGGGGAGATTATAACTCCAGATGAGATAGTAGCTCGTGTTAAGGAGGTAGTAGTTTATGCCAAGTAAAATAATAGAAAATAATTTTAGGGTAAACAGATTACCTCATATATGGTGTCCGGGGTGTGGACATGGAATTCTTATGCATTCAATTGCTATGGCAATAGAAGAGTTAAACCTAGACAAAGATAAGGTTTGTATAGTATCAGGAATAGGTTGTTCATCAAGATCTAGTGGATACCTAAATTATAATACTGTCCATACAACTCACGGGAGAGCGCTTTCCTTTGCTACTGGAATAAAGTTAGCAGATCCTTCACTTCATGTAATAGTAATTACAGGAGATGGAGACTGTACAGCAATAGGTGGAAACCATCTTATACACTCATGTAGAAGAAATATAGATATTACTACTATCGTGTTTAATAACGATACATATGGAATGACAGGGGGACAATATTCTCCAACAACAAATACAGGTGACAAAGCAACTACTGCTCCATATGGAAATATTGATAGACCATTTGATATATGCGATCTTTCAGCTGCTGCAGGAGCTACATTTGTAGCTAGAGGAAGTGTTTATCATGTAAATCAAATGTTAAAATATACTAAGTCTGCAATAGCACACAAAGGTTTTTCAGTAGTAGAAGGACTAAGTGTTTGTCCTACATATTATGGTAGAAAAAATAAAAAAGGCTCAGCTATAGAACTTATAAATGAAATAAAAGCAAATACCATAATAAGTAATGATTTAACTGCTAGTAAAGAAAAAAATAAAATAGCAATAGGAATTTTTAAGGATATACAGCAACCAGAATATACAGAAGAATATAAAAAAATTATGGAAAGATTTTAAATATTAAATAAGGGTGATGTATATGAAAACTGAAGTAAGGCTAAGTGGTTCTGGGGGGCAAGGTCTTATACTTGCAGGTGTGATTTTAGCTGAGGGAGCTATTTTATCAAATTTGAATGCAGTACAATCTCAGTCATATGGTCCAGAGGCTAGAGGTGGAGCTAGTAAATCGGAAGTAATATTAAGTAGCAGACACATAAATTTTCCAAAAGTAATAGATTCAGATATTTTAATATCTTTAACTCAAAAATCATTTGATGAATATTCAAAGCACACAAAACTGCATAGTATAATGATTGTAGATTCGTCTATAGATACTAATAATATGACTGATTATACAATACATAAAGTACCAATATTAAAAACGGCTAAAGAAACTTTAAAAAAGCCAATGACAGCTAATATTATTACTTTAGGAGTTATAAGTTCTATACTTGATTATATAGATAGTGAATATTTAAAATATGCTATATCTAATCGTGTTCCAAAGGGGACTACAGAACTTAATATAGAAGCTTTTGAGATTGGAAGAAAATTAATATCTATGTAATAATAAAAAAAGTGAGCAATCACTTTTTTTTATTGTAAAAAAATAATATAAATTTAGAATAAATTTGTAATAATCCTAGTCTTATCTTAATAGAATTAATTAAAGAGTTAGATAAACCAGTGAGGAGGACAAGGGATGAATAAGATTAGTGATGAAATAGTAAACTCTCTGTCAATAAACCTAAGAGAAAAAATTAAACAGATACAAAAAGAAGATATCAACATAGAAGAAATAAGACTTAGATCTCAAAAGCCATTAATACTAAATGCAAACAACAAAGATTATTTTTATAATGAAAGTAAAAAAACTCTTCAACAAAAAATGGACAATCCATATATAGTAACAAAAGAAGATATAGAACAAACTTTTCAAATGATATGCAAGTACTCAATACATACATTTATGGATGATATTAAAAAAGGCTTTATAACTTTAAGAGGTGGCCATAGAATAGGGATAGTGGGTAAAGCAATAGTAGAAGATGGACAAGTAAAAAATATAAAACATATATCATCATTAAATATAAGAGTATCAAGACAAATAAAAGGTTGTTCTGATAAAGTTTTAAATCACATAATAAAATCAGATAACCAAGTAAATAACACATTAATAATATCACCACCACAATGTGGAAAAACAACATTAGTAAGAGATGTAGTAAGAAATCTTAGTAATGGGGTGGAGGAATATGGATTTAAGGGAATAAAAGTAGCTTTAATAGATGAGCGTAATGAAATAGCGGGTTCTTATTTAGGGATACCCCAAATGGATGTTGGGATAAGAACAGATATAATAGAAACTTGCCCGAAGGATATAGGAATAATGATGTTACTAAGGTCAATGTCACCAAACTTAATAGTAACAGATGAAATAGGAAGTGAAGCTGAAATAAAGGCACTGTATACTGCTTTAAATGGTGGAGTAAGCCTTATAACAACAGTTCATGGTGACTCTATTGAAGATATAAGAAATCGAAAAGAATTAAGTAACCTATTAGATAAAGAATTATTTAAAAAGGTAATAATACTATCAGCTAAAAAAGGTCCGGGTACAGTAGACAAAATATATGACTTAGAAGAAAAGAGATGGTATTTTGCAAATTAAAATAATGGTAATAGCAATTTTAGTTGGATGTAGCTATTTAATAGGTGAATTTATATATAATACATATACAAAAAGGCATAGACAACTTTTTGAACTCATAAGAATACTAGAGATGATGAGGATGGACTTGTCATTTGGACTATATACACTACAAGAAATATTTGAAAGAATAGGAAAGAGAAATGATTTATCATTTGTAAATTTTTTTAAAAATATGGACAATGATTTAGCTAGGGAAGAAAATAAGGTGTTAGAAGAAATATTAGAAACAAATATAAAAATATTAATTAATCAAAGCTACTTACAAGATCGTGAGGTTGATGAATTTAAAAAACTTATACTTGTACTTGGAACAAGTGATATAGACTCACAAACAAGAATGATAGATTTATCTATTGAGAACCTAAAAAAAATTACATTAGAAACAGATGATGATATAAACAAAAAAGGTGTTTTATACAGAAAACTTTCGACAATTATAGGAATGGCAATTGCAATAATTTTAATCTAAGGGGGGAAAATCAAATGAGTACGGAAATTGCATTGATACTAAAGGTAGCTGGAATAGGACTTTTAATCTTAGTGGTTAATATGATTTTGGATACAGCAGGAAAAGGTGATTGGAAAATGTACCCAGCTATAATTGGGTCTATAGTTGCATTCACAATTGTGCTAGATAAACTTGATATGCTATTTAAAACAATGAGAACTATGTTCCAATTGTATTAGAAGAGGTGATATAAATTGGAGATAATGCAACTAATAGGTATTGGTTTAATATCTACAATAATATGCTCAATATTAAGACCAAAGAAACCAGAAATTGCACAGTTTATAACAATATTAACTTGGGCTATAATATTACTTTCTATGATGTTCAAGTTGAATTTTGTAATAACTAGTATACAGGAACTAGCTAATAAAACAAACATACCAACTATGTATATATCTCTCATAATAAAGTTGATTGGGATAGCATATCTTATGGAATTTGGAATACAGATATGTAAAGACTGTGGAGAGGGAAGTATAGCTTCAGCACTAGAAGTTGGTGGGAAAATAATAGTCATGACTATGTCATTTCCAATACTCCTATCAATTGTTGATATGATATTAAATATTATCCCATAGGAGAATGGTTACTTATGAAAAAAATATATATAGGAATCATATTTGCTCTATTATTGACAGCAGGTTTTGCAAGTATGTCCTTTGCTGATGATAATAAAAGCTATGACGAAACAAAAGGTAGTATAGATAGCTATATAGATAGTCAATTGGGGAAAATAGATCTAGAGGAAATTGAAAAATATATAAAAGAAGGTTCAGTTATAAATAATGTAAATTTAAAAACATTCATAAAGGAACTTATAAGTGGAGAAAAAAGTATATTAGATTTATTTGATAAAAGCAGTATAAAGTCATTATTATTTGATGAACTAAAATCAGCACTTAGAGTAGCAGCAGTAATATTAATTTTGGCACTTTTATCATCGATATTAAAAAGTATAGATAACTCTTTTTCTTCTGGGGCTGTAAGTAATATAACGAGCTATATAGTGTTTATAACAATGGTATCGCTCACCTTGCTTGGATTTAGAGATGTTTTAAGTATATGTAACACCACGATAGAAAGTATAGTTGGTCTTATACAAATTATAATACCAATACTTATGACACTTTTAGTCTTAATTGGATTTCCAATCACATCAACTGCACTAAGTCCTATATTTATAGGTGGTGTAACATTCATAAATGCAATATTTAAAAATTTCTTATTTGTATCAATCACAGTAGCATTTGCGGTACTAGTAGTAAATAATATATCTAAAAATATAAAACTCAAAAAATTATCATCATTTATAAAACAAATGAATTTAGTATCAATAGGAGCAATGTTTACAGTTTATCTTGGACTTGTATCTATTCAGGGAATATATGTAACAAACTTTGATAAATTTAGTGTAAAGACTGCTAAGTTTGCTTTAGGAAATTTTATACCTGTAGTAGGAGGATTTGTATCTGACTCAGTAGATATGTTATTATCTTCATCGCAACTTATAAAAAGTGTATTTGGTGGGATTGGGTTAGTATTATTAATAGGAATATGTGTACTACCTATTATAAAAATTTTATCAATAATATTAGTATACAAAGCATCTGCAATAGTAGTTGAACCTGTGGGAGAAGAGTCTATTTCTGGATTTTTAAATGAAGTTGCAAACCTAATGATAATACTACTAGCATGTATTATAGCCATCACAATAATGTTTTTTGTAACAATTGCAATATTAACCTCTATAAGTGTAGTAGGTCAAGGTTAGAGGAGGGGTGATATGTTAGATCAAATAAAAATGTGGATTTTAAGTATATTAGTTGGAGCATTTATATTAAATATAGTAGATATGATTTTGCCAAAATCTAAACTAAAGCCTTTTATAGATGTAGTAATGAATTTTATATTTGTATTCATTGTAATAACACCAGTAGTAAACTTTTTCTCAAGTGGTATAAACTTAGAAGATAAGATATTAAAGTCTATGGGTGAGTATAATATAAAATATGTGGATAGTATAAATGATCTTACAGATAAAACTGGAAATAATAGTTTGGCAAGAGGATATGAAGATGGATTAAAGCAAGTATTACAGTTAAAACTTGATGAATATGGATATGAGCTTGAAGATTTAGACATTGATGGATCAGATATTAATAATATAAAAATAAAAGAAAAAAATAATAGTAATAAAAGTGAAAAAGAGGACATACAATCTAAAGAAAGCACAGATGAAAAATCTGAACAAGTTTTCAAAGATAAAGAACAAGCAAAGCATGAACTTAACCTAAGTGAAAAAAAGCTTAAAGAAGACCTAGTAAAAATACTTGATGTATCAATCGATACAATAGAAATTGATTAATAGGGGATGAGGGGAATGTTAAAAAACTTAAATGACAAAGATAAGAAAAAGATATATTCTTTACTATCATTAGCAGTAATTTGTGTAATAGCATTAGTAGGCTTATCAGTAATACCAGAAGATAAGAGTAGCAAGGATGAAATCGCAGTAGCAAAGGATAATGAAGAGGTAGTGTTAGATCAAACACAAAATGAATTAGAAACAAAACTTGTAAAAATACTATCCCAAATTGATGGTGCAGGGGATTTAGATGTAATGGTTACATTTGAATCTAGTGAAGAATTACACCCAGCATATAATTCAAACTCAACAACAGAAACAACAGAAGAGAAAGATGCACAGGGTGGAGAAAGAACAGTAACAACATCAAGTGAAAACAAAACGATGATAACAGGATCTACAAGTAACCCAATAGTGACAAAAACTACAGAGGCAAAAATAAAAGGAGTTATAGTAGTTTCAAGTGGAGCATCTGATCCTAAAGTAAAAGAAACACTATACTCAGCAGTACAAACAGCATTACAAGTGTCAGGACACCAAGTGGAGATATATTCTAAATAATTTACATATAAAAACTAAACCGGGGGGATGAAGGATGAAGTTTAATTATAAGAGTAGAGGATTTGTGGTATTAACACTATGTGCAATGTTAGTTGTGGTTGGAACAGTGAATTATCAACTAAGCAAGAAGTCATTATTAGAAACATCAAAAGAGTTTAAAGCATATGAACAAGCACAATTAGATGAAAATAAAGACAAAGAAAGTGAAACAGCAGTTAAAGAAGGGGAAGAACCAGAGGTTCAAGTAGTAGATAGTAATACGAGTAAAATAGAAGAGAAAGTAACTGAAACAAGCAAAGAAATAACATCTCAGTTAACATCAGAAAAAAATATGAAAAAAGCAACTTACGTATTAGATATGAAAATATCTAGAGAAAAACAAAGAAATGAATTAGTTCAAGGATTAAATGAAATGATAAATAATCCTTCAACAGCAGAGGAAACAAGAAAAGAAGCTTCTGATATGAAATTAAGATTAGTAAAAGATCAAGAAACAGAACTTCAAATAGAAAATATACTAAGTACTAAAGGATATGAAAATTCAATAGTATACATAAGTGAAGGCAACGTTAATGTAGTAATTAATTCAGATAAAATAGATAAAACAGATGCAGCAAAAATATTTGACTTAGTAGCAGAACAATCTGGAGCAAAATATGAAAATATAAAACTTACGCCTAACAAAAATTAATATAAAATTAAATACATATCAGCGAATATAAAAAATTTAAGTACCTAGATTAAAATATAAAAAAAGGGGAAAAATTAATATATATTCGATGCTTTTAAAAGCCTCAGAATTAACTGAGGTTATTTTCTTGCAAAGTTAGGTCGTATTTGATATTATTATATATATACAAAAATAGTTCCTTATATAGGGGGTAAGTATTTATCATGGAAAATAACAATTTTGGACAAGTTAAAATATCTAATGATGTAATAGCTACTATAGCTGGACTTGCAGCTTTAGAAGTAGAAGGTGTAGAAACTACTAGTACATTTACAGATAAACTACTTAAAAATAATGGCGTAAAAATACAAATAGAAGACGAGGACGTTAACTTAGACGTAATGGTTATAATAGAGTATGGGACATCTATACAAGATACAGCTTTCAAAGTACAAGAAAATGTAAAGAATACTGTTGAAACAATGACAGGATTAAAAGTTTCTCAAGTAAATATACATGTTCAAGGAATCAGCTTTAAGAAAGAAAAAGTTGAGAAAGATGAAGCTAACAAACCAAAGAAAAGTTAATATGAACCCTCTGAAAATCAGAGGGTTTTTTACTGTGGAAGAAACTAATTTTATCCTATAAAAAGACCATAACAGAGCTTAGTCAAATAGAATTATTATTGTTTATTAGAGCATACTAAAACTGAAGGAGGATTACAAATGATGAAAAATGATAAAGCACAAAAGGTAACAAGCAGAGAGTATATGATGAAATTAATATATCAGGCAAATGTAACTAAAGCAGGTATGGAAAATTTAGAGGATATGCTAGAAATATTTATAGAAGATAATAGTGAATATATAAAAAATAGATATGAGGAACTTAGATTACAATATTCTAATGACCCAGAATTAAGCTTAGAAAATTTAAAAATAGATGATATGGTTGATAAAAAGTACATGAGATCAATATGTTATAATTTAAAAGAAAATCATGCTAAGATAGATGAATTAATAAATAAACATGCAAATAACTGGTCAGTAAATAGAATGCCTAAAGTAGATCTATCAATACTTAGATTATCTATTTGTGAGATACTTTGTATAAATGAAGTACCTGAAAAAGTTTCAATAAATGAAGCAATAGAAATTGCAAAAGTTTATTGTGATGATAAAGCTCCTAAGTTTTTAAATGGAATATTAGGAAGTGTGGTAGATGATACTACAAAATAATATAATAATAGGAATAGATACTAGCTGCTATACAACCTCTATAGCAGCTATATCTTTAGATAAAAAAGTAATATTTAATGAAAAAATAATGATAGAGGTAAAGGAAAACTCAAAGGGATTAAGGCAAAGTGAAGCTGTATTTCAACATGTAAATAACTTAGGATTAATTAGTGATAAAATAAATGAAATATCAAAGGAATATAATATATGTGCTATATGTGCATCTACAAAACCTAGGCCAATTAAGAATTCATATATGCCGGTTTTTACAGTTGGGCATAATTTTTCTAAGTTACTAGTAACAATGATTAATTGTGAAATATATGAGACTACCCATCAAGAAAATCATATACTATCAAGTTTATATACTAATAAATTAAAAAATGAAGATTATTTTTTATCAGTACATATGTCAGGAGGAACAACTGAGGTTCTTTTGACAAAAAGAATAAATGATATAGAATATCATGTTGAAATAGTTGGAGGAAGCAAAGATATAAGCTTTGGACAACTTATAGATAGAATAGGGGTCAAAATGGGATATCCATTCCCTTGTGGAAAGTACATAGATAGGGATGCTATAAATTGTAATCAAATAATAGAACAAGGATTAAAAACATCTGTAAAAGAAGGTTATATGAATTTATCAGGGCTTGAAAATCAATTAAATAAATTATTAAATACAAAAGATAATGAGTATATATCTAAATTAATTCTAGATTCAATAGTTAGAAATATAGATAAATCTATACTTTATCTTTGCAAAAAGTATGATATAAATGAAGTAGTATTTGCAGGTGGAGTATCTGCAAGTGAATATATATCAAAAGAAATAAAAAATAAATTAATTAAAAAAGGAATCAAATCCTATTTTACAGAGCCACAATACTCAACAGATAATGGAGTAGGATGTGCTATAATAGGTCTTAATAAATTTTTAAAGTGCCAATTAGGAGAATAGTATGAAACTAAGAGCTTTAGAGATAAGTGAGGCAAATTCGTATATAAAAAGAATATTAGCAAATGACCCAATACTATATAATTTAAAGGTAAAGGGTGAAATTTCTAACTTCAAAATACATGGAGGAGGAAATGTATATTTAACTTTAAAAGATGAAAATTCAAAGTTAAGTTGTGTAATATTTAAGAATAATTATAATAAAGACTTAAATTTAGACAATGGAATAAAAATTATAGCAAATGGATATATATCTGTGTATGAAAGAGATGGATCTTATCAATTATATATAAACTCTATAGAAGTTGAAGGTATAGGTAACCTATACATAGAGTTTAATAAATTAAAGGAAAGGTTAAATAAAGAAGGATTATTTAATACTATCCTAAAAAAGAGAATTCCGAAGTTTCCAAAGTCAATAGGTGTTATAACATCTGAAACAGGAGCCGTCATAAGGGATATTATAAATGTTATAAAAAGAAGATATCCACACGTTAATATAAAATTATATCCTGTAAATGTTCAGGGAACTAAATCTAAAATTGAGATATGTGAAGGTATTAGATTTTTTAACGAGCAAAACAATGTAGATACTATAATCCTTGGAAGAGGAGGAGGGTCTATAGAAGAGCTTTGGTCATTTAATGAAGAAATAGTGGCAAGGGCAGTTTTTAATTCAAATATACCTATAATATCCGCAGTAGGCCATGAAACTGATTTTACAATTTGTGATTTTGTAGCAGATATGAGGGCGCCAACTCCATCAGCTGCGGCTGAAATAGCGACACCATCAATAGATGAGATACTTTATAAACTAGACAATGTAAAAAATAGAATGAATAAAGCTATGAATAACCAAGTAGAATTTAATTCACAAAAATTAAATAACACTTTTGATAAAATAAATAATTATTTAGAAAGCTATACAATAAGAGATAAGTTTATACAATTAGATAAAATTTATGATAAAATAATTTTAGAAGTAGAGAATAACATACTAATTGAAAATGAAAAACTAAGTAAAAAAGGAGCTATACTTCATAATTTAAGTCCATTAGCTACAATAGATAGAGGATATAGTATAGTTCAAAGGGAAAAAAATATAATAAATAGTATAAATGATGTGAATTTTAAAGATAAAATAGATGTAGTATTAAAAGATGGAAATATAGAATGTATAGTAGAAAAAATAATAGGTAAAGAGGTATAATATGAACTTAACATATGAGCAAGCCTATAAAAAGCTAGAAGAAATATTAATGAAACTAGAATCTAAAAGTGCTAGTTTAGATGAGTCTTTAAACTTATATGAAGAAGGTATAAGTCTTTATAAACATTGTAACAAACTTTTAGAAAATGCTAACCTGAAAATAAGTAAATTTAATATATCAAAAATCGAGGAAGATTTAGATTTGAGGGAGGATTAAAAGTGGAATTTAAAATAGCGTTAAAAGAAAGAATGGTTTATATAGAAAGTCTATTAAAAGAATATATGCCAAAAGAAGAGGGATACCAAAAGACTGTTATAGAGGCTATGAATTACAGCTTAAGTGCAGGAGGAAAAAGACTAAGACCCATCTTAACACTAGAGGCATGTAAAATTGTTGGAGGGTGTGAAGAAGATGCTATTGCTTTTGCAGTGGCGATAGAAATGATACATACATATTCTTTAATTCATGATGACTTACCAGCACTTGATAATGATGACTTAAGAAGGGGTAGACCTACTAACCACAAGGTATATGGAGATGCTATGGCTATACTTGCTGGAGACTCGCTTTTAAACTATGCTTTTGAGGTAATGCTTTCAAATTCCATAAATAAAAAAGATTCGAAAAAATACTTAATGGCAATAAATGAAATAGCTAAGTCATCTGGAATATACGGTATGATAGGCGGACAAGTAGTAGATGTTGAAAGTGAAAATAAACAAATAGATAAAGATAAATTAGATTTTATACATTTAAATAAAACAGGGGCAATAATAATTGGATGTATGAGAGCTGGGGCAATAATTGGGGGAGCTAATGAATCCCAATTAAAAGAAATAACAAAATATGCAACTAATATAGGATTGTCATTTCAAATAGTAGACGATATCTTAGATATCATAGGGGATGAAGTGAAATTAGGGAAGCATATTGGGAGTGATATAGAAAATCATAAATCAACATATCCATCTATACTTGGATTAGAAGAGTCTAAAAAAATAGCAGATAGTTTAGTAAGTGAGGCTAAGGATAGCATTAAAAAGCTGTCAGATGATAATAAATTTTTAATTGGATTGGCACAATATATAACAGCTAGAGAGTATTAAGGAGAAGAAAGATGAGCTTTTTTTCGCAGTTTTTTGGCAACAAAGTTTTATGGATAAGTGTATTTGCGTGTTTTCTAGCGCAGTTTATAAAAATATTTACAGGAAAAGAAAAAAGAATTGTTTTATCTAGAATATTTACTTCAGGAGGAATGCCAAGTTCCCATAGTTCGTTTGTTACAAGCTTAGCTACATTAGTAGGGCTTGAAAGGGGATTTAATTCTACTGAATTTGCAATGATTTCTGTTATTGCACTTATAATAATGTATGATGCATCAGGAGTGAGAAGAGCTGTTGGAAAGCAAGCAGCTATATTGAATCAAATAGTAGATGATATACATCATGGTAAGCATATAGAACAACAAAAATTAAAAGAACTTATAGGGCATACACCTATTGAAGTATGGGCAGGAGCTATACTTGGTGTGGTGGTTGCATTAATAATGGCATAAATTGAAAAAAATAGCATAGTGTGATATAATTTGTATGTTTTATAAAATAGTTATAAAATGAATATATTTTAGCCAATACTAAAATATATTCATTTTTTTAATATTTAAAAGTAGATGAGTAAACTTAAATATTAGAGGTAAACATATGGTTAAGACAGTTAAAAAGTGACATATAAATTAATCAAATAAAAGGTGAGGATAATATGTATAATTATTTAGATAAAGTAAACTCTCCAAAAGATATTAAGAACATGACAATAGATGAAATGGATTTACTTGCAAAAGATATAAGAAAGTTTTTAGTGAAATCTGTTTCTCAAACAGGAGGACATCTAGCCTCAAACCTAGGTATAGTTGAATTAACTTTAGCTTTACATAAAGTATTTAATAGCCCAGAGGATAAAATCATATGGGATGTTGGACATCAATCTTATGTACATAAAATAATAACAGGTAGAAAAGATAATTTTGTATCTCTAAGACAATTTAAGGGGATGAGTGGATTCCCTAAGGAAAATGAAAGTTCTCATGATATATTTGATACAGGACATAGTAGTACTTCTATTTCAGTAGGAGCTGGAATTGCATGTGCAAGAGATATAAAAAAAGAAAGTTATAGTGTCATATCTGTAATAGGGGATGGATCTATAACAGGAGGAATGGCACTTGAAGCACTAAATCATTTAGGGTATATAAAGCCAAATATGATTGTAATTCTTAATGACAATGAAATGTCTATAGATAAAAATGTAGGTGGAATGTCTAGGCATTTATCTTCAATAATAAGCAACTCAACAGTTAATAAAATGAAAGATGAGGTTGAGAAAATATTAAGTGTTGCACCAGGAGGGAATTTAATATCAAAGACTGCAAATAAAGTAAAAGATACTATTGTTAGCAACTTTACTCCGCAAGAAAGTGGACTCTTTGATTCAATAGGCATAAAATACTATGGTCCAATAGATGGACATAATATAAAAGAGATAATGGACATATTAGAAATAGCCAAAAAGAAAAAAGGGCCAGTACTATTACACGTAATAACTAAAAAAGGTAAAGGCTATAAATATGCACAACAACAACCAGATAAGTATCATGGAGTGTCTAAGTTTGATATAAGGTATGGTGTTAAATCATCAACAACAAAATCTATATCATCATTAGTTGGAGAAAAGCTTGTTAATATGGCAAATACAAATGATAAGATAGTAGCAATTACTGCAGCTATGCCATCTGGAACAGGGCTTAATCTATTTGAAAAGGCCTATCCAAATAGATATTATGACGTTGGAATAGCAGAGCAACATGCAACCACTTTTTCAGCAGGTCTTGCAAGTAGTAATATGAAACCATATTTTGCAGTATATTCATCATTTTTACAAAGGGCATATGATCAAGTAATACATGATGTTTGTATAACTAAAAAGCCAGTAACATTCCTAATAGATAGAGCTGGTATTGTTGGAAATGATGGGGAAACTCATCATGGTATGTTTGATTTAACATATTTAAACTCTATTCCAAATATTACTGTAATGGCTCCAAAAGATTGTAGGGAACTTGAAGTCATGATGGATTTATCACTTAATATAAATTCACCAGTAGCAATAAGATACCCTAGAGGGAATACTTATTATTTAGAAAAAGGAAGTTATGATAAGTTTAAAGTAGGAGAATATGAAATATTAGAAAAAGGAAAAGACATATTAATACTTGCTATAGGAAATATGGTGAAAACTTCTTTAGAAGTTAAAAATATATTAGAACAAGATAATATAAATCCAACTATAGTTAATTCAAGATTTTTAAAACCAATAGATGAAAATATGTTACACTTATTAATAAAAGAGCATAAAAATATAGTTACAATAGAAGATAATGTAGTAACTGGTGGATTTGGAAGTAGAATAAATAAATTTATAATAGATAACCGTTATGATGTTAATATAACTAATATAGGTCTTCCAGAAGAATTTGTAGAACATGGAAATGTTGAACAAATATATGAAAGTGTAGGATTATCTCCTATAGCAATAGCAGACAAAATAAAAGGTTTAGAATAGGAAGGTAGTTTTATGAAAAAAAGAATAGACGTACTATTAGTAGAACAAGGACATTTTGAAAGTAGAGAAAGAGCAAAAAAGGCTATAATGGCTGGTCTTGTATTTGTAGATAATCAAAGATGTGACAAAGCTGGTGTTGATATAAAAGAAGATGCAAAGATAGAAGTAAAAGGCAATCCAATACCTTATGTAAGTAGAGGTGGATTAAAGCTTGAAAAAGCTATGAAAAATTTTGATATAATCTTAGAAAATAAAGTTTGTATGGATATTGGTTCATCAACAGGTGGATTTACAGATTGTATGCTTCAAAATGGAGCGAGAAAAGTATTTTCAATAGATGTAGGATATGGACAGCTTGCTTGGAAACTAAGACAAGATGAGAGAGTAGTGTGTATGGAAAGGACTAATATAAGACATGTAACTATAGAACAAACAAAAGAGTTTGCAGATTTTGCATCTATAGATGTTTCTTTTATATCTTTAAAATTAGTACTTCCAAAGGCTAAAGAACTTTTAATAAATGGTGGAGAAGTTGTAGCACTAATAAAACCACAATTCGAAGCTGGAAGAGAAAAAGTAGGTAAAAAAGGCGTTGTTAGAGAAAAATCTACTCATATAGAAGTAATTGAATTTATATCTAACTTTGCGGTTGAAAATGGATTTGCTATATTAGGTTTGGATTATTCACCAATAAAAGGACCTGAAGGGAATATAGAATATTTAATACACTTAAATACTTCTAATGAAGGATTTGAGTTTAATAGTGAAGCTCATAGTAAAAAAGTAGAAGATATTGTAAACTCTTCACATGAATTAGCACAGTAATAAGCTAAAAATATTTAATAAATTAATTAGCTTAAATATAATTATATTTAAGCTAATTTTGTTTTAAATTATGGAAATTTATACAAAATATAGATAAAAATAAAAAAGAATTTATTAAAACTCTTATATTAAAAAGGGGGATTTAAAATTGATCCTTGAATTGTATATGAAAAATTGTGCTTTAGTAGATGAGCTAAGGCTAAATATTGACAATAATCTAAACATATTAACAGGGGAAACTGGTTCAGGTAAATCTATAATAATAGATGCCCTAGGTCTTTGTTTAGGTGAAAAATATGACAGATCTTTTTTGAGAAAAGGAACGGAAAAAGGATTAGTAGAAGCAATATTTTCATGTGATAGTAGTCACTTGAAAAAGATTTTAGATGAAAATGGTATAGAGATTGAAGAAGATAATTTGCTTGTAATAACAAGAGTAATATATTTAGATGGTAAAAGTGTTGCTAGAGTAAATGGTAGAACTGTAAAAATGGCTCTATTAAGACAAATAGCATCAACACTAATAGATATACATGGCCAACATCAAAATCAAGCTTTATTTAATAAAGAAACACATTTACAATTTTTAGATTTATTTGGAGAATCTGATTTAGAAACTTTTAAAGAAGATTATAAATCTGTTTATCTTGAGTATAGCAAAGTTAAAAGTGCATTGAATACATTAACAGAAAACAAAGATGATATGCAAATTCAAAGGGAAATAGACTTGCTAAAATTCCAAATAAATGAAATTGAATCAGCTAACTTGAGTAAAGATGAATATGAAGAACTGTTAAAGCAAAGAGATGTATATAGAAACAGTGAAAAAATATACAGTAACTTAAATATAAGTTACCAAAACCTTTATGATGGAGGCGTAAATGCAGTAGATTTAATTGGTGGTGCTCTAAAAGAATTAAATTCTATAGTTCAATACGATAATACTTTAGCTGAGTACAATGATAATATAGAAAGAATAATGTATGAACTTCAAGATATATCGAGGGATATAAGAAATTATAAAGAACATATAGAATTTGAACCTTATGAACTAGAACAAATAGAAGTTAAAGTAGATGAAATAAATAATTTAAGGAGAAAATACGGTGATAGTGTAGACGAAATTTTTGCATATCATGAAAAAATAAAATCTAGATTAGATGAAATTTTAAATAGAGATGAAAGAGTAGAACAGTTAAAAGAAGAAATATTAAAGTTAGAAAAAAAACTTTTCAAAAAAGGTCAAAGCTTGACTAAGGCTAGAAAAAAAGTAGCTTCTTCTTTACAAGAAATACTCTTAGTAGAATTAAAAAGTTTGAATATGAAGAATGTGGTTTTTAAAGTAAACTTTGAAGAAAGCTCATTTATGCAAAGTGGTAAAGATGATATAGAGTTTATGATATCTTTTAACTTAGGAGAAGATATAAAACCTATATATAAGGTTGCATCAGGAGGCGAAATGTCTAGATTTATGCTAGCATTTAAAACCATTCTTGCTGATATAGATCAAATAGATACATTAGTATTTGATGAAATAGATACAGGTATAAGTGGAATAGCTGCACAAATAGTTGGAGAAAAACTTGGTAATATTGCAAGAAAAAAACAAATAATTTGTATAACTCATCTTCCTCAAATAGCTGCAAATGCAGATACTCATTATTGTATAGAAAAAAATACATCAAATGAAAGAACTTTTACTACAATAAAGAAGCTTGATGATTCTAAAAGAAGAGATGAAATAGCAAGGTTAATAGCAGGGAGTAATATAACTGAAAAAACTATAGAACATGCAAGTGAAATAATAGAATTAGCTAAAAAGGTTACTAATAAATAAAAAATTATTAAAAGGTTAAATCCATAAGGGGTTTAACCTTTTTTCAATGTAATGTAGAAAATGATGCATAAATTTTGGTCTCAGAGGAAATATAAAAACATAATTAGAAAAAATAGGGAGAAGTAAAATGAGAAAAAAAATTACTGATAACAAGTTAACATTTTACATAGCAATAATATGCTTTATATTAAGTATAAATATTATAGCTAAAGAGAAACAAAGTTTATCAACAGAAGTGTTTAATGATGGTTTATTGTCAACTAAAACTTATGTATATCCATTAGGCAATATTATAGGTGTTAGAGCGAATACAGATGGTGCATTAGTAGTAGGTTATGAAGAAGATGGTGTAGAGTACATAGGAGGCATTCAGAAGGGCGATAATATTATTGAAATAAATAATATAAAAATTAGTAATAGCCACGATATTACTAATATAATAAATAAATTAAAGGTTGATGAAATAACTGTAACATTTGAAAGAAATAACAAATACTTAACAGAGATTATAAAAATTAAAGAAAAAAATGGAGAATATAGGCTTGGATTATGGGTAAGAGACAAAATATCAGGAATAGGTACATCAACTTTTTATGATCCTAAATTAAAACAATTTAAAGCAATAGGACATGCTATTACAGATGTAGACACAAATGAACTTCTTAAAATAAAAGAAGGTAATATATATAAGCCTACGAACCTAGAAATAGTAAAGGGAAATGACAAAAAAAATGGTAAAATAAAAGGGGACTTTAATACTAATGACCCAATAGGTAGCTTTATAAACAACTCTAAATTTGGAATAAGCGGAAATTTAAAAGGAGAAAAATACGAAGAAGTGCAATTAATAGAAGTTGCTAGTCCAAATGAAGTAAAATTAGGGCCAGCTATGGTTTTATTTGAAGATGAAAATAAAAATATTGAAAGTTATAAAATAGAAATTAAAGACATAATAAATGAAGAAGACAGTGGAAAAAACATGATAATAGAAGTAATAGATGATAAATTGATAAATTATACAGGTGGTATAATTCAGGGAATGAGTGGGGCGCCAATAATACAAAATAATAAAATAATAGGTGCAATAACACATGTTTTTAGGGATAATCCTAAAAAAGGATATGGAATTTTTATAAGTGAAATGATAGAATTATAAATAAGACATAAATTTTAATTTTATTGAGGGTAAATGAAGGAATATAAATTTGGTGTGTCGAATAACCTTAAGAGAGTAAGAAAATATAAAATTTAAATATAAATAAGATGTTTTATTAATGGGGGGAATTTTAATGAACGAGAAAATTAGAATAGTATTAGCTGATGATAATAAAGATTTTTGTCAGGTGCTAAAGGAATATTTATCAAATGAAAATGATATAGAAATATTAGGGATAGCGAAAGACGGTATCGAAGCGCTAGATTTAGTAAAAAGGACTCAACCAGATCTTTTAGTATTAGATGTAATAATGCCTCACTTAGATGGATTAGGTGTTATAGAAAAATTAAATGTTATGGATATACCAAAGATGCCTAAAATAATAGTTTTATCAGCAGTAGGTCAAGATAAAATAACTCAAACTGCTATTAACTTAGGTGCCGATTATTATATAGTTAAGCCTTTTGACTTTGTAATATTTATAAATAGAATAAGAGAATTAGTAACAAATAGAAGTATTCATATGGAGCCAAGACCGAGATATACACAAGATATACAAATGACAAGAACTGATTTTGTTAAGAATGTTGGTAATATAGAAACAGAAATAACAAATATAATACATGAAATAGGAGTACCTGCTCATATTAAAGGATATTTATATTTAAGAGAAGCTATAAAGATGGTTATAGAAAATGTAGAACTTTTGGGTGCTGTAACAAAAGAATTATATCCAAGTATAGCTAAAAAGTTTAATACTACTCCAAGTAGAGTTGAAAGAGCTATAAGACATGCTATAGAAGTTGCTTGGAGTAGAGGTAAGGTTGATACAATAAATCAATTATTTGGATATACAGTACACAATACTAAAGGAAAGCCAACAAATTCAGAATTTATAGCTATGATAGCAGATAAGTTAAGATTAGAACACAGTATGGTTAAATAAATTCATATAATTATAAAAAGCCTTCTTTAATAGAAGGCTTTATTTTTTGTAGAAAAAGTAACATACTATAAATATTGGACAAAATTTTATAAATTGATAGACTAATTTAAACAAGGAGAGTTTTTATATGAAAATATATCTACCAGAAAAAGTGAAATTTATAATAGATGAAATTTATAGCAATGGATATGAAGCTTTTATTGTTGGGGGATGTGTTAGAGATAGTATATTAGGAATTGAGCCAAATGATTATGATATAACAACTAATGCGAAGCCGGAGATTATAAAAAAAATATTTAATGATTATAAGATTATAGATAATGGAATAAAGCATGGTACAGTTGGGGTTATAATTGATAAAGAAGTATATGAAATAACAACATACAGAATTGAAGGAGAATACGAAAAAAATAGGAGGCCTAAAAGTGTAGAGTTTACATCTGATATAATATTAGATTTAAAAAGAAGAGATTTTACAATAAATTCAATGGCATACAATGATAAAGTTGGATTATTAGACAAGTTTAACGGAATAGCTGATATAAAAGGTAAAATAGTAAAAACAGTAGGAAATCCAGATGATAGATTTAGTGAGGATGGTCTTAGAATTGTAAGAGCGATAAGATTTAGTAGTAAATTAGGGTTTGAAATAGAAAATAAAACATTAAAAAGTATATATAAAAATGCAGATATTATAGAAAACATAAGTAAAGAAAGAATCACGGATGAATTTACAAAGACAATACTTAGTGAAAATCCACAAAATATAATTTTATTGTATAGGACAGAAATATTAAAAAAAATAGGAATCCACAATTATATAAATGAAGATATTGCTGAATTAGAAAAGAATTTAAGTATTTTAAGGGAGTGTGATTTTAATATAGAAGATAGACTAGCTATGTTAGAATATATACTTGGTTTTAATGAAATTAATAATATAGATTGTAAAAAAATAGGTAAATTAGAATATTATATAAAAAATATAAAATCAAAAAATATAATAAATACACTTATGTATTTAAAGAAAGTATCTATTAAATCAAATACTATGATAGAGTGTATGATATTAGATGGTAAAGAGTATGATAACAGTATTAAAATTAAGCATATTTTAAAAAAAATAGATAAAGAAATACTAAAAAAATCATTAAATTTAAAAAAAATGTATAATAAATACTCTTTAAGAGGAAAAATCAATAGTAGCGAAACTAATGAAAAAAATAAAATAATAGATAACTGTATTAATGACATAATAAGGATAGAAAACTTAGGTGAATGCTACTCTATAAAAAATATAGATATAAGTGGAAATGATTTGGTAAAGCTAGGTTATAGAGGAAAAGATATAGGTGAAAGGTTAGAATTATTATTAAATGAAGTTATAAAAAATCCTGAGTTAAACAAGAAAAATAAGTTGATAAAATTGTTAGAAAATTAAAGAAAACATTGAAAAAAGTATAGACTTATAGTAAGGTAATGTAAAAATTAAAGTTTAAGACATGATAAAATACTCTAATAGTGTGGGAAATACAAAAGAATCTTAAAATATTTCTTTTGTCATCAAATGATGCTATAATGTTATGTGATTTTAAAAAAGATATCGGAGGTTTTAAAAATATGAGAGTCGAAGCTCCTATTAAGGTTGATAGAAAAACTAAAAGGCTTGCGAATAGACTTACAGGTGGAGAAATAGCAGTGATAAATCACATAGATATAGATGAAGTTGCTGCAAACTCGTTAGTAGAAGGTAAGATAAAGTTAGTTATAAATGCTGCAAAATCAATAAGTGGAAGGTACCCAAATAAAGGACCAGGGATATTAACAGACAAAAACATTCTTATAATAGATAATGTTGGTGAAGATGTATTTCATGAATTAAAAGAAGATGAAATTATAGAAGTTGTAGATGGGAAAATTTATAGAAGTGGACAATTATTAGGTAAAGGCGAAGTGCTTTCTAAAGAAGAAGTTTCAGTTAAATTAAAACTTGCATACGAAAATTTATCGGTAGAATTAGATAGATTTATAGATAATACTATAGAATATGCTAAAAAAGAAAAAGGATTTATATTAGGTGAGGTAAAAATACCTGATGTACAAACAAAATACCAAAACAGACATGTACTTATAGTTGTTAGAGGGCAAGATTATAAAGAAGATTTAGGTACAATACTAAGTTACATAGAAGAGATGAAGCCGGTTTTAGTTGGAGTAGATGGAGGAGCAGATGCTTTACTAGAATTTGGATATGAACCAGATGTAATAGTTGGAGATATGGATAGTGTAAGTGATGAGGCTTTAAGAAAAGCAAAAGAAATAGTAGTTCATGCGTATACAGACGGTAGAGCGCCAGGACTAAAGAGAGTTCAAGATTTAGGATTAGATGCAATAGTATTTCCGGCACCTGGAACAAGCGAAGATATTGCTATGCTTATAGCTTATGAATATAAAGCTCAACTTATAGTAGCACTAGGGACTCATTCAAATATGATTGACTTTTTAGAAAAAGGAAGAAAAGGTATGGCAAGTACATTTTTAGTAAGATCAAAGATAGGATCAAAACTTATAGATGCAAAAGGTGTTAACTTATTATATAGAAGTAAGTTAAAACTAAAATATATATGGGCATTAATAGCGACCGCTTTATTCCCAGTATTAATAATTGCATCCCTATCACCTAGTGCAAAACAATTCTTACACCTAATGCAGTTAAAGTTTAGATTGTTATTACAGATGTAACTCAAGGAGGATTAAAATGCATATAAATATGAAATATTATATAGTTACTATAGGTGCTATATTTATAGCTTTAGGAATAGGTATATTAGTAGGGTTTACTTTAAATTATGACCAAGAACTTAGTAAACAACAAGCAAGTGTAATAAATGACTTAGATAAAAAGTTTGAGACATTAAAAACTACTAATGATGATTTAAACTCTAAATTAGGATTATTACAAAGTGACTACAAAAATACTATAGACTTTATAAATTATAATAGTGAAAAGCTAATAGCAGATTCATTAGTAGGTAAGAACATAGGAATAGTATCTATTGATGAGGAAAGCCACACTAGTCAGATAAAAGATATAGTTTCTAAAGCTGATGGAGTAGTATCTTTTGAGATAACTATAAAAAGTAATATAGAAAAAGAAGAAAAACTAAAAGAAATATCAGAAAGATTAAATATAGAAATAAAAACATCTACAGAAGCAATAAATTATATTGTTGATCTATTACAAAGTGAAGGTGCAGATAGTAAATTAAAAGAACTTCAAAGTCTAGGGGTAATAAAGGTAAATTTACTAGACTCAAATTATATTTCTTATAAAGATGTTATAATAGCAGGTGGAGATTTAAATAAAGAACTAGATGAATCATATACAAATCTATATACTAACTTAATAGCAAAATTAAAAGATAATGATAAATATATAGTAGGTAGCCAACAATCTAACTCTAGATATTCATATGTTGATTTATTTAAAACTAATAAAATTGCAAGCATAGACAATATAGATGAAGGTGTAGGTCAAGTTTCACTAATTATAGCACTACAAGATGACAACTTAAATGGTAGTTATGGAAAATTAGAAACTGCAGAAAGTTTAATACCATACAAGAAAAAATAAAGGAGAAAAAGAATGAATCCTTATATAAGTATAATAATCCCAGCTTATAACGAAGCTAATAAAATTAAAGATACACTAGATGGGATAAAAAACATTTCAAATATAGATGAAATAATAGTTGTTGATGATGGTTCAAGTGACAATACAATTGATATAGCAAATAGTGTAGAAAGTTCAAAAATCAAAGTATTTAGGTTAGATAAAAATAAAGGTAAGGGTTATGCTCTAAACTATGGATTAGAAATTGCTATGAAAAATGCAAATATCATAGGATTTTTAGATGGGGATCTTGGAAGTTCCTCAAGTGAAGTAGAGAAATTGATAAATCCTATAATAAATAATGAAGCAGATGTTGTAATAGCTAAGTTTCCACCTGCAAAGAAAAAAGGTGGTCTAGGGTTTGTAAAAGGATTAGCTAAAGAGTCTGTATTAGAGATGACAGGTATAGAACTAGATGCGACTTTATCCGGTCAAAGAATGTTTAAAAAAGAAGTATTACAAAAATTTAGTAAGATACCATATGGATATGGAGTAGAAGTTGGGATGACTATAGATATACTAAAGTATGGATATAGCATAAAAGAAGTTTTAGTAAATATGACTCATAGTGAAACTGGAAGAAACTTAAAGGGATTTATCCATAGAGGGAAACAATATTATCATATAAAGAAAGTTTTAAAAGAAAAGCAAAAAGAGTGGAGGTAGTATTTGATGAATCGTGACTTTATACTATACACAGCATTATTATTAGTTGGTCTTTTAGGAACTTATATGATAATACCAATGTTTAAAAATTTATTAATAAATAGCAATATAATAAGACCTAATTATAAAAAGGATATGATTCCTGTAAGTATGGGAATTGTATTCTTACCTATGATGATAATAAATGGTATAATAGTATTATTATTTACAAATAAGGCAGAAAATTTATTATATGTATTTATATATATATTTGGTATGATATCTATGTTTTTTGCTGGAGTGTTAGATGATATTATTGGAAATAGAGATGTAAGTGGGCTTAAAGGTCACTTTAAAAGCTTATTAAAAGGTCATCTTACTACTGGTGGATTTAAAGCACTATTTGGAGGATTTGTAGGTATTATAGTATCAATAGCAATATCAAAAGATATAACTGACATAATTGTAAATACATTAATAATAGCTTTATCTACTAACCTTATGAATTTATTAGATTTAAGACCGGGAAGAGCTATAAAAGTATATTTAATTATAACTACAATTATATTTTTAACATTAGTAGGATATATAAAAGTATTACCGTTATTAATAGTTCCAAATGTACTTGCATACTTTAGTCATGATTTAAAAGCAAGGGCAATGATGGGAGATACAGGTTCTAATGTACTTGGAATATCTATTGGAATATTAGTTGTACTTGGCTATTCATTTAATGTTAGAATGTCATGGTTAGTATTTTTAATATTTATACATATAGTTACAGAGAAATATTCGCTAACAAAGATAATAGAAAAGAATAAATTCTTAAACTTTATAGATAAGTTAGGAAGGTAATTTTTATGATAAGTAAAAGAGTTGGAGTAGTAGAGTCTATAAAAGACAGAAGTAAAGGATTAGATGATATAAGAGTAAATATAAATGGAAAAATTCAAAGGGCGTATAACTATCCAAAGATTAGTGGAGATATAAATATAGGTGATGAAGTTATTTTAAATACTACAGCAGTAGAGTTAAGTTTAGGAACTGGAGGATATCACTTTGTTATAGCAAACCTAAATAATATGGAATCTAGCCTAACTGAGGGTGGTCATATTATGAAATTAAGATATACACCATTCCAAGTCAAAGTAAACTCTGTTGAGGAACAAGACAGTTTATATCATGACAAGATAGAAAAATTTACTAGTTTAGAAAATATGCCAGTTGTAGTAGGAACACTACATAGTATGTTAACTCCATTTTGTGCATCTTATAAAAAAAATAATCCAACTAAAAAATTAGTTTATATAATGACTGATGGGGCTGCACTTCCTATATATTTAAGCAAAAATGTAGATACCCTTAAAAGTAAAGGACTAATAGATTCGACTATAACTATTGGAAATGCTTTTGGAGGAGATTACGAGTGTATAAACATATACACTGCATTAATAACTGCAAAAGAAATACTACATGCTGATGTTGTATTTGTAAGTATGGGCCCAGGAATTGCAGGTACTGGAACTAAATATGGATTTACTGGAATAGAACAAGGACCTATATTAGATGCAGTTAAAAAGCTATATGGAAATCCTATTATGGTACCTAGAGTTAGCTTTGCAGACAAAAGAGACAGACATTTTGGAATCTCACATCATAGCATTACAGTACTTAAAGATATTGTAAATGTAAAAGTGAATATACCAATAACAACTTATGAAGATCATAAGATTGATAAGATAAAAAATCAAATAAAAGAAAATGAATTAGATGATAATCATAATATAGTATATATCAAAAATAATAATACTAAAGAGGATTTAGATTATTTTAATCTAAAAGTTAGAAGTATGGGCAGGGGCTATCATGAAGATTGTGAATTTTTTGAAGCTGCTAGTACCGCTGCATACTACTTAATGGAGGTTTAGTATGATAATAGAAGAAAAAACTATTAGCAGTGACAGAATATATACAGGCAAAGTAATTAGTGTCAAAGTAGACACCGTAGAAGTTTTAAACCAAGGCTACCAAAAAAGAGAAATAGTAGAGCATGGTGGTGCTGTAGGAATTGTGGCAATAACTGATGATAATAAAGTATTATTAGTTAAACAGTTTAGAAAACCTATAGAAAAAATTATATGGGAAATTCCAGCTGGTAAATTAGAACTTGGAGAAAACCCAAAAGACTGTGCAGTAAGAGAGCTAAAAGAAGAAACTGGATATAGTGCTCGAAATGTAAAATTAATACATAAGTTTTATACATCAGCAGGTTTTTCAAATCAAAAAGTATACATATATTTAGCGACAGAATTAATATCTGGTGAGGCTTGTTTAGAAACTGGAGAAAACTTAGATTGTTATGAAGTTGATTTAGAAGAAGCATATAATATGATATTTAAAAATGAAATAGAAGATGCTAAAACATCAATTGGATTATTATTAGCTAAAGATTTAATATAAAATGAATAACCTCCTCTTTTTTTACATAGTATTTTGTAAGGGACAAGAGGAGGTTATAAATTTGAGAAAAACATATAGAAGAAAAAATTTAGAGGAAATAAGTAAGCAAATACTTTTTATTGGACTAGCATTTATAGTATTTGTAGTAGTTGGAGCATATTTAAATAAAATATGGACATCTAATTCAAACGATATATTAAAAAATATAAATCCAGCAATTGAATACTATAGCTCAGACATAAGTTCAAAAAAGACAATAATATCAAATTTAAAAGCAGATATGGGCTTTATGGGATTAATATGTGTGTCTACTTTATTTGTAATAACAGTTCCAGTTGCAGTTATAATTTTCATGTTAAAAGGGTTATCAATGGGCTATACTATAAATAGCTTTATTTTAGCATTAAAATTTGAAAGTATTAAGATGATTTCGATAGTAATGCTTAAAAATATTATAATCATACCAGGAGCAATCATACTTATTTTAATTTCTTTAAGCTATTTTAAGGAGATGACTTCACTTCTTAAAATAGGAAATAGAGAGAAGATAATTTTTTTAAGCCGAAGATATTTATTAAATGGAGCAATTATTATACTTACATCTGTAGTTTTGCAATTGTTATTAAACACGGTAAGCATTAACATAATTAAGTTCCTAGTCAAATAAAGGAGTTTATCATGGAAGTCATAAAGGAATACATAACTTATATAACAGAAAAGAAAAAACTTTCACAAAATACAGTAGCGTCATATTACAATGATATAAAAAAATATGTTGAATATTTGGATGAAAAGGGTAGAAACTTAAGTGATATAGTTGAAAATGATATAATAAGTTATATTATAGAATTAGAAAAAGCAAATATATCAGTTTCAACAGTATCAAGAATGATATCATCAATAAAGTCTTTTCACGATTATTTATTTTTTAATCATATAAATAATACAAATCCTGCTAAAAATATAAGAAAGCCTAAAATCAAACAAAATGAATTAGATATATTGACTGAAGAGGAAATAGAATCACTATTAAACTTTTCTAAGTTAGATACACCTAAACTAATAAGAGACAAGGCTATATTTGAAATATTATATGGGACAGGTATACGGGTATCCGAACTTGTAGAGATGAACATAGAAGATATAGATTTAGAAATGGAATATATATATTGCAACACTTATAAAAATGAAAGAGTAATACCTCTTTCTGATATTACAAAAATTTATTTAGAAAAGTATATAAAAGAAAGTAGACAATATCTAGCAGATGAATATGAAAAGTCACTTTTTGTAAGTTCTCTAGGGCAAAGGTTTACAAGACAAGGTCTTTGGAAAGTTATAAAAAAGTATGCTAAATTGGCTAATATAGATAAAAATATTAATCCTAGTATGCTTAGACACTCTTTTGCAATACATTTATTAAATAAAGGTGCAAATATAGCGGTAGTAAGCAAAATATTAGGAAATTCAAATCTATCTAGCTTACAGGGCTATATGAATCATATAAATAAAAATGTGAGAAAAGAAATAAAAGAGAAACACCCAAGAAAATAAAACCAACTAAGGAGGACATTTTAATGAGTAGAGTAGTATGGATGATAATTGATAGTCTAGGTATAGGAGCTTTACCTGATTCTGAAAAATTTGGAGACAAAGATGTTAATACATTAGGGAATATAGTAAAATCATATCCTAAAATAAAAATTCCTAATCTTAGAAAATTAGGTATAGGAAATATTGATGAAGCAAATTTTATAGATAGTATAGAAAGGCCAATAGGAACTTTTGGTAAATGTGCTGAAATATCTCAAGGAAAAGATACTACTACAGGACATTGGGAGATGACAGGAGTCTTAGTAGAAACACCATTTAAAACATTTGAAAATGGATTTTCAGATGAAATAATAAAAGAGTTCGAAAGAAGGGTAGGAAGAAAAGTTGTTGCTAATAAACCAGCTTCAGGAACCGCTATATTAGATGAGTACGGAGAACATCATATGAAAACTGGGGATGTAATAGTATATACATCAGCAGATAGTGTATTCCAAATAGCTGCACATGAAGAAATGGTTTCTTTAGATGAATTATACAAGATGTGTGAAATAGCTAGAGAAATAATGATGGGCGATAATGCAGTAGCTAGAATAATAGCAAGACCATTTATAGGTAAAGGACAAGGTGAGTTTTCTAGAACTTCAAATAGAAGAGATTACTCGCTAAACCCATTTGAGCCTACAGTTCTTGATAACATAAAAGAAAGCAATCTTGATGTAATAGGTGTTGGAAAAATTGAAGATATATTCAATGGACAAGGTATAACGGAAGCTATACACACTAAGGACAATATGCATGGTGTAGATGAAACTATAAACTACATTAAAAAAGATAACAAAGGATTAATATTCACAAATTTAGTAGATTTTGATTCGAAATATGGACATAGAAGAGATACAAAAGGATATAAAGAGGCATTAGAAGAATTTGATGCTAGGATACCAGATATAATGGATGCAATGAAAGAAGATGACGTTCTTATAATAAATGCTGACCACGGTAATGACCCAACATATAAGGGAACGGATCATACAAGAGAATATATACCAATATTAGTATGCGGTAAAAATATAAAAGAGAATGTAAACTTAGGTATAAGAGATAGTTTTGCAGATATTGGAGCTACAGTTGCAGATTTATTAAATGTTAAGATGCCTAGAAGTGGAACAAGCTTTAAGAATCAGATAATGAAATAAAAGACATAATAAGAAATCTTGGAGGAAAAAATAATGAATAATATGTATGATAAGGTTCAAGAAAGTGCGAAATTTATAAATGATAAAATAAATATACAACCTAAAATAGGATTAATACTAGGGTCAGGACTTGGTGTATTAGCTGATGAAATACAAAACCCTATTAAAATAAATTATAATGATATACCGAATTTTCCAGTGTCAACAGTAGAAGGTCATGAAGGATGTTTAGTATTAGGAAATCTTGAAGGTAAAGAAGTTGTAGCTATGCAAGGAAGATTCCACTACTATGAAGGATATTCTCAAAGAGAAATTACATTTCCAGTAAGAGTTATGAAGGCACTAGGTGTGGAAACTATAATAGTAACAAATGCAGCAGGTGGAGCTAATACTAACTTTAAACCAGGAGACTTAATGATAATAAAAGATCATATAAACTTAAGTGGTAATAATCCTTTAATAGGATCAAATGACCAAAGATTTGGACCAAGATTTCCAGATATGTCAACTGCATATACTCCTAAGTATATAAATTTAGTTAGAAATTGTGGAGAAAAATTAGATATAGAATTAAAAGAAGGTGTATATGCTTTCTTTAGTGGACCGACATATGAAACACCATCAGAAGTTAAAATGGCGAGAATATTAGGTGCAGATGCTGTTGGGATGTCTACAGCTCCAGAAGTCATAGTAGCATCACATTCAAGTATGGAAGTAATAGGTATATCTTGTATAACTAATATGGCATCGGGAATATTAGATCAACCACTTAACCATGAGGAAGTTATTGAAACTACTCAAAAAGTAAAATCTGAGTTTTTAAGTTTAGTAAAATTAGTAGTTAATAATATATAATAGACTTTCTAGGAGTAAAATATATGAGAATTTACGATATAATAAAGAAAAAAAGAGATAAGTATGAGTTAAGTAAAGCCGAAATAGAGTTTTTTGTCCGAAAATATTCAAAAGGTGAAATACCGGATTATCAGGCTGCATCACTTCTTATGGCTATATATTTAAATAAAATGAATAAAGAAGAAACTGTGTACCTTACACAAGCAATGATGAATTCTGGAGATGTAATAGATTTAAGTGAGATAGAAGGTATAAAAGTAGATAAACATAGTACAGGTGGAGTAGGAGATAAGACCACAATAGCTCTAGCGCCATTAGTAGCAGCTTGTGGAGCTCCTGTTGCAAAGATGTCAGGAAGGGGTCTTGGCCATACAGGAGGGACATTAGATAAACTAGAAGCTATACCTGGATTTTCAATAGAAATGGAAACTGATAAATTTATAAAATCTGTAAATGAACATAAAATAGCAGTATGTGGTCAAACTGCTAAAATAGCAGTAGCAGACAAAAAAATGTATGCATTAAGAGATGTAACTGCAACAGTAGATAATATATCTCTTATAGCTGCTAGTATAATGTGCAAGAAATTAGCTTCAGGAGCTAATGCAATATTACTAGATGTAAAAACTGGCGATGGAGCATTTATGAAAACATTAGATGATTCTTTTGAACTTGCAAAGGCAATGGTTGATATTGGAAATGGTATGAACAGGGAAACTATTGGTATGATAACCGATATGGATGAACCATTAGGGTTTGCAATAGGAAACTCCTTAGAAGTTATAGAAGCAATAGAAACACTAAAGGGCAATGGACCAAAAGATTTTGTTGATTTATGTGAAACACTAGGTGCTTATATGTTAGTTTTAGCAAAAGTAGCAAATGACTTTGAAGATGGTGTTAAGAAAATAAGAGAAGCTATATCATCAGGAAGTGCTCTTGAAAAATTAAGAGTATTTATTGAAAATCAAGGTGGAGACAAGAGAGTAGTAGATGATTACTCATTACTTCCAAGTGCAAGCAAAATTATTCCTATAAGAGCACAAAAGAGCGGATATATAAGTAAGATAGAAGCTGAAGAAGTTGGAATGGCTGCTATGATATTAGGTGCAGGAAGAGAAACTAAAGAAGATGTACTTGATTTATCGGCAGGTATAATATTAGAACATAAAGTAGGGGACTACGTTAAAGAAGGTGATGTACTTGCATACATTCATCTAAATAAAGAAGAAAAGTTACAATCTACTATAGAAAGATTTGTAGGTGCTTATTTAATAGTATCTGAAAAGGTAGAACCTAAAAAGTTAATATATGGTGTTGTAACTAAAGATGGAATGAAAAAGTTCTAGAAATTATGATTATAAAATGTCTAACGTGTAAACAATAACGTTAGGCTTTTTTTTTGTATAATACTTAAATTAGAAATAATTCGACAATTTTATTGAAAATTTTTAATCTTAGATTTATAATATAGAGGATATAAATACATATATAAGGAGTAGATACCCCTATGGATATAAAAAATAATAAGTGGAAAGTAATTGGATTAACTACCATATTAGCAGTAATATTAATAGGTATATTTATAGCTATACAGATAGGACCATATAATAAAAATAATAAAGAAGATATAAAAGTTGATATACCGGCTGGATCAACATCATCATCAATATCTAATATATTATATGAAAATGAATTGATTAAAAATAAAGCATTATTTAAGGTTATAGTAAAACTAAGCAATAAAGCCACACATATAAAAGCAGGAACTTATATAATAAATCAAAGTTATTCAAATATGAATATAGTTGATTTATTAGCATCAGGAAAAGTTCATCATACGGGTATAAAAGTTACTATACCAGAAGGATCAACATCAAAAGAAATCATATCTATACTTGAAGGCAATAAATTAGGTGTTAAAGATAATTATATGGAACTAATAAATAATCCTAGTCAATTTTATGATAAATTTATGTTCTTGAAGCAAGCTGATATAATATCTTTAGAAGGGTTTTTATATCCAGATACTTATTATATAGATGAAAAATCGTCAGAAAAGGAGATATTATCAACTATGCTAGCTAGGTTTGATAGTCTTTATACTGATGAAATGACAAAAAAGGAAAAAGAGTTAAACATGAGTCTTCAACAAATTGTAAGTCTTGCATCTATAGTTGAAAAAGAAGCTGTATTAGATCCAGATAGGGCAATAATAGCAAGTGTATTTTATAATAGATTAAAAATAGGAATGGCACTCCAGTCAGATGCAACAATACAATATATATTTGAAGAAAGAAAAAAAATAGTAACCTATGATGATTTAGCAATAGATTCTCCATACAATAGTTACAAAAATAAGGGATTACCTCCAACACCGATAGCATCTCCAGGAATAAAATCCATAAAAGCAACGCTAAATCCAGATACTACAGACTATATATACTTTGTAGCTAAAATGGATGGGGGTAATAATTACAGTAAAACATATGAACAACATTTAAAACATGTTAAAGAGTACAGAGAAGAGAGAGATAAATTAAAATTAAATGAGAAAAAATAGCAAAATAAGATATGTTGTTTTAATCTAACACCTGGAATTATGGATTATGCCTTTCAAAAACTTTAAGGTGTAATCCTATAATTTTGTGGGTATATAAGGAGAGATACGTATGAGTAATATAGTAAATAATTTAGTAGAAGATTATATAAGAGATACATTAAAGGAAACAGATGGACTTTTAAAAGAACTAGAGGTTTATGCTATTGAAAATAGTGTTCCAATAGTACATAAAGAAGTAGCAGAGTTTTTAAAGGTATTATTAAAGGTTCAAAAGCCTATTAAAATATTAGAAGTTGGTTGTGCAATAGGATATTCGTCAATACTATTTGCAAGTACGATAGACAAAGATGTAGAGATAATTACTGTAGAGAGAAATGAAAAAATGATAGAAAAGGCAACTGAAAATATAAAAAGAGCTGGTCTTGAAAATAATATAACTATATTAGCTGGTGATGCAGAGGAAATGTTAAAAGGTGTAGAAGGACAATTTGATATGATATTTTTAGATGCAGCTAAAGGACAATATAAGTTATTTTATGATATGGTTATAGACAAGCTTAAGGTAGGTGGACTTTTAATTTCAGATAATATTTTATACAAAGGTATGATTGCTCATGATGATTTTGTAATAAGAAGAAAGAAAACTATAGTAAAAAGAATGAGAAGTTATTTAGATTATATATGTAAGTGTGACTATCTAAGTACATCTTTAATACCTATAGGAGATGGAGTAGCTCTTAGCTACAAAGAAAAATAGATGAGGTGATATAAATGCATAAAATAGAATTATTAGCACCAGCTGGTGATTTAGAAAAATTAAAAGAAGTTATAGCAAGTGGTGCAGATGCGGTATATATAGGTGGAGAAATCTTTGGAACAAAGTCATCTATAAATTATTTTTCAAAAGAAAATATGATAGAAGGTGTAAAATTTGCTCATGAAAGAGGAAAAAAAGTTTATGTATATGTAAATGTAATTCCTCACAATGAAGATTTTATGAATTTAGATGAGTACTTGCTAGAACTTAAAGAGTGTGATGTAGATGCAGTAGTAATAGGAGATCCAGGTGTATTAGGAGAGGTACAGAGGGTTCTACCAGATATAGAAATATATTTAAGTGATCAGGCAAATACTACTAATTATGTAACAGCTAAATTTTGGTATAATCAAGGTATAAAAAGAGTCGCACTTTCAAAAGAATTATCTTTAGATGAAATAGCTCAAATAAGAGCAAAAACACCTCTAGATTTAGAATTAGAAGCTTTTGTACATGGTGAAATGTGTATATCGTATTCTGGAAGATGTTTAATAAGCAACTTCTTAAAAGGTAAAGAAGCAAAAGATGCTGATAATTTAGATATGTTTAAATATAGTCTAGTAGAAGAGAAAAGACCTGGAGAATATTATCCAGTGTATGAAGATAAGGGTGGAACATTCTTATTTAACTCTAAAGACTTATGTATGGTAGAACATATTGAAGATGTTATAAAGTCAGGTCTAACGACTTTAAAAATAGAAGGAAGAATGAAGAGTAAAGGACACATATCAACTATAGTTAAAATATATAGAGAAGCTATAGATAAGTTTTATGAAGATCCTCAAAACTATGAGGTAAATCATATGTGGTTAGAAGAAATAAAGAAAAATACTCATAGAGAATATACAACTGGTTTTTATTTGGATGAAATGAAAAACTAATAAACAAAGAAAGTCCATTATATGCTAAGGAGAAATATAACATGAAGAATAAAAAGAGACCACTTATAATAGGTATAACGGGGGGGACTGGATCTGGAAAGAGTACAGTTTGTAAGTCTATAATAAAAAATATACCAGAAGAAAATATAGCTATATTAGAACAGGATGCATATTATAAGGACCAAACACATTTAAGTTTTGAGGATAGACTAAAAACTAATTATGATCACCCTCTTTCATTTGACAATAAGCTTCTTATAAAGCATATAGAAGATTTATGTATTGGAGAAACTATAGAAAAACCTATATATGATTATGAAATTCATACAAGAAAACAAAATGAAACTATAGTTATATCTCCGAAAGATATAATAATAGTTGAAGGAATAATGATATTAGAAGATGAAGAATTAAGAGATAAGCTAGATATAAAAATATATGTGGACACAGAAGATGACATAAGAATACTTAGAAGAATACAAAGAGATATAAAAGATAGAGGTAGAACTGTAGATTCAGTAATAGAACAATATTTATCAACAGTAAAACCTGCTCATGACCAATTTATAGAACCATATAAAAAATATGCAGATATAATTATGCCAGAAGGTGGTCAAAACGAAGTAGCAATAGATATAGTTATAACTAAAATAAGAACTATATTAAGCTAAAATAGAATAAATATGTAATATTAGTATTAACCCCTTAGAAATTGTCAAAAATGACAAGTAGCTAAGGGGTGATTTTATGTCTAGAATAAAGGGTCCATTATCTGGAGAAACAAAAAGAAGACTATTTTCTATATTCATAATATGCATAATAGGATATTCTTTTTTAATTTATAGGTTAGTAGATATACAAATACTAAAATCTAAAGACTATAAAAAACGAGTGGAAAATCAAAGTACAGAAAAAATAAGTTTAAACAGCGGTAGAGGCATAATCTATGATAGAAACAATAAGCCATTAACAGACTCTCAAAAAAAACAAATTGTAGTTGTATCAAAGGAGAGGCTAAATAATGATGCTGAAGTTTTAAATATGATTAAGAAAGCTACAAATTTAAGCGAACTAGATATTTACAAAATATTTCAAGAACAAAAAGATTTTAACATGATAGAGATAGAAACAGATAATATAAGTGATAATATGAAAGAAATATTAGTATCTAACAGTATAATAGTTGAAGAAAAGACATTAAGATACTCAGAAGATTTTTTATTATCACATACAATAGGTCACTTAAAAAAAGCTGATAATTCAGGTCAGCTTGGAGTTGAAAGAGCGAAGGATGATATACTTACAAATTCAAATGAAAAGTATGTTACGGCCTTTAGAGCAGGGGATTTGGGTAATAAAGGAAACTTAGATATATTAAAGGGAAGTGTAAAAACAATAGAACAAAATGAAGAAGATAGACATATCAGGCTTACTATAGATTATGACATTCAAAAGAAGATTGAAAATATAGCAAATAAAGAAGAAAATCCTAGTGCGATAGTTATATCTGATATTAAGACAGGAGAAGTATTATCGATTTCCTCTAGACCGAATTTTGATCAAAATAATATAGCTAAGTATTTAGAAGAAAGTGAAAAAGATAAAGGTTCTTGCATAAATAGAGCAACAAATGCTACATATCCTCCAGCATCAGTATTTAAATTAGTAGTTTTACTTGCAGCACTTGAAGAAAATACAATTGATGAAAGTTATACTTATAACTGTACAGGAACAATAGTCGTAGGTGATAATAATGAATCCTTGAAATGTCATAAGTTAGATGGTCATGGGGTTCAAAGTGTTGAATCGGCACTGTCAAATTCATGCAATACAGCTTTTTATGATATAGCAAATAAAGTTGGCAAAGATAAAATATTTGAAGCTGCCAAAAAATTAAAATTAAATCAAGAGGTTGATATTGGTATTGAAGAAGCTAAAGGCCAAATGCCAGAAAATATCCACCTTAGAAACTTAGCAATAGGTCAAGGTAGCTTAGAGTTTACTCCACTTCAAATAAATCAAATGACACAAATAATAGCTAATAATGGGACATATAGACCTCTATATTTATATGATAGCATTATTGATAATAATAAAAATATAGTGACAACATTTAAAACATCTAAAGAAGAGGAAATAATATCCCCATATAATATGACTAAAGTAAAAGAGATGATGAAATCAGTATCAAAAGATGGAACAGCGAAGGAATTAAATGATATTGAAGGTGGATGTGGTGTTAAAACAGGGACAGCACAAAGTACGAAAAAAAATAAACCAGTAGCACATGGGTGGATTACAGGTTTTTATCCAGAAACAAATGCAAAGTATGCAATTACTATAATAATAGAGGGAACAGAAGAGAAAAACAAATCAGCAGTACCAATGTTTAAGGAAGTTTGCCAAGCCTTGAATAAAAATAATTAATAAAGTAGTCAATTTAATAAGGTAACTCTCATATAATTTAAAATGACGTGTGAGAAAGAGGGGGTGACCTTTTGACTATACTTAAATCATTTGAAAAACCATTAACCCCTGAAGAAGAAATTGAATATCTAAACAAATTTAAGCTTGAAAAAGATGAATCTGCAAAAGAAGTTTTAATTGAAAGAAACATGAGATTAGTAGCTCACATAGCGAAGAAATATAACAACTCTAGCGAAGATCAAGATGATATTATATCCATAGGCACAATAGGTCTGATAAAGGCAATAGACACATATAATGTAGAGAAAGGGACTAGGTTAGCTACCTATGCATCTAAATGCATAGAAAATGAGATTTTAATGAATATAAGAACGAATAAAAAGAATAGAGTCCAAGTATCTCTTCAAGACCCTATTGGAACAGATAAGGAAGGGAATGAGATTACTCTAATTGATGTGCTAGGAACGGATATAGATTATATACTTGATCAAGTCGAGCTAAAAGTACAAATAAGTAAGCTTTATGAACAACTAGATAAAATCTTAACTACAAGAGAACGAGAGATAGTTAAATTAAGGTATGGTTTAACACCTTATGGCTATAAAACTCAAAGAGAGATAGCTCAAAAATTAGAAATATCTAGATCATATGTATCTAGAATTGAAAAAAGGGCTCTCAAAAAATTAAGAAAAGAACTTAAGACAGAAAAAAGCCTTAATTAAGGCTTTTTTTTTATTCAAAATCAAAAAGTGACAAAATATTTAAAATGAATATGATACTATAAAAAAATATAGTAAAAAAGTAATAATATATATATTATGATAGCTATATATTAAAATTAGTTAGAAAAGCAAAATATTTGTAGTGAAAGGGGTTATTTAGATGATAAATTTATACAATAATATAGAAATTATACGAATAATTAATGTTATAATAATTTGCTCTTCACTATTTATGTCAATAGTATTACTTAAAGTATCTAAAGATAAATCATACTTAGCTTTACTACTAATATATATTGTAGAAATAAGCTTAAATATATTTTTAATAAAATACAATTATGAAGATATAGCAATTAAGTATAAACTTTATCTGACAAGCCTTATATATATAATAAAACCTATATTATATATATTGTTTAGTAAATATTTAAAATTTAGTATAAGCTTAAATGTATTAATAGTAGGAGGAAATTTATTATCAATACTACTTATACAATTTTATTATGAAATATCTCTAGTATTAAATATAGTAATTAATATATTAATTATAGATAAGGGGATAGTAGATAAAATAAAGTCACTTAGTGAAGAGCTTCATAAAAATATTCATAAATTAAAAGTTAATAAAAAATATATATCAAAAGCAATTGATTTAATAGCTAAAGAATATGAATTACAAAATAAGTATAAAAATGAAATATCTAAGTTAAATGAAAAAGTAACCAGGTCTATAGAAGAAGTAACTACACCTGTATTTGTTCTTAACAAAGATAAAGAATATATTTATGGAAATAAGTGTTTTGAAGAACTTATAGAAAGTGAAAATAAGACTAAAACAAATATAAATATATATGACTATTTTGAACATATATTTATAGATTGTGATAAAATATTTAACTTTATAAAAAATATAAGTACACAAGATAAAGAAAATATAAACATACACACTTATAATAACAAGACATATAAGTTTGTATGTTCTAATGACATAATAGATGGACAAGGTGTAACAATTTGTATATTAAGTGATATAACTCAAAGTACTATAATACAAAATCAACTTAAAGAAAGTGAAGAGAGATATAGAAACTTAATGGATATATTAAGTGATGGAGTAATAATTCATAACATGAATACTATAAGTTATATAAATAATAAGGCGATAGAACTTTTTAATTTAGATGAAAATATAAAAAAGGTTTGGTTAATTGATGATATAGAGACAAAGTTAACTAAGAAATTTAAAGATGAATTTTTAAATAATATAAACTTAGTTCAAATGAGTAAAAAAGATAAGACTGTAACAAAAATAGAAACAGAGGAAGGTAAAATAATAGAGTTTATAACAACAAGCATAACATTAAATGGGAATCAAATGATGTTAAGTTTAGCGATAGACATTACTATATTAGAAAATACAATGAGTGAACTAGAACAAAGTGAGAAAACTTATAAATTATTATTACAAACTATACCAGAAGGAATAGTAATAATAGATAAAAAAACTAGGAAACACGTATATAGAAATAAAGCCATGATAAAACTTTTGAAAAATATAGGAAATGATAAATTAAATGATATAATAAAAAATCATATTGAAACTAAAGAATATAGTAGATTTAAAAAGTTTACTATTAATAATAAAGATAATAATAAAGAAAACTTTGATATATCAATAGTTGCAATTGATATTAAGGAAGATAGTAATTTTTTAGTAGTTATAAGAACTCTAGAAAATCAAATAAAAGCACAGAAAATGGCAGAAAAACTTAGTGAAATAAAAGAAAAATACAAATTTAAAACTGAGTTTTTAGCTAGTGTGACTAAAGATATAAAAAAACCTATTAATATAATAGCAAACACTAACAATATGCTATATATAAACAAAGATAATTATAAGTCTGAAAGAATAGACAATTATACTAGGCTTGTTAAGCAAAATTGTCATCGATTAACGCGACTTTTAAATAATGTAGAAGAGATTGAAGAAATTGAAAATGGTAAAATTAATATGAACTTAAATAAAGTAGATATAATAAAGTTAGTAAAAGATATAATAACTATATCTAAAACTTATACTGATGAAAAGAGATTAAGTATTAGCTTTAGAAGTAATATGGAGAAAAAAATAATGATTATTGATAGACATAAAATCGAAAAGGTTATTCTCAACATTTTGGCGAATTCATTGAAATTTACAGATACAGGTGGAAATATAGAGGTATACATATCTGCAAGTTTTAATGAAGTTAAAATATCTGTAAAAGATAATGGAGTGGGAATACCTCAAGATAAAATAGGCGTAATTTTTGAAGATTTTGAGCAAGTAGACAGAACACTATCAAGGGGAGCTGAAGGTGCTGGGATAGGTCTGTCATTAGCTAAAAAGTTTGTTGAACTCCATAATGGGGAAATAAAGGTAAAAAGTGCGATAGGTAAAGGGAGCAGGTTTGAAATAATATTAAAAAATGAAGAATACCTAGAATCAAGAAAATATAATATTGATTCATATGATGATTTTATAGATAAAGAGAAAATAGATATAGAGTTTTCGGATATATACCTGAACTTAAATTAATTATTGGGTATAAAGATGGCATGTAAATTACAAATCAAAAGGGGAGACAATATGTATAAATATATTGATATATTGAGTACATCAATCTTTTTTATGAGTTTATATGTAATGTATGGAAATTACAAATCATCCAAAAGTAAAAAATATATAATGCCTATTATAATAATCATGACAATAATAATAATCAACCTAGGTAAAATATCAGGTGGATATAATATTTTAAATCATATTAACTCAAATAACATTGGTGAAATAATAATTGTATTATTTATAATACAGTTAAATATAAAAGAAAAACAAAGTAAAAAAAATAAGTTATTAATTAATACAAACTATTTAGTGGGTATTATCTCAGAGATGTTTATTCTATTTGGTAAAGATGGGATTTACAATGAGATAATATGTATATATATATTGATGACTACATTTTATTTATTTTCAATTACCATAAATACTTCTAGGAGTATTAATAAAAATGCAAAAATATTAATTATTTTCAATTTTTCATATATATTATTAGGGTTAGTATTACCAAATATAAAAGAAACATTATATTTAGGAAATACTTTAAAATTAATATCTAGTGTATATATCTTTGATAATTTACTTAAAAAAAATGTAACAAGTATATATACTCAAATGGATGATGTAACAAGTAAATTGAGAAGAAGTAATATAATTATGAAAATATATGGAGAAAAACTAGATTTAAATAAAAAAATAAGTAATATTATATATTCAAACTTAGAAAAGAAAAGCAAAATATTGGACTTAATATTAGACCAATGCAATAGATGTGTATTATTAATAGATGAAGATGGATATATATTAAATGAAGATGACGCATTTTCTAAAATGTGGAAAGAATATAAAGATTGCAAATATAAAATAAAGCTTACTACTTTTTTAAATAAAAGTATAAAAAATTATGTTGATTTTTTAAGTAGTATTAATAAAGTAAATACTACTTATCAAGAAGTAAATAGTGAATTGGTAGGGAAAGATGGAAGGTTCTTTAACTGTACATATGCACCATTTATTATTCAAGATAAAAAAATAGGGGTAATCTGTGTAATAACAGATATAACTTATAAAAAGAAAAGTGAAATAAAAATCAAAGAAAATAATATTAAGTATAAGAAGATAGTTGATAATATACCGTACTCAATACTTTTAGCAAATTCTAGAGATATAATATATAACAATGAAAAAAATGAATATATAGATTTTTATAAAGATGATATAAAAAATATAATTTTAGATACATCAACAAATGGAGAAATTCACTATGTAGCAAACAATGGTTTTGAAACTTGTTTAAATATAAATAGAGTAAGTTTTTTAGAAGGATATGAACATAGAAACCTTATAGTAATAAGGGATATAACAAACTATAAAAATCTTTTAAGAGCAGTAGAGTATAATAAAAGGAAATATGAAGCTTTAGTAAATATAATACCTGAGGGTATATATATATCTAACTTTGAAAATAGACTAATAACATATGCAAATGATACATTTTTGGATATGGTAGGTCTTAGTGATGTAGAAGATATGGAAATTGATAGTATAAATAAAGATATTATAATAACATCAGGAAATACAAACGATAGTGTTAAGTTTGAAAAACGTATTATAAAAAATATGTATGAAGAAGAAATACATATTGAAAGTGGAGCAATGTTAATAGATGTAAATCAAAGGTTGAAATTAGTTGGTATAGTAAGAGATATAACAGAACAAGTTAAAGCTGAAATGATAGAAAGAGAGATAGAAGAAAGAGAAAGAGCAAATAAAATCAAAAATGAATTTTTTGTGAATATGTCCCACGAATTAAAAACACCATTAAATTTAATATACTCATCAAATCAACTACTAGAGATCTTGTGCAAAGATGAAATATTAAGTAACCCTCAAGGGGAGTTATCAACAGCTATATCTATAGTTAATAAACATTCATATATGTTAATTGGCCTTATTAATAATATAATGGATTTGGCTAAATTAGAGTCAGATTTTTATAATATAAAAAGGGATTACTATAATATTATAGATATAGTTGAGTATGTAGTAGATGAATTTAACAAGTGTATTCAGGCTAATAATATAAGTATAGTATTTGATACTGATGAGGAAGAAAAAATAGCAAATGTAGATCCTGATGATATTGAAAAAATAATATTAACATTGTTATCTTTAATTGTAAGATATTCAAAAAATAAGAGCACTATAAATGTAGATTTAAATAGTAGTAAAAATAAAACTAAAGTAAGTATAAAAAATATAAATGGATATGATTATCATAGATATACAAATGATCAAGAACGAAGAAATTTAGATATAGGTATAACAGTGGCGAATCTAATAATAAATTTATATGATGGATGGATAGATATAAAAACAAATAATAAGGATGAGATGAGTATAGTAGTGGAAATTAAAGTAGATGAATATATGAAGGAGTACAAAGAAAGAGAAAAAAATAAAAGTGAAGATTTTATATATGCTGAATATACAAGAATGTGTAATTTCTAACATTAATAAGGTATAATTTAATAGATAAATGACAATAAAAATAATATAAAGATAATATGAGGTAAACGTATGAGTTTAAATTCTAAAACAAAAACAGTATGTCTTTTAGGACATCCAGTAAAACATAGTTTCTCTCCAATTATGCATAATTATCTATTTGAAAAATACAACATAAATAATATATATGTATGCTTTGATGTAGAACCTACAAAATTAAAAGAAAGTGTTTATGGGATAAAAGCACTTGGTATGAAGGGGTTAAATGTTACAATACCACATAAGGTGGAAATAATGGAGTACTTAGACTATATAGATGAAAATGCAAAGCTTATAGGAGCTGTAAACACTATTAAAAATAATGAGGGTAACTTAGAAGGATATAATACTGATGGAAGAGGATTTGTAAAATCTATAATAAATCAAAATTATATACTAGAAAATAAAAGAGTTATGATACTTGGGTCAGGTGGTGCTTGCAGAAGTATAGCTATAGAACTTTGTTTAAATAACATAAAATCAATAGAAATAAGAAACAGAAGTATAGAAAAAGCACAAACTATAATAGAGACGATAGATAAAAATTTCAAAGTAAAAGGGATTTGTTCAAGTGAAGAAGTTGGACAAACTGATTTAGATAATATAGATATAATAATAAATACTACGCCAATAGGAATGGAAAATAATGATTGCCCAATAAACAAAAATTTAAGGATTAATAACAATGTATTAGTATGTGATATAGTTTATAATCCTCATAACACAGAATTTATAAATTGGGCAATGCAACAAAATATAAAAGTTATATATGGCATAGATATGTTGATAAATCAAGGTTTAGAAGCGTTTTATATATGGACAGGTATAAATCCAACAATTAAAGATGAAGAAGAAATTAAAAAGCTTTATAGTGAGTATATAAAATAAATTATGAAAGGAATAAAATTTGAAATATAAAAACAATGGATTTACTTATGTAGAGTGTATAGTAAGTTTATCAATTATATTCATATCTGCATCATTAATATATACATCAATATACTCAAATTACAATAATACAGTAAAGAATGAAGATTACAATAAAATGGTAAATGAAGCAAAAATAATATTAGAAACAAAAAAGCATGAAATTAAAAGTGGTAATGAAAGTTTTGTAAACAATTATACAATAGAAGAAGGTAGTGGATATAAAATATATACAAAAATAGAAGAAGAAAAAGAATACTATAATTGTTATAAGATAAATGTGAACATTGTAGATGAAAATAATAATTTGGAGTTTATGAGTTATGTTACAAAATAATAAAGGTTCTATATTAATAACCACAATTATATTTTTTTCTATAATATTAGTTATATGTATGTCTTGCATATCTATGGCACTTAGTAATAATGATTATTCAAAATTAAATTATGAATATATAAAAATAAAAGAAAGTTCATTATCGGGGATTGAAATAGCTAGAAGTAATATTCTTTCAAGAGCTAAACAAGCTATAGAGAGTTCTAATAATGCAGATGAATTTTTTAACTATTTCTTGGGAAATTCAACTTCATATATTACGGATATTTCCAAGTCGGAATTAAAGGATGTCATAGTAAGTATAGAAAATCGACCATCAAAAGACAAGGAAGGTGCAATAAACTTTACTATGACTAGTAATACTAGGAATAAAAGCTATAAAAAAACAATGAGAGTTTCTGTGAAAATATTAAATCCATGGATTATTAACAGTATTGCTGTGGATGATAAACTAGAAGAACTAGAAGAACTAGAAGAACTAGAAGAACTAGAAGAACTAGAAGAACTAGAAGAAAGTAAAATAGATGAGATAAAAAATACTTTTAATGAAAATGACTTAGTCATTATCTATAATTATAGGGAGTCTTAAAAATGAAAAGTGATGGAATGTGACTTTAGTAGAATTGTTAATATCGATGAGTATAATCTTACTTATAAGTTCTATGTGCTTACCTAAAGACAATATTGAAAAACATCTAATTAATTCATTTACAAAACAACTTTGCTCGGATATAAGGTATGTAAGACAGAAAAATATGTTAAGTGATAGTAGCAGCTATATTATATATGAGAATAATAGCGGAAAAAGTGGATATGTACTAAAAGAAAATGGTAAAACTAAAAAATCAGTTTTTTTACCTACAAATACAAAATTAAATTATAGTCCAAATACTATTAAATTTCTTCCTGATGGGTCACCATATCCAACGGGAGGGACTATAAGTGTTACCAATAATAAAATAAAAAAAGAGATAACTATAGTTCCAGTTAGTGGAAGGGTGCTATTGAAAGAAGGTAAGTATGAAAAGTAGGGGAGGATACTTATTATTAGAAAGTGTAATGTCATTAGCAATAATATCCACAATAGTAGCTATACTTTATACAATAATATTTTTATCTTCAAATATAAAAACTAGCCTAGAAGATAAGGTTGAGCTTCAGCAACAAGCAATAGAGATAAGTAGACATATTGAAGAAGTTATAGGAAATTCTATGGGAATAATAAGTATTACACCAAAAGATAACAATAATGAAACTTTAAGAGATGTTGTATCTATAAAATGTAAATATAAAGATAGTACTTTAAATCCAGATAGTACTATAAAAAATAAAGAAATAAGCTTAAAGAAAGATTTAGATAAATTATTTATAAATACTGTTACTGCTAATGGGATAAGTGAGAGTGGTGGTTATGAGATAGGAGATTATATAGATAATTTATATATAGGTATGTCTGATGATAATAAATGTGCTAATATATTATTGAAACTATCTAAAAATAATCAAACTTATGAGACTAAATTTAGAGTATATATAAGGAATTTTAAGGGAGATGCAGTATGAATATAATCATAATAGGATTTATGGGTGTAGGTAAAAGTGTAGTTGGGGATAAACTTGCGAGAATCTTAAATATGCAATTTATAGATATGGATACAGAAATAGAAAAAAGAGAAAAGTGTACAATACCAGAGATATTTAAAAATAAAGGACAAGATTATTTTAGGGATGCAGAGAAAAAACTTATTAAAGAATTAGTAGAAAAAGATAATTTTGTGGTTTCAACTGGTGGTGGAATTGTAACTCAAAGTGAAAACTGTAAAATTTTAAAAGAGCAAAAACATGTAGTATTTTTAGATGCAGATGTAAATACTATAATAGAACATGTATGTAATGAAATGGAAAAAAGACCTCTATTAAAAGAAAGTAAAAACTTACAAGAGAAAGTTAATGAACTTATGATAGAAAGATATAGCGACTATAAAGAGTCATCTAATATAATGATAGATGTAAATAATAAAAATATTAATGAAGTAGTTAGTCAAATACTTGTTTATATAAGAGAATATATGATATTATAGAATTGGAAAAACTTTGTAGTCTTAAAAAAAATATTAGAGAGAAGAATAATATAACTTGACAAGACTACGATAGGATATATAATTGTAAAAGGTATAGTGATAATCAAGTTATCACAAAATATAAGAAAATTATTTTTTAGATGGAGGGACAAAAATGGTTTCAGCAAGTGATTTTAGAAAAGGTATAACTTTTGAAAAGGATGGTCAACCATGCTTAATAGTTGACTTCCAACATGTAAAGCCAGGAAAAGGTGCTGCATTTGTTAGAACAAAATACAGAAACTTAAAAAATGGAGCAATAAGAGAGGAAGCTTTCAACCCAAGTGATAAGTTCCCTAAAGCTCATATAGATACAAGACAAATGCAATATTTATATAGTGATGGAGAATTATATTACTTCATGGATGAAGAGACATATGACCAAATACCTTTAAACTACGTTCAAGTTGAGGAAGCTATAAAATTCTTAAAAGAAAATGAAGTAGCTACAATAAGATTCTACCAAGGACAAGCTTTCCAAGTTGAAGCTCCAAACTTTGCAGAATTAGAAGTTGTAGAAACAGAGCCAGGTATCAAAGGTGATACAGCAAGTAACGTTACTAAGGCAGCTACAGTTGAAACTGGTGCTGTTGTTCAAGTACCATTATTTATTAACCAAGGTGATAAAATAAAGGTAGATACTAGAACTGGAGAATATTTATCAAGAGTTTAATAATTTATGTATATAAAAGCTTATATATCTTAATAATAGAGGTGTATGGGCTTTTAATTATATTAACTAAAGAAAGAGAGGGGTATACACATGAAATATCTATATGAAGAAGTTGCGTATTTAAAAGGATTAGCAGAGGGCTTAGAAATAAGCAAAGAAAGCAAAGAGGGCAAAATAATACATAAAATAGTAGAAACATTAGAATCTTTTGCTGATGCTATAGTAGAACTAGAGGAAGAACAAACTGATTTAATAGAATATGTAGAATCTATAGATGAGGACTTATCAGATGTAGAAGACGACATCTATGAAGATGAAGACTCTGAAGATGATGATGATGATTTTAGCTACATAGAAATGGAATGCCCAAACTGTGGTGATTTAGTAGAAATAGATGAAGACTTATTATACGATGATGAAGTAGATGTTGTTTGTCCAAACTGCCAAGCAATAATATTATCATCAGATGATGATGAAGAATGTGTATGTGATGACTGTGATTGTGATCATAAATAATTTTAAAAAGATATAAATTTTAATATACCTATGGGGCTTATTGAGTCTCATAGGTTTTTCTATAATTAAAATAAATATCACCTAATTTAGACAAATTAGAAATAAATTCTAAAACTATATACTAATACAAATTTTAGTTTTGCAATACTTTAAGAAAAATAGTACACTATAATCTAGAGATAATAAACTCGGAGGTAGTATCATGAAGATAAATAGAAAAATATCAGAGAATATAAATAAATTTGAAAAAATTATAAATTACAAATTTAATAATAAAGATTATATATTAGAAGCATTAACTCATAGTTCTTATTCTAATGAAAATAAAAAATTTGATTTTAATGAGAGATTAGAGTTTTTAGGAGACTCTGTACTTAGTATAGTCGTAAGCGATTACTTATTTAATGAAGAAACTGATTTACCAGAGGGTGAACTTACAAAGTTAAGAGCAAATATAGTTTGTGAGGAATCTTTAAGTGAAGTAGCAACAGATATAAACTTAGGTGAATATATGTTACTTGGAAAAGGTGAGGAAGCTACAGGTGGAAGATATAGAATATCTATATTAGCAGATGCATTTGAAGCAGTTATAGCCGCAGTATATTTAGATGGTGGATTAGATAATGCTAGAGAATTTATATTAAATTATATGGAAGATATAATAAATAACTCTAGAGTAGGAAATATATTTAGAGATTATAAAACCCACCTTCAAGAAGTATTACAAGGTAAGGGAGAAAGTAATATATGGTATAAATTAATAGCTGAAAAAGGTCCAGACCACAATAAAAGATTTGTTATGCAAGTTGGATTAAATGAAGATGTTCTTGGAACTGGTGAGGGAAAGAGTAAAAAGGAAGCAGAACAACTAGCAGCAAAGTTAGCTTTAAAAACAATAATATAAGACAAGAGTATAAGGATGATGAAAAATGAAAACAAGGATAATACCGATATTTGTTCCTCATAGGGGATGCCCTCATGATTGTATATTTTGTAATCAAAAAAAGATTACAGGTGTAAGTACAGATATGACAAATGAAGATGTAAGAAGCATTGTAGAGGAATATTTAACAACTATGGACAAAGATGCAAGTGTAGAAATGGCATTTTTTGGAGGGAGTTTTACTGCTATAGATATTGATATACAAAGAAGTTTATTAAGTGTAGCAAAAGAGTATGTAGATAAGGGGCTTGTAAATGATATAAGAATGTCAACAAGACCAGATTGTATAGATGAAGAAATTTTAACAATGTTAAAGGAATACAAGGCAAGTATAATAGAACTAGGGGTTCAATCATTAGATGAAGATGTTCTTAGAGATAGTATAAGAGGACACCATGCCAAAGAAGTAGAAATAAGTTCGAAACTTATAAAAGATTATGGTATTAAACTAGGATTACAAATGATGGTGGGATTACCATCTGATACAGAACAAAAGTGTATAGATACAGCAAAGAAATTTATAGAATTAAATCCAGATTGTGTAAGGATATACCCTACATTAGTAGTAAAAGAAACTGGTCTTGAGGATTTATTAAGTAAGAAAATATACACTCCATTTTCTTTAGAAGAGAGTATACATATAGTAAAAAAACTTTTAACTTTATTTTATGTTAATAATATAAACGTAATAAGGGTAGGATTACAATCAACAGAAGATATACAACTTGGAAAGGCGATACTAGCTGGACCATATCATCCTGCATTTAGAGATTTAGTAGAAGGTGAAATGATTAAAGATTATCTTAATAGTATTGTTGTAGAAAATAAAGTTACAAGTGAATTATTAGTTAAAACTAATAAGAAAAATATATCAAAAATAATAGGAAATAAAAAAGTAAATACAAGTTATATGAAAAAAGAATTAAATATAAATTTAAAGACTAAAGAAGAAAATTTAAGCATAGATGAACTAGAAATTGTATTAGATAATGAAAAAACTATACCTATAAATATGAAAGATATGTATAAAAAATTATATGATATTTACAACCTTTAGTTTAGTTGAAGGGAGAGATAAGATTGTATTTAAAAAGATTAGAACTAAAAGGATTTAAATCCTTCCCAACAAAAACAGATATAATGTTTAAAGAGGGAGTAACTGCAATAGTAGGACCTAATGGTAGCGGTAAGAGTAATATATCAGATGCTGTTAGGTGGGTGCTAGGAGAACAAAGTATAAAAAGTCTTAGAGGAGATAAGCTAGAAGACGTTATATTTGCAGGAACAGATACTAAAAAGCCTATGAATTACTGTGAGGTATCCCTTACTATAGATAATAGCGATAATAACTTAGACATAGACTTTAGTGAAGTAACTATAAAAAGAAGAGCTTATAGAAATGGCGAAAGTGAGTTTTTCTTAAACAATAAGGGATGTAGATTAAAGGATATAAAAGAGATTCTTTTAGATAGTGGTATAGGAAAAGATGGATATTCTATTATAGAACAAGGTAAAGTTGATGAAATACTTAGCCCAAATCCTATAAATAGGAGAAAAGTATTTGATGAGGCTTGTGGTATCTCTAAATTTAGATATAAAAAGCAAGAAGCACAAAAAAATCTGAAAAATACTAAGGAAAACTTAGAGAGAATACATGATATTTATGTAGAAATAGAAAATCAACTTAAACCTCTTTTTAATCAATCTAAGAAAGCCATAAAATACTTACAAATAAGTGGAGAGTTAAAGTCAATAGAAGTAAATAGTTATATAAAAGAAATAGAAGCAATAGAAAATGAATTAAAAGAAGTTGAAAAACATAGTGAACTTCTAAATCAACAATCTATAGAAATAGATAATCAAAAAGCTTTTATTGAAAATGAATTTAATCAAATAAATAAAGAAGTAGAAGATATGGATTTAACTATCAGTAAAGCTATTGAATACATAAATACAATAAAAACTGTAATGAATCAAAAGGATTCTCAGGTTAGTATTATAAAGGAACGAATCAAAAATACTATAGCAGATATTGAGAGAAATCAAAGAGAAATAAGTGATATAAAAGAAAAATTAAGTACTGATAAATTATATATACAACAATTAAATGAAAAGAATAAAAATCAAGAAGAAAATATAATAAACATAGAAAATCAAATTAAGTATATTGAAGGTAATAATACTAATAATAAATTTTATATAGAAAACTTAAATAGTAATATAGAAAATCTGAAAGATGAAATAATAAATCTTTTAAATAAAAAACAAGAATATAGTAGTAGATTGTCTACTTTAAATGCAAACAAGGAAAACATAAATTCAAGAACAGAAAATATAGATTCTGAAATAGAAGAGTTTAAAAATATAGAAAAAGATAAAAGTATTAATTTAGAAAAACTTCAAGCTAATTTTAAGGAAAAACAAGAATGTTTAAAATATTTAAAAATAGATGAAGAAAATTCAATTAAAAAGTTAAAAGAGTTAATAGAAGAAAATAAAAACTTAGAAAATAATATACAAAAAAATAAATATAGTTTAAATGATTATAGTTCTAAACTTAACATATATAAAGATATGGAAAATCATTATGAAGGTTTTAATAAAGGTGTAAAAGAAGTACTTAAAAATAAGAACCTTGAAGGTATATATGGAGCATTAGGACAAGTTGTAATTGTGCCACAAGTGTATGAAAAATCTATAGAAGCAGCATTAGGTGCATATATGCAAAATATAATAACTAAAGATGAGCATTGTGCAAAAACTGCTATAAATTATTTGAAGAAAAATAACTTGGGAAGAGTTACATTTTTACCTATAAATATAATTAAATCTAATAAAATAGATTTAAGAAATGTAAGAGCAAATACAAAATTTATAGGGCTAGCTAGTGACTTAATTTCTTATGATGAAAAGTATAGAAATATAATAGAAAGTATACTTGGAAGAACAGTAATAATTGATAATATAGATAATGCAATAAAGTTTGCAAAAGAAACGGGACATAGGTTTAAAATAGTTACATTAGATGGAGATATACTAAACCCAGGAGGTTCTTTAACGGGAGGAAGTTTAAGAACTAATGGGAATATATTATCTAGGAAAAGACTTATAACTGAGTATAGTGCAAAAATAGATGTTACAAAAATAGAAATAAATTCTTTGATATCTAAAAAAGAAAAAGTAAGCTTAGATATATTAAATACTAGAACTAACTTACAAAATGTACAAATTAATATTAAAGATATAGATAAAGAGGTAATAGTTCAAAATTCAAATATTCAGAGAATTTTAGATGAAAAGAAAGGCTTACAAAGTAGTTTAGAGAAACTACAAAGTGAGAAACATGGTTTAAGAACAAACCTAGAATATACTATAGAAAAAACTAATATAGTAAAAGTACAGATAAAAAAAGTTGAAGATAATAACTATGATAATAGAGTGAAAATAGAAAGTTTAGGAAATGAACTTAAAGAATTTAATAAAGTGTATGAAACTGACAAAATTAAATTTGATGAATTAAATTTAGACTTAGTAAAATATAAGCAAATACAAGAGTCTTTAATAAAGGATATAGAAAGAATAACTAAAGAAGATGAAGAGTTAGATATAAAATTTAAAAATATAGAAAAATTATTAAAGAGTCAAAAATTAGAATGCACCAAGTTAGAAGAAGAAATTGTAATAGAGGAAAATGAAAAAGTAAGCTTAGATAAACAATTATCAGATAATAACAGAAGCTTAGAAAATAAAAAGGTATCTAAAGAAAGCTTAAAAAACAAACTAGAAGGCTTAAACAAAGAACTGAAATCTTCAGATAGAAAAATAATGGAGTTAAAAGAAAGTTTATTTAAAGTACAAGGTAGACAAGAAAGATTAAAAACTACTCAAGATACTTATATAGCCAAGTTATTTGAAAAATATGAAATTACACTTCTTCAAGCTATGGAAATAAAAGATGATAGCATAATAATTGATAAAAAAATACTAGAGAACTTAAAAAGAGAAATAAAAAGTCTTGGAAATGTAAATGTAGATTCAATAAAAGAATATGAAGAAGTAAAAGAAAGACATGATTTCTATGAAGAACAAAAAAAGGACTTAGAAGATTCCATAGAAGCTATTGAAAGTTTAATAAAAGATTTAGAAAAAAATATGAAGGCAGAGTTTGAAGTAAACTTTAACCAAATAAATGAAAATTTTAAATATGTATATAAAAGGTTATTTGGTGGTGGATTTGGTGAACTTACAATAATAGATAAAGAAAATATACTAGAAAGTGATATAGAAATAATAGCACAACCACCAGGAAAAAAAATGAAAAACCTAAATTTACTATCAGGTGGAGAAAAAGCCCTGACTGCTATAAGTATATTATTCTCTATAATATTAGTAAAACCAACACCATTTTGTATATTAGATGAAATTGAAGCACCACTTGATGATGCTAATATATTTAGATTCGGAGAGTTTTTAAAAGAACTGGCTAAAGATACTCAGTTTATATCAGTAACCCACAGAAGGGGAACTATGGAGGCAGCTGATTATATTTATGGGATTACAATGCAAGAGAAAGCTATATCTAAGGTTATAAGCCTACAATTACAAGAAGCTAATGAAATAATTGACATAATTTAAAATTAACCAAATTTTAAGGAGGAAACAAGTGTTTAAGAAGTTATTTAATTTTAATAAGAATAAAGAGCAAAGTAAAGAAGTTGAAGATATAAAGATAGAACAAGTAAAAATAGATGAAATATCTAGAAAAGAAGTAGAAGAAGTAATTGATCAGTTTATTGAAAATGAAATAGAAAATGAAGATTTAGAGGAAATATTTGAAGAGGAACCTAAGGAAAAAAAAGTAAATTTGTTTGATAGATTAAAACAAGGTTTAACTAAAGCTAAAGAAGGTATAACAGATAAAATTGATGATGTATTAAAATCATATACAAAAATAGATGAAGATTTTTTAGAAGAATTAGAAGAAATACTGATAACTGCTGATGTTGGTGTAAATACTACTATGGATATCATAGATAAACTTAGGGATAAAATAAAGTCAAAAGGGATTACAAACCCTATGGATGTAAGGATAGAACTGAAAACTATAGTAGAAGAAATACTTACTAATGAAAATTCTACATTAGATGTATCTAATTCGCCGATAATAATTCTTATGGTGGGAGTAAATGGAGTAGGGAAAACTACAACTATAGGAAAACTGGCAAATAGATATAGATCAGAAGGTAAAAAAGTATTACTAGCAGCAGGAGATACATTTAGAGCTGCAGCAATAGAACAGTTAGAAGTATGGTCTAATAGAAGCAATGTTGATATAATTAAACATCAAGAGGGAGCTGACCCAGGTGCTGTAGTATTTGATGCTATAAAGGCAGCTAAAGCTAGAAAAGTTGATTTATTAATATGCGATACTGCTGGTAGATTACATAACAAGGCAAACTTAATGAATGAATTAGGAAAAGTTTTTAAAATAGTAGATAGAGAATTCCCAGAAGCTAAAAAAGAAGTATTACTTGTTGTAGATGCAACCACAGGTCAAAATGCAGTTGCACAAGCTAAAACATTTAAAGAAGTTTGTGATATAACGGGAATAGTTCTTACAAAGCTTGACGGTACAGCAAAAGGTGGAGTTGTACTTGCAGTTAAGAACGAAGTTGATGTACCTGTTAAGCTTATAGGAGTTGGAGAAACTGTTGAAGACTTACAAGATTTTGATGCAAAAGCATTTTCAGATGCTTTGTTTGGGAAGTAATTAGCAATTTAAAATAAAATGTTGACAAGATAGTCTATATGATATAAAATACAATGTGTAAAGTGAATAACCTTTACAGTATATCATTGGGACGTGTAAGAGATGAATATAGAAAAAATGGTGGAGATTGGATTATTATTTGAACAGTATAAAGAATTATTAACTGATAAGCAAAGAGAAATAGTATCCCTATACTACGAAGAAGATTACTCTCTAGGCGAAATCAGTGAAAATTTAAATGTGTCTAGACAAGGTGTATATGATGCATTAAAACGTTCAGAAAAGATACTAAGAGACTATGAAGAAAAATTAGGACTAGTATATAAGATTCAAAAACAAGAAAAGTTCGTCAAATTTTTACAAGATAAAATTGTTGACATTAAACAAGATTTATTGCAAAATAGAGATTGTGCTAATTTAATCCCTAAGCTAAAAAATATAGAAGATATATGTAGGGAGATGTTAAAATGATATTTGAAGGATTATCTGATAAATTACAAGGCGCTCTTGGTAAGTTGAAATCAAAAGGTAAACTTACAGAAAAAGATGTAAAAGATGCAATGAGAGAAGTCAAGCTTGCACTTCTTGAGGCGGATGTTAACTTCAAAGTAGTTAAAGACTTTATAAAAAAAGTTCAAGATAGATGTGTTGGACAAGAAGTTATGCAAAGTTTAACTCCTGCACAACATGTAATAAAAATAGTTAATGAAGAGCTTACAAGTTTAATGGGTGATGTATCGAGTAAAATCATAATATCTCCAAAGCCACCAACAGTTATAATGATGGTGGGGCTACAGGGTGCTGGTAAGACTACTACATCTGGAAAACTTGGAGGCTACTTTAAAAAACAAGGAAAAAGACCTTTATTAGTAGCATGTGATATATACAGACCCGCAGCTATTAAGCAGTTACAAGTTGTTGGAGAAAAATTAGACATACCAGTATTTAACATGGGTGATAAGGAAAGTCCAATTAATATAGCAAAAGCAGGATTAAGTCATGCATTAAAAAATAATAATGACTTAGTCATAATAGATACTGCTGGTAGACTTCATATAGATGAAACACTAATGGATGAATTGAAATCTATAAAATCGGAAGTTAGACCACATGAAATACTTCTAGTAGTAGACTCTATGACAGGACAAGATGCAGTAAATGTTGCACAAAGTTTCAATGAAGCTCTTGGAGTAGATGGGGTTATATTAACTAAGCTAGATGGAGATACTCGAGGTGGGGCAGCACTTTCAATAAGAGCTGTAACGCAAAAGCCTATAAAGTTTATAGGTATGGGTGAAAAGTTAGATGACTTAGAACCTTTCCATCCAGATAGGATGGCTTCTAGAATATTAGGTATGGGAGATATCCTTAGCTTAATAGAAAAGGCTCAAGAAAATATAGATTTAGATAAAGCTAGAGAATTAGAACAAAAAATTAAGAAACAAGATCTTGATTTTGAAGATTTTCTAGAACAAATGGAACAAATACAAAATATGGGTCCTCTTGATAAGATTTTAGGTATGATGCCAGGTATGGGAAATATAAAAGATCAACTTGGAGATGTAGACTTAAATGGTAAAGAGATTAAGAGAACAAAAGCTATTGTCCAATCAATGACAATAGAAGAAAGAAGAAACCCTACTTTATTAAATGCTTCTAGAAAGAAAAGAATAGCTAGAGGTAGTGGAACAAGTGTTCAAGATGTAAACAGGCTTATAAAGCAATTTAATGAAATGAAAAAAATGATGAAGATGTTTACGGGTTCACAAAAAAGTATGAAGAAAAGGGGCGGTTTCGCCGGACTTCCTTTCTTTAAATAAATAATAAATAAAAATTTTCGGAGGTGACTGTAATGGCAGTTAAAATAAGATTAAAAAGAATGGGATCAAACAAAAAACCTTTCTACAGAATAGTAGTAGCGGATTCAAGATCTCCAAGAGATGGAAAATTCATAGAAGAAATAGGATTCTACAACCCAATTTCTCAACCAAAGCAAGTTAAAATAAACGATGAGAAAGCTGTAAAGTGGTTATCAAATGGTGCTCAACCAACTGATACTGTTAAGACTTTATTAGTTAACAACGGAGTTATGGAAAAATTTGAAGCTTCTAAGAAGTAATAATTTTTAAGAGAAATAGGCCATTAGCGAAAGCTAATGGATCTTTTCGAATTGATTTTAGGAGATGAAGTATATGAAAGAGCTAGTGTTAGATATAGCTAAAGCTCTAGTTGATAGCCCTGAGCAAGTAATAGTTGAAGAGACTAAAGAAAAAGATGAAATAATCTTAAAACTTAAGGTATCTTCTGAGGACATGGGCAAGGTTATCGGTAAGCAGGGCAGAATAGCTAAAGCTATAAGAACTGTCGTAAGATCTGCTGCAAATAGAGAAAATGTAAAAGTTTCTCTTGAGATAGTATAAAAGGATTAGGTATATACCTAATCCTTTTTGTATATAATACAGATGAAATTTGAAATTGAAATTTTTTAAGAAGGTGAGACTATGAAAGAAAAATTAACTCATTTTAAAGTAGGACAAATAGTCAGTACTCAAGGATTAAAGGGAGAAGTTAGAGTATACCCTTTAACAGATGAAATAGATAGATTTGATGAGCTAGAATCATTTTACCTAGGAAAAGACTTAGAGACTAAATGGAATGTTGAAAAGGTTAGATACAAGGGTAATTTGGTAATAATGAAAATAGAAAATGTAGACACTGTTGAAGTGGCTGAAAAATTAAAAAATAAATTCATGTATGTTTCTAGGGAAGAAAGTAAAGATCTTGATGATGGAGAGTTCTTTATAGCTGATATGATAGGAATGGACGTGGAAACTGTAGATGGAGAACATGTAGGAACTTTAAAAGAAGTATTACAATATGCTGCAAATGATGTATATGTAATAAAGGGTGAAGAAGATAAAGAATACCTTATTCCTGCTATAATGAAGTTTGTTCCAACTATAGATTTAGAAGCTAGAAAAATGATAATAAGTCCTATTAAAGGAATGTTAGAATAGGAGAAAATATGAGATTTCATATAATGACCCTTTTTCCAGATATATTTCATTCTTATATGGACGAAAGTATAATGAAAAGAGCTGTAGAAAAAGGAATAGTAGAAGTAAAGGTATATAATATTAGAGATTTTTCTAATAATAAACATAAAAAAGTAGATGACTATCCTTTTGGCGGAGGAGCAGGAATGGTAATGACTCCTCAGCCAATATACGACACGTATAAGCATATAATAGATACTCATAATATAAAGGAACCTAGAGTGATATATTTAACTCCTAAAGGAAAGGTACACAATCAAACTATAGCAACAGAAATGTCAGAAAAAGAAGATGTAATTCTTTTATGTGGACACTACGAAGGTATAGACCAAAGAATTATAGATTTGATAGTTACTGATGAAGTATCTATAGGGGATTATGTATTAACAGGAGGTGAACTTCCTGCACTTATATTAATAGATTCTATATCTAGGCTTATACCTGGAGTACTTAGTCAAAATGAGTCTTTTGAAGAAGAGTCATTTAAAGATAACTTGTTAGAATATCCTCATTACACAAGACCTAGAGAGTTTATGGACTTAGAAGTTCCAGATGTTTTGTTATGTGGAAATCATAAGAAGATAGATGACTGGAGAAGTAGTGAGTCGATAAAGATAACAAAAGAGAGAAGACCTGATTTATATAAAAAAGCTTGTAAATAAATAAAAAATGTAGTATAATTTTAACTGTTGAAAAAATAAACGGGCATTCCTCTTTTTACACATATGAGGTAATTAAGAATGTCTATGATACTAGGAGGACGTAAGATGAACGAATTATTAAGATCATTAGAACAAGAACAATTAAAGAGTGAAGTACCTAACTTCGGACCTGGGGATACTGTAAAAGTACACGTTAAGATAGTTGAAGGTAAGAGAGAAAGAATACAAATATTTGAAGGATTTGTATTAAAGAGACAAGGTGGAGGAATCAAAGAGACTTTCACTGTTAGAAAAATATCTTTCAATGTAGGTGTAGAAAGAACTTTCCCAGTTCACTCTCCAAGAATAGAGAAGATAGAAGTAACTAGAAAAGGTAAAGTAAGAAGAGCTAAATTAACATACTTAAGAGGTAGAGTTGGTAAAGCTGCTAAGATAAAAGAAGCTAGAGCTGCTAGATAATTAAAACTTTACAATATAGAAAGAACTGAGACATCTCAGTTCTTTTTTTATAGACTAATAGCTAAAATATGAACCTAATAAATTTAAAAGAGATATATAATATAGGGTAGGATAACTCTATATAATCTATCTCTTTTTAGATGCATAGATTATTATAAATTTCTTATACTTATACTTATACTTATACTTATACTTATACTTAAAATTAAAAGTTATG
>JAVXJG010000003.1:85460-94225 GCA_036647935.1 Peptostreptococcaceae bacterium
CTTATACTTATACTTATACTTATACTTATACTTATACTTAAAATTAAAAGTTATGTTTTTAAGTATAAGAATAGAAATATATGAAAATATTAGATATAGTGGGATAATAGTATGATATAATAGAAAAGTTGTAATATAAGATAAATAAACAAATATATAGATATATTTGGACATGAAGGAGTGATAGATATGGCAAGAGGCGACAAAATGAGAGCCAACTATGATGAATATTTAGTTGATGATAACTTACATATAAACTGGTATCCAGGACACATGAAAAAAACTAGAGAATTAGTTAGTAATAACTTAAAATTAGTTGATGTAGTAGTGGAACTTTTAGATGCTAGAATACCTTATAGTAGTAAAAATCCTGATATAGATAAATTAGCAGGAAATAAACCAAGAGTAGTTATATTAAATAAAAGTGACTTAGCTGATAGAAATAAATTAAATAGATGGATAGAATACTACAAAGAGCATGGAATAAAAGCTATACCTGTAGACACTATGAAAGGTGTAGGCATAAATAAATTAGTCGAAGAATGTAGAAATGTAACAAGAGAAAAAATGGATGCTTTAGTTGATAAGGGAAGAAAAGAAAGACCTATAAGAATTATGATAGTTGGAGTTCCAAATGTAGGGAAATCTTCTATAATAAATAAGTTAACAGGAAGAAAAAGTACTGTTACAGGAGATAAGCCTGGTGTAACTAAAGGGAAACAATGGGTTAGATTAAAAGGAAACCTAGAACTATTAGATACTCCTGGTATACTTTGGCCAAAGTTTGAAGATCAAGAAGTAGCAATAAAGCTAGCAATAAGTAGAGCAATAAAAGATGAAATATTAGATGTAGAAACACTGGCACTAAGACTTATAGAGAAGCTTATGGAAATTGCACCTGAAAAATTAAAAGTTAGATATAAGTTAGAAGAACTAGGTGAAACTGGTTTAGAAACTATGGATATGATAGGATTAAAAAGAGGTTTTATAATAGGTAAAAAAGAACTTGATTATAGCCGTATAGCATTTACGGTATTAAATGAGTTTAGAGATGGAAAAATAGGTCAAATAACTTTAGAAGTACCCGAAGATATTAAATAATAAATTTAAAAATAGAATAAAACTTGCAAAAATAAAAACTTAATATTGTTAAGTTTTTATTTTTTTACTATAAAGTAAAAAATAAAATCAAAAAAAATATAAAAGATAATTTACGTACTATAAAATGATAAGAAAATACAAAAAATAATGATGTGAACTGAATATTTAAAAAATTATTGGTCATTCAATATAAAGAATGTATAATAAATTCTAAATATTTAAATTCGTGTGTTAATTTGTGGTAAGAATAATTATATGGTAAATAAAAATAGTAATAAGGATGTAATGGTGGTAGGTTTCGCTCTATTTGCTATGTTCTTTGGAGCAGGGAATCTGATATTCCCACCATTTTTAGGTGTTATATCTGGATCAAGTTGGTTAACTGGATTTGGAGGGTTTATTTTAGCAATACCTAGAACGGCAGCAACGACTTTTGAAATGGGTATACAGCCATTAGCAGGAGGATTTAGTCCGATATTATTTTCAATTATATTTTTTGTGTATATCATATTCACTTAAATTCTAATTGTATTGATTTACTTATAAATTAATAATAAAATATCACTATGCAGATAATATAGTACATAAGCATACTAAGGAGAAAAATATGAATACTAAAAGCGTAAAGGAAATAAAAGAAATAGTAGATAATTTAGATAAAAATCAATATTTACAATATATTGATATATTAAGAAGTGATGAAAGAAAATCTGTACAAGGTTTAGCAGTTAAACTAGCCAAAAGATTAGATACAATTAGAAAAGAAGAAGAAAGATTAGAAACAATAAACGTCTTTGAAAATGAAGGATATTATAAAGGATATACATATATTGGTGGAATAGATGAAGCAGGAAGAGGACCTTTAGCAGGACCTGTTGTAGCTGCTGTAGTAGTGTTTAAAAAAGATACTAAGATAAATGGTATAAATGACTCTAAAAAGTTAAGTGAAGCAAAAAGAAATGAGTTATTTGATATAATAAAAGAAGAAGCTCTAGATTATGGAATAGGTATAGTTAATAATGAAGAGATAGATGAGTTTAATATATTAAATGCAACATATATGGCAATGAAAAAAGCAGTAAATTGCTTAAAACATACACCGGACTATTTATTAATAGATGCAACAACGATACCTGGGGTAAAGATAGCTCAAAAGCCAATAATAAAAGGAGATTCTAAGTCTATATCAATAGCGGCTGCAAGTATACTAGCAAAAGTTACAAGAGATAGTCTTATGTATCAATATGATGATATATATCCAAAGTTTGGATTTAAGGGTCATAAGGGATATGGAACAAAGGAACATTATGAAGCAATAGAAACAAATGGGATAACACCTATACATAGGAGAAGCTTCTTAAAGAATATATTATAATAAAAAAACTATTAATCACGCTTAGTATTTAGGTGTTATATAATTAAATAGTAATAATTATGCTAAAGATATGGGGGAACATATATGGACTATAATGAATTATTGAAAAATGCGAGGGGAAATTTTAATGGAAGTTGTAAAGTGTGTAAAGTTTGTAATGGTGTAGCTTGTGCAGGGCAAGTGCCAGGTATGGGTGGAAAAGGTAGTGGAGTTTCTTTTATAGAAAATCAAAAAAGCTTAGATAAAATAAAAATAAATATGAGGGTTATACATAATGTATCAAATCCAGATACTTCAGTAGAGTTGTTTGGAAGAAAAATGGATGCTCCAATATTTGCAGCACCATTAACAGGAACAACTTTAAACATGGGTGGACAAATTAGTGAGAGAGATTATATAAAGCCTGTTGTACAAGGGTGCATAAATCAAGGAATATACGCTATGGTTGGAGATACAGCAATAGATTCATTCTTAATGGAAAACTTAGAAGTACTAAAAGAAAATAATGGAGATGGGATAGTATTTATAAAGCCTTGGGAAAATGAAGATATAAAAAATAAAATAAAGTTAGCAAAAGAAGCAGGAGCATTTGCTGTTGGAGTGGATATAGATGCTTGTGGACTTGTAACTTTATCAATGCATGGAAAGTGTGTAGAGCCTAAAACGATAGAGAAAATAAAAGAATTAAAAAATTCTACTAAGCTTCCATTTATATTAAAGGGAATAATGACTAAGGAAGATGCATTAATGGCTCTAGAAGCTGGGGTAGATGCTATAGTAGTATCAAATCACGGTGGAAGGGTCCTTGATTGTACACCAGGTGCTGCTGATGTGCTACCTTCTATAAGAGATGCTGTAAAAGATAGGGTTACAATACTTGTTGATGGTGGGATAAGAAGTGGGTTAGATGTATTAAAAATGATTGGTCTTGGCGCTGATGCTGTATTAATAGGAAGACCATTTGCAATAGCATCATTTGGAGGAGCTACTGATGGTGTTGAAACTTACATAAATAAGTTAAAAGGTGAGTTAATCTCAACTATGATACTAACAGGTTGCCAAAGTATAAAAGATATAGATAGTAAAGTAATATACAATGGATAATTAATTTTGAAATTATAAATCAAATTTAAAATAGTGATAATCTTAAAACTATATAGTTTCAAGATTATCACTATTTTAATATAATTAATTTTTAGCAAAATCCCTTAATTTAAAGCTACCAGCAGTAACAAATACAAGGCCTATAAGAATCAAGGATATAAGTGGAAGTAAAATATTACCAGTATTTAATGATTCTAGTGTCCAATAAATAGGAGTTAATTTAGCTATATTATTTAAGAAAGCAAAATCTTCGGATAAAGATGTTATTACTAAAGGTAGTGATAATATCATAGATAATATGGAGTATACTATACTAACTAGAGTCATAGCTATTTCTGTTTTAAATAATCTAGCAGATGCAATTATTAACCCAGTAGAAACGAAGCTATTAGCTACAACAAGCATTATAGAGCTACTAGTAAAGTTAAAATTAAACAGTAGATTTAAAAATACTAATATAAATGAATAAGTTAAAGCTTGAATTAAGAATAATGCAAAGAATATACTAAAGATAAGCTCAAAATCTTTATTTTTAGTAGAAATCATTCTCCTAAGAACATTAGAGGAGCGTAAATCCAATAAATCTTTTCCTAAATAAGATGCATTTATATACATACAATAACTGATAAGCAATACAGAGACCATAGCATTTCCCGTAACTAAAGATTTATTTTCAGTCACTTTAGTAGTTATAATTTTTGAATTTAGGCTAGGGTCAAAGTTAAATTTTAGAGAGTTAGTAATAAAATTTTCGATTTTAGATTCAGCCCAAATACTTCCTCCTCCATCTTGTGTTTTATATTCTTTAATAGAAGGTCTTATAAGATTATCTATATCACTTGAAAAACTATTATTAAGTACAAATACTGAAGAAATATCATTGTTTTTTAACTTATCTAAAGCCTTATTTTCCATAGTAAAGTCATATACCATATCCTGTGCATTTAATTCTTTTAAAAGTTCTTTTTCATACTTTCCATCTCTATTACAAACTATTGCAATAGATGGAGTATATATAGACTCCTCAGACCCTGGAGAAAACGATGTAACCATGAATATTAATATACTTGGCATTAATATTAGAGTAAGCGTAATACCTGGAGTTTTTAAATATCTTTTTAAGTTTGATAAAGTAAGTCTAATTAGATTCATTAAAATTCCCTCCATCTATATTTTTCTTTAACAAATGATGCCATAAAAATAACTAAAGATACAGCTAAACAAAGTATAAATGTAGCACTAAGTGAACTGAAGTTATCAAAATTACTATATTTAGTAAACAGTTCGTTTATTAAGTATAGTGGTGAAATTTGTACAAATTTTTGAAGGAAATCAGAGATAGGTCCAAATGTACCTCCAAAAAAAATTTGAGCTATAAAAAGTATAGTAACTATAATATTAGCAAATGTTTTAGATAAAAATGAAGTAATAAAACTAGAACAGGTAGCAATAAATAAAGAACTAGCTCCACAAATTAAAATCAATAAAAATATATTACCAGTAAATGCAATTTTTAAATATCTATGGATTAAAACATAAGCTAAAACAAATATAAATGAATAAATCCATAATATAATGGTATCGTGAATTAGTTGAGTAGTTCTTTTTAATGGTAGAGAGTATATTCTTTTGCTTAGGCCATTAGATTCTCCTAAATAGGTAATAGCTACATTGTTTGTTATAAAAATCATAGCCAAAAGAGTTATCATGGAAATTGCAAAATACTTTTGTGAATCCATAGATACATCTACATCTACATATGAGGTCTCAAGTGATGTTTTATTAAAGATATCACCTATATTAGTAGAAGCAAGCCTAGATGTATAGAGATTTTCATGATAATTATCTATAATATTGCTTAAAAGAGTTAAAACATCGCCTCTAGTTTTAAGTTCATTAATTTCTATTGTTGTAAAATTACTTTTAAGTATACTTTCTTCATAATTATTAGGAATAATAACTTCAAAATCTGCACTATCCTTTTTTGGAGTAATTTGAAACAAATCTTTTAAATCATTTTCTATAAACTTGGTAAAATTTTCAGATTCTATAGAATTATCATTGTCAACTATCGATATAGGAGTTACTTCTGTCTCTATTGGATTCCCAAAAACTATATTCATGATGTTCCCAAATACTAAGGATAATACTAGTGGTAATCCCAAAAAGTAAATTAGATTCACGAAAAAATTACTTTTTATAGATTTAATAAATAGTTTTATATTTGCTAATAATTTCATAATAATCTCCCTAATCTCTTAAATTTTTACCTGTAAGATTCAAAAATACATCTTCTAGACTATAATCTTCATAACTTATTTTTGATATAGTAGAATTATTTTTTTCTATAATACATAAAGCATTTGAAAGTACAAAGCTTTTATCAGTGGATAAATTTAATATATCATTATCCTCAGTAAGAGATAAAATACCAGTCATATTTTTAAGTTCAAATATAAGATTTGCACTAATATTTTTAAGTTCTAAAACAATTTTACTACTAGTAAAGACTAAAGACCTTAGAGACTCTTTATCTCCACAAGCTACTTCTTTTCCCTCGTCTATTATAAATATTTTGGAACAAAGGTGTTCGACTTCTTCCATATAGTGAGAAGTGTATATTATTGTAGTCTTTTGATTAGAAGATAACTTTTTCAAAACATTAAAAATATGATTTCTTGATTGTGGATCAACTCCAACTGTTGGCTCATCAAGTATTAAAATTTTTGGATGATGAAGTAGTGCAATGGCTATATTTAATCTTCTTTTCATTCCTCCTGAAAGTTTTTTTACTTTTTTCTTTTTAACATCATTAAGACCTGAAATTTCTAAAGCCTCATTTATTCTATCTTTGAGTAGTTTTCCTTTTATACCATATAAAGAACCAAAGTACTCTAAATTATCAAAAGGTGTCAATCCTTCAATAAGAGCTAATTCTTGAGGAACAAGACCTATTATTGATTTTATATCTATTGGATTTTGAGATAAGTCCATATTGTTGATTCTTATACTTCCATTATTAGGAAGCATAAGATTTGTCATTATGTTGATTAAAGTAGATTTGCCAGCTCCATTAGGTCCAATAAGACCAAAAATTTCTCCCTCATCAACAGAAAGGCTAATATTATCTAAAGCAATTTTTTCATCAAATCTTTTAGTTATATTATCTATTTCTATAATGCTCATAAGAATCTCCTTTTCATTTTAATTTAAGTTTTATAACCTACTATATATAATAGATAAAATAATCCTTTAATTCTATGCCTTTAAGTCATTAAAAAAAGTGACTTAAGTCACTTTTAAGGTAATTATTATGATACGATTTTATTTTTAAATGCAAATATGGCAATTTGGGTTCTATCCCTAAGATTAAGTTTGTTTAAAATATTTGTTATATTATTTTTTATAGTTCCTTCAGAAAGATATAACTCTTCGCTGATTTCCTTGTTACTAAGTCCATTTGCAACTAACTTTATTATATCAATTTCTTTTTTTGATAAATTATATTGTAATAAAATTTTATTATAATCTAGGGATTTTTCAGTAGATATAACTTTACTAGCTACACTTTTGTCTAAAACAATATTTCCATAAAAGCTTGATCTAATGCCCTCATACAGTATTTCATCAGAACTATCTTTTAGCAAATAACCAGAGGCTCCAAAGTTTATAGCACTTTTTATATAGTCATCATCATTAAATGTAGTAAGTATAAGTACGCAAATAGAATTATCAAATTCCTTTATAAGACGAGTTCCAAGAACTCCATCACACACTTTCATTCTTATATCCATTAAAACTAAATCCACTTTATTTTGCCTGCAAAACTCAAGAGCATCATAACCATTAGAAACATCTCCAACAATATTTAAATCCTCATAAGAAGAAAGAATTATTTTTAAGCCACTTCTTATTAATTTTTCATCATCAACAATTAAAATCCTTATTTTATTCAACAAAATTACCTCCTGTTACTAATTAAATATAGTATTAAATTTTTTAGGGAAATTAGCTCTTATAACAAATCCATCTGAAGTATTATTAAATTGGACTTTTCCGTTTAACTCACTTATTCGCTCCGAAATACTACTTAATCCATTTCCATTTTTTATATTAGAACATCCCACACCATTATCACTAATAGTAAGGACTAGATTATCCGTATTAAAAGATATAAAAATATCAATCTTAGTAGCTTTGCCATGTCTAAGAGAATTGGATAAAGATTCTTGAATTATCCTATAAACTGCCATAGATTGTACGCTAGACAAGGACCAAGTATTTTTGGAAATAGTCATTTTAACATTAACATTAGTAAGCTTTGTGAAGTTTTTAATAAGTTCTTCTATTTTAAATAAATTTTGGTAATTTTCATATTCGGCTGGTTTTAAAGTAGATACAGCATTTCTAACTTCTAAAAAACTCTCTTTTACAAACTCTCTAAGTTCATGAACCAAATTTTGGACAGGAATATTGTCTTTTAAGAGATTTTTGATAGCACCCAGTTGGATTATTGTAGTAGACAATGAATGTCCAACACTATCATGGATTTCCCTAGATATTCTATTTCTTTCTTTTAATATAGCTATTTCTTCAACAGAACTTAAATAAATTTCTAAATCAGTATTAGCTTTTTTTAAGTTATCTTCAGATATTCTAAGTTTGTCATATATGTTTTGATGATTGATTTTTTCTAAGTCTTCATTATATATATAAATGAACAGTAAAGATAAAATTGATAACATAAGTATAATTTCAAAATAAGAATATATAGATAAATCGCTTTTTATAAAAATTGGAGAAAGTGTAGTTAATACAAGTAATAAATTTTTAAACTTATATTTTAAGACACATATATCAAGTATTATTGGGATAAAGAAAAATATATTAAAAGTATTTATATAACTAGACAATAAAATTACAAGTGAACTATCTAATAATATTGACATTATATATATAGTGGAGTTTTCACTTAAATTAAAACACCTAAACTGATTATTTATAACAATTATCATTAATAAAATGAATAATGGATTTGAAAAATCAATAGAAGATAAAATAATGCTTAGAGTCATCATTATTAAAGATATATATCTAACTAGAGTTACTAGTCTATTTTTATTCATAAAGCCTGCTACTCAAAATATGGTCAATTATATCCATATTGAGATTATTCCTTCTTCAA
>JAVXJG010000004.1:0-88259 GCA_036647935.1 Peptostreptococcaceae bacterium
GCTAGCTCACATGCTATTTTCTTTTCTTCATCAGTTAAGTAACAAGTTTCTATTATAACTTTTACTAAAGCTTTTTTGTCTGCTGCATCAACTACTGCTTTTATATCTTCAAATACTAAATCATAATTTTTATCTTTTAAAGCACCTATGTTTATTACCATATCTACTTCATCCGCACCTTTAGATATAGCATCTTTAGTTTCAAATGCTTTTACTTCTGGTGTATTTGCACCTAATGGGAAACCTATAACTGTACAAACTTTTACATTACTTCCTTTAAGCTCATTTTTTACAAATTCTATTTGAGTTGGATTTATACAAACTGAAAAAAATCCATTCTCTTTTGCCTCATTACATATCTTTATAACATCTTCTTTTGTTGAAAATGCTTTAAGTATTGTATGATCAATCATATTAGCTATTTTATCCTTCATGACATATCTCCTTTGATCTTAAAATAATATCTTTCATCCATATTATGTTATCACATCATTAAAATTATTTAAAGTTGTGTTTTAAATATAGACAATATATATTTTTCCCATTATAAAACATTATAATTACAAAATCGATTTCCTAATGATTTTTTTTTAGAATTTATCTTACAATAAATTCTTATTTAATCTCTAAGATATAGTTTGTCTAAATATGTCATAGTTATAACTCTATAATATATTTTCATATTTTTTTTAGCAAGTAGGTACTTTTTTTATATATAGTATCAAAAATTATACTGCCTTACTTTGTGATAGATTTATTTAGTATTTATCGGCTAATTTTTTTATGATATTATGGTTAAATAAGAATATTTAATATATCTTTTTAAATTATTAGTAATTTTAATGTGAGGTGCAGAAAATGGATGAAATAATTACTCCCCATCACAAATGTCATATGAGTAAGCGTTGTAATAAGTTTCAAACTTGCCCTATGGTTTTATTTCATAAATTAGTTTCTGGCAAATGGAAGATATTAATATTATGGTATTTAAGTAGTGGCTCTCTTAGATTTAGCGAACTAAAAAGAAAATTGCCAGATGTTACACAAAAAATGTTAACTAATCAGCTAAGGAGTCTTGAAGAAGACAATTTAATTCACAGGGAAGTATATCCTGTAGTCCCTCCTAAAGTTGAATATAGTTTAACTGATATGGGAGAAAAAATGATTCCTCTTCTTGAACAGATGTATATTTATGGAGTTGACTATTCCGGTAATATAGAAAAATCTTATTCAGAATAAAAGTTCCACCTTCCCAAGTTATTAAAGATGGAATTTAATAATTTTCTTATATGCAAAAAATCACAAGATTTTTCTTGTGATTTTTATAATATAGATTTAATTTAATATTACTCAGCTATTAATTCTACCATTTCACCGTTTCTAACACCAGAAGCATTTCCTTCTTCAACATCAACATGCATTTCTAAAGCAAAAGCATCATTAGCTCTTACTAATACATTTTCAAATACTACAGCTCTTGGTCCGAAAGTTCTAACCTTAACTATTTGCTTATCAGATACACCAAAGTTCTTAGCATCTTCTAAGTTCATGTGTATATGTCTAGATGCTACTATAACACCTTCTGGTAATTCAACTTCACCAACTGGTCCAACTATTTTAATTCCTGGAGTTCCTGCTATATCTCCTGACTCTTTTATTGGAGCCTTAACACCTAAAACAAATCCATCTGCTAATGATATTTCTACTTGTGTATTAGGTCTAGCAGGTCCTAATACCCTAACACCTTTTATAGTTCCTTTAGATCCTACTAAATCAACTTTTTCATCACAAGCAAATTGTCCCGGTTGAGATAACGGCTTAAAGTGAGTTAATTGGTGACCTGCTCCAAATAGAGTTTCTATATCTGCTTGAGATAAGTGTATATGTCTATTAGATAATGCTATTGGTAATTTCATATTAATTGCCTCCTGTATGTTTAATTATATTTAGTATGTAACATTGTATACTGAATACGTTTAATATCCAATACAATTATACATAATATTAATAATAAAATCAAACTATGTTATTTTTTTAACACCTTCACTATTTTATACCGACAATTCTTTTAGTAAATCAAAATATCCAGGGAAAGATATACTTATGCATTCTTTATTATCTAGTTGTATCCCTTTATTAGAAATTAAGTTCGCAATAGAAAATGACATTGCGATTCTATGATCTCCAAAAGTTTCTACAAAACCACCCTTTAAATTAGTTTTCCCTTTTATAATCATTCCATCCTCTAACTCAATTATATCAGCACCTATATTTTTCAAATTATCTACCATAGCTTTTATTCTATTACTTTCTTTTACTTTTAGTTCTTTTGCATCTTTTATTATTGTTGTACCTTCTGCTTGTGTTGCAAGAACTGCTATTATTGGTATCTCGTCTATTAGTCTGGGTATAATTTCTTTATCTATTGTAGTTGCAGTTAGCTCTTTTGTATACTTAACTAAAATATTACCTACAACTTCTCCACCTACAATATTAGTATTTAAAATTTCTATATTTCCATTCATATCTTTTACAACATCTATTATTCCAGTTCTAGTTTCATTTAATCCAACATTTTTTATAAGAACTTCAGATCCTTTGGTTATTAAAGCTCCTGCTATTATAAATGCTGCTGAAGATATATCCCCTGGTACATATATATCTTTGCTAAAAAGTTCATTAACTGGATTTATGTTTATTTTTAAATCATCTACATCTATATCTGCCCCAAATGATTTAAGCATTATTTCTGTATGATTTCTACTTTTTACTTTTTCATATATTGTACTTTTATTGTCTGCATATAAGCTAGCAAGTATTATAGATGACTTTACTTGTGCTGATGCTACTGGCATTTTATAATCAATACCAGATAAATCCCCTCCATATATTTTTATAGGAGTATAATTAGTATCATCTTTTCCTTCTATTTTACAACCCATAAGTCTAAGTGGATCTGTTACTCTTTTCATAGGCCTTTTTCCTATAGATTCATCACCAATTAATGTAGCATCAAATTCATTTCCTGCTAATATCCCCATCATAAGTCTTATAGTAGTTCCGGAATTTCCTACATCTAGTATATCACTTGGTCTTTTTAATCCTCTAAGCCCGTTCCCTTTTACAAAAACATCTTTTCCTTGTATATCTATTTCTACTCCCATTTTTTTTAAACAAGAAATAGTACTCAAGCAGTCTTCTCCCATTAAAAAATTACTTATTTTATTATGCCCTTTGGCTATTGAAGAAAACATTATAGCTCTGTGAGATATAGATTTATCTCCTATAAGTTCAAAGGTTCCTCTAAGCATTTTTACACCTCTTTATTATTTCTAATATTTTCCCCTCATCTATGTAATCAATTACTTGTACTTTTCCAAAACCTACAGGTAGTACTAAATTTATTTTTGCAAAGCTATTTTTCTTATCTATTTTCATAATTTGAAGAATTTTATTTTCATCCAAGTCATAATAACCTAAATTTAATTTATATTTTGTACACACTTCTAAAAATTTATTATAGTAATCTTCTCCTACTAAATTTTCACTAAATGATAACTTAAATGCCATATTCATTCCAATTGCTACAGCTTCTCCATGACTTATATTTCCAAGCTTTTCAACTCCATGACCAAAAGTATGTCCAAAGTTAAGTATTTTTCTTAAATCAGATTCTTTTTCATCCTTTTCTACTATATGTGCTTTTATTGATATACATTTTTTTACTACTTCATAAAGGTTTATCGTTTCTCTTTCTAGTATTTCTTCACTATATTTTATCAAGTACTCTAGAAAACTATAATCGTATATTAAGCTATATTTTATAACTTCACTGATTCCGTCTAAAAATTCTTTTTCTGGTAATGTTTTTAATGCACTTATGCTTATATATGTAAGTGTAGGTTGATAAAATGAACCTATTATGTTTTTAAAATTACCTAGATTTATTCCAGTTTTTCCTCCTACAGAAGAATCAACTTGTGCAAGTAGAGTTGTAGGAACTTGTATAATATCAATTCCTCTCATGTATGTAGATGCCACAAATCCTGATATATCTCCAACTACACCCCCACCTACTGCAATTATCAATGATTTTCTTGATAAATTTATTCTTGTCAAATACTTCATTATCTCTTCATACACCTCTAATGACTTCGAGTTTTCTCCAGGTACAATTACATATTCATATATCATCTTAGATTTTATATTTGATATTAACTTATCAACTTGATGTGTATATACATTTTGGTCGGTTATAATAACAACACCATCATAATCTTTTTCTATATTAAAAGACTTATAGTTATAGTCTATTATTATACTGCATATTCTATTTTCTATTTTCTCCATCCTCTTTCACCTAACCTTTTTATGTATGAATTGTAATTAGATTTTAAATCAACCAGATTCTCTCCTCCAATTTTTTCTAAGAAATATTTACATATTACAAATGCTACTATATTTTCACAAACTACACTACAAGCTGGTACTGCACAATTATCAGACCTTTCAATACTTGCTTGATAATTTTCTAATGTATTCATATTTATAGAATTAAGAGGTTTATATAATGTAGGTATAGGTTTCATAGCACATTTAATTATTATTTCCTCTCCTGTTGTCATTCCACCTTCTATTCCACCAAGTCTATTTGTAACTCTTGATATACCTTCTTTTTTAGAGTATGTTATTTCGTCCATAACTTTTGAACCATAATTATTTGCAACATTAAATCCTATTCCTATTTCTACCCCCTTTATAGCTTGGGTTCCCATTAAATGCATAGCTAATGCTCCATCTATTTTTTTATCGAAATGAGTATAAGAACCTAATCCTGGAATTACATTTTTAACTCTTATTTCTACTACTCCGCCAATAGTATCACCTTGAGATTTTACGTAATCTATTTCTTTTATAATATCTTTTTCTATATTTTCATCCACACATCTTACTTCACTCTTATCTACATTTTCTTTTATAAAATCAAATTTATACATTTTTTCACTTTTTACATTTCCTAATTGTACTACATGAGATGTAAAATCTATATCAAAGTTTTTAAGTATCTGTTTGCATACTGCCCCAACAGCTACTCTACTTGCAGTTTCCCTTGCACTAGATCTTTCAAGAACATTTCTAGCATCATCAAAATCATATTTTAAACATCCAACTAAATCTGCATGACCCGGTCTTACATTATTTACTCTTTTACTCTCCATATCAGCTTCACTCATTGGATCCATATAATTAATCCAATTTTCATAGTCCTTATTTTTTATTTCTATTGATATAGGGCCTCCTAAGGTTTTTTTTCCTCTAACTCCACCTAATATATTTATCCTATCTTGTTCTATTTTCATCCTTCCACCACGACCATATCCACTTTGTCGTTTCTTTAGTTCTAAATTTATTTCATCGATATTTAATTCAATATTTGCTGGAACTCCATCTAATATTGATATTAAACTTTGACCATGAGATTCTCCACTTGTTAGATACCTTAACATTTTAAATCCTCCTTAAATATATTTTCCCAATTACTAAAAGGCATGAAATCTATATAGATATTCATACCTTTCTATTTTCTAATTATCAATATTTTTTATATCATCTATGTATGATTTTATATTTTCATCTAGGCTTTCTTTAAATTCTTTATTTTCTTCATAATAAACTCCATCTGTTTTATTTAGCTTTAGCTTATAGAGTAACTTTGAATTTATACTCTTAAAGAAAAAGTCCATCACTATATCTCCACCTTTAAATTGAGTTTCGTATGGTTTACTTCCACCAACTGCAATATACATTCCAATTCTTTTTTTACTTCTATCTATCATAGAATTTTTTAATATATATTTACTAGCATATATTGCTTGTGTTCTATCTACTATAGTTTTTACTTTTGCAGAAGTAGAGTCAAAATGAACCGGGCTTATAACTATGGTTCCTATAGAATCATCAAACATTTTATACATAGGCGTCATTTCATCATTTATTCTACAATATCCCGTTTTTTCACAAAAACCACATGCATTACAGTATTCTATTTCCATATCATATATATTGAATATTTTGTTAGTTATGCTATTTCCATTCAATCTTAATGATATTTCCTTTGCTATGCTCTCACAATTTTTTCCTTTCCTTGCACTTCCATTTATTATTAGTATTTGTGGATTATTATTCATAGATCCTCCTACTTATTTTTTAACATAACCACTAAAATATCATCATCATAATCGTCTGCCAATGAAAACTTTCTTAAATCTTTCTTTAAATTGTCTATTATTTGTTGTTTATTAAAATCAAAGTTTCTTTGGATAAAAGATTTAAATCTTTCAACACCATACTCTTCTTTTAATTTATTTTTTATTTCTAATACTCCATCAGTATACATACATATAATAGGATAACTATTTATATCAACAACATTATCTACATATTTAGAATCTTCTAAAATACCTAATGGTACTCCCTTTACACAATTTAAATTATCTACTAAGTTTCCATCCTCATCTACTATAATAGGACTATAGTGGCCTGCATTAGATATTGAAATACTATTTTCTTTAGTATTAAATACACTTATCAGACAAGTAGTAAATACCCCCATTTTATCAAATTCATCATATAAAATTTTATTTAGGTTTGTCATTATCTCTCCTGATGTTTTATATCTATGGCAAAGTACCTTAAAAGCACCTTTTATCATAGCTACAACATAGTTAGAAACTATACCATGTCCCATTACATCTGCTAGTATATATATTATTGTATCTTCATCAACTCTCATAGCATAGTAAAAATCCCCACCTACTACAGTTGCAGGCTTGTGATAATAAGATAATTCTTTCTCATCATTACACTCCATCTTACTTTTATCCATTATAAGCTTTTGCTGTTTACTTAATACATTTAACTCATTCGCCAAAACTTTATGTTTAACTTCAGTTAAGTTATACTCATAAAGTTGGATTCCAACAGAAACTTGTTTTGCTAATATACTTAATATATTTAAATCATCATTAGTATAGTTTTTGCTATTTGCACAAACTATACATCCAACAACTTTCTTTCTATCTTCTAGTTTATAATATATATAGCTATCTAAATTTTCACAATCTTCATATTCTATATGGTTGTAATATGCTCCCATTTCTTTTTTAGCTATCACATTATTTATTACTTGTGTTTCAGTTATTTTATTTTTTGTAGTATGACTATAACTACTTGAAATCTTATCTTTGTAATCATGTTCATTTATTATAATAAGTGCCTCTTCACTATTTGTAATATTACATGCTTGTTTACTAAGATGGTCTAAGAATTCAGTTATATTTTTATTTAAATATAACCTTTTAGTCGCTTCATTTATAGAGCTTATAGCCCCTCTTAGCTTATGAATTAATATATTTTTATTATTATTTTTAGTAGTCACTTCTATAGATAAACTTATTAAAGATGCAACCGATGATATAAAGTCTATATCTCCTTGTGTTATAAAATCTTCTTCACCTAAAAAACAAGTCATAAATCCAACTACAATGTTATTTGCTATTAGTGGAAATACTATTCTACCTATATATCCTTCTTCTTTTGCCAGATCCCATTCTTCTTTTGCTCTGTCATCTTCAAATACATTTTTTATGTATATTATTTTTTTCTCCCTAACTGCTTCATGTATGTACTTAGGGTATATGTCAAAATCTATTTTAACTCCTGTTAAACTACACATTGGGAAAATTTGTGGGACTGCAGAAAGAGTCTGAGAACATACTAAATAAGCATACTTATAGTTATTTTTATAAAATAAATTTACACATGCTTTAGTGGGATGAACAACCTCTAGCATCTTATCTATGATTTTATCTTTTATACTAAAAAAATCTGATTCTCTCGCTACTATAGATGAAATATCTACTAAGTTACTCATTTTATGGCTATCATTACATTTGCTCATTTTACTGTTCCTCCCCCCCAATTTATTTACCTATTTTATATTACTATATATATCTTTTATAGTAAACAGAAAAACAGTTACAAAACTAAGCACTATTGCCCAGTTAAAGCTAGAAAATATTCCTATTGATAGTAATATTAATAATACATTAATTCCACTACGACCTCTATCACTAATCATACTTATACTATTTATTTCTATATTATTTTTTATATTATCTATACTTTCTTTTACTTGTTGTTCTATATTTCTTTTATAGATTACATAAGCTACTTCTACTAAAAACATTCCTATTCCAAAAATTAAACTTATATTAAATGCTATTATTAATATAGATACTCCTATTATAAATTTAATCATCTTAAAGAATATGCTATCTATTTTTAATGTTATATTTTTAAGCTCTCTACATTCTTCTCTTAGCTCATAACTACTACTTGGCATAGTCTTCATTTTAGTTTTTACTACTTCACTATAAAACAATTTTATTATCCCATTTATCATATTTATCAACTCCTGATTTTTATTCCATATATTTTTAATTTTTACAATTATAATATTTTTTATACTTGTCAATACTAAAAACAGGAAATATTATAATTTTTTTATAAATATAAATCTTTTTCTATCCTACATTATCACTTAAAGGAGTGTTTTTTATGCAGATTGACCAGCTAGATTTAGAAACACGAAGCAAAATATATAGTTATACTAAGAAAGTTCTTAGAAAATACCAAAAGGGAATTGTAACTGGTAAATTAACTGCGGATAAGTTTGCAGATAATATTTTATCTAACGGGTCTATTGAAGATATATTAGATAAAGAAATACTAGAATCTCAAGACTTTCAAACGTCATACATAAGTTACATAGAAACCCTGATAAAAATTCAAAATGCCAATTTATCAAACTCTAAAAAAAAGAAATATGATTCAGCACCTGATAGGCCAACTATAACTCAAAAAATCAAACTTAGAAATTTATTAGATTCTACTGGATATGATTTATCTATACCTTATCAATATCTAACAGAAGGGGATGTAGATCATATTACTAAATACATAACTACAGGATCTATAGATATTGGAAATGAAAGAATTTATAACTATGTTCAAAAACCTACTATCCATTAATATTTATAAATAAAAAAAGAAGTCTTTTGACTTCTTTTTTTTACTTGACCTAACTCTGTAATAAAATTTTGCTTATCCTAGTGCTTTTTCCAATTTAGATAGATATTGAATTGGATAGTATCTCAGCAACTCTCTAAATTGCTCTACGGAAAGTCCTTCCGTAGTTGTATAAATACGTATTTTTTCATCTAAATCTGCATTTATGAAACTTGTTTTAACTTCTTCAAAATTTAGAGTAGACATATGGACCTCCTTTTGTATATGTACTATCTATTGTATCTTGTCCAATTTTAATTTTTTTATTATTATTTTTACTAAATTTAACAAAAAATTTATATCTTAACCTATATACAGAAAAATAGAATATTTAATTAAATAAGTTTAATTAAATATCCTATTTTTATTTATTATACTATTTTAAATTTTAAATCTAGTTATTTTTTAATTATTGTTGTTTTCCTGACATTTGTTTCTCAGCCATTTCAACTAATTTCTTAGTCATATTTCCACCTACATAACCATTCTCTCTAGCAGTAAGGTTTCCTTTATCAACTTGTTGATAATTAGACATTCCAAGTTCATTAGCTATTTCTAATTTCATTTGATTTAATGCTGCTTTAGCTCCTGGTACTGCTGTTTTGTTGTTATTGTTATTTGCCATGTTGATTACCTCTTTCTTTGTTTTATTTGTGTTTCTAATACTATTATGTGATTTTTAGATTTTTTAATTCCAGGTAAATTTATCCTACTAATTAAATTGTAATCCTACAAAAATAAAACTCTTTATACATATTTCTAACAGTTTATCCCCGCTAAATATGCTGTTGAGAAAGCAATCTGAAGGTTAAATCCTCCTGTATAGGCATCTACATCTATTACTTCACCTGCAAAAAACAGACCATTTACTAACTTAGATTCCATAGTACTTGAATTTATTTCGCTTACCTTTACGCCTCCAGAAGTTATTATGGCTTCTTCTATTGGTCTATATCTTTTTACTGTAAAAGTTAAATTCTTTAAAACATGTACTAACTTTTTTCTCTGTTCTCTTGATATTTGATGTACTACTGTATCTCTTGGTATATAACTTAAATCAATTATTATTGGTATAAGTTTTTGAGGTAATAAATCATCTAATGACTTCTCAAACTTTTTATTAGTATATTTTTGGAAGTCTTTTTGTATTCTCTTGTCTAACTTTTCTTCATCTAGTGCAGGCTTTAAATCTATTACTATTTTATAATTTTCTTTAGTAGTATCTTTCATCCTACAACTTGCAGATTTTATAGTTGGTCCATCTAGACCTACTTTTGTAAATTCCATTTCACCAAAGTCACCATATATTTTTTTATTTTTGCTATTAATTACTGATATTTCAATATTTCTTAATGATAATTTTTCTAAATCAGATACAAACTTTTCTTGTACTTCTATCCCTATTAATGAAGGCTTTGTATCCACTACTGTGTGACCTTGAGATTTTGCAAATTTATATCCATCACCTGTTGATCCAGTAAGAGGATAACTTAATCCCCCAGTTGTAACTATTACAGAGTCACACTGTATTTCTTTCTTATTACTTAATATAATCTTTTCTATTTTATTATCTTTAGAAACTATTTTATCTACCCTAGATTCTAACATTACTTTTACTTTTTTATCCCTTAACTGTTTTTCTAATGCTTTTACTACATCATGTGCTTTATCACTTTCAGGAAAAACTCTCTTTCCTCTTTCTGTCTTTGTTTTTAACCCATATTTATTGAACATGTCTATAACATCAATATTTGTAAATGTATAAAATGCACTGTATAAAAACTTACCATTTGTAGGCACATTCTCTATTAATTCTTCTATATCACAGTCATTAGTTATGTTACATCTTCCTTTTCCTGTGATTAAAATTTTTCTACCTAATTTATAATTTTTTTCAAGTAAAGTTACATCATAACCTTGATCTGCTGCTGTTGCTGCTGCAACCATACCAGCTGCTCCTCCACCTATTACTACTATTTTCTTCAAATGATCACCCTTCCAGCAAGTCTTTTACATACTTAATTTTTAACCTAACTTGAATTTTTTGAAAAGTGCAGGTGCTCCTGCTACTGCATAAAATACTACCAGTGTATATCTTATATAGTCTAATACTATAGCCAACATTTCTATATTTGCTGTTATTTCACTTATAATTAAAAACTCTGCTATATATTTTAAGCCTACATAAACAAGACCTAATGTTAATATACCTACTATAACTCTATATATATTTACTACTAATCTACTTTTATTTTCAAATCTATTGTTTATTTTTCTTCCAAAATTTATCCTTCTTCTATCTTCATTTCCCGTTGCAAAGTCTATATACTTATCTTCAACTATATATCCAAGTATAAATCCTGTAAAAAGACCAAACATTTTTACATATTCTACACTATTTAATATCATAGTGAATAGCGCAAATGGAACTAACAAAAATAAAAGAATACTATAGTTTTTATTTCTATCTACAATGTCAAATATTTTCAACAATATAGTTGTAAATAATACTCCAAATATCCATCCAAATAGTACGTCTATTGGCCAATGTACTCCTAAATAAAGCCTTGATATCCCTATTCCAAGTATCATTATTGTTCCAAGTATGTATAGCCAATTTATTTTAAATAAACTCATTATACTAGTCCAAAATGCTGTTCCTGTTTGAGTATGCCCACTTGGAAATGAGTATCCTGTTGCTGTTTCTACTCTTAAAGATTCTAGACCCGGTGTCCCTATTGGTCTTTTTACTTTTACGAACTCTTTTATCCCTGTATTTAGCATAATATTTCCAACCAATGAAAATAGTATTTTCTGACCATATTTTTTATTTATACACCAATACATTATAGCTGTAAACAAAACAATAACTGGTAACTCAGTACTTACTGTGAATATTAAAAATACACCATTTAATAATGGAGATCTTATACTCTGAAAAAATTGCAATATAGTTAATTGAGTATCCATATTTTTTCCTCCTTAGAAATAATCTCTTATGCAATTATACATAAATTTTTTGTATAAATATATATATTTATACAATGTATATATTTTTAATTAAAAATAAAGAAAATGTACCCTAGAGAATATAATCTTTGTCAGATAAATTACTCTAGGGTACATTTTCTTTATACTTATACTTGACCTACAACTCCTATGTAAGGCAAGTTTCTATATTTCTCAGCGTAGTCTATTCCATATCCAACTATAAATTTGTCTTCTATTACAAATCCTACATAATCAACATGTATATCAACTCTTCTTCTCTGTGGCTTATCTAATAATGTACATAACTTTAATGATTTAGGATTCCTAACATTTAAAGTTTCTACTAAATTGCTTAAAGTTAATCCAGAATCTATTATATCTTCTACTATTAATACATTCTTTCCTTCTATATTAACATCTAAATCTTTTAATATCTTAACTGCTCCTGAAGACTCAGTTGAATTTCCATAACTAGAAACACTCATAAAATCTATATTTACATCTAAATTTATCTTTCTTATTAAATCAGCAACAAATACACTAGCTCCCTTAAGTATACCTACTACCAATAGTTCTTCTCCTGCAAAATCTCTCTCTATCTGTTTTGCTAATTCACTTACTTTTTCTTGTAATTGCTCTTCAGATATCATCACTTCTGTAATCTTGAACATTATTAATCCTCCTGATTTTCCGTATGTTATTACATTATATTATAGCATATCTTCTCTAATATTAGAATGTTTTTATTTTATTCTAGTATTATAATTCGTAATTTAGTTTTTTTCTGATTTAGTTTACTTTTTTTCTATCTTTAATTAAAATATTTACTACAATAGTTTTATTTTAGGTTTGGAATAAAGCTTTCTTTGTATTATAATTTATGTATAGACACATTTATTATACTTTATTTTTCGGAGGTGCTTTTATGAGTGTTAACCACGGTGCTAATTTACATGACTTATCTAGCAAACTAGGATTCTCTAAAGATGATTTTATGGACTTTAGTTCTAATATAAATCCTTTTGGTAGTTCAAATCTTGCTAAAGAATATATTATAAAAAATATAGACAAGGTATCTATATATCCTGATCCAGAATACATAAATTTAAAAAAATCTATTTCTAATTATTGTAACTGTTTAGATCAAAACATAGTTCTCGGAAGTGGTGCTACAGAACTTATTTCTTCATTTATAAAAACTATCAATCCACCTAAAGCACTGTTACTCTCTCCTGCTTATTCAGAGTATGAAAAAGAATTATCTAAAATAAATTGTAAGATAACAAAATATTTTGCTAAGTACGAAAATAATTTCAAAATATCTATAGATGAACTTATTCATAACATTAATAAGGATAACTATGACTTAGTAATAATTTGTAACCCTAATAATCCTACTGGATTTACTTTTTCAAAATCAGAAATAGAACAAATCGTAAGTAATACTAATGCTTTTGTTATGGTTGATGAAACTTATATAGAATTTACTGATACAAATATATATTCTTCAACTAGCTTAGTTGATAAATACCAAAATTTATTTATAATAAGGGGTACTTCAAAATTTTTCTCTACTCCTGGAATTAGACTCGGATATGGATTAATCGGTAATGACAATATTAAAAATAATATAAATGCTCATTTGGATTTATGGAATATAAATATATTAGCTTCTATGATGGGTGAAGTAATGTTTGAGGATACTAATTTTATAAAAAATACAGTACATGCAATGTTAAAAGAAAGAGATTATTTAAAAACAGAACTTAACAAAATAAAAGAACTTGAGATTTATGAAAGCCAAGGCAATTTTATTCTTTGTCAGATAAAATCGAAAATCTTAACTGGAAAAGAACTTCGTGAGATCCTAATCCCAAGTAAAATTATAATCAGAGATTGTTGTTCCTTTGATGGTCTTGATGAATACTTCTTTAGAGTTTGTTTACTAAAACCTGATGAAAACAAACTATTAATAGAAAATCTAGCAAATATATTTGCTTAAATGCTAAAAAAGCTTCTTAAGATAATAGTCTTAAAAAGCTTTTTCTTTATATTTCCCCCTAATAACCACTTAGCTACCCCCATAGACTAAACAGTTCTCACTACATTTTATAAACTTTACCCCTAATTATCATTTAGATTACATATATTATAATAGTAAACATTTCGCCCATTGTCAACGTTTTCCTGTTTTTTATTCTATATTCAACTTATTTTTACATATTTCTAGTATTTATTCTCTTTCATCTTTTATTGAAAACTCTACATCTTTTATAACATTAGGATCCTGCTCATCTTTAATCATCTTCTTATATTTTTCAATTTCCTCATTTGCAATTCCTAAAGTCCAAACTACTACAAAAATATCATCTATAAATCCAAATATCCCTGCAATCATTTCTGGTATAAAATCAATACCTGATACTATATAGATTAAAGCTATTAGCATTGCAAATATTAATCTTAACTTACTAATAATATTTACTCTATTATCACTTAAAAAGTCTGGTATTTTAAATATATTTATAATAAAAGATAGCCCAAACTTTGCATCTTTGAATCTAACTAAAACTTTTTTTAATCCATCTAAAAATATATCTATAATTTTCATTAAATTATTCATACTTATCTCCTTGATAGTTAGTTTTTATTAAGTTTAGAATACATTATATACTATACTATAAATTTAATAAATATAATATTTTATTTATAATTGTTAATTAATAATATACAATTTATTTATTCAAAACTTTTCGTAGCTTTTTTTATTAATTTACTTGTTTTTTTCTATAACTATAGAAATAAAATCGTAGTTGGGTATACTATTATTAGTGATTAATCTAAATAATATTAATGAGGTGGTTCAATGAAAAATTTAAAAATATACTTTACATCTGATTTACATGGATATATTTATCCAACTGACTACATAAATAAATCCGAAAAAAATATAGGCCTACTAAATATAATCAATCAATTTAAAAAAGACAAAAACACTCTAATAATAGATTCAGGTGATACCATACAAGGGTCTCCTTTTACTAATTATCTTAGCAATGCTAGTTTTGAGGTTCATCCTATCTCTAACATAATGAATAAAGGTCAATACGATTATGTAGTTCTTGGAAACCATGATTTTAACTATGGATACGACTACTTAAAAAAATATATTAATAATTTAGACGGTAAATGCTTATGTTGTAATGTAGTAGATAAAACTTCGCAAATCAACATACTGCCATACGATATTAAAACTATGAAAAATGGGTTAAAAGTAGCTATATTAGGATTTACAACAGATTTTATAAACAAATGGGAAAGAGAAACTCATATAGAAAACTTTATAATTAGTAATACTTTTGATGCAGTTAAGTATCAATATACTAAAATAAAAAATCAATGTGATTTAATAATTGGTGTTTATCATGGTGGATTCGAGTATGACTTAGAGTCTCATAAACAATTAAGTAAAACTAATGAAAATATAGCATATAAAATTTGTAATGAATTTGAATTTGATATCCTTCTTACAGGACATCAACATATGCCAATATCAGGACAGTATTTACACAACACATTTATAGCTCAAACTCCTCATAATGGTTCAAAATTCTTAGAATTAAATTTAGAAATTGATGATAAAGGAAATCAAAATATAACCTCTTCTTTAAAGGACGTTATACTTAATCCAGATAAGGAAATGTACGAAAAGTTCTCAGACTTAGAAAATAAAGTTCAGGATTGGCTAGATACTCCAGTAGGACATTTAGATAGCGAACTTCATCCAAGTTCTCATTTAGATATGGCTATACATGGTTCTCACTTAGCTAACTTTATCAATCAAATACAACTAGATGAAAGTGGTGCAGATGTTTCATGTACATCTTTTGCAAATGTTATAAAAGGTTTTGATAAGAATGTTACGGTAAGAGATATAATGTCCACATATATGTATCCAAATACATTAATGATGCTTGAAGTTACAAGAAAAGATTTAAAGTTAGCTTTAGAAAGATCTGCTAGTTACTTTAACAATAATAATGGTGATTTAAGTATTTCAGATTTATTCTTAAAACCTAAGGTTGAGCACTACAACTATGATTATTTTACAAATATAGAATATACTTTTAATTTAAATAATAGACTAGGAAATCGTGTAACATCTATTAAGTTTAAAGGAAAAGAGCTTGATGAAAGTACGAAACTTTCTCTCGTTATGAATAACTATAGAGCGAGTGGTGCAGGTGGATATGAGTTTTATACTGATTGTAAAATTATAAGAGAAATATTAGTTGAAATGCCTGAAGTTATAATAAATTACTTTAAGAAAAATAACAATGTATATATAGATAAATCTCAATATATTAATATATTATATTAACTTTTATATATCTAATTTATATTCTTTTTTCCTATTCTTTTATTTGTAAATTTATAGTATAATATTAGTTAGTACCAGGTAATAAAATTAAGTATTATCCTAGGATACTAATTTATATACGTAAGGAGAAATTTGACTATGAAACCGTTAATAATTGGAGATTTGGTATCTAGAGTTCCTATTATCCAAGGAGGTATGGGTATTGGTGTTTCTAGATCATCACTTGCTAGTGCTGTTGCTAAAGCTGGAGGTATAGGTGTTGTTTCTGGAGCTCAAGTAGGATACGATGAAGATGACTTTGAAACTAATACTTTAGCAGCTAACTTAAGAGCTCTAAGAAAACATATAATAAAAGCAAAAGAAAATTCTTCTCAAGGAATAATAGGTGTAAACCTTATGGTTGCTATGAGTTATTATGAAGAACATGTTAAAGAAGCTGTAAAGGCTGGTGTAGATATTATAATATCAGGAGCAGGGTTACCTATGAAACTTCCCAGTTTTGTAAAAGGTAGTAGTGTAAAATTAGCACCTATAGTATCATCTACAAAGGCTGCAAGTGTTATCCTGAAAATGTGGGATAAAAAAGACAATGTAACTGCTGACTTAATAGTAGTTGAAGGTCCAAAAGCTGGTGGACATTTAGGATTTACAAATGATGCAATAGATTCTATGACAGATGCAGATTTCGATAAAGAATTTGTTAAAATTATTGAAATAGCTAAAACTTATGGAGAAAAATACAACAAAGAAATTCCTGTAGTTGCAGCTGGCGGTATTTCAACTGCTGATGATGTAAAAAAATATATAGATCTTGGTGGTAATGGTGTTCAAGTAGCTACTAGATTTGTAACTACTCACGAATGTGATGCACACGAAAACTTTAAAATGAGTTATATAAACTCTAATGATAAAGATGTACATATAGTTAAAAGCCCCGTTGGTCTTCCAGGAAGAGCACTTCGTAATAAATTTACTGAAGAAGTTGCTATAAGTAGCCCTAAAATAACTAAGTGTTACAACTGCTTAACTCACTGTGACCCAAGAACTACAGTTTATTGTATATCTAAAGCATTGTTAAATGGTGTTAAAGGTGACATTGAAAATGGATTATTATTCTGTGGTGCAAACGCACACAAAGCAGAAAGATTAATGTATGTAAATGAAGTTATCGAGGAATTAACTTCTAAACTATAACCATTTATTTTGTTTATCAATTACTTTGATTTACATATATTTTAACTTTAAAATATTTTAACTTTAATAACTATAGATATAATTTAGGGATATCTTAATATATAAACACTTTCTAACGTTTATATATATGATATCCCTCTTATATTTCATATTATAATTTTATTAAAGTACTAAAAAAGCTCCCTACTGGAAGCTCTTGTACTTTTCTTCAAAGAATGCATTTAGTTTTTCTAATGCTAGAGCTAAAACTTTTTCCTCATCTTCTGAGAATTTATTCATCATAGCTTTAATCATTTCATCATGGAATATAAAGTGTACATTATAAACATCTTTTCCTGTTTCTGTCAAACTTACTAGTACTACCCTTCTATCCTCTTCGATTCTTTTTCTTTGAACATAGCCTTTTTTTATAAGCTTATTTATTGCAGTAGTTAAAGTTCCTACTGTAATTCTCAAGTCATGAGCAATTTCTCCCATAGTTCTTTCTGTGTCTAATCCTATTGCTTCTATAGTGTGAATTTCTGTAATTGATAGATCCTTAAACTCTGTTCTTTTTAAAGATTTCTCTTCTATGTGTAAAATATCATTAAATAGTTGCACCAATAATTTATTAAACAACAGTTCTGCATTTTTCATATTATTACGCTCTCCATATTCTATTATTATTAATTAATTATAATAAAGTTTTTTCATAAATTCAATTGGTGCTAGACATATTTTGATAATATAATACTTTATTTGCAAAATTATTATATTTTAATAAAAATTACCCATTTGTCTAAACTTGTTGTATCTATTATCAATCAATACATTTGTATCAATATCTTTCAACTCTAATATGTCATTGATTATCTTTTTACTTATAATACTTGCCATTTCATGAGGATTTTTATGTGCACCATCTTGAGGTTCCCTTATTACATGGTCTATTATTTCAAATTCTTTTAAGTCATCTGCTGTTATTCTCATAACATTTGCAGCTTCTTTAGCTCTACTTCCATCTTTCCATAAAATAGATGCAAAGCCTTCTGGTGATAATATAGAATATATAGAGTTTTCTAGCATATAAACTTTATCTGCTATAGCTAAAGCAAGAGCACCACCACTTCCACCTTCTCCAATGACTATTGAAATTATAGGTGTTTTTAATCTACTCATTTCTAGTAAATTTTGTGCAATTGCATGACCCTGACCTCTTTCCTCTGCTTGAATTCCACAAAAAGCTCCCGGAGTATCAACAAAACATATTATAGGTCTTTTAAATTTTTCTGCTTGTTTCATTAATCTAAGAGCTTTCCTATATCCTTCTGGATGAGGCATTCCAAAATTCATCTCTATATTTTCATTGGTAGTTTTACCTTTATTTATCCCTATAACCGTTACATTTATCCCTTTTATAGATGCAATTCCTCCGACTATAGCTTTATCATCTCTATAAGCTCTATCTCCATGAAGTTCCACAAAATCAGGAAATATATTTTCTATATAAAACTTTGTATTAGGTCTATCTTTGTGCCTTGCAATATTTACTTTATCCCAAGGTGATATCTGGTTTACTGTTTCACTATACATTTTTACTCACTCCATGTAAGCTTAATATTTTAGATATATATTTCTTCATATCTTTTCTTGCTACTATAGCATCTACAAATCCTTTTTCAAGACTAAATTCTGCACTTTGGAAATCATCTGGTAGATTTTGTCCTATTGTTCCTTCTATTACTCTTCTTCCAGCAAATCCTATTACTGCATCAGGCTCACTTATAATGATATCACCTTGCATTGCAAAACTAGCTGTAACTCCACCTGTTGTTGGATTTGTTATTACACTTAAATATAACAATCCTTCTTCACCATGTTTTGCTATTGCTTGAGATATTTTAGCCATTTGCATCAGGGAAAATATCCCTTCTTGCATTCTAGCACCACCTGATGCTGTAAATATTATAACAGACATTTTATCTTCTGTAGCATACTCAACTAATCTAGTTATTTTTTCTCCTACAGCACATCCCATACTTCCCATCATAAAGTTGCTATCCATAACTGCTACTGCTGTCTTTTTAGAAAATATAGTTCCATATCCAGTTATTACAGCTTCATTAATATTTGATTTTTCTTTATTTGATTCTAATTTACCTTCATATCCCTTAAAGTCTAGAGGGTTATTTGAAGTTATATCATCAAATAATGGTACAAAACTATCATAGTCAAATACTTGAGCAATTCTTGACTTTGCACCTATTTTAAAATGATACCCACAGTTTATACATACATTGCTGTTGTTGTGTAAATCCTCTGTGTATATTATATTTTTACATTTACTGCAATTTACCCATTTCCCTTCTGGTACATTAGGCTTTACATCAATATCAAATTCATTATCAGAGTTTATAGATACCCTTTTTACAGTAACATATTCTTTTTTCTTAAATAAATTTTTAAGCATAACTCTTCACCATCTTTTCTTCTAAGAATGATGTAGTATAATCACCTTTTATGAAATCCTTATTTTCTAAAATCTCATATTGGAAATCTATATTTGTTGTAACTCCGCCTATTGCAAATTCAGCTAATGATCTTTTCATCTTAACTATAGCCTCATCTCTATCAACTCCATAAGTTATTAGTTTCCCAATCATAGAGTCATAATAGTGCGGTATTTTATATCCACAGTATATTGCACTGTCTATTCTAACCCCAAGTCCTGATGGCATACTTAACTCAGTTATTAGACCTGGGCATGGAGCAAAATTTCGATTTGGGTCTTCTGCATTTATTCTACATTCTATCGCATGACCTTTTATAACTACATCTTCTTGAGTAAAACTTAAAGCTTCATTTGATGCTATTTTTAATTGTGTTTTAACTATATCTATATTTGTTATCATCTCTGTTACAGGATGTTCTACTTGTATTCTTGTATTCATTTCCATAAAGTAATAGTCACCATTTTTATCTACTAAAAACTCTATTGTTCCTACATTTTTGTAATTCACTGATTTGGCAGCTCTTATTGCATCAGCCCCCATTTTTTCTCTTAGTTCTTGATTTAAAAATGGTGATGGAGCTTCTTCTAACACTTTTTGGTTGTTTCTTTGAAGAGAGCATTCTCTCTCTCCTAGATGAAGTGTATTTCCATGTTGGTCTGCGATTATTTGAAACTCTATATGTCTTGGATTTTCAATGTACTTTTCAATATAAATTCGATCATCTCCAAAGCAAGCTTTAGCTTCTGCTTTTGCGGCATCATAGTTATGTTTAAATTCATTAATATCTCTAACTATTCTTATACCCTTTCCGCCTCCACCGCTAGCTGCCTTTATCATAAGTGGACAACCTATACCTTTTGCTATTTCTAGCGCATCTTCATATGATTCAATCTTGCCTTCATATCCTGGTACTACAGGCACCTTAGCTTTTTTCATAATTTCTCTAGCTCTTGCCTTATCTCCCATAAGCTCAATAGTCTCATAATCTGGTCCTATAAATTTAATATTACATTCTTCACACATTTTAGCAAATTTAGGATTTTCTGATAAGAATCCAAACCCAGGATGTATACCCTCACATCCTGTTAATATACAGGCACTTAAAATATTTGTTATATTTAAGTAACTATCTTTTGAAGAAGAAGCACCCACACAAACAGCTTCATCCGCTAACTGTGTATGTAGTGCTTCTCTATCTCCTTCAGAATAAATTGCTACAGTTTGAATTCCAAGTTCTCTACAAGCTCTTATTATTCTTACTGCAATCTCTCCTCTATTTGCTATAAGTATTTTTCTAAACATTGTATCACCTATCCTATAGCGAACATTATTTCACCTTCGCAAACTATTTTATCGTCAACAGTGGCTTTTCCACGCCCAACGCCTATATTACCTCTCATCTTAACTATCTCAATATATAAGTCAAGCCTATCACCAGGTACTACTTGCTTTTTCCATCTTACTTTATCTGCACCTACTAAAAACCCTATTTTTCCTTTAAACTCTTCTTTTGATAATACAGCTATTGCACCAAGCTGTGCCAATGCTTCTAGTACTAATACTCCTGGCATAACTGGATACTCTGGAAAATGTCCATTGAAAAAGTTTTCATTAATAGTTACATTCTTATAGCCTCTTACACTTTCGCCTTCTACAATTTCTGCGATTCTATCTATCATTAGAAATGGATATCTATGAGGTAAAATCTCTTTAATTTCTTTTATACCTAACATGTTGTTTTACCTCCTAATTTTGAACATCGGTTGAGAATATTCAACCATTTTTCCATTTTCAGCCTCTACACTTACGATTTCACAATCAAACTCTGCTACAATTTCATTCATAAGTTTCATAGCTTCAACTATACAAAGTACTTGACCTTTTGAAACCTTTTGTCCTTCAATTACAAAAGGTGGCTCATCTGGAGATATGGCTTTATAAAAAGTTCCAACCATAGGAGATGTTATATATTCAAAATCTTCTTCCGTACAAACTGTTTCCATAGTTTGAGATTGACTTTCAACTGGCTGTGCTTGTTTCATTCTTTCTACTTGTGCTACTTCTAATTTATTATTACTATTTGTATCTAATACATTCTGTGCATTTTCAGTATTTCTATATAAACTTTTATCCATTTTTATATAATCATTGTCTCTTCTTACTTCAAGGTAAGATAAGTCTGATTCATTTATTAATTGTATAAGTTCTTTAACTTCACTAAAATTCATATTCTCCTCCTAGGCTTACTCCCATCTTTTAAATAAAAGGGTAGCATTATGTCCACCAAATCCAAGAGAGTTTGTTAAAGCATAGTTTAATTTAACTTCTCTTCCTACATTTGGTACATAATCTAAATCAAGTTCTTCATCCACACACTTATAACCTATCGTTGGTGGTACAAATCCTTCACCTAATGCTTTTATACATATTATAGATTCTATTGCACCTGCTGCTCCTAATAAATGTCCTGTCATAGACTTAGTTGATGATATAGGTATATTTTTCGCATTTTCCTTGAATAGATTTTTTATTGCTCTAGTTTCGAATAAATCATTATATGGTGTTGATGTTCCGTGTGCATTTATATACGAAACTTCTTTGCAGTCTATGTTAGCTTCGTCTATAGCATCAGCCATAGCTTTAGTTGCACTTTTTCCTTCTGGGTCTGGTGAAGTTATATGGTATGCATCACAAGTACTTCCATATCCAACAATTTCACAGATTATGTTAGCACCCCTTTGCCTAGCATGTTCTAAATTTTCCATAGTAAGAACTCCTGCACCTTCACCCATTACAAATCCACTTCTTTCTTTATCAAATGGAACTGATGCTCTTTGAGGATCATTGTTAGAGTTTAATGCTCTCATATTTGAAAAACCAGCTATTGCTATTGGCGTTATAGAAGCCTCTGTTCCACCACATAACATAATATCTGCATATCCATGTTTTATATGTCTAAAAGCATCTCCTATGTTGTTTGTACCTGTCGCACAAGCAGTTACAGCTGATGTACAAGTTCCTCTTGCTCCATATTTTATTGCTACGTTTGCTGATGCTGCATTTATTATAGTCATCGGAATATACATTGGAGAAACTCTCTTTGGACCTTTTACATGTATATTATTAAATTCACTCTCATGAGTATGGAATCCACCTATTCCTGAACCTATCATTACCCCGAATCTATCTTTATCTATACTATCCATATCTAAACCAGATTGCTTAATAGCTTCATCACTTGCAATTAGAGCATACTGAGTAAACTTGTCTAGTCTTCTAACATCTTTTTTATCTAAAAAGTCTTGTATTTTTAGGTTTTTTATCTCTCCAGCTATCTTAACATCCAGGTTTTCTGTGTCTATAGATTTTATAAAATCTATCCCTAATGTACCTTCTTTAGCATTATTCCAAAACTCATCTGCATTATTTCCTATAGGAGTTATTGCTCCTACTCCTGTTATAACAACTCTTCTACTCATACTACCTCCTCTACATCGCCATTCCGCCATCTATATTTATCACTTGCCCTGTTATATAGTTCGATTGATCACTTCCTAAGAATACCGCTAAGTTTGCAATATCTTCAGTAACTCCAAGTCTTTTTAGTGGTATTTGAGAAAGCATAGCCTTCTTTTGATCATCACTTAAAACTTTAGTCATATCAGTATCTATAAATCCTGGTGCGATTGCATTAACATTTATGTTTCTGCTTCCAAGTTCTCTTGCTAAAGACTTAGTCATACCTATGACTCCTGCCTTTGAAGCACAATAATTAACTTGACCTGGATTTCCGATAACACCTACTACTGATGACATATTTATTATTTTTCCACTTCTTTGCTTAACCATAATCGGAGATACTGCTCTTAAACAGTTGAATGCCCCTTTTAGATTAACCTCTATCACTTTATCAAAATCATCTTCGCTCATTCTTATTATTAAAGTATCCTTAGTTATACCAGCATTGTTAACTAATATATCAACTCTACCAAAGATCTCTTTAGCTTTATTTATAAGTTCAGTAGCTTCTTCAAATTTACTAATATCTGCTTTGACTATCAAAGTATTTATTCCTAAACTTTCCAATTCTTCCTTAAGATCTAAAGCTTCTTTATCACTACTTCTGTAATTTATTACTATATTAGCACCTAATGAAGCGTACTTTCTAGCTATTTCTCTTCCTATTCCTCTAGTTGCACCTGTTATTACTGCACATTTTCCACTTAACATATCTATTCCTCCTAAGAAGATTTCTACATCATAACCAATATATCGTCTTTTAATGTATTGACTGTCGCTCTTAATGAGTCCATATCTTCTATATTATAAACTTTTACGCTTCTATCTATTTTTTTAATAAATCCATTCAATGCTTTTCCAGGTCCGATTTCTATAAAGGTATCAACACCCTTATCTATCATATCTTTTATACTATCTTCAAATAAAACTGATGACATAATTTGTTCTCTTAATAAATCTGCCATATCATCTTCTTCAGTATAAGGCATGCCTTTTACATTGCTATAAACTATCTTATCTGGATGATTTATTTCAACCTTTTTCAATTCTGCATGGTATTTATAACTTGCTTCTTTGTATAATGAACTATGGAAAGGACCACTTACTTTTAAAGGTATCGCCATTCCACCTAACTCTTTTGCTATTTTAACACTTGCTTTTATAGCCGGAACTTCTCCTGATATTACTACTTGCCCTGGGCAGTTATAATTTGCAGCTTCAGCTATGCCAAACTCTGAAGCCTTTTCTAATAATTCTTCTATTTTATCCCTATTTAATTTTAAAACTGCTGCCATACTTCCGGTACCCTGTTCTAGAGAACTTTCCATTATAGAAGCTCTTTTCTTTATTAATTTAACACCGTCTTCAAATGACAAAGCACCACCATATATAAGCGCTGCATATTCACCCAGTGAAAGCCCTGCTACATAGTCTGCTTCTATTCCCTCTAGTTGTAAAGCTTTTAAACATGCTAGAGAAGCTAATAATATAGACGGTTGATTATTTTCAGTTTTAGTTAATGTCTCTTCTGGTCCTTGGAATATAATATCTTTTATAGGCATATCTAATATTTCTTGCCCTCTATCAAAGATTTCTCTACATACTTCTATATTTTCATATAAACTCTTTCCCATTCCAACATACTGAACACCTTGGCCTGGAAAAAGAAATGCTATATTCTTACTCATAGAACCTCCTAAGATTATTCTCACATTCGTTTACTATTTCATCTATTATTTCTTTACAAGTTTGTTCTTTACTTACTAAGCCTGCAATTTGACCTGCCATAACAGATCCATTTTCTACGTCGCCTTCTTTTACTGCTCTCCTTAATGCACCTCTACCAAGTACCTCAAGTTCTTCACAATTTCCTTTTGTTTTTTCTATTTTTAAATATTCTCTTGTAAGTTTATTTCTAAGCACTCTTATAGGATGAGATGTACACATTCCTGTAACTTCGGTATCTATGTCCTTAGCTTTTAAAACTTTTGCTTTATAGTTTTGATGTACGCTACACTCTTTTGAAACTAAAAACCTAGTTCCCATTTGTACTCCATCTGCTCCTAACATAAGTGATGCCGCTATTCCTCTTCCATCACCTATTCCTCCTGCTGCAATTACTGGTATATTTACCGCGTCTACTATTTGTGGAACTAAGGACATAGTAGTCAATTGACCTATATGTCCTCCAGCTTCCATTCCTTCAACAATCAACGCATCTGCTCCGAATTTTTCCATACGTTTAGCTATTGCTACCGATGGCACAACAGGTATAACTTTTATATTATGCTCTTTCCATTTTTCCATATACTTTCCAGGGCTTCCTGCTCCTGTAGTTACTACAGCTACATTTTCCTCACAAACTAAATCTGCTATTTCGTCTACATTATCTTGCATTAGCATTATATTTACGCCAAAAGGCTTATTTGTATGTTTTTTAGCTTCTTTTATTTGTTCTCTTACAATTTCAGTAGGTCCTACTCCTGTAATAATTCCAAGACCTCCTGCCTCACTTACTGCCACAGCTAATGATGCATCAGAAATCCAAGCCATACCACCTTGTAGTATAGGGTGCTTAATATTAAGTAACTCTGTGATTTTACAATTCTTCATAAATCCTCCTGCAGGCACTTTGATTATGCGTTTACTTGATCTTTAGTTTTTTCAGCTATATAGTCTACTACATCTTTTATACTCTTTAAGCTTTCTGGTGAATCTACTTGTATTCCAAATTGCTCTTCTATTTCTATTACTAATTGGAATGTATCTAATGAATCTATTTCTAATGATTCAAAAGTACTTTCTAACGTTATATCATCTGCATCCATAGATAAGTTTTCTACCATTATTTCTTTCACTTTGTTTAATATCATTTTTAATTACCTCCAAGTTTTATTTGAGTATCTCTTTTAGGATCTCTTTTATTTTTTTATTTTATATTTCTAAGCAAGTTTTGCTCAGTTAATTTACTTTTTATTACTTCCAATTTATAAGTGCACAACCATAAGTTAATCCTCCACCAAACCCAACTAAAACTATCTTACTACCTTTTTTAAGTAAGTTTTTCTCATACATCTCATTAAGTGCTATTGGTATTGAAGCTGCCGATGTATTTCCATATCTAGATATATTCATATAGAATTTATCATTTGATATTTTTAGTTTTTTTGCTGCATATTCAATTATTCTTGAATTAGCTTGATGCGGAACTATATAATCTATTTCATCTATACTCACATTATTTTTTGTTAATATTTCTTTTACACTTTCTGGAATTACTCTTGTTGCAAATTTAAACACTTCTCCACCATTCATTCCAAGATGCTTTTCTTTTACAACTTCTTCTTCTATGAATGGATTTACAACATCATCAGCTCCAATAGTTATATGTTCCCATTTGTCACCTTCTGATTTACATATACTATCTATAATTCCATCATCTTTTCCTTTTGATAAAATAGCTGCTCCTGCTCCATCTCCAAATAGAACACAAGTACCTCTATCTTTCCAATCAACTACTTTAGATAAGTTTTCAGCACCTATGACAAGTGCATGTTTGTAATCATTGGTTTTCATAAGTGAGTCAGCTAGTTTTAGTCCATATACAAAACCAGTGCAAGCTGCACTAATATCAAAAGCTAATGCATTTTTCGCTCCGATATGTTTTTGGACAATACATGCTGTTGATGGAATAAACATATCAGGTGTACATGTAGCCAGTATTATTAAGTCTATATCTATTGGTGATATGTTTGCTCTTTCTATTGCTAGCATACTCGCCTTTATAGCCATATGAGAAGTATCTTCCCCTTGTGATATGCACCTTTCTTTTATACCAGTTCTACCTTCAATCCATTCATTGTTTGTATCAACAATCTTACTTAGGTCATCATTGGTAACTATCTTAGAAGGCGCATACGCTCCTATCCCCTCTATGATTATTTTGTCCATATTTTTCTCCTTATTTTCATTTTTCTATATACACATATTACGATAATCAAAATGCTTATTTAAAAAAATCTGTTTATCTTCTTCAAAATTAAATATTATGATAATCAAAATATAATATATTCAAATATCTTTGTCAACAATATTTCATAAATTTTCTTAATATGAAATTTAATTCATATTAGATTTTTCTAGTATATGTACATGTAGTCCTTGAAAAATACACAATCTAATATTTTCTTTATAAATCAATTTCACAAAATGTTAACATTATTGTAATTTATTTCTTTCATAACAATTTCATAAGACTTATATATTATCTATACTCTCTATCAAAATATATCATAGACACATATTCTTTATTTTAATCAAAATAAGGGTAGAAAGTTACCAACACTCACTACCCTTATTTATTATTTATATATTCATATAAATAATTATTCTTTATACACTCATATCCCTTTTATTATATAAAATATATGTTCCTATTAAAGATACCATTACTATACATAGTCCAATAATAACAAACTTAGTTTCAAATCCATCACTTAAAATTTCACTTGGAGTGTAGTAGTCAAATGGAGATAAATATTTAAGCCACTTAAAACTTTCTTTTAGCTTACCTATTATGCCTAAGAAATAAGTTACAAAAAATATCCCCATAGATATAGGTATTGCTCCTTTGTCAGATTTTATAATTGATGAAATTAACATTCCAACAGACATAAATATAAATCCCAAAATCATAATTCCCACAAATACTAGTTTGACATTTATTATTAAATCCATAGTACTAATATTTTCTGGTTTTACTATATATGAAATTCCAATTGTAAATATAGCTAGTATAATGATATATATACAAAAAGTAGATAATACTGACAATAATTTTAATGTAACTATTTTTATTCTATTTACTGGTTTAGAATATAAAAATTCAATAGTACCTTGGCTTTCTTCCCTTATAAGTGAATTAACACCTAGTATAGCTCCATATACTGCACTTGCCATAGCTACATATTGTATAGCATATCCCATATAGTTGAATATGTTTGTAAAATCCATTGTAGAGTCTATATTAAAAGCTTTTAGTATTTCTACTGGCATACCATCCATTTTATCATTTACAATCTGTTGCATACCCATATCTTCCATTGTAGGGAATAGTGACATAAATAATATTATTAAACATCCACACACTAATGACCATATGATACATGACTTTAATAATCTTTTAAATTCAAATTTAAATATATTCATTTACATTTCCTCCTTATCATCTTCATAATAATTTAAAAATGCATCTTCAAGATTTTCTTTTTGTATTAAAAGTTCGTCTATATTATATTTACTAACTTCTTTTATAAAGTCATCAATATTTTTTGAATATATAAAAGTATATAAGTTATCTTTATTATTTAATATTGTGTCACTAAATTTTAAAATATCTTCTTTATTTATTTCTTTACTTTTTAAAGTTATCTTTAATCCTAATTTATTTATAGATTTTTCTATTTCTATTGTATCTACAATTTTTCCTTCTTTTATTACACATACTCTATCGCATAGATTTTGCACTTCTACCAAGTTGTGTGATGATAAAAATACAGTGGTTCCCTTTTCTTTTTCCTTTATTAGTATATTAAATAGTTTTTTTTGCATTAATGGGTCTAATCCATTAGTAGGTTCATCTAATATTAATACTTTAGGTTTACTTATTAGAGCTTGTGCTATTGATACTTTCTTTTTATTGCCTAGACTTAGTTCTCCCATTTTTTTATCCATATCTAATTCTAATTCACGACACAGTGAATCCACTTCTTCATTGTTAATATTTTTGTAAAAGCTTTTTGCATATTTTATTATGTCTTTTACTTTTACATCGTCATAATATCTAACTTCACTTGGAACATATCCTATATACTCTTTTATTTTATCGCTTTCTTTGACTATATCCATGCCAAGTATTTTTGCCTCACCACTAGTTGGATATATAAAGTTTAACATGGTTTTTATAGTTGTAGATTTTCCTGCCCCATTTGGTCCTATGAATCCAAATATTTCTCCAAATTTTACAGATATATTTACATCCTCTATTCCACGATTTTTTCCATAATTTTTTGTTAGATTTTTTATTTCTATAATATTCATTTTTAAATCATCCCCTCTTGTTTTTATATACTATACAGTATATGTGCTATCAGGTGTAAATTCAAAAACTTATTTATAATTATATTAAACCTTCTCATCAATTGATAATAAGGTTTAATATTTCAGGAGATAATTTAATTGAAACATAGTCTATATCAATCTTTTATACTTCTATTAACTCATATTCTTTATTACCTATTCCTAATTTTACACAGTGTTCTACACATACTTCCCAATTGGTTTCAGGGTGAGTATTTATAAAGTGATCATGTGTATGATGATTTCTCTCAGATAAATAACTTCCATTTATAACAGGTTGCTTATTAGCAATATCTGCACAAGCTACATCAAGTGCAACCGGATCAAAAGATGCAAATATACCTACATCAGGAATTATCGCCAAATCATTTTCAGGATGACAATCACAAAATGGTGATACATCTATTACAAAGCTTATATGGAAATGTTTCTTATCCTTTAATACTGCATAAGAATACTCAGCTATCTTTTTGTTTAAAATATCATTTGCCTCATACACCGACTCACCAACTGCATCAAAATTACAAGCACCTATACATCTACCACATCCGACACACTTTTCATGGTCTATAATAGCTTTTTTATTCTCATTGAAGTTAATTGCATCATGAGCACAAACCCTCTTGCATCCACCACAAGATACGCATTTACTTTCTTTTATAACAGGCTTTCCACTACAATGCATCTCCATTTTTCCAGCACGAGAACCACATCCCATACCTATATTTTTTAATGCTCCACCAAATCCAGTAGATTCGTGACCTTTGAAGTGATTCATAGTTATAAATATATCTGAATCTACTATTGCCTGACCTATCTTAGCTTCTTTTACATATTCTCCATTTTCTACAGATATAAGAGCTTCATCAGTACCCTTAAGCCCATCAGCAATTATAATATGGCATCCTGTAGTAAATGGATTATATCCATTTTCATATGCTGCTTCTAAATGTTCTAATGCATTTTTTCTTCTTCCTACATAAAGAGTATTACAGTCTGTTAAGAATGGTTTTCCACCTTTACCCTTTATTAAGTCAACTATTACCTTTGAATAGTTTGGTCTTAAATAAGCTAAATTTCCAGGCTCACCTAAGTGAATTTTGATTGCTGCAAATTTTTGATTAAAATCAATTTTCTCTATTCCTGCTTTTTTCACTAATCTTTCTAATTTTTGTAAAAGATTCATACTTTGAGTAGCTCTTAAATTTGTAAAATACACTTGAGATTTTTTATTTTCCATCTATACTTCCCCCAATTCTATTTAAATTTCTTAACTTAAGTAAATTTGACTCTAACACTTATTATTCCTTCTAGATATTAATGTTTATTTTCCTCTTATATACATCCTAATCTATTTGATAATAATGCAAATGAAATTTATAATTATATTAGGTTTTATTCTCAATTGAAAATATAAGTTATCAGTGATATATTGATTTTATCTAACATATACTGTATTATATATTTATCAATTGATAACAGATTGAATATTTTAGGAGGTAATTTAATGGAAACAAGATATGACGAAGCAAATAAAGTAACATTACTATCTATTTTTTGGAATGTTATTTTGACTATTATAAAAGTTTTAGCAGGCTTATTTGGTAGATCTAGTGCAATGATAGCAGACGCTATGCATTCTGCATCAGATATTATCAGTTCAATTGGTGTATTAATAGGAAATAAAGTTTCTAAAACACCTAATGACAAAGAACATAACTATGGACATGAAAAAGCAGAAACACTAGTATCATTTTTATTATCTATATTGCTAATTTTTGTATCACTTAAAATAGGATACTCTGGTTTTATATCACTTTTAAACCTAGACCGAGTTCAAGTTCCAACAATATTCCCATTAATTGTATCTGTTATATCTGTTGCTATAAAAGAATATCAATATAGAATAACTATTAAAGTCGCAAATAAAATAAACTCTCCATCTTTAAAAGCAGATGCTTGGCATCACAGATCTGATGCTCTTTCATCAGTTGCCGCTTTTATAGGTATAGGTGGTTCTTTATTAGGATTTAAGGCACTTGATCCTATTGCTTCTATTGCAGTGGGATTGTTTGTTGCTAAGGTCGGATATGACATATTAAAAGATTCTACCAACGAGCTTATGGATTATTCTATTGATGAAGATCAAGAAAAACAAATTAAGTTAATTGCAAGCGAAACTGATGGTGTTATAAATTTAGGTGACCTTCGAACTAGAAAACATGGCGCTATGGCTTATGTAGATTTAACAATTTGTGTAGATAAGGATATAGCAGTTTTTGAAGGACATGAAATTGCTAGTAATTTAGAAAAATGTATTATTAAAAATATGAAATTTGTAAAAGGTATAACTATCCATGTTGAACCTTGTGTAAATTGTATGAGTAATAATTGTTCTGTATAATACCTTAATATTAAAATAAGACTGATAAAATCTAAATTTTCATCAGTCTTATTTTAATATACATAATTTTTATTACATATTGAAAGTTTTATCTACGTGGTTCTTTATTTCTTCAGCAGTTCCCATAGATAATACCTCATCAGCAAAACTCTTCATATCTTCGTATTTAACAGAAGTTATGAACTTTCTAGCTGGAAGTATAGATATTGGAGACATTGAGAATTCATCCAGTCCCATACCAAGAAGTATTGGTATCATTCTTGCATCTCCAGCTGATTCTCCACACATACCAGCCCACTTTCCTTCTTTATGAGCATTATCTATAACCATCTTTATTAATCTAAGTACAGCTGGATTGAATTGGTTGTAAAGATAACTTATCTTTTGGTTCATTCTATCAACTGCACAAGTATATTGTATTAAATCATTAGTTCCTATAGAAAAGAAATCTACATGCTTAGCTAATATATCCGATATTACAGCAGCAGATGGTATTTCTATCATCATACCTACTTCTACATCTTTAGAATATGTTATACCTTCTACATCCATCTCAGCTAAAACTTCTTTAATTATTTCTTTAGCTTTCAATAATTCTTCTAATGAAGATATCATTGGGAACATTATTCTTAATTTTCCATGAACACTCGCTCTATATAAAGCTCTTAATTGAGTCTTAAATATATCCGTTCTATCTAGACATAATCTTATAGCTCTGTATCCTAAGAACGGGTTCATTTCAGGATCCATCTTGAAGTAACTTAATTCCTTATCTCCACCTATATCTAAAGTTCTTATTACTATAGGTTTTCCGCCCATTCCTTCAAGTACAGCCTTGTAAGCAATATATTGCTCTTCTTCTGTTGGAAATGTATCTTCCTTATCCATATATAAAAATTCAGTTCTATAAAGTCCAACACCTTCAGCATCGTTGTTTATTAATCCTTCTACATCATTAGGGCTTCCTATGTTTCCTGCTAACTCAACATGTCTTTCATCTATAGTTACAGATGCCTGTCCTTTTAATAATGAAAGTGATTTCCTATATTCTTCAAACTCAGTTTTTAATGATTGATATTTAGATTTAGTTTCTTCATCTGGATTTACTATAACTTCACCAGTATCTCCGTTAAATACTACAAAGTCTCCATCTTTAACTTTAGAAGTTATGTCTGTAAGACCTACTATAGACGCTATTTCTAAAGTTCTAGCCATTATAGCCGTATGAGAAGTTCTTCCCCCTATATCAGTTAAGAATCCAAGAACCATTTTCTTATTCATTGTAGCTGTATCTGATGGAGTTAAGTCATGTGCTATTAACACAACTTCTTCATCAAGTCCAGCTAAATCAACTATCTTAACTCCTAATATATGTCTAAGTACTCTGTTTGTAACATCCTTTATGTCAGCCGCTCTTTCTCTCATATATTCATTATCCATAGACTCAAACATAGAAACAAACATTTCTTTTATTTCATTTAAAGCGAAATCAGCATTTACTTTCTCGTCTCTTATCTTAGCTATAGCAGAATCTATTAATTCTGGATCAGATAAAACTAATAGATGTGCTTCAAAAATCTCAGCTTCATGCTCACCAAGTTCATTGAAAGCTTTTTCCTTAACCTTAGCTAATTCTTCTTTAGATAATTCAACAGCATTTTGTAACTTAACTACCTCAACTTCAACATCTTCTATGTTTTTCTTTTCAATAACTAATTCACTATGCTCTACTACTAATGCTTTTCCTAGGGCGATTCCAGGTGATGCTCCTGTTCCTTTGTACATAGCTCAAACTCCTCCTAAATCCGTTATCTTTCTAATCTTTATATATTTTTTTAAATAAATAGCCGTTTCAAATAATTGAAACAGCCTATTTTTTATTATTCTCCAAATCCGCTTTCAACTAACTCAACTAATGCAGCTACAGCTACCTCTTGGTCCTCACCATTAGCAACAACTGTTAACTCATCTCCTTGAGCTAATCCTAAACTCATTATTCCCATTATAGATTTAGCATTTACTGTTTTTCCTTTAGCTAAAACTTCTACAGTTGATTTAAATTCAGCAGCCTTCTTAACAAACATTCCTGCTGGTCTAGCATGTAATCCACTTGCATTTTTTATACTTACTATTTTTTCCATTGTGAAACCTCCAATAAATTTATTCTTAAAGTATTTTATTTACTTTATTAATGTAGTAATTTTGGAATATTATTCCATTTTTGTCCAACGGTGCGTTTTTTGTCCCATACTGCGTTAAAAAAATCATCACAATTGACTTGTTAGATCTTTTATAACAGCATTAGTCAGAATTTTCGTTGTCTTATTTTTTTGCAGTGAGATAATCGGTTTAACTTCAAAACTAGATGCTATATTTTTATTTTCATTTATATTTTTACTTACAACATCTACAACCTTGTTAAAATCATAAAGTTTAATTCTATTTATACTATTCTCCTCTAGCTTCTTTTCATATAAAGAATAAAATAATTCTTTATATGAAAACTCCTTATCTAATCCTAACACATCCCCAATTTTTGGAACTATATTTTCGAGTAAGGTTCTTCGTGATGGCTCTCTTTTTATACCAAGTATACTACAAAGCCCTTCTATCGTTTCTTTATTTAGGTTTTTAATTTTTTCAAAACAATAGTCATCACTATATTTATAGTCTAAGTTAAAATAGTATCTATTACCTTCATATCTTTTATAAACTTTCATAGCATCTAAATACCCTAGATTAATATTTTTTAAAACATTATCTCTATCTTTATTTAAAGATCCACCTAAACTTTCAGAAGGTATTATAGTCTTAATATTTATATCTTGATGTTTATTTAAATTCATTTTTCCTAAAAAATCATCTAACAGTCTAATTACTACTATATCTTTGTATCCTTTATCTTCTAACATACTTATAGGCATATTGTCAAAAAACATACCATCTAAATACAATTTATCATCAATTGTATTTAATTTAAAAATAGGTAAACTTGAACTTGCTATTAAATAATCTACTAATCTTCCTTCTTGTATATCTTCTATATACAATGGGTGAGGATTTATTTTTTTATCCCACCAAACTGTTACTAATCCAAAATCTTTGCTTGACTTTCTGATAGCGTTTTCGTTTAGAGTCTTTTCTAATAGTGTTCTAAGTGGACTTATATCTATACCTTCATTACGTCTAGCCTTATTTATAAGCTCTAATACAACATTAATATTTTTAGCTGTAAAATCTATGTTTTTAAATCTTTCATAGGTTTCTTCATCAATGTTCATAAAGTGTGTATAATCATAAGTTAACCATATATCTTCCATAACTTCAATATCATTTTGAATTATATAGGCTCCATTCAATGCTCCAATTGATGTCCCTGCTACCCCTTGAAAATCAATTCCAAGATCTCTTAATGCTTTATATGCTCCTATTTGGTATGCACCTTTAGTGCCTCCACCCTCTAATACTAAGCCTTTCATAGTTATCACCTATCTTTTACAGAAAGATATATACTTATATAATAAAGTTACATATATTTTATCATAAATTTAGTAAAAAAGTACATATCTTTCATATTTTTTATAGACAATATGTCGTTATTATTTTATCTTGCATTATCTTTGTGAGAAATTATTTTCACTGCTTTAGAAAACATTTTCTTTTCCATATGACCCAAACTCATTGTATTAAATATATAATTATTAGGGTCTACTAGATACATTTTCTTATATCCAGACTTATAAAATGTCATACAAATTGTTCGCATATCATTATTATTCTCACATTCAAAAATTTCCGGAGTGACTACTAACTTATATTGTGCACCTTTTATTTGTTTTGTAACTTTCTTATATTCATCTACAAATCTTTTTGTGTCATTAGAGCTTATATATCCGCTTACATCTACATATACTCTTTTTTCTTCTTCTACTACATTTAATTTAATCATGTCTTAGCCTCCTTTAAATATAATCCGTCTATTTGAATTATATGAAAATAAGACCTTCTTCGTGATTAGACTCCTAAAGATAGCTTTATAAGTTCATCTATTTTATATTGTAATATTTCTATTTTATTTATTTCTTGAGTTTTATTATATAATATATTGATTATTTCTTTTGATAACTCTTCTATTTTCGAATAATTATTATCCTTAAATATTTTTATTTTCATAACCTTATTTGGATAATAATCAAATATATTTTTACTCATTTTTTTTGCTGTTATTTTAAAGTATTTGTCATATATAGATGAGTTTAAAATTCCAACTAAATATTCATGAGAAAATATTTTTGTATATTCTTCTTTTATAAAAAAAGAATATACATCTGCACTAGAAAAGTAATTACTATAGTCTATTGCAAATCTATTTTGTTTTGCTTTATATGGGTACATTATTTTTTCTCTTTCAAATAATGATTTTTCTCTTCCCCATTGAAGCTCATACCATTTTCTAAGATTTTTTTTACATTCTCTTCTATTTTCTAACTTATCTTTGTATTTTTCAATACATTCATTTATTAATATATTATATTTTTTTTCATCCTCAATATCATCTGCATATATTAATTTATGGTTACTCTCATTTATAATATATTTATCTACATCCTTATTTTTTATCCAATTCTTCAAAATATAGGTATCTATTTTATATAATCTTTCATCTGAGTTTTTTAAAATAAACGCCTTATCACACCCAGTAATTATTCCTTGAAAGCTTTGTACTATATCTTCTAATGTATACTCACATTTTGACTGAATTTTTTCATAAAATTCTTTATCACATTTATTTGCCAATATCCAATCTTTCCCTAAATCAATCTGATTTATTAAAAAATGTTCAAATAAATCTTTTTGTACAAGATTTTTGAGGCTATCACTCTTTGATATTTCTAAATTTTCATCTCTGATCTTAAATATATTTATTTCATTAGTTCTATCTTTTTCTTTTGAAAATCTTACTATACAACTTGCTATACCAATATTTTTGAATATGTTAACTCCCAAAAAATCTACTATTTCATTTATATTCACACTATTTGCCATAAATTCTCTTAAATATTTTCCTGATGGACTTTCCAAAAAATATCTAGGTGTTATTAAACTAGATATTCCCCCTTCTTTTAGTATATCTATTATTTTTTTGTAAAAACAAAAATACACATCAGATTTATCTTTGTATACTTGTGAGTAGTTCTCTAAAAGATATTTTTTATATCCCTTATCTAATCCTTTGTGACCTATATATGGAGGATTGCCTATTATATAGTCAAACTCACACTCCCATGTATGTTTTAAGCTGTCACAACAGTAAAGATTAAATGAATCTACTGTACTATATTCATCTTTTGATATTAAACTATTTTTTAAGATTTCAATAGCCTTATTATCTATATCTGCACCATAAATACAATTTGATATTATATGATTGTGAATATTATTATAATTTAAGCATACATCTCCATACAAAGTTTTTAGTTCATAAATGTTATCTTCAAATAATTTATACAAAATATCATATGCTTCCAACAAAAAATTCCCACATCCACATGATAAATCTAGTATCTTTGGATATGGATTTTTCACTATATCGTGATTTCTAAGTGTATTTTCTATAATATAATCTACTATTGGTTCTGGTGTATAATATATCCCGTTAGTTTTTTTTGTTTGTATATCTAAACTACTTTCGTAATTGTTAGATATAGAAAAATTATCATTAGCTTTTACTATGTCTATTCCCATTGTTCCCCTCCAAATGGTTTATAAACATATTCAAAAATACTTTATTAAAGTATTATAACATATCGCATTCCATTTAATTCCACTTTTCTTTCATCCATCTAACAACATCATCTGTATTATAATTTTCACCTACTGATAGTAAGTATGTTAATGAATCACAATCATCAATGGCAACATCTCTATCCATTCTTGCATTCAACCTATAAAAATTATCTTCTAATAGTTTTTTTGAAAATATTTGACTCATTTGACAATTACCCTCTAATGTTACAGATATTATAGGAAAACTTGGAGGCTTTTTTACTAACCAATCCATTACTCCCCAGGTTGTTGTATCTTCCTTTATACTATTGTGTACATACCCTGTTCCTACTGATAAAAGCCTCATTTGACTAGCTTTTTTATCAAGCTCTTTTCCAAATGAATAAACTATACAAGAAAGACTTGGATCTGTTGCTATTATTCCACCATCTATATGATTTTGGTATGTTGGGAAAAACACAGGTGCTGCACTACTTGCCATTGCAACATCTATTACTCTTGCATTTTCTGTAGATGAGTTTGGCATATTATTATAAAAAATAGCCCTCCATTCGCTAGTCTCACTTCCTATATAAAAAGTAGGTATTACTACTAGTTTTCCTAGATCTTTTAGCCTCAGATTTTCTGGAAATATACTAAGTAAGACCTCCCTCAAGTTATCATTATTATACTTTGGTCTTAATATTTCAGAATAAGACTTTTCAAAAATATGTTTTACATTTTCTAAAGAGTATAACTCTTTTATTTTTGTAGGACTCACACCATATGCAAGACCTAATGCTATAAAACTTCCAGTAGATGTTCCTCCATACATATTTATATCTTTAGTTATATTTGGAAATTCTTTCTGTAGTTTTTCAAAAAGACATATGCTAAGTGCCCCCTTTAGACCTCCTCCATCAAAAGTTGCTATATTGAATGTAGAATTCCCCATAAAACTACCTCCTAGCTTACCTTATATTCTTCATCAAATCTATCCCTATGTGTTTTATTCATATAAACACAATAACTCCTATTATTTAGTTAATAATAGGAGTCACCTTATATATAAATATTAATTATTTTAATATTTATTCATTAAATATTTATTGTGCCTTTGATTTACTATCTAAGTGAGATAGTATCCCTTGAGCAATACCCTCTGCTAATTGGTCTTGGTATTTATCATTTCTTAGTTTTTTTTCTTCATCTGGTGTAGTTAAAAATCCACACTCAACTAAAACTGCTGGCATAGTTACACCTTTTACCATATCATAGTTTTCTTCTCTTGTTCCTCTATCTCTAGCTTCTACATAAGATATAATAGTCTCTTGAACTAATTTAGCAAGTTCTTTAGATCCATCATTAGCATTTTTTCTATAATATGTTTCTACTCCCGTTGCAGTATTTCCACCTGATTCTGCATTTAAATGTATTGATACAGATACATCTACATCACTAGTATTTGCTAAATTCATTCTATTTATTAAACTTATAAACTTATCATCTGTTCTTGTTATCATAACCTGTATATCATTGTATTTAGATAACTTACTAGCTACTTTTTTTGCTATTTCTAGTGCTATATCTTTTTCATACACATTATTAGATCCATTTTTCACATTTCTTGAACTTTCTGTTCCTATGTCATTTCCACCATGTCCTGGATCTACTAATACAGTGTATTTTGCATTTACTTTTTTCTTTTCTTCACCTAAGTCAAATTGCTTCTCCGTACTATTTTGATTTTCAGTTGAAATTTTCTTAGTTCCTATATTTGATAAAGCATCATATATTCCTTTGCTAAACTTACCTACTCCAAATAAAAATACTCCTATTGCTACTAAAACAATTACTAGTTTTAAAGGATTAAGTTTTCTTTTTCTTCGTCTTGTATGGCTAACTTTTTTATTATTTTTATTCGACATACGTTCTACCTTTCTCGTCTATTTTATACAAAAATAGAGTGATTATCACTTGCTATTTTATCATTTAGAAAGGTATTTTTCAATAGTTAACTATTAACCACCTAACGTTACATCTTGGTCTTTATACCATGTAAGTGCCTCTGATACATGTTCTGATTTAAAATCTGGCCAATAGTCATCTACAACATAAAAATCTGCATATATAGATTGAACAGGTAAGAATCCACTTAGTCTTCTTCTTCCTCCCCATCTTATTATTAAATCTAATCTTGATACATCAACAGATTGTATATGCTCTTGTATATTATTTTTATTTACATCTTCTGGATTATATTTTGCTAAAGTATTCAAGTCCCAATGCCACCCATAATTCACCAATAAATTTGCTTTAATTTGTCCATTTTTACCTTCACTTCTTGTCGTATATGGTAAAAGTTCTTTAGGAAACATTGGAGATTTTGAGTTTCCAACAACTAAAAGTGATGCCCCTTCATCTATAAGCATATTAGCCGCATCAACACATGCTTTTGTAAATGCTTGTGTTTGACATGACGGTCTTTTAGTATTATCTGTAGTAAATCCATAAAAAGTAACTTCTTCTACACCTTTATCTCTACATGCTCTATAAGCTTCTAGACCTGGATCTAATCCACTTTCATAGCCCTTTTCTTTTGTCATTCCTTTATTTTGAGCCCATCTTCTATTTCCATCTGGTATTATTCCTATATGTTTTGGTATACTCATTTCACAATCACCTCTTAGGCCTATTATTATCAATTTTCTGTATTTTTAATCAAATTATATACATAATAATATCAAAAGACTTTTATTTTTATAGTTTTAATAGTACACTATAAAAAGTAGAAATTTATGACATTTGGAGGTGACTATATGAGGAAGATTTTATTAATTTTAGCATTAATCTTTACTATGAGTCTTGTTGGATGTTCTTCTAAGAGCGACTATAAAGACGTTTCAGTGTCTTCTATCCAAAAGGCTATAGAATCATCAAATTTACTGCTTGAACAACCTTTATCTATTGATATTATTGAGTCAGACTATTTTAATGATGTAGATGAAAAAATAACTGAAGGATTTATTATTCGCTCAGCAATAAACCTTCGTCTTGAAGATATTATAGTTGTAAAATCAGATTTTGAAAACATAGACGAAATATATAACGCCTTATCTAGCTATAAAGATAATATGATAATTAAATCATTTGGTTCAGGATATGGTTCCGAAGAAAACGCTAATATATCCTCAAACACTATATTAGATAAAAAAGGTAACTATGCCTATTTAGTATCTGCTAAAAATGCTAAAGAAATAGAAGAAGTAATATTAAACCTAATAAAAAAATAATTTTAATATCAAATAAATTATGTAAGTTGGTGATATTTTGGTTTTTAGTAGTATAACATTTTTATTTTATTTTCTACCCTTGGTTCTATTTTGTTACTTTATTTCACCCTCTAAGCTTAAAAACCTTACTTTATTAATGTTTAGTTTGGTATTTTATGCTTGGGGAGAACCGATTTATATACTTATAATGTTATTTTCTAGTATTATTGATTATACACATGCTATTATTATCGATAAATATAGAGGAACCTTTAAGTCTAAATTGGCACTTATTTCTTCTATAACTGTAAACTTAAGTTTACTTGGATTTTTTAAATATAGTGATTTTTTAATTTCTATATTCAATGATGTTTTTAATTCAAATATAGCTTTATTAAATTTAAGTTTACCTATTGGTATAAGCTTCTATACATTCCAGACTATGTCTTATTCTATAGATGTATATAGAAATGAAGCCCCTGTTCAAAAAAATATTATATCTCTTGCCACTTATGTAACTTTATTTCCTCAGCTAGTAGCAGGACCTATAGTAAGGTATTCTGATATTGCAAAAGATTTAAATAATCGTAAGTCTACTTTGGACAAAGTTTATGAAGGGACTTACCGCTTTATAATAGGTCTTTCAAAAAAGGTGATTCTTGCAAACAACTTAGGTGCTATTTGGTTTTCTATAAAAAATACCCCCTACGAAAAACTTTCTATACTAAGTGCTTGGCTTGGTATTATATGTTTTACTCTTCAAATATACTTTGATTTTTCTGGATATTCAGACATGGCAATCGGCCTTGGTAAAATATTTGGATTTGAGTTTTTAGAAAACTTTAACTTCCCTTATGTTTCAAAGTCTATAACTGAATTTTGGAGAAGATGGCATATATCACTTGGTATTTGGTTTAGAGATTATGTTTATATCCCACTAGGCGGAAATAGATGTTCTAAAAGTAGGTGGTTTTTTAATATCTTTGCTGTATGGTTTTTAACTGGACTTTGGCATGGAGCAAGTTTTAACTTTATACTTTGGGGTCTTTTCTTTGGTGTAATATTACTTTTAGAAAAACTATTTTTATTAGATATATTAAAGAAAGTTCCAAGCTTTATAAGTCATTTTTATGTAATATTTTTAGTTATAATAAGTTTTGTTTTATTTGATATAACTAAACTTAGTGATGTTTTTAAATATTTAGGTGTTATGTTTGACTTTAGTCGCAGTTTATTTGATGCCGAATTTTTATACTATTTAATACCTAATGTAGTTCTATTAATAGTTTCTATATTAGCATCTACACCATTATTTAAAAATTACTTAGATAAATATAAATACCTAAGACTTATAGTTTTAATTTTTGGATTAGTTCTATCTACTGCCTTTTTAGTTGATGCTACATTTAATCCATTTTTATACTTTAGGTTTTAGAATTAGGTGAAATTATGAAAATAAATAAGGATAATATTTTAAAATACGTAACTATAGTTTTCTTTCTAGGATTTATTTTTATATTTCCTATTATAAATTTTTTAACGCCGGATAAAAAGATTAATGAAATGGAAAACAAAATACTTTCTCAATCTCCGGACTTCTCTTTAGGTAAAGTCTATAACGGTTCTTTTATGAAAGATTTTGATAGCTACACTTCTGATCAATTTCCATTTAGAACAGAGTTTATAGAGTTTAAAAATTATTATAACTATGGTATTGGTCATAAAGAATTCAGAGATATTTACGTTAGTAATAGCGGTCGACTTATGGAGAAATTTGTTTTTAATAAAGATATTATCGATAAAAATATTGCCCAGGTAATAGATGTTTCTTGCTATTTAAAGGATAATTATAATGTTTCTTCTACTATTATGATAGTTCCTACTTCTATAGCTTTTTATGAAAATGATCTTCCAGGGTATGCTATTACAGATAATCAACTAAATGCACTTAAATATATTAATAGCGAAATTGATGCATATAAGGTACAAAATTATAATATAAAACTTTATAGTCCTTATAGTATTTTAGAGAAAAATAAAAATGAGTATATTTATTTTAATACTGATCATCATTGGACCCAACTTGGAGCAAAACTTGCATTTGAAGATTTGTATGGAGAAGTTACAGGTGATTACAGTAAGATATCTGATAATTTTTATGGAACTTATTATTCAAAAGCTTTACTTCCTCAAATTAAAGGTGATACTATTTTCTCTTATGATGATTATAAAGATTTTGATATTTTAATAGATTTTGATAAAAATTATGATACTCTTTATAATGATACAAAACTTAATGGGAAAAATAAGTATCAATATTTCCTTCATGGGGATCCAGCCTTAGCTGTAATTGAAGGAAATCCTAATAGTATTGATGAAATCTTGGTTTATAAAGACTCTTATGCTCATAACTTTGTTCCATTTTTAACTTCAAAATATAAAAAGATTCATGTTATAGATCCAAGATATTATAAATTAAATATAGACGATTATTTTAGTAAAAATAAAGATATTAAAGATGTCCTATTTTTAAATAATATTTCTACATTTAATTCGTCTGATATTATTAAATAATTTACTGGGGGTATTTTATAAATGAAATCATTGTTTGATAAAACTACAATTAAAAATATGGATTTGAAAAATAGATTTGTACGCTCTGCTACATGGGAAGGGCTTGCAAATGATGATAGTCATATTAATGATAAGATTATGGAGGTTTATGAGAACCTTGCACATGGAAATGTTGGTCTAATAATAACAAGCTATGCTCATATTTTAAAAGATGAACAACCTACTAGAAACATGCTAGGAATTTATGACGATTCATTTATATCTGAGTACAAAAATTTAGTTTCAAAAGTGCATAGCTATAGTTCAAAAATTATGATGCAAATAGTTTATGGTGGTTCTAATACTTTATACAATGTTAATGGTAGAGCTATTTTAGGTCCATCTAGTGTACCTCATATAAGTAGAAACACTACTCCTTGTGAAATGACTAAAGAGGATATAAAAATGATTATTAATGCTTTTGCTGATGCTTCCCTTAGATGCAAGGATGCTGGTTTTGACGGTGTTCAAATACATGGGGCACATGGATATTTGCTTAGCCAATTCTTAGATCCTTATCATAATAGAAGAACTGATGAGTATGGTGGGTCTATTAATAACAGAGCTAGGATTATTATTGAAGTTTATAATGCTATTAGAGAAAAGGTTGGAAATGATTATCATATTGGTATCAAAATAAATTGTAGTGATTTTAGAGATTCTGGTGCTAATTTTGATGACTGTAAGTATGTTGTTAAAGAACTTGATCGTTTTGGAATAGATTCAGTTGAAATAAGTGGTGGAAATTTTAGAGGTTTTAAGGGAGAGTCTTATTTCAAAGATTATGCCTCTGAGATTTCTAGTATTATTTCTGCTCCTGTACTTCTTGTTGGTGGTAATAGGACTTTCGAAAGTATGAATAGTATTTTAAATTCTACTAATATCGACTATTTTTCTATATGTAGACCTTTAATTTGTGAACCTGATTTAATAAATAACTTAAAAGAGGATACTAATTATAAACATAAGTGCGTAGAATGTAACAAATGTATGTCTAGTGAACATCTTTGCATACTTCATTCGTTGTAACCTAAATTAGAAAAAGCTGGATATTCGATCCAGCTTTTTTCTATTTCACTTTAATTTTATTTGATTTTATCTGATTAATATTTTCTTTTTTGAGTTCTTTCACTAAACAAATACAGGCTAATATCATTATAAATATAAATGGAAAAGCAGCCACTAATGAAGATGTTTGCAATGCACTTAATCCACCACTTAATAAAAGTACTACTGCTAACAAAGATTGAAGTAATCCAAGCATGATTTTCTTTTTATTACTAGGATTCAGATTCCCATTTGATGTAAACATCCCTAAAACAAATGTCGCTGAGTTTGCTGAAGTTATAAAGAACGTTATAAGTAATATTATAGTTATAACTGATATTATAAACCCTAATTTATAATTAGATAGTACTGCGAAAAATGCAATAGATACATCTGATGATATTGCTTGTACTGACTCTAATGACATCCCTTGACCTAATACCAAATCTATTCCTAACGTTCCAAATATAGTGAAAAATATAAAAGATGCAAGTGCTGGTGCTACTATTACACCTGTTATAAACTCTCTTATAGTTCTTCCCTTTGAAATTCTAGCTATAAATGTTCCAACAAATGGAGCCCATGCTATCTGAAAATATATTTTGTACATAATTCCCAATACCACTAGTAAAATTATTTATTATTTCTAATGTAGGACCTACTAAAAATGCTGCTACAGTTACTATTATTGCTAAAATTAAATTTATATCCGATATTTTTTTAATCCCCTTATCCACACCAGATACAGCTGTTGCTATAAATATAAACGTAGTTATTGCTATTATTATTATTTGTGTTCCTGAATTATTAGGTATATTAAATAAATAACTAAGACCACTATTAATTTGCATAGTTCCAAGTCCTAGAGATGTAGCTATTCCTGCTATTGTTTCAAATACTGCTAATACATCAATTGATACTCCAATTGGACCATTTACTTTATCCCCTAGTATTGGTTCTAAAATACTACTTATTAATCCTGATTTACCTTTTCTAAATTGAAAATATGCAAGTGATAAACCAATTATACTATACCCAGCCCAAGGATGTATTCCCCAATGTAAAAACGATGACTTAATTGCAAAATCTGCTACTCCCCAAAATATTAGCCCTATACCCATTCCTGCTCCAAACAACATAGCAAACCATGAGGTCGTTGAGTATTCAGGTTTAGAATCATCAGTTCCAAGTTTAATATTTCCATACTTACTGAATGCTATAGCTATTGCAAATATTACAAATGCAAGCATTGATATTAAATATAGCCATCCTAAATTAGTAGTTAAAAATGCAAGTGTCTTACTTGCAACTTTAGAAAAACTCTTACTAGCTAATGCGGCCCATAAACACATCGGAATAACTAATGTTTAAATACAGTTTGTTCTTCAATATCTGTGATCAATGATTTTAAAGCAGTTCCTACCATTTTATATCTCATTTTAAATTGTTCTTCTTTAGATTTTGATGGATCTCCCATTGGATATGGTATTGATATAGTTGGTACTATTCTATTTGAACCAACCGTTTTTGCAACAGGAATTAAATTGCACATTTGAACTATTACAAACCCTGCTTTTTCAAATTCTTTTACCATTGTTGCACCGCAACGAGTACAAGTACCTCATGTGGAAACCATGATTATTGCATCTACATTATCTTCTTGTAAAAATGGTACGATTTCATTAGCCATTTTCGTAGCCTCTGCCTGAGTTGTTCCTGTTCCTACTGTTGGATCAAATCCTGCATGTATAGTTTTGTATACTCCACTCTTTAAATTATCTATATTTGATATATCATATCTTCCCCATCTAGTAGCTGAAGCGGATTGTATTCTATCTGGGTTATCTACTGGTACTATCCCACCAGTATTAACTAATGCTATTTTAGCTTTGGTTAAGTCTTTTATAGCAGGTGCTATAGCAACTCTATCAATTTTAGGTATAGGAAGTTCTGTTTCTATTTTCTCACTATTAAGTTTGCTTATAAGCATTGATACTGCTCTTTCAGATGCAGGTATTTTTTCTTCTATCCATACTTGATGTCTATTACCCCTTTCAAAATAGCCTTCACTGTTGAAAAATCTAATGTTGATTTTTACGAGAAAATTTCACTTGGGGTTAAACTTCACAAAATATATAATAATAAATTTTTAAAATAGGTGCCTCAAATAATAAAAACTATTTAAGGCACCTATTTTTTAACTTATTTTATTTTTAAATACTTTTGCTATTTCCATTACTACTGTTGATACTAATGCCAAACCTAAACAGATTCCTAGTTGCGTAATATCAAAACTATTTGGTATAGAGAATATTTCTCTAACCCCTGGTACTAAAGTTATAGAGTATAATAAGAAACATACTACAACTGAGCCTATAACATATTTATTAGTGAAAAAGCCTAAGCTTATAAGTGTTTGGTCGTTTGATCTTGCTGGTAGTGTTTGAAGTATTCTAGCTATTATTAAAGTAGAAAATGCCATTGCTACCCCAAGTTCTGGAGAAGTTTTAAGACCAACATACTGAGCTAATATGACTACTACACCTATTGTTAATCCTCTATATAAAACAGCTTGTAAAGTTCCACCTGCTAATATACTTTCATTTGGATCTCTAGGTTTTTCTTTCATTATATTTTTCCCTGGACTTTCAAGTCCTAATGCTATTGCTGGTAATGAGTCATTTACTAAATTTATAAATAATAATTGTAGTGCCGTAAATGGATTTGACCAGCCTGCAAATACTGCAAATAATATGGCAATTATAGCTCCTAAATTCCCTGCAAATAGATATGTTATAGATTTTTTAATATTATCATATACACTTCTACCTACCTCTACTGCATTTATAATACTTGTAAAATTGTCATCAACTAATATCATAGATGAAGCATCTTTAGACACATCAGTACCACTACCCATGCCTATACCTATATTCGCTTGTTTTAATGATGGTGCATCATTTACTCCATCACCTGTCATAGCAGTTATTTTTCCTTTTTTCTGCCATGCTTTCACTATACGTATTTTATTTTCTGGTGAAACTCTCGCATATACCCTTATGTGTTCTAGAGATTCATCTAATTTATTATCATCCATTAAATCTAGTTCTTGACCTGTTATAGCCATATCCCCATCTTCCATAATTCCTATTTCTTTTGCTATTGCTGCAGCTGTTGTTTTGTGGTCACCAGTTATCATTATAGTTTTTATTCCAGCTTCCTTTGCTTCCTTAATTGCACTAAATACTTCTTCCCTTGGAGGATCTATCATAGCCATAATACCAACTAGAATCATATCTACTTCATCTTCTACACAAGGTACAAAATCTATATCTGGTACATCTTTCATTGCAAATGCTAAAACCCTTAATGCTTTATTTGAAAACTCTTCATTTACTTTTCTATATTCATTTAGTATTTCGTCATTAATTTCTACTACCGATCCGTTCTTTAGTGCATATTTACATCTACCAAATAATACGTCTGGAGCTCCCTTTGTATACATTATAGCGTCTCCATATATATCATTTACCGTAGACATAAGTTTTCTATCTGAATCAAAAGGTATTTCATCTATTCTAACGTACTTATCTCTTAAAGTACTATAATTTAAGTCATTTTTATTTGAATAACTAATTAAAGCTATTTCTGTTGGGTCTCCTATTTCTGTTCCCTCTTTTGTTATGTGTGAATCATTACATAGTGTAGATATTAATGTAAGGAGTTTTGCTTGGTAATTATAGTTTATATTTTCTTTTTTCATATCTTCTTTATTAGTTCCATACATATAATAATCTACTACTGTCATTTTATTTTGTGTTAGGGTTCCTGTTTTATCGCTACATATAATACTTGTAGAACCTAGTGTTTCAACTGCTGGTAACTTTCTTATTATAACCTGCTTTTTAGCCATGTTATTGGTTCCAACAGCCAACACTATTGTAACTATTGAAGAAAGTGCTTCTGGTATAGCTGCTACTGCTACTGCCACTGCAAACATAAATGAGTCTAGTGCTACCTGAGTCATATCTAGGTTTGGTCCAGTAAAATAGGCTCTTGCCATTTGTATTCCAAATATTAACACCGCTAATCCTACTATTCCTATTCCTAGCTTTTTACTAAAGTCCTCTAGTTTTTGTTGAAGAGGCGTTAATTTAGCTTCCGATGATTCTAAAAGTCCTGCTATTTTACCCATTTGTGTGGTCATAGCGGTATTTGTTACCACAAACATTCCTCTACCATAAACTACTATAGCACCACTAAATACCATATTTTTTTGGTCACCAAGTCCTGCTTCTTCATTTATTATCTCATTGTGTTTTAACACTGGTTCTGATTCTCCAGTAAGCATACCTTCTACTATTTTTAAAGTTTGAGCTTCTATAATTCTACCATCTGCTGGTATATAATCTCCAGCTTCGAGTAAAACAATATCACCTACTACTAATTCTCTCGCAGGTACTGTTATCTTTTGGTTATCTCTTATGACCTTTGCATTTGGTGCTGATAATTTTTTAAGACTTTCTAATGATCCTTCTGCTTTTTTTGTTTGAACAACACCAAGGATTGAATTTAATATTATTACTGCAAATATTATTCCTGACTCAACTACTTCACCTAGAAATATCTGAACTATTGCAGCTATTAATAATATTATTACTAAAGGATCTTTAAATGAATCTAGAAATAATTTGTACGTTGGCACTTTGTTTTTCTCTTTTAATTCATTGTACCCATCTTTTTCTAATAAATCTTTCACTTTCTCTGTCGTGAGACCTTGTAATGATGAGTCTAATTCCTCTATAACCTTCTCGTAACCTTTCTTATAAAACATACTAAATCCTCCTAATAATAATTTTTATATCTTATTTTGCGGATTTTTTAGTATTTTATAATTAAAATAGAAAAAGACCCACAAAATAAGCATATTTAATGCAAATTTTGAAGGTCTTGCTTACAAGGGTCATCCTTGCTAATTAGCCGGGTATTTCTACCGTCATGACGACTAATTATCACTTTCGTGTTAGCTACTCCCCTTCGAGTAGTATTTTAATATAATATTAGCACAAAGGTTTATTGTTTACAACAAATTAAAATCTTTATTTATATTATTTTTTAGTTGATAATAATTCTTTTACTTTTTCCGGATCTGCTTTTAATTCATTTCCTGTTTTAACTAATGGAGATAGTGTAGAGTAAGCTTTAAACACATTTCCTTGGTTTACAGCTACAAACTCATCTTGGTTTATAGTATATAAAATAGCTTTTCTTACATTCTCATCAGCTGTTACTGAACCTTCAGCCATATTAAATAACATATATTGTACTCCATTACCTTGAATATCTTGAAGTTCTAATTTAGCATCATTTTTAACTAAGTCAAACTTATCAACCGGAACACTGTATAATACATCTATTTCACCACTTCTAAGTGCTGATAATTGACTATCTTGATCTTTTATAAACTTAACTTTAATAGTTTGTATCTTTGGTTCATTTTCAGTTCCAACCATATAAACTGGGTTCTTTTCAAATACAGCTTCATAATCATCTTTGTAAGTCATTATATATGGACCACTAGTTGCTAATGTATTGTTGTATGTAGAGCCTTTCGTAACTGATGTTGCATCACCATAAGCTACATCTTTAGTTCTATCGTAAGTAGCTATATCGTAAGTATTTACAGATTCTACTTGCTTCTTAGATACTATACCAGCAGATTGATGAGCAAGATAGTTTAATACTTGTGGGAATGGATTTTTAGTAGTAACTTTAACTACTTGATATTTTCCATTTGCATTATCCACAGAGTTTTTATCTCCAACTAAAGAAGATATAGGAGCTTTTAATCCTTCTTCTAATGCTGCTTTTAATGTAGTATCACTTCCAGATACCTTAGTTCCTTCTAATGCTGCTAAATCAGTAACTATTTCTACTTTATCCATACTTTCATGTAAGCTGTATGTTCTGTGATCAGGTACTGAGTCTTTATTTATAGCTCTTTCTAATGAGAATACTATGTCTTCTGCTCCAACTTTATCTCCACTATCAACAGCTTTTTCATTTTCAACTTTTGCAAAATTCACATCATCTCTTAATACAAAGTAAAAATCTTTATTTCCATCAGCTATTGCATGATTGCGAGATAAAGAACCATCAGATGTAACTTTGTCATCATCTGTTAAGTTAACTAATCTTGCATACATATTTGTGTTTAACATGTTTATAGAACCATCATTTCCTTTTATAGGGTCAAGTGATGTTAAATCTGATATTGTTTGACTTAACATTAATGGGTCTGTTGCATTTTTAGTCTCATCAACAAAGCTTATTCCTTCCCATACCATAGAACGAGATTTTGATAATCTAACATCTTTTACTTTCTCCTTATTTATAGCTTGAGTTTTCATACTTGAATATAGAGGTGCTATATATGCTTTTTCATCAACTAAAACGTTTTCTAATTCTTTATAAGTTGCAGTATATTCATCTGCTGTTTCTGTTGAAGCTTTTTCTACTAACTCATCTACTTTAGAATCTGCTATACCACTTTTATTATAGTCTGCTCCTGTTTTAAATAAACTTCTTACAGCATAGTCTGGATTTCCTGTTACTGTAGTCCATCCAGTTATAGATAAATCATAGTTTCCTGCATCTTGCTGCGCTTGGAAACTACTAAAGTCTGGTTGTATGTTTAATTCAACCTTAAAACCAGCTTTTGTTAATTGGTCTCTTACTATGTTTGCATCTTTCTCATTTGAACTCATAGAAAGAAGTTTTACTGTTGGAGCGTCTGCTGATGCAGTTGAACCCCCTCCACTGCTATCTTTAGTTGATGTACATCCTACTGTACTAAGTAACATTGTAGTACTTAGTAGCATTGCTACGATCCTTTTTTTGATTTTCATAAATTTCTCCCCCTAATGTTTATCTATTCAAAATTTAATTGAATACTAATATTTAAGTGTTCCCGCAAGTATTTCCCCACTTCTATGACAAGCTATAAATCTGTCCTTTTCTATTTCTTCTAAATTAGGTGTTTGGCTATTACAAATGTCATTAGCAAATGGACATCTTTTTGCAAATCTACATCCTGGCTTTGGATTTATAGGAGAACTTATTTCTCCTTTTAATATTATTTTTTCTTTCTTTTCTTTTATATTTATCGATGGTATAGCTGAAAGTAATGCTATTGTATATGGGTGTAGAGGCTTTTTAAATATAGCTTCTTTTGGAGCTTTCTCTATTAATTGTCCCAGATACATTACTCCAACATCATCAGATATATGTTTTACAACTGATAAATCATGAGATATGAATACATATGTAAGGCCTAGTTTTTCTTGTAATTCCATCATTAAGTTTAGTATTTGTGCCTGTACTGATACGTCTAGTGCACTAACTGGTTCATCACATATTACAAACTTAGGATTTATTGCAAGTGCTCTAGCTATAACTATCCTTTGTCTTCTTCCACCATCAAGTTCGTGAGGATAAGAGTTGTATAATCGTTTAGAAAGACCAACTAAATCCATTAACTCTTCTACCCTAATTTTACGTTCTTCAGCTGTTTTATATACTTTATGAAGCTTTAATGGTTCTTCTATTATCTGTGCTATTGTAAATCTAGGATTTAGAGATGCATATGGATCCTGAAAAATTATTTGCATATATTTTCTCATTTGTCTCATCTCTTCTTTATCAAAACTAGTTATATCCATACCATCAAATAAAATTTGTCCTGATGTTGGCTCATGAAGTCTAAGTATTACTCTACCTAATGTAGACTTTCCACATCCACTTTCCCCAACTATACCTAGAGTTTTTCCTTCTTCTATCCTTAATGAAATATCATCTACTGCATGTAGTTTTCCCCCAGCTACATCAAAGTGCTTTTTCAAATTTTTAATCTCTAACATAATTTTCCCCCGTTAAAAATGACATTTATATTGCTGTCCTTCTCCCTTTACCTCTGGTGAAGTTGTCTCACAAATTGCTTTTCTATATTTACATCTTGGGTGGAAATAACATCCCGTTGGTAAACTTGATGCGTTTGGTATTTCCCCTTCTATTGGAATTAACTTTTCACTATCTGCATCTAACTTTGGTATAGAGTCAAATAATCCCTTTGTATATGGATGTTTTGGATTAGTAAAAACTTCTTCTATTGTTCCACTTTCTACTATTTGACCTGCATACATTATAAGTACTCTATCACAAGTTTCTGCAACAACTCCTAGGTCATGTGTTATTAATATCATAGACATGTTAAGCTTTTCCCTAAGTTTTTGTATTATGTCTAGAACTTGTGCCTGTATAGTAACATCTAGTGCTGTAGTTGGTTCATCCGCTATTAAAAGCTCTGGATTACATAAAAGCGCCATAGTTATAACAACCCTTTGTTTCATCCCACCTGAAAATTGATGAGGATAGTCATTATATCTATCACCTTTAACTCCAACTACCTCAAGCATATCTATAACTACTTTTTTAGCTTCTTCCTTACTCATTTTTTTATGCGTTAAAACAACCTCCTGTAGCTGATCCCCTATTGTCATTATAGGGTTTAAGGCTGTCATTGGGTCTTGGAATATCATAGATATCCCATTACCCCTTATTTCTTGATTCTCCTTAGGAGTATTATAAATTAAATTTCTACCTTTAAAATTTATTTCTCCACCGATTATTTTTCCTGGAGGGTCTGGAATTAGTTGCATTATAGAAAGTGCAGTAGTTGTTTTACCAGCACCAGTTTCTCCAACTAATCCTAAGCTTTCTCCATACTTTAAATCAAAGCTTATTCCATTTATTGCTTTGGCAGTAGCATCTTCTGTTATATAGTCTACATATAAGTCTTTTATTTCTAATATATTCTCCATGTCTTCTCCCCTTACTTAAGCTTTGGATCTAGTGCATCTCTAACTCCGTCACCAAAGAAATTGAATGCTAAAACTAATACTATTATTGCTATACCTGGATATATCGCTAAGTGAGGATTAGTTTCTAGGAATTTACTTCCTATTTTTAATATATTACCCCACTCTGGTATATGTGGCTCTACTCCAAGTCCTAAGTAACTTAAACTACTTGTAGATAAAACAGCTCCACCTATACCTAATGTTGCTTGAACTATTATTGGTGCTAATGAGTTTGGCATTATATGTTTTAGTATTATCGTTGTATCTTTAGCCCCACAAGCCTTAGCTGCTTCAACAAACTCGTTATTTGAAATTCTCATTACTGTCGCTCTAACAGTTCTTGCATATCCTGGTATAGAACCAATACTTAATGCTAATATTAAGTTAAATGTACTTGCACCAAATGCTGCAACTATTGCAATTGCAAGTAGTATACCTGGTACTGCATATAGTACATCTAAAATTCTCATTATACTATTGTCTATTACTTTTCCATAGTATCCTGATATAGCTCCAAGTCCCCCACCTACAAATATAGGTATTAATGTAGAAACTAAACCAACAGATAAAGATATTCTAGCTCCGAAAACAATTCTTGAAAATACGCATCTACCAAAATCATCCGTTCCTAAAGGGAACTGTAAACTTGGTGCTAAAAGTATTGTACTATAATTATTTTCAATAGCTATTGCATAATCAAATGTTAGATAACTACAAAGCGATATAGACATTAGTAAAACTATTACAAATAATCCAAGTACTGTCATATCATTTCTAAATAATCTTCTTAATACATCAATCCACTCTATAGAAATCTCAGCATCTTTATGTTTTAATTTTCTAAGTATTACAAGTCCTGCTGCAAATGCGAATAAGTTTCCTATTACGACAGTTGCCATAAGTATAATCGCTATTGGTTTTAAACACTTGTCTACTTTCTTTTCTTTTATATGTTTGCTTATCATGATAATTGAATATATATAGAAAAGTGTAATTGCTATTAAAATTCCCATACCTATGTAATAAGTATTTGCAACATATGGTTTGAATAAGTTTATAGCAGATATCATAATACTACTAAAAGATATTAATATCATGTATATAGAAAGTGTATATTCTATACCTCTATCTTTTTTAACTAGAGTCATCCCTGCTGTTGCTGAGAATATATTCGCTATAACAAGAAAAGGTATTAATGCATAACCTATTTTTCTTGTTTTATCTTGTATTTCATCATGTTCTAATATGTCACCCTTTACTTTTTTAATTGTCGCCAATTGCGCTACTACTGATATTAGGTATAGACCTGCAAATACCATTGTTGGTATGCTTACACCACCATCTTTAAAGTCTATTCCTACTATTAATAATATTACAAGAATTGCTGTGCTTATTCCCATTGAGAATCTCAGTGCTGTATATTCCTTGAAGCTTTTAAGCTTTCTTTCTGTTTCTTTTTTTAAATATTCCATTTTATTTTTATTATCTTTGCCTGGTTCTTTTAAAGCTATATTATCCTGCATCTCGATTCGCTCCTCCTAATAACTTTTCATTTTAGACTTAATTCTAGGATCTAGGAATGAGTATAGTATATCAACAACTAAGTTTATCAAACTTATTATTACTGCTACATATACAACTCCTGCTAAAACTATTGGTATATCCGGAACGAATTGTTTATCAACTATAAAACTACCTATCCCGTTTATATTGAATACCTTTTCCGTTACTGCTGATCCACCTAACATTCCTCCGAATAAAAGTCCTATAACAGTTACTATAGGTATCATTGCATTCCCTAGAGCATGCTTTATTATAACTTTACTTTCGCTAAGCCCTTTAGCTCTTGCTGTAAGTATGTAGTCTTGATTTACAACTTCAAGCATTGATGATCTTGTCATCCTAGCTACACTTGCAGAAAGCCCTGTTCCAAGTACTATAGCTGGCATTATTAAACTTAAACCATTTCCAACTTGATATGTAGCTGGTAGTATTCCACTTTCAATTGAGAACTTAAGTATTAATATAAGTCCTAACCAGAAGTTTGGTATTGAAAGTCCTAATAGTGCAAGTAACATAAATGTGTAATCATAAGCTGAGTACTGCTTTATTGCTGATATTATACCAGCTGGTATAGATAATATTATCGCAACCCCTAATGATACAAATGCTACATTTAATGTTACTGGGAATCTTCTCATTATTGCTCCAAATACTTCTTCATTTCCTGTAAATGAATTTCCTAAGTCAAATGTGAATAGCCCTTTAAATGACTCCATTAATCTTATTAAATATGGCTGGTCTAGTCCATAAATTCTATTAAATTCTGCTACTTGATCTGGGGTCGCTCCTTGTCCTAAAATATTAACGGCTGGGTCTAATGGTGATGAATATAGGATTGTAAATACTAGTAAAGTTACACCAAATATAACAAATACCATCATTACTAATCTTTCAAAAATGTATTTTACGTATGAATTGCTACAGATTGCTAAGAGTATGTACATTGGAAATCCTAATATTATTGATAAGATAAACATACCTTGATTCTCGATCATTTTCCTAAACGTTGAAGTGAAAGTTACGTCTTTTAATTCTGTATGTTTAGATTTTAATTTTATCTCTACTATTTCCTTAAATCTTGTTGCTAAAAGCTCATCTACATTTTTAGTAAATTCTGCTTCACCTAAATTTTTATTAAAAAATTCAAGTTTCCTTATTTGTTGTTTTTCTATTTCTCCCCTTAAATTTTCTTTTGTTCCATCCTTCGTAAGTTCATCTTCTATGGACTTTATTGTACCTGCATATGAGTTTTTATTTTTCTCACTCAAATACTTAAAGAATGTAACAATCATAATTGGTAATCCCAAAATAATCATTGCTACTTTGTAAAGAGATTTTTTGAACATTACTTCAAATAATTTCCCTACATTCTGTGATAATGAATTATCAGACATACCTATCTCCCCCCTAGCGATGTTATGTTTTATTATATTATAACATTTTTGTAGACCTTTGAATTAGATTTTATTGTATTTTTCTTTATTTTCTGATATTTCTTATTTTTTAAACTGTTTATATCATTTTATATTTATTTTATATGTTAATAATTTGTTTTATCTACTCTTTTTTTGTTTTTTTAAGTTTATCCCTTTATCTTACAAAATTTTTAATATGCAGTAAATGTCTTAAAATCAACATTTTTGTCTACTTTTTAATTTGACAAAGGTTTATTTTAAGACACCTATTTTTATTTTATAAATTTATATTTTACCAAGTATAGTATCCTAATATTTTTATATATCTTTTTTCTCCTTCTTTCATACTTAATGGATAATCTAATAAATTATAAGTATGTTGGCATTCAAGATAATCTATTAGGTAATCTCCATTTAATAAAACTTTTGTTATTATCATTGTATGATATGCTCTTCCTGAATAAAGTAGTTGAACAATATCTCCTAGTTCTAATTCATTATAAGATGCTTCTCTTGCATAAATTCCAAAATTATTAGTTTTTTCATTGTTATTATTAATTATATATTGATAGAAAAGTTCAGCCGATGTCCATGATGGTGTTCTATGTCTATCATCATACCAATACCATTTTTTAGATTCTTCATTTCCATCTTCATCAAATGGAATTTTACCTGCATGAACACATTGTGATATAAAATTTGTACAATCTCCCCCCCATTCTTCATAGTTTTTATAATTTGGGTTATGACTTAATGCCCAACTTTGTGCATATAAAACTGCACTATATCTATTGTATTCTTTGAGATATTTCATTTTACAGCCTCCTAATATTTATATTTTATATATATTAGATAATACATAGTTATCTAAATAATTTTTATAATCCTTAAACATTATGTTTATTTCTATTGGATATTGAAATCTATCCCCTAATTCATAGCTAGAAAAGCAAATTACTATCTTATCTTCTTTTATATAGAAGCTTTGTTCTTTATCTATGTTTATATAAAATTCATCTTGTTTTTTTATAATTTCATTTATTTTTTCTTGTATTTCACCATTAATTTTTTTTAAGTAATTTGTATTTTCATTAAATATGGAATCAATATCTAATTCTTTTCCTTTGCTTAGGTCATAATTATAAGTATTTATATAAGTTATTTCGCATATTCCTGCTAATTGTGAGAATTCTATAGATATACTTATAATTTTATTTTTATTTAAGTTTACTTCATACTCTGTAAGTGCAAATTCAATATTTTCATCTTCAGTTTGTACTATTTCATTGAAACAAAGTATATCTTCATATATTCTATTATTTACTTTGTTTAATATTTGTTTGTCAATTTCAATATCTTTTATAATTGGATAGTTTAGATTATTTATTCTTCGTTTTTCTATAGATGTCATAACTGTCCCCCTATTCATATTTCTATATATTATTTAATATGAATAGTTAGACTATTTTGCCATTATAGTTTATATCTTTTTTATAAAATATAGCCTATTGAATATATTATTATATTTTAATATAATATAGGATATGTTATTTAAAAAACACGAAAGAAGGGATTATTTTGTCAAATTTAAAGAAATTCGTTATATTTCTATCGATTTTGGTAGTTGCTGTTCCTACATCTGCCTTTGGATATCTTTACTATAAGCTAAATATCATGCATGATTCTAGTGCAGATTCAGGTATTCTTGGGAGCACTGACTATGTTAGCGAAAAAGGAATTACAAATATTTTACTTATAGGTACGGATGGTAGAACTGTTGAAGAAGAGGCTAGATCAGATTCTATGATGATTCTTACTGTTGACAACAAGAACAAAAGTTTAAAGCTTACATCTTTAGCTCGTGATACTTATGTTGATATTCCAGGCTACGGAAAACAAAAGCTTACTCATGCTTATGTTTATGGTGGAATCAATTTACTTACTGAAACTTTAGAAAATAACTTTGAACTTGATATACAGAATTATGCAGTTGTTAATTTCTTCTCTTTTATGGATATAATAGATACTTTAGGAGGGGTTACTGTTGAGGTTAAATCTTCAGAGATTCCTGAGCTTAATAAATTCATTAATGAAACTTACAGTATGAATACTAATCCTAACAAAGGAAAAATACAGTATGTTAAAAGTTCTGGTGATCAAAAGTTAAATGGATATCAGGCTTTATCATTTGCTCGTATTAGAAAAAATGACAGTGCCCTTGAAAGGGACAGAAGACAAAGGGCTGTTGTTCAAGGTATTATAAATGGTGTTAAGGATTTATCTATTGCTAAGTATCCTCAATTAATTGATAGTGTACTTCCTTATGTTAAGACTAATATGAAACCTGGTAATATAATCGGTTTAGGTTCTACAGTTTTAAGTATTGGTAATTTAGATATAAAGCAGATGGAGTTCCCTATTGATGATGAGATTCATAGCACTGGTGGTATTTTAGGAAATGCTGGTTGGGTTTTACAGTTTGATCCTGATTCTTTACCTATTCTACACGATTTTATATTTAGAGATATTATGCCTGAAGATAATCCTAAATTACAATAATTAATAAAAAATAAGTCTTAAAATAATTGTAAAATTATTTTTAAGGCTTATTTTTTGCTGTGTTTTAATCTACTTATCCACTAAGTCTTTTTGTTTTATATATTTATAGTATCCAAATGGAAAACATATACAATATAATAACCTATCACTAAATTTTTTAATTTCTTTATAATAATTACTTCCTGATAATAAAGAATATCTAGATAGATTTATATAATTTTTTATCCACATATAGGGATATTTACTTAATGGATATGTATTTTGATTTATTAAGTATAAATATTCAATTGATCTTCCTCTTAATGAACTTTTACTTAATATATTTTTTGTAAGCCCATCTTCTAAATACTCCCTTACTATCATATGCTTATTTATACAAATTACTTTATAAGATTTAGATATCTCATTCCAGACTATACTTTCTGGTATAAATTTAACTTCTTTTCTTTCTGGGAATGGATACTTTTTAAGTATATCAGTTGAAAATACTAAACTTTTATCCCCCTTAACTCCATACTTGTAGTATAAATCTGTGAAATTACATATTCTATATTCTACTGGTAACTCACTTCCTAAAGTATTTAAATCTGATGTAGCACATAAACCAACTACACCACAAAATCCATCTTTGTATTCCAATGAATTCCACTCATTATTTACTACTTCTAGAGAGTCCTTTAAAAGTCCATCATCACTATCAACTATAAAAAATAGCTCTCCATTAGCCTCTCTTACACCCTTATTTATGGCTGTATGCTTTCCGCCATTAGATTTATATATATACCTTATATTTATACTATTTTCAGCTATAAATCTATTAATTAATTCCTTAGTGTTGTCACTACTTCCATCATCTACTATTAACCACTCAAAATCTTTAAAAGTTTGCTCTTTTAAATCATTATATAGTCTCTCTATAGTATGTATTCTATTATATGTAGGAGTGAAAACTGTAAATTTATGTTTATACATATCTAAAAATACTCCTCTCTATTATTTCTTTTTTATACCACCCAAAGCATAATTCCAAAAATAATAAATTGATTTGTGTAGCGGTAATTTTTCTACTTCTCTATATATATCCCAAGTCCATTTAGCGGATTTAGCCTTATTCCCACTAAGAGATTTACTCGATTTTCTATATTGAGCTAGTATTTCATTTATTCCATAGGCGCTATTACCACTTTTAAGGATAGATAACCATAGTATATAGTCTTCATGCCTTTTCCCACTCATCTTTATTTCAAAATTAACCTTTGTTTTATCAATCATTACAGTTAAACAACCTAATATATTTCCTTTTAGTAAATTATTATAATCTACACTTTCCGATACATTTATTATTTTGTTTAACTTATTGTTATTTTCATCTATAAGCTCATAAGCACTATATACTATAGTATAGTTATTTGCTTTAATAAAACTAACTTGTTTTTCTAGCTTATTTTCATACCATATATCATCACTATCTAAAAATGCTATGTATCTTCCTCTTGCCTTTTTTATTGCTATATTTCTAGCATTAGATACACCTTTATTTAAATCCGTTTTTATATATTTTATCCTTTTGTCTCTTTGTACATAAGACTTTACAATCTCTGCACTATTATCACTAGAACAATCATCTACAATTATCATTTCCCAACTTTTATATGTTTGGTTTAATACTGAATTTATAGTATCTTCTACAAATTTCTCAGCATTATACATAGGGGTAATTATAGATACTAAATTATTATTCATATTATCGTCCTCATTATTTTATTGTTTATTAATTTTACATAATATACTTTCATAGATTCTATCACAGTTATTATTGTCATTATATTTAAAAAACTTATCTCTTTGATTTCTTTGACTTTCTAGTATATCAAAGTCACTATTAATAATATACATAAGTTTGTTAACTACTTCATCTTTTGTATATGCTATGGATCCAAACATTTCTGTATCTAAATCTATATATGAATCTATTTCTTGCTTATATTTTTCTACATCAAATTGATAAAAAATTATAGGTCTGTTCATATATAAAAAATCTATGGCTACACTTGAGTAATCTGTTATATTTGCTGATGATTTTCTTATTTCATCCGCTAAGGTTATACCTTTATCTAAAAATATAATTCTTTTTCCCGTTATATTTTCACTTATATCATCAATAAACTCATGCATAAGGTGATGTAAGTAGAACTTTATGTTAATATCTTTTTCTTCTAAAAGATTATTTAATCTTTCATCATTTAAGAAATCCATAATATATTTAAAATACTCTGTATCTGTAAATTTACCATCATCAGATTTTATCCAATCTCTCCATGTAGGAGTATATAGAATATCTCTTGTTTTAGGTTCTTCATCTGTAGGTAAATTATCATATCTAGCATTTCCTACTATACATACATTTTCACTTTTCATACCCCAGTCACTTACCATAACATCTTCTTCAAATCTAGAACTTGCAGTAGCTACATCATAACTCCTTAGAAGCTCATCTATAATATCTTTAAATTTTGAATCCATAGCTTTTCTCTTTTTAAAACTTATTGTCCCATGATTTAAATATACTTTTACAGTCTTCCTATGGAATATATTTAGTACAGGTATCGCAAAATTATATGGAGCTATATCAGCTGATGGAGAATGTGAAAATATTATAGCCTTTGAGTTATAGTAATATAAATAATTTTCAACACTTCCCCTTATAATCTTTTTGCCTGGTATTCTATCAAAAACTTTACTATCTTTGTTTATAATCCAGTAGGTTTCTATTTCATTATGTTCTCTTAACATATATTCATAGAAAAATTTTGAATTATCATTGTATATATCACCTGCATGTCCACCTATCAGCCAAATATTTCTATGCAAAAACTTGTTTTTACTGAATGGATAGATAAAAAACGCAATGATCATATTTATTATAAATTTTACTTTTTCCATAAAGTTCATCCTCACTATTTTTTATACTGCATAAATCCTTGTATTCTTCCTTTAATAGTTGCCTTGTGATAATCTTTATCTGATCCCATTAAAAGGCCACCTAGATTCCTTATTATCTTCTTCGTCATTACACTACTAAACTTATAATCTTTTCTGTGTATTATCTGCTTTTTACATAAAGCTCCAAAGCCTCTTCCATAATTATAGTCTCTATTGTACTTTTCTTTCGATTTTCCTTCTTTTTTAGCCGGATGATATACTACATCATCTGCAAAATATTTACCTTTATAACCTTTATCTAATAAGTCTAATACATAATCACTTTCTTCTCCTGATCCAAATTTTGCCCCGACACCAAGGTTTTCATCAAATTTTAAGTAATCATCGTTTTTATAGTTCACAAAAAAAGTAATTGATTTTACAGTATCAAAAACACTCAAAGATGTAATTTCAGAGTTATTATCTAACATTCTTCCAAATCCATAGTCTTTTCCTTTTTCCAAAGTTTTACAACTATATATTCTATACTCTTTAGTGTTGTTAAAAAAATTTATTACTTTTTCTAATGTGTCTACTTTATACTCACAATCATCATCTGGGAAAGCTATAATTTGACCTTTAGCCGTATCTAGACCTATATTTCTATTATAACTTAATCCTTTTTTATCACTTTTAATATATTTTATATCTATATCATTTATATATTTATTTGTTATGGCTTTTACCTTATTATTTTCATTTTGATCTACTACTATAAGTTCAAATTCTTTATATGTTTGAACCTTTAAACTTTGAATCAATAATTCTATATCATCATACCTATTTAAGGTAGGCATTATCAACGAAACTAACATCTATATTTTTCTCCTATAGTTTATTTTTCTTAACAGATCGAATGGATATTTATATATATTTACAGTTTCACTATCAAATACAATAACATCTTTTATCAGTAATGCTAGTGCAAAGTTTAACCCTGCATCTATTAACATATTTTCTCCAAATGCAAAAATTAAAAATACTATTACTACAATAATATTTTTTTTCATATCTCTCTTTGCATACTCACTAAGACCCTTGCATAAAACTATAAGTAATAATATCATAGTGACCATACCTAATATTGATATTATATATATATACGAGTTATCTATTGGATTTTGTTGTCTCATAGTTGCTGGATAATCATTTCCAAATAAATTAAATAAACTACCTTGTTCTCTTATATATAAATGCCAATACATTGTCCTAGATGATAACAGCTTAATTGCAATCTTATTTTTATGTAAAAATAAAGCTGATCCCACCGATGCTAAAGTCATAATTACAGGTGATAATGTAAGAATCCATCTAACGATCTTGCTTTCTTTAACCTTTATTACCTTTAGAATTTCTAAAACTACAAGCCCTGCAACTATACTAATAAGACCGGTTCTACTGTTAGTATTTATATATACTACATATAACGATAATCCTATAAGAATCCTATCCCACATATTATATTTATCAAATCTAAGATAAATGTAGGCTGTGTATGTTGGTAGTAATGCAAATAATACAGAGTTAGGATTTCCTGAACCAAAGCTATATCTAGCGATATTGTAGCCATCTACAATCCTATAGTGCATTTCTTGTCTATGTCCTATATCAGGAAAAATAGCAACAAATATAACACACCCTACAAATAAAATTACGTGCATGCTAAAATATGACTTAATAGCAAATTTTTCATTAATTACTTCCATACCTAATCCCATAAGGGTTAATGCTAGTATAGAACCCTCCCCTGTAACTACAAATAGAAAACTGGAAATAATTAAAAATATTATCCCTCGTTTACTACGATTTTTATTTATTAAAAATTGTAATAAGAATAATCCTAATGATAAATATAAAAGATAAGATAATGTTCCCCCTATTGGCACTGCTTTGTCTAAAAAGTAGTTAATATACTTTCTCGATATGGTACAAAATAGAGCTACTAAAAAAATACCTTTATTTATTTTATCAAGTTTTTTAGCTTCAATCATAGATTTATCTCCTCTTCAGTCTTACTAAACTGTTACTTGCAAATATTTTGCTATATTTAATAAGCTTATTGGGTCCATTTAGATGTTTACTCTCTAGGAAATAGTTCCTTTTTTTACCCCAACTTTTACCCCACCAATGTATACCATACGTATCCTCTTTTATACATTCATAAGAAAATTCTTCTTTATAACTAAATGGATAAAAATACTGTTTATCATATACATAGATTTTATCTTCATATGTGTTGTAATCTATTTTTTTATATTTCTCTTCTATTACCTTAGTTATTATCTTAGGTATAGTAAATAACTCTGTATCTAATATGTCTTTTTCATAAAAATTTAATAAATCTTTAAATACTTTTTGACCTTTTACAGCTCCAATAATACCTGCACTTATATGCTTTTCATCTTCATACCCAAAGAATACATTTTTACTATCCAATAAATGTGTTATATCTTTAAGTATTTGCATATCAGTATCCATATAAACCCCGCCCTCTTCATAAAGTGCTTTTAATCTAATATAGTCTGATATGAATGCCCATAATTTTCGTTTATAGCACTCTTCTAAAAACTTTTTGCCTTTTATTTCTTTTTCTATGTCAAAATTATCTTCATTCCATTCTATTATTTCATAGTCTGGCAACTTTTCTCTCCATGAGTTAATACAAATATTTTCTAAATTACCTTTTGGTCCGCCAATCCATACATAGTGTATTTTCTTAGGTATCAAATTTATCACTCCTTACCAAACTAAATATATTCTTGTCTATCTTTTTCCTTTAATACATCTACAATTTTTTTAACATCTTGTGCTTTATCTTTTTTACATACCATAACAGCATCATTCGTTGCTACTACTATTAAATCACTTACTCCTATAGTAGTTACAAGCTTATCATCTGAGTATATTATAGAATTTTTAGTATCTATAGTTATATTTTCTCCTCTTTTAATATTACCTTCTTCATCTGTTGGATATATAGCACCTAACGAATCCCAAGAACCAACATCATTCCATCCAAAATCTCCAGGCACAACTACAACATCATTACTTCTTTCCATAATACCATAATCTATCGATATAGACGGTATTGTAGGATATATATTACTTATAGCTTCTGCTTCATCATCTGTATCTAAATTATCGGACAATAGCTCTAATCTGTCATATACTTTTGGTAAATATCTCTTAAAGTCTTCTAATATTTTAGATACTTTCCATACAAACATTCCACTATTCCATACATATTTTTTAGATTCTACATATCCTTTTGCTACTTCAAAATTTGGTTTTTCTACAAACTCTATTACGTCATAAGCACTTCCCCCTACAGTAATATTTTGGTCAAATTTTATGTATCCGTATCCTGTTGATGGGAAAGTTGGATTTATACCTATTGTTACCAACTTATCATTATCCTTTGCTACATCTATGGCTTTATTTAGTACCTTAATAAAGCCTTCTTCATCTTTAATATAATGGTCAGCAGGATAAACACACATAACACCATCTCCATACTTTTTCATTATATTAAATGCTGCGAATCCAATGGCTGCTGCTGTATTTCTAGCACATGGTTCTGGGAGTATATTTTTAAATATACATTTATCTTTTACTATATCCTTTAGTGCATCTAGTTGCTTTTCATTAGTTACTATAAATAAGTCTTCTTTTTTAGCTAAAGATTCTATTCTATTTATAGTCTCGTTTATTAAAGCATCTTCTCCACTTAAATTTATAAGCTGTTTAGGAACCTCTTGCCTGCTTAGAGGCCAGAAACGTGTTCCGCCTCCACCTGCCATTATAACATTATATATTTTCATCTTGAATTTCTCCCTTAGTTATATAGAGTCTACCATTTGTAATATAGCAGAAATTATCTTAGATAGTTTAGAGTCTACCATTTCTTTATTTTCTGAATTTGCTCCAAAGTAGAACTTTATCTTAGGTTCAGTTCCAGATGGTCTAACTGCAATCCAACTTCCATCTTCTAATAAAAATTTTAACACATCAGATTTAGGTAAATCATCTACCCCATCTTTGTAATCTAATATTTTTTCTACTTTTATCTTTGATATACAATCTATCTTGTTATTTCTAAAGTGATTCATTATTTCTTTTATCTTCTCTATTCCATCTATTCCTTTTAAAGTTATAGATTTCAGTTCTTCTTTATAGTATCCAAATTTTTCATATGTATCTTGTAGCGCTTCATATAAGCTCATATTTTTAGATCTATAGTATGCTGCCATCTCGCAAATAGCAAGTGATGCTCCAACTCCATCCTTATCTCTAGCATGAGTACCTATTAAATATCCATAACTTTCTTCATATCCCATTATAAATATTTTATTATTATTTAACTCAAATTCGTTTATTTTTTCACCTATAAACTTAAATCCGGTTAAAGTATTTAGACAATCTACACCATAAGCATTTGCAATCTTTGCACCTAATTCTGATGTTACTATAGTCTTTACTATAGTAGGGTTTTTAGGCATTTTATTTTCTTCAACTAAACTTTCTAACACATATCTAACAAGTAGAGAGCCTACTTGATTTCCATTTAATACTATATATTCACCATTAAAATTCTTAACTACTACCCCAACTCTATCACAATCTGGGTCAGTACCTATTATTAAGTCTGCGCTATCTTTTTTAGCCATATCTATAGCTATATTAAACACAGATTTTTCTTCTGGATTTGGGTATTCTACTGTCGAGAAATTAGGGTCTGGGTATTCTTGTTCCTTAACTACTTCTACATTTTCAAATCCAGCTTCTCTTAATACTCTTCTTATAGATTTATTACCTGTCCCATGTATTGGAGTAAATATTATTTTTAAGTTTTTTCCATAATCATGGATTATATCTTGTCTAATTATTTGCTTCTTAACTGCATTTATAAATTCGGTATCTACTTCATCTGATAATATAGTTATCAATTTTGTCTTTACTGCACTATCAAAATCAATAGTTTTTATAGTGCTATAATCATCTATTTTGTTTACTTCAGATATTATATCATTCGCCATATCTATACAAATTTGTCCACCATCTTGACCATATACCTTGTATCCATTATATTCTTTTGGATTATGACTAGCTGTTATAACTATACCTATAGCACAGTTTAAGTGTCTAACTGCAAAAGAAAGCTCTGGAGTAGGTCTTAATTCATCAAATATATATGCATGTACTCCATATGCAGCTAAAGTAATAGCTACTTCTTTACTAAACTCACTAGACATATGTCTACTATCATGAGCAATAACTACACCTCTATTTTTTCCTTCTTCTCCCATTGTATTTACTATATAGTTTAATACACCTAAAGTTGCACGTCTAATAGTATAAAGATTTACTCTGTTTGTTCCAGCACCTAATATTCCTCTTAATCCACCAGTTCCAAACTCTAAATTTTTATAAAATCTTTCTTGTATCTCTTTCTCATCTTCTTTTATATTCAACAGTTCACGTCTAGCATCCTCATCAAAATAAGAAGAGTCTATCCATGTTTCATATTCTTTTTTATAATCCATAATCTTATCCTTCCCTTGATCTATTCTCTAGTCTTGATGCCATTTATCTTTTAATTAATTTATTTTTAACCTTATTTATCATTTCAAAAGCTAGATTTACTTCTTCTACCTTTAGTATTATTATAATGATTCCATAAATTAATGCCCCTATTAATACCGCTAGTCCAACCGATATTATTTCTTGAATAGCTCCATTTCCTATTATATTATATAGGCTATTATACGAGAATATAGTTGCAAATCCCATTACTATAGAGGCTAATAAGCTTTTTATACCCGTTTTTATGATTTTATCGCCTCCAAAATATCCTGATTTCTTTTTAAGAGATCTAAATAAAAGTATAACTGTAAGTATAGAAGCTAAACTCGTTGATAATGCAAGACCTGCATATCCCATAACTTTTATTAAAATCAGGTTTAGTACTATATTAACCCCTAGTGCAATACTACTATTTATCATAGGTGTTTTTGTGTCTGATAGAGAATAAAATGCCCTAACTAGAACATCTCTTATTCCCATTGCCAGGAGTCCTAATGCATAGAATTTTAATGCTACTGCTGTCATATGAGTTGAGCTAGCATCAAACTTACCTCTTTCAAACAGTATCCTAACTATGGGTTCTGCAAGAACAATGGCACCTATAGATATCGGTAATACAACAAGAAGAATGAAGTTTGAAGATTTTACTATAGTACTTATAAAACCTTCTTTATTATCCGTATTTGATAGCTTCGCAAGTTTTGGATATATAACAGTTACTATAGACGTTATAAATATTGCCATTACAAAATCATTTAATCTAGCTGCATAATTTAATGCTGATAATGGACCATTTCCTAGAGTTGTTGCTAATGCTCTATCTACTGCTGTATTAATTTGACCTACAGCCACTCCTACAAGCATAGGAAGTACTAATATTATCATCTCTTTTATTGTTTCATCTTTTGCATTTATATAATTCTGATATTTATAGGATTTCTTTAATGCAAAAGGTATCTGGAATAAAAGTTGACTTGCCATAGCAAGTAATGCGCCTATAGCTAGTACATTTATATGTGTTTTTGTACTAACCATTATAGCTATTATTATTATCACATTATAAGGAATTCCTATAAGGGCCGGTATAGAAAAATTCTCATTTACTTGTAAATAAGAACTAAATAATCTTGTGGCACTTAAAAATATAACTCCTGATATCATAATTTTTGTAAAAGTAACTGCAAGTGCAAATTTTTCGCCCTCAAATCCTCCTGCAAATACCATTATAAATTCCTTAGTAAATAAAAGACCTAATATCGCTATTATTATAGCTGCAATGCAGCTAAGATTTAGCATGTTATTAGTAAATTTTAACGCACTTTCACTACCTGACTTTTCTTTTATATCAAAGTATATAGGTACATAACTTGTAACAACTGCTGAACCAATTATTGCTACTATTAATGATGGTATATTTAATGTTAATAAAAATACATCAGCATAAAATCCTGTTCCATAAAAATTTGCAAGAACTAGTTCTCTACAAAATCCTAAAATCTTAGAAAACATAGTCGCAAACATTATCCATAATGCTGCCTTCGCTATTTTTGACATTTCATTTTCTCCTTATTTAAAATCTTTTTTAAGATTTAAAACCTTTAATCGCCATTATCAATAGTAATACTATTAGTGCTATGGTTGACATAAACGACTTATTAGTTAATGCATTTTTTATACTATAGTCTCCTACAGTTTTTCCAACTGTTATTATATTTTTTACACTACTCTCTTCCAAGAATTTTTTCTGAGAGTATGAGTAATTCTCTAAACATATTAATATAGGTATGTCTTGCTTTGCCGACACTAGACCTAAAGAAATATAATCGCCTATTTTACCATAGTTGTCATAATCTGTATTTGCTGTATATATACTATCTAACGATTTATTTTTATATGTATCTTTTATTATTTTTATATTCATATCCTGTCTAGTTATTTCTTTTATTATGACACTTGGAGTATCACTTTTCTCGGTCATGTGTTTAATAAATCTTTCTGAGTTTCCAATAGCATATATTTCTTTATATCCTTTTTTATTTAAAAATCCTACAGTTTCACTCATGTATCTATCATCACTTAATATTAAAGCCATATTGTTTTGAGCTGCGTATGATGCAACAGCTAATGCATTTGCTCCACTAGACTTAGAGTTTACAACTATCGCTTTTTTTACTTTGATTTCTTCGCTTAACAAGTTTGCTATTTTTCTAGATCTTTGAAATGGTCCACTTCCCTTAATTCTCTCCACTTCATATCCCATATCCATAAGTTGTTGCTCTGTAGTTCTTGATATAAGATTTATGCCACCTATCAAAGTAACTTTCTTTACTCCTAATTCCCTTAGATAGTTAACAAATTCTTTACTTAACTTTTTCCACTCTACAGTAAGTATTGGTGCATCTTTTGCATATGCAAGTGGTGTTAAACTAAGAGCATCTGTTGATAGTTCCTCACTTACAAGAAATACTTCATCTGCATTTTTAAAAACTTCTTTATTTAATTCTAGAGATATTTCTTGTGGACTACCTTCTATATAGATATTATTATAACCATCCTGTGCATAAACATCTGTTATAGAAGATATCACCATTACGGAAATTAAAGACAATATAGCTACAGCTTTTTTTATCATATGCAATCATATCCTTTTCATAGTTTGATTTTTTAATGCTCAAAAAAGGCTCTATTTAAAGAGCCCTTTATTATAAGTCAATAATCTAATTTTTTAAAATTATCTAGCTCCGTCACCTGTTAGTATAACCTTTACAGTTTTAAGAAGTATTTTAGCATCTAGGAATATACTTCTATTTTTAATGTAGTACATATCTTCTGCTAACTTTTCTCTAGGAGTTATTTCATAACCACCATTTACTTGTGCCCATCCAGTCAAACCTGGCTTTATAGCTAATCTATTTATAAATCCAGGTATTTCATCGTTAAATTGTTTTGTAAATGATGGTCTTTCTGGTCTAGGTCCTATTATACCCATATCCCCTTTTAGGATATTAAGTAATTGTGGTATTTCATCAATTCTAGTTTTTCTAATGAATTTGCCTATCTTAGTTATCCTAGGATCATCTTGTTCTGCCCACTTTGCTCCAGCTTTTTCTGCATCTATTCTCATAGATCTTAATTTATATATATAGAACTTATCTCCATTCTTACCTAATCTCTCTTGTTTATACGTCATAGGCCCACTATCTTCTATCTTTATGAGAATCCCAAATATTATTATTAATGGTACCCCAACTAAAAGTCCTACTAGTGATAAAACTATGTCTAATATTCTTTGATATGAATCAAATAATATAGACCCTTTGACAGCACTATAGTCAATATTATCTATATATTGTTGATTATCAAGCTCTGAATAATTATTCATATTAGAAACCTCACAACCGCCACCTGCATATTGAGACATAATTACCTCCATTTTTCAGTTCATTTTACGTTAAAAAGTCTTGCTTATATTATACTCAAAAACACTTATATTATCAATACAATTAATGTAGAACTTATATCGTATTTTAGAATTAATTATATCATTTTTGTATATTTTGTTTTATGTGGTCTAGATTGCTAAAAATTTTGCGATTATAGCATCTACTATATATTTACTTGCAGACCCATCACCATATGGATTTGCCTTTTGGCTCATTTCATTGTATCTCGCTTTGTTTTCTAGTAATTCTTTTGAAAGATTATATATTTTTTTTTCATCTGTACCCGCCAATTTTAGTGTTCCAGCACTAACTCCTTCAGGTCTTTCTGTAGTGTCTCTAAGAACTAACACAGGCTTGCCAAGTGATGGTGCTTCTTCTTGTATCCCTCCACTATCAGTCATTATTATATAAGACTTATTTAAAAAATTATGGAAATCAATAACTTCAAGAGGTTGTATTAAATGAACCTTCTCATTTTTTTCAAATATCTCGTCTGCAACTTTTTTAACTAATGGGTTTAAATGAACTGGGTATACAACTTGAACATCTTCAAATTCTTCTACTATTGATTTTATTGCTCTAAACATATTTTTCATTGGCTCACCTAAATTTTCTCTTCTGTGAGCGGTTAAAAGAATTATTCTATCAGTTCCTATTTTTTCTAAAATTTCATGGTGATAATCTTCTTTTATAGTAGTTTTTAAAGCATCTATTGCCGTATTTCCTGTTACATAAATACTTGACTCTTTGTTTCCTTCTTTTAATAAATTTTCTTTAGCAACGCTTGTAGGTGCAAAATGTATATCAGCAATAACTCCTGTTACTTGTCTGTTTATTTCTTCAGGAAATGGTGAATATTTATCATAAGTTCTAAGTCCAGCTTCTACATGACCTATACATACTTGATTGTAAAAAGCTGCCAAACTTGCAGATAAAGTCGTAGTTGTATCACCATGGACTAATATTAAGTCTGGTTTTGCTTTAGATATAACTCCATCTAAACTTTGTAATACTCTACTGGTTATATCTGCTAAGGTTTGACCTGCTTTCATAATGTTTAGGTCATAGTCAGGTACTATGCTAAACGTATCTAATACCTGATCTAACATTTGACGATGTTGAGCAGTTACACAAACTATACTTTCTATCTGTTCTCTACTTTCAAGTTCTTTGACTAATGGTGCCATTTTTATGGCCTCTGGTCTTGTTCCAAATATAGTCATTACTTTTATCCTATTCATCACTCAATGCTCCTTTATTTTCAAATATTTTTATAGCTGTTACAGCCGTTAGCATTGATCTTTCCTTTAAATCCATAACTTTCTTCTCTAATTCATTTTTTATATCTTTAGAATTATTAATTATATCTACTGATTTTTCATATAAATCATCAATACTCCAGTCTTTGTACACGTCCCCCATACAAGGTTGATTTACTAAACTTAAAAAGGAATCTATCTTTGGATCATAGGATACTCCTATCATAGGAGTATTAACTATTGCTGCAAATATAAGAGCATGTAATCTCATACCTATCATAAGCTTAGAACTTTTGATACAAAGTATTTTGGCTTCTATTGAATTTTCATGTAAAAATATTTGTGCATTTTGCTTCATCATATTCATAACTTCTTGTGAAGTATTTTTATCTGCTTCTCCATGCATAGGGATAAACATTACATCTATACCACTTTCAACTACTTTATCTAAACAATAGGCTAGCTTTTGTTTATAGTCTACTGTGGCTTTATCCCAATCCCTCACACTTACAGTTATGTAATTTTTATCATTATACTTTTCATATAAGTTTGAATCGTAATTATCTATACTAAATCCCATAACTGGATCTGGTACCAAATGAATGTTTTTATTTACTCCTATAGATTTTATAAATTCTATAGAATCTTCATCTCTTAAAGATATATAATCTACTTTATTCAAACATTTCTTAGTCATCTTTTTACCCTTATCACTATTTATAGGACCAACCCCTTGAGCGTATACAAATACTCTCTTATTAGCAATTTTAGCAAGAGCTATAATAGATGTGTAGTATATAATTGGTCTTTGGCTTGTAACATCTTGTAATAAGCTACCACCACCACTTATAAGTCCATCACTTTTTAATAATTCTATATATATTTTGCCTATATTCCATCTATTTATAGCATCTACATTATATGTAGATTTTGTATGTTCAATATTATTAGATAAGACAGTTATTTGTATATCAGGATTTACCTCTCTCAAAGAAGCTATTATAGATTTTAGTATTGCTTCGTCTCCCATATTATCAAATCCATAATATCCAGAAATCAAAACTTTCATCTTATCCCTCCTAATTAAATCTATTTTAATAATTTTTCTTTTAATACTTCTATTATAAATCTCGGTAATGCAATAGATCTTTTTAATCTTTTAGAATCTGTACTTATTCTATAAAACCATTCTAAATTTAACTTTCTCCAAATTTTTGGAGCTCTTTCTACATTTCCAGATAAAACATCGAAGCTTCCTCCAACACCCATAAAAATTCCCTTATCAACTTTTGGAAGCACTTTTTCTATCCACTCATCTTGCAGAGGACATCCCTTTGCTACAAATATATAATCAGGTCTTAAGCTTATTATTTCATTTGTAACCTCATTATCGCTATCATTATTATATCCATGACTATATCCTGATATATTTATATTATTGTAGTCTTTTTTTATTTTATATATTAAATCTTGTATTATTTCAGGTTTTGCTCCATAAAAATAAACGCTTTGATTATTCCTATCAGCTATTTCTAGTAGATTTTCCATAAGTTCAATTCCTGGTATACGTTCTTCAACATACTGATTTAATATTTTAGCACCTTTTACTATTCCAATTCCATCCGGAAGAATATAGTCTGCTTTTTTTATTGTATTATAATAATCAGAATTATCCTTTGCATATATAGCTATTTCTGCATTTGCAGTTACTATATACGTTTTTTTATCATTTCTTACTCTTTCTGTTATCAAGTTTAAAAATTCCTTTTTTGATATGCTCAAAAACGGAATTTTAAATATATAAACATTCTTATTTTCCATAATAATCCCTCATATAGTTTAACTATTCTTTAGTATCTGATCCCTTTAGTACTTTTAGCACTGTTATCCACATTATATATGCATCTATTTTTATACTTCTTATTTCTAAATATTCTTTATCATACTTAACTTTATCAACAAGACTTATTTTATCCCTGCCATTTATTTGAGCTAATCCTGTTATTCCAGGAAGAATTTTATCTACTCCATATTCAGCCCTCGACTGTATTAACTCTTCTTCCCTAAGTATTACAGGTCTTGGTCCTACTATGCTCATATCACCCTTTATTATATTAAACAGTTGAGGAAGCTCATCTATGCTAGTTTTTCTTATAAACCTGCCAACTCTAGTTATATATGAACTAGAATCTACAAATTCGTTAGTAGATATATTTGGTGCATTAATCCTCATACTTCTAAATTTGTATATATAAAATGGTTTACTATTAATTCCAGCTCTAAGTTGTCTGAATATTATAGGACCTTTCGATTCCGTTTTTATAAGTATTGACACTATTATAAATATAGGTGAAAGCAGAACAATACCGATTAAAGATGCAAATACATCTATAAATCTTTTAACTATACTGTAGATACTTATTTTATTCATATCTGTTTTATGGATATGTGCCATATTTGATTTTTCAGCATTATCAATTACAACTTTATTTTCCACAAACACCCTCCTAACATAAAATATATTGTGAATTTGTAGTTAAATTTCTGCATATCTTTGCATATTTTATCAACTTATTTTATCATTTTATAAGTTCTTTGTATATATTTTTATATCAATTTAGCATATATTAGGTTTTGTATTTATAGCAATTATATGTAGATTATTACATACAAAAAACAACCTATTTTTTCCATAAATAGGTTGTTTTTTATATTTTTTTATCTTGTACGTTGAATAGTTACAACTGATTCAGCCCTTGTTATATTTTCTTTTGGTCGAAAATCAATTCCACCATTACCCATATATCCAGCTTCAACAACCCCTTCTACATAAGAAAGTGCCCATTCAGATACTTCGTTAAAATCTTTATATTTAGATATTTTGTCTATATCTTCATCTACATTATTCATTATAGATGATATTATTTTTGCTACCTCTTCTCTAGTAATATTATCATTTGGTCTAAATGTATTATCATCATATCCATTTATATACCCCTTAGATATAGCGATTGATACTTCATTGTAATACCACATAGATTTATCTACATCATTTAAATTCACTTCACCCTGTTCCGTAAATCCAAATGCTCTATTTATTATTTTCACAAACTCTGCTCTAGTAATACTAGCATCAGGTCTAAATATTTTACTTAAATCAACCCATCCTGCATTCATAGCTTCCTTTATACTATCTTCTGCCCAGTGATTATCTAAATCACTAAATGCACTTATCGCATTATTAACTAATAACTTATAGTTTCCATCTTTGATTTTAGATGCTTTTGATTTTGCTGTGTTTATATCTTTTGAACCTAATGCTTGTGATATTTCTAAGAAGTTTATAGTATCAGTATATTGATTGTTTAAGTATATCATTCTATTTGAACCTGATATTCCTTCATAAGCTATAGCTTCATTAAATTCTTTTTGAGCTTTACCTCTTGTTCCTAAATTTTGAGAATTAACATTATTTATAGACGCTGCTGCTTTAGAATTATTTATTAAATCTTTAGACTGCGCAGTTACATTTTCATAGAATTTAAGAACAGCTTCAGCTCCCTCTACTATATTTACTATTTTAGTATAATTACTATGTATATTTTTTACCTGTGGATGTGATTTTTCTTTTGATGTTAACTTGTTATAAGGATTTAAGTAGTTATTTTTTGTTTCTAGTATTTTTGTAGCATCATTTGAATTAGTTATGTAGCTATTTTTATCTAATAGTTTAATTTTATTGTTATAAATAGAGAATTTATTAAATTCAGCTTCTAAATTTTTTATATTTTGAGTTATTGCATTAGGGTCTTTTAATTTTACTCCATATTTTGTAGCTATTTCTATGTAGCTCTTATCAGAATTGTCTACTATCACATAAGCACCCGTTGGCACTTGATCAAACAACCATCTTATATCATTATTGTGCATTCTTATACATCCACCAGTTACATTTTTACCTATGCTGTTTTCATTATTATTTCCATGAACACCATAAGTAGTTCCATAAGTTGAGCCAACGTGTAATCCCATCCATCTATTTCCAAGTGGGTTATTTGGACTTCCTCCTGGTATCCCACCTGTGTAGTATGGTCTATTTACTATTCTATTTACTATTTTATGTTTTCCATTTGGAGTTGGAGCCTTTCTTGTTCCTGTTGATACTCTAAATTCTTTTATTAAATCTCCATTTTTGTAGTACCCCATATAATTAGTTTTTGAGTTTACTACTAAATATACTTCATTTGTTGCTCTTTCTTTAATATCTTCCGCAAATATACTAATTGATGTTGTCGAAATTATCATAGCTAAAGCTACAAAAATTAATGATATTTTCTTTAAATATTTCCCCATATCTCTCTTTATCCCCCAGTTTCTTTGTGAATGTAAAAAATTACCTCAAAATAAGTTTAGCATTATTTTGAGGTAATATGTTATATTTCTAATCATCACTTTCTTTGGTTTTATTACATGTAATATATATTTTTTATTCTATTTTACTTTTTTTGCTAATGCTATCGTATAAATTTACAGGATTATACAAATCAATATTTGACTTTATTTTGTATCATGCTAATCCCCATAGTAGGAGATATTCTATCTAATACAATCACTTATATTATGTCGCTTATATTACCTGACTTATCCTTAGCATAAACCCTTAAAGTTTCACCAGCTTGTAAATCAATAAATCCTAATAAGAAATATCCATTTTCATCAGAAATTATTCTTCCTAGTTCACTGTTTTCTACAAAAGCTATTATCAACTTTGCTATTTACATGACCTATATTTATAGACTTTACTCCATTAGCATTTAATATTTTTGTATTTTCTGCAATTCCTTCATCTTTACCAATATTTATACCAGGCACTAATATAGTCGAATTTTTAATATATATATTATTAGCAATTCTTTGGTCATATCCTAAATACAAGTATGATATAGCTGTATTTTCTGCATTTTTAGTTGATCCATAGCCTACATATAAATTTCCCATTATATAACTATTTTTTAAGTTAAAATTATTTATACTAACTCGTTGTAATAGTGAGATAGTAACTATTAGCATAGTAGGTGAAGTTTTATCTCACAATATTTCATTTCTAATAAATAAGTTATTAGGAAATGATGATTCATTAGCTAAAATAAAAAGATTAGTATTTGGTTAAAATTTACAAATACTAATCTTTATAGGGTGTTATTTTTCGCAAAACTTAAATACCTTTATTTGGAAAAATATTTTAACTAGCACAATAGATTAATTAATATTTTCTTTTACCTAACTCTACTTAACATAGCTACAGATTCAGCTCTTGTTATATTTGCCTTTGGAGCAAATTTATCTTTTGTTTTACCTTGCATATATCCTTTTTCAATAACGCCTTCAACAGCATCTAAGGCCCAGCTAGATACTTCCTTTTTATCTAGATATTTATTTAATTTATCGTGATTTTGATCTGCTATCTTTTTGTAATTAGAAATCATAGTTGCGGCTTCTTCTCTAGTCAACTTATCATCTGGCTTAAATGATTTATCAGATTTTCCAATACATACACCATTTGTAATTGCTATATCAATCTCTCTTTCTGCCCAATGTCCTACTGTATCTTCAAATACATTTCCATTGTATCTAGTTAATCCTAGTGATTTATTAAGAATTTTAACGAATTCAGCTCTCGTAATCGAATCATTTGGTCTAAATTTACTAGTAGTCACTACCCAGTCTAAACTCATAGCTTTTTGTATCTCCGATTCAGCCCAGTGGTTCTTCCAATCACCTGATGGAGCTGGTAATGGCTTCGATATAGAACCTCCTCCTCCTGTTGATGGTTTTTCTGGCTCAGATTTTTTCTTAACAGTAATAGTAGCTCTCGCCTTTAAGTTTGTACCTTCTATACTTCCATTTATCTTTATCTGCCCCTCTGTTTTAACTTGTTCTTCTGTTATAGAATCCCAATCAACAGAAACCTTTGAAGTCTTACCATCTAGGTATGTTACATCAACTGTACTTTGAAGTTTTGGAATTTCACCTACAAGTGTACTTAGATTTACATCTTTAACCCCTACTATAAAATCTTGAGGTTCTTCTTTTTCTTCTGGTAAAAAGCTTACAGTATTTTCATCTACTTTAAATTCTGAGAATGTAAATGGAGTCCTTGCAGTCGATCCTGTTGCCATTATCCCGACTTTAATATTTTCATCTAAGTTTGAGTTAGAAACTTCTTTAACTTTTACCCAAGTTATATTATCTACTGAGTAGAATCCTTCTATTTTATTTCCAGTCTTAACTAACTTGAAGTAAATTGATTCCCCTTCTAAATTTTGTACATCTGAGGATTCAGTTGGAGATCCATTAGATTCATTTACTACCATAATATTAGGATTTCCATTTGCATGTTTTCTTTGAATAGCTGTATAATTATCTCTATCTTTATAAATTATAATTCCAGCTTCTTCATAACCACTCTTAGTTATCCCATCCATTTTAGCTGTTATTGTAAAGTTTTCTTTATCAATCACATCAGTTAATATTATATTTTCAATAGAATTTCCTGTTGCCCACATACCACCATCTGTTGCTGTTTCTACTGTTATAGAATCATCTGCTGATATTGTTACATATCCATCCATAGGAGAATCTATAGTCCACTGTTCTGACATATCTTCTATTTTTTTATTTGCTGTTATAGAATATTCTCTAACATCTCCAGCTTCTGATGTTACTCGTACTTTAATTATATTTTCACCTGGTGTTAAATATATTGCTCTTTCGCTTATATCACCATGGTCAGTATCTACTCCATTAGCTAAAACTGATATTTTCGCTTTAGATTCTGCTGCATTAGCACTTAATACAAACTTATCTACATCATCTCCTATGCTTGCTGTATATTCAGTTACAGCTGGATCAAATACCGGAGATAATGTTATCCCATCTGATATATCTAAGCTTTCTAAGGATGCATTTGCCTTTGATGAACGAGTTACTACTATTTTATATAAATTATTGATAGCGTAATTTTCAGAGTTCACTCTAACATAGATAGTGTTTGTTCCTGGATCTAGAGGTATATCTTGATTGTTGTTATAAGACTTATTACCTTTAGATATAGTTACATTTGATTTATTATAAGTTTTGGATGCACCTATCTTTATAGATTCCTTGTCCTCTTTTACTTTTATACCATATTCAAAGTTATCAAGTTCAAAATCATCAATTACTTTACCATCTACCGTTAAGTACGAAAGTGTAGCTGTATTATCTTCTTGTCTTATTACACTTACTCTATACATAGATGTTGATATTCCATCTTCTGCTATAGAATATATTTGTATATAGTTTCCTCCAGATAATAAATCTATAGTTCCATTGTATGTACCTGTAGTTTCTGATATTTTTCTACCATTTTGTAATACCACTAACTTAGCATTTTTAGACTCTGCTTCTGCTGTAATCGTCATTGTTTTATTATTTGTTGATTTATTTGCAATATAGAAGTTTTCATCTATATTAAATTTTGGCATTCCTTCAACTCCAGATACATTTAATGACTTAATCGATGAATTACTATCGTCGTATCCTTCTATATTTATGTCCTCTACTTTATATCCAGGTTGTCCTGACCCCACATTAAATATTACAGGGTTTGACTTATATTTTCTTCCTAATCCTGAATATGCTACTACAGTTGCACTACCTTCTCCTACTGCTGTTACAGTTCCATCATCAGATACTGTTACAACATCTTCATTACTACTAAAGTACTTTATATTTTCTGCATTTGAAAGTTTGTTGTCTTGGTTGATTTTTAGATTGTCATTTTCTATATTTATACTTTCTGAAGGATTATTCATAGATGAAGTATTTATTTTTAGATTTAATCCATTATCATATTTGTTATCTTTTATATTTATATTTCCTGCTCCATTGAAATTAAATAGAGGATTATTAAAGCTTGATCCTGTACCATTTGCTTGTAATTTAGTCGTTCCATTAATATCTAGGTTTTCTTTATCAGTGGATATATTTAAAGTTGCATTTTCATCATATCTATTTATAATGTTATTTTGGAAAGTTAAATCACCAACACTTTTTCCAGATAATACAGTCTTGTCCTTTATATTAAAAACATTGTCTTCTATCATTATATTATTATGAACTGGTTGTTTTTCATTATATTGTTGATTTGTCGGATCAAAATATATTACCGGGCCTTCTGGTCTATCAAAAGTATTATTTCTTATAGTAACATTATCTGTTGGACCTGATTCATACCACTGATGAGCATCACTAGATATATATATACTTGCCATTCCCATAGCATCAAAATAGTTATTCTCTATAAGTACAGGCTTTCTAGTAGTTACTAATATTCCTCTTGTTGGAGTTTCCTGGAATCTATTATTTATTATTTCTACTTCAGGCGTGTAAGTTATATTTTCAACTACATGAGTATTCCCTGCAATAATTTCATCAGGAATATCTTTATCTAATGTTATTATAATATCAGTTAAATTTTTATCTGAACTTGTACCTGATGGACCATCTACCTCTACTACTTTAGCAGTTGATCCTTGTACTGGTAACATAGTTTGCTTTGTAAAGAATTCAACTTCATCACCTACATAAAATTGTGGGAATCCAGCAGTCTCATTATGCATATATCTAACTTTAACTTTATTTGGTGCTATTTTTTCTTTTACTTCTAAATATGTACCATGAACATTTATAGGGTCATCATGGGGATTTGAGAATGATGTGTTGCTTATTTTAACTTTCCCCTTTATCCCTGACATTTGTATATAATCTGCAAAACCTGCAGTTGTTCTTCCTACATTATCTCTCACTTGGAAATTACAATTATTTACTGTTATATTTTCTGAAAATTGACCTACGAATCCAAATCCATGAAGGTAATTAATATTAACAGTATCTACAACAACATTTTTACTTTCCCAGAAAAATGCACCTGGAGTATCTCTAGTTGTTTCCCTCATTTGATAACACATCCCTAAATCATTAGGTGTATTTGCATCAGTATATTTTATTTGAACTCTATTATTTCCCAGATCATTTATTGAACTTACATTGCTAAATACAGGATTACCCATACGCTTAGTTTCACCTGTTTTGTAGTTGTATGCTTGAGTATAGTTAAATGAATTTGTTCCTGACCAATAATGATTTCCTGTTGTAGGGCTTTTTTCTCCAAGCCACTGTATTGATGTTCCATTTATTTTATAGTCATAAGTTTCTGGTATATAAATTGTACGATATCCTTTACCATCTTTTACACCAGTCTCCTCTACAGTAATATCTACAACTTTTGGATTTTCATAGTCAAAACTAAAGTTTTCAAACCTTACATTTTCAGATCCTATTGATGCAAATGCAGTTTGGAATCCATGGAATATAAATTGCGAACCACCACCATCAACTATTACATCATTCATATTTTCTATCAATATACCAATATTTTTCATTTTATGACTTTGATTAGTTCCCACTGTATTAGACACATATAACTCTCTTTTCAAAGTCTTTTCAGGCCATACTTGATATTCCCCTTTTGGAAAATAAATCTTCGTAGGTCCTTCTATTGTTTTTGCGTGCTCTATAGCTTTAATTATTGCTTCAGCAGAATCTATTCTCCCCGTCATATCTGCCCCAAAATCTGTAACATCTATAACTTGATATTTTTTTTCATCAGATTCCGTGTAAACGTTTTCTAAGATATTATTTTTTTGACCATCCTCAAGTGCCATAACATCTATAGTACATAGACTAGTTGCCATAAGACTTATCGCTAAGCTTGCTGATAGCATCTTATAATGCTTTTTTCTTGTGTTAAATCCCATATAACCCCTCCTATTTGCATTTTTTTACAATATTGGTAATATTCTTTCTCTTATATTATACCACTACTCTTTTTCATTCGCTATTATTCTTTTTGTTTTTTATACACTTTTTGATGAAAAAAACAGAAATTTTCACTGTATTTTTTATTAGTTTCTATTTTTATTACAGAAAACACAGTCTTTATTTACTAATTTGATTTATAGATAAGTTTTATTTTAGTAGCGAATATGATATACTTAAAAAGATTTTTGGTGAAATTTAGTTTAATAAAGGGGGCAATATGGGGAAATTATCAATAGTTATACCTTCATATAATGAAGAAAAAATGATTCATAGCATTTCAGATATAATATCTTCTCTTTTAGAGAGTAACAATATTCCCTATGAAATACTATTCGTAAATGATGGTTCTAAAGATAAGACTTGGGAAAAAATTCTCCAAGCATGTAATAAAAATTCAAACGTAAAAGGATTTAACTTTTCAAGAAATTTTGGTAAGGAAGCCGCTATATTTGCAGGTCTTACATATTCATCTGGTGATTGTTGCGCTGTAATAGATTGTGATCTTCAACACCCTCCTGAAATATTATTGAAAATGTATCAAAAATGGCAAGAAGGATATGATGTAGTCGAAGGTATCAAAGCATCAAGAGGTAGGGAATCCTTTTTACATAAAGTAGCTGCAAATCATTTCTATTCTCTTATTAGCTCAGCTGCTAAAGTAGACATGTCAAGAGCTTCTGATTTTAAATTATTAGATAGAAAAGCTGTAGATATACTTAGATCTATGCCGGAAAAACATATTTTCTTTAGAGCTTTATCATCTTGGGTTGGATTTAAAACTACATCAGTTGAGTTCCATGTACAAGAAAGAGAAGCTGGAGATTCAAAATGGTCTACATCTTCACTTATAAAATATGCAATTACAAATATAACATCATTTTCAACAGCTCCTATGCAGATAGTCACATTAACAGGAATTGTATTTTTAATATTTTCAATCATATTAGGTATTCAATCTCTATATATGAACTTTACCGGTCGTTCATTAGAAGGGTTCACTACAGTAATATTGTTATTACTTATAATAGGAAGTGTTATTATGTTAAGTTTAGGTATTATAGGCTATTATATATCTAAAATATATGAAGAAACACAAAATCGTCCAAGGTTTATTGTTTCTGAACATGAAAATTATAAAAAAGAAAATTGCGATAAAGGAACTTATTTATATGAAAAATCTTTTTAATCTATATGGCAAATATAAGGAAATTATACTGTATCTGTTTTTCGGTTTGCTTACAACTGTAGTTAGCATTTCGAGTTACTACTTGTGTAGTGAAATCTTACAACTACATTATCTTATAAGTAATATTATATCTTGGATTTTCGCTGTAATATTTGCATATGTAACTAATCGCATTTGGGTATTTGAGAGTAAAAGCAAAGGTATACAGTCAGTACTAAAAGAAATATTTACCTTTATCAACTGTAGATTATTATCTGGAATTATAGATATGGCAGTAATGATATTACTTGTAGATATTATTAATATCAATGATTTATATTCAAAAATTTTCACACAATTTATTGTAGTTATATTAAATTATCTACTTAGTAAGCTGATTATTTTTAAAAATAACACTACTAACTCATAATTTAGAACCCAATTTTAGGAGGAAATAAAATGAAAAACAATATATTTAAAAATCCAAGGCTTTATATTTCTATAGCCTTGATTATATTTTTCTTATTCTTCGCATCACAAGTTCCTTACAGTCATGATGACTGGCAATGGGGTAGTCATTCGAAATGGCTATTGATGCTTAATGGATTTGAAAATTATAATGGTCGATACTTAGGAAACTTATTTGAAATACTTATAACTAGAAGTGTACTTTCAAAAAATATAGCTTTATCAATAGGTATGATAGCAATCATTTGGTCAGTTTATAAATTTGTTACTCATGAAGCTAAAGATAAATATAAAACAGTATTATTTTTACTAGTATCTATTTTATGCTTAGCACTACCTAGGGAAATATTTAGACAAACTTATTCTTGGATAGCTGCATTTATCAACTTCATACCTCCAGTAATCCTAATATTATTATATTTAATTGTTATTAATGGTATATTTGATGATAAAAATATTAACTCTAATACTTTAAAGTTTCCTCTATGGTCAACCTTACTTATGATTCCTCTAGGAATATCAACACAACTTTTTAGTGAACATACTACAGTGTATACCGTATTATTAGCGGGATTTATAGTATTTTATAGCTTTCTTAAGTATAAAAAATTCTCTACACTTCAAATAGTATACTTGGTGTCTACCATAGTTGGAGCTGTTATAATGTTTTCTAACGGTTCATACTCAAATGCTGCCAACAATACTGATGGATACAAACAAATATCAACATCTGTAATGAGTATAGTTGACTTATATGTAACTCAAATGTCTGATACTCTATTTTTAAATAACTGGTTATTAAATAGTAGTCTAGCCATACTATGTATTATAATTATTCAAAAATATAAAAATAAAAATAATATAATTGCTGATACAATAGGAAATATTCAAATTTTTATACTATCAACCTATAGTATTTATAGTGTTTGTAATAAAACTTATCCAGCTTGGAATATATTTACTAACCCAGAAAAAACAAGTTACTTTGAAACACTATATTCCTTATTATTTTTCATATGTATTATAAGCGTAATACTTATATATATTAATAATAATGGATTAAAAATGAAAATATTTATGATTTATGCTTCTTCATTAGCAGTTGCTATGCCATTAATAGTTGCAAACCCAATAGGTCCTCGTTGTTTTTTTGCATCTTATATTTTTACTATTATAGCAACTCTCCAACTACTAGTATATATACTTAATGATTCAAATATATATGTTGATTCCTTTATCACTCCACTTATAAGTATTTTAGTTATGATTGTTGTGTTTTATTCAAGTATATTTATAGATGTAGGTATTGCTGAAAAAGAAAGAGTAGAAACTATAAATAATGCAGTGTCTAATGGTCAATCATCTATTACACTTTATAAATTGCCTTATGACGATTATTTCTGGATTACCGTTCCATCTAATGAGCATTGGGAAATGTATTTCAAAGAATTTTACAATATTCCTGCAAATGCAGATCTTAATTTCATAGAAAAATTAAATTAAGATTTTCTATATTAAATTAGCCTCTCCAACAAATATTGGAGAGGCTAATTTTAAGTATAATAAATTATTTAGCTACTGATAATATCTTTACAGCTTCACCTCTTTTGATGTTATTATTTGGCTTAAATACATTACCATCATATCCATCTAATATTCCTCTATCCCTTAATCCTTGTACATATCCATCTGCCCAATTTTCTATTTGAGTATCATCTGCAAAAGATGTCTTTATATCACAATCATTATTTATACCTATTAATATTCCTATTATCTTAGCCGCCTCTTGTCTAGTAATCGGAGCATGTGGTGCAAACTGAGTTGAACTCCTTCCATTTATATACCCCGCTTTTACAGCTATTCTTACTTCTTTATAGAACCAATCATTAGTATTTACATCCACAAATCCTTCATTAGCTTCTTGAGTTAGGTTAAACGCTCTATTTACTATTTTAATAAACTCAGCTCTTGTTATAGAGTTTTCTGGATTAAAAGTATTTGTAGTATCTACCCATCCCTTGTTCATAGCATCAACTATATAGGATTTTGCCCAAGTATTAAAATCTGTCTTTATGTTTCCCACTTGGTTTATTGATTTTACATTTCCTTGTCCTACTACTCCATATCTATCCCATAAATAAGTCCCATCCCCATTTATATTAGTTTCATTTACTGATACTATTCTATCTGGACGTATTTCATAGTTTCCACTATTATTAGATATTAATATAGTTGAGTCACCTACTTGTCCATGAGCAGGATTCTTGTTTGTACGACTTCCATCTGGTAATATACTGTATAAATCTTTGCTTAATGTAGTTTTAACTTCTGTTGGATTAGTGTATATACCTAGTAAGTATCTGTTATAGTCCTTTAATCCAGAACTTCCACCTAAGAACTTGTCCATTTGATACATATTGCTAATTGCTTTTTCTGCCCAATAAGGATCTGATGCATATCTTATATTTGTTCCCATATTTTTGTTTCCTAAAGCACTACCATTGTATTTCCAAGACTTAGGGTTAAAGAACCCATTTGAAAACGAGTAATTCGATACTCTTGATATACATTCTTCTATACTTTTAAAACGGTCTGACCCTTGAGGATATCCATCTTTTGCATTCGCTCCAAATATGTTGTTTTTAGTCTTTGCCATAGAAGATGTTCCTTTGTCTGATTCATTCATTGCTATACCCACAGACATTAGAGCATTCACTCCGTAGTTATTTTGAGCATTTATGAAATATTGTCCGCTATTTCTTAAAACACTACCACTTACAGTATTTTTTTCTATATATTTATTAATCTCTTGTGCTGTGTAAGATGTCTTACTTCTACCTGGTAAGTATTGATAGTAGTTATAATAAGGACTGTTTGCATTTACAGCGTTATTATGATTATTAGCTTTTGCATCACTTATTAGTGTATTGATATTTGTGTAGAAGTAATTTCCGTCATAACTATAATATTTTGTACCTGACTTTATGTAAGATGGAGCTTTCCCTAAAGTTTGGTAGCTGTATTTTGTAGCCGTAGTAACATCTGAACTTATAGCATGTACTAATTCGTTGTTGCTGTTTATATTGTAATAGCTTAATCCTTTTGCTTGATTTATAGGTACTACTATTAGATTTGTGCTTCCATCTGATTCAGCATTTTTTAGATAACCTGTAAAACCTGATACTTCTATTTTTGAAGTATTTCCGTTACTTTCTATTACCGGTACATCATCTATGTAGAAGTGATTTATGTTAGTGTGTTCTGGTGATTTTAGTTCTGATGTTTTGTATAAGTTTACTGTAGTATCTATTGATGTAGATGGTACTCCATCTTTCATTCTTATTATTCTTCCTATGCCTTCTGTGGCATATACTACTAGACCATCTTTGTTTATTACTACTGGAATTGAATTATTTTTTTGCTTTGATAATTGCTCTTTTGCTATATCTATTGCGGATTGTAAATCTTCTTTAGAAGATACATATGTGTAAGTTCCATCTGAGTTTGATATAGCTACTTCATAATTTGATGACGTTTTTAGCTTTAGATATTTTATGTCTTGTAGACTATCCATATCTGATTTTATTTCCTTAGGTATTTGTTCCTTAGTGTATACTCTTTGTATTGGTTTTGTGTATGTTTCATAAGTATTGTCCTGTGCATTTGATGTTGTAAATAGCGTACCACTTATCATTATTGATGCTAGTACTATTGTGGTTAATCTTTTCATATTTTCCCCCTTAATAATATTTAGTTTTATTTTACTCCCCAGTAAATTTTAATATTATTCTACTTTATTGTATCTTATATTTATAAATATTTTTATTATATCTGAGTAATCATTATATTTTTCTTTGACTTCATCTCACCTTGTATTGATCCCATTTGATCCTGTAAATTATTTACTGAGCTCTGTATATTCATTAATATATCTAAAATTTGCTTATCCACATGTTTTCTCCTTATATTTTCTAATATCTACATTATAATCTATTTTTCTATATTTATAAACTATATTTATAAACTAAAAAATT
>JAVXJG010000005.1:0-73362 GCA_036647935.1 Peptostreptococcaceae bacterium
GCACCTGCCTTACAAGCAGGGGGTCACAGGTTCGAGCCCTGTTGGTCCCACCATTTTTTATACATACATGCGGGAATAGTTCAGTGGTAGAGCGCAACCTTGCCAAGGTTGAAGTCGCGAGTTCGAATCTCGTTTCCCGCTCCAATAATCATGGGTGCATAGCTCAGTTGGATAGAGCAACGCCCTTCTAAGGCGTGTGTCCGGGGTTCGAATCCCTGTGCGCTCACCAATCAAAGTTTCACATTAGTGAAACTTTTTTTTTATTTAAATATAAAAACATATGATACAATTATTTATATGAATAGATAGTTTGTATATAGTTGTGTTATTATAGTATAATACATAGTGTAAACAATTAAGAAGCTATTAAACAGGAGGATAAAATATGTCCGATATAAATTCTTTTTTAAATGGTTTTATTGATATAATTATGAGAATGAGTATATATGATGTTATAGATATATTAATAGTAGCGTATATTTTCTATAAAATTTTCATGTTTATAAAGGATACAAGAGCGGAACAGGTTTTTAAAGGTGTAGTAGTGTTATTATTAGCAACTCAGCTTAGTTCTGTATTTAAATTACATACTCTTTATTGGATATTAGTAAATGCTCTTAATGTAGGAGTTATAGCAGTTTGTATAATATTCCAACCAGAACTTAGAGCAGGCTTTGAACACTTAGGTAGAGCTAATTTTAACTTACTTGGAAAAAATGGGGAAAATGCAGAAAGCAAAAAACTTGAAAAAACAATAGATGAAATAGTTGAAACATTATATTCTTTATCAAGACAAAAGATAGGTGCACTTATTATTATAGAAAGGGAAACTAAAATTTCTGACATAATAGGTACAGGAACTATAATAGATGGTGATGTTTCAAGACAATTATTAATAAATATTTTTATACCAAATACTCCATTACATGATGGTGCAGTCGTAGTTAGAGAGAATAAGGTAAAAGCAGCAGCTTGTTTCTTACCTTTAAGTCAAAGTAAGGATTTAACTAAAGATTTAGGAACTAGACATAGAGCAGGTGTGGGAATAAGTGAAGTTTCTGACTGTATAACTTTAATCGTTTCTGAGGAGACAGGAGAAGTTTCTATAGCTAAAGCTGGAAAACTATATAGAGACATTGCACAAGAAAGAATGAGTAACATATTGAAGAAAAATCTGAATAAGAATACATCAGAAGATAAAAGTTTCTTTAAAGGTGGTATATTCAAATGAGAAATAGATTAAAAAACAATACTAAAATAAAGATAATATCTCTTTTAAGTGCATTAGTACTTTGGATGTATGTAATGGCAATAGTTAATCCGGAAGACACTAGATTATTTGAAGATATTCCTGTTACCATTACTAACAAAGAAGAGTTGTTAGAAAATGATTTAATAGTATATCCAGAATCAGATTTGGTTGCAGATATTTATATTACAGGTAAACTCTCAGATGTGCAAAAAGTATCAGAAGATGATATACATATTTATGGATCAATTAATAATCCAATGGAAGGTAATAATAAATTATCTTTAAAAGGAAACATTACAAAACAAGTTTCTTATGAGTTTAAATCTGATTTTATAGTAGTTAGACTAGAAAAAGTAATATATGATGAAGAAGATATTAAATCAGAAATAACAGGTAAATTTAAAGAGGATGTAGATACTGTAACTTTATCACAAGATACAGTTAATATTTCTGGACCAAGGATATTAATAGATAAAGTAAAGAATGTAAAAGCTTCTGTTACTGTAGATAGTAATGAGCAATCTATTTTCAATCAAAGAATAAGATTAATACCTGTAGATACTTTAGGTAAAGAAGTAAAGGGTGTTACATTAGATGTTAAAAATATTAATGCAGAAATTAAGCTTTTGGAAGAAAAAGAAGTGCCAATTAATATTCAAGTAAAAGATAATAAGGTAGATGTTTCTAATTATGAGATACAGCCTGCAACTGTAATTATAAGAGGAAAAAAAGAATTAATAGATACTATTAATTATATTAATACTAAAAAAATAGACTTAGAAAGCATAGGTTCTTCAAATAAAGTGGACTTAGAAATACCAGAAGGTGTCGTCATAAATGAGACAAATATAACTATTAAACCAAAAGATACAGCAAGTGAAATTCAGCGATTAATTTATGATTCAGAGGATGTTGAATTGAAAAATAATTATGATAATGTTGAATTATCTAAGCTAAATATACCAGATAATATAAATGTCGAGGTAGAACTTGATGACTCAACAGATAAAATATCTAAGTCAGATATAAAGTTATATATAGATTTAAGTGACGGATATGACTCAGAAAAAAAATATAATATTAAATATGATACTGATTTAAAAATAAAAAATATAAATATTATTCCAAGCATAGTTGGATAATGCTTATTCTAAATATAAAAAAAAAAGCAATATAAATAATTTATTAACAATGATTATTTATATTGTTTTTTTATGCTCTGAAATAAGTAGACAAAAACAATAACTAATAAAGTAAAAAGATATATTTACTAAATAAAACATAGAAAAAATTTTCTGAAAATTAAAATAAATTGTCATAATAGGGATTCTAAAAACTAAAAAATAACAATGAAAATGACTTAAAAATAGTGAAATGCAGTAATAAATTATGTATAATAATGGTAACTAAAAAAAATATTTAAAATTTCATTTTAAAAATATACAAGACTAAATAATTATATGCTAGAATATATATATAAAGAAAAAAATGTAAAAACTTAAAAATTAAAGTTTTCATTTTTTAGATTAAATAAATATTCAATTAATTATTGTATACAATAGGTGATTGACGATTAATTTTAACAAGCCAATACATACAACACACAAATTACAGAAGTATTAACTGAAATAAGATTTATTAGTAATAATATATTTAAACTTGGGAGGGCGATATGAGAAATATACAAGATATTATCAAATTCGCAAAAGAAAGAGGACCGAAAACGGTTTCAGTAGCCTGCTGTCAGGATAAAGAAGTTTTAGTGGCAGTGGAAAATGCTAGAAAAGAAAACATAGTAAATGCTATCTTAGTTGGGGATATAGAAAAAACTAAAGAAATAGCACAAGAACTAAATATAAACCTTGATAATTATGAACTAATTGATATTAAAGATTTATCTGAAGCAAGTTTAAAAGCTGTAGAGTTAGTATCAAGTGGAAGAGCTCATATGGTAATGAAAGGTTTAGTAGACACATCTATAATATTAAAAGCCGTACTAAACAAAGAAATAGGATTAAGAACTGGAAGTATATTAAGTCATGTTGCAGTATTTGATATAGAGGGATATGATAGATTATTCTTTATAACAGATGCAGCTATGAATTTAGCTCCAGATGTAAATGCAAAAAAACAAATAATAGAAAATGCATGTGAAGTTGTAAGATCATTGGATATAGAAGAACCTAAGGTAGCGTTAATTTGCGCAAAGGAAAAGGTTAACCCAAAAATGAAGGATACTGTTGAAGCAAAAGAGTTAGAAGATATGTATCTAAGAGGAGAAATAAAAGATTGTATAGTTGGAGGACCATTTGCTTTAGACAATGCTATAAGTGAAGAAGCAGCAAAACATAAAGGTATGGATCATCCTATTGCTGGAAAAGCAGATGTATTAGTTGTTCCAGATATAGAAGCAGGCAATGTTTTATATAAATCAATATCATATTTTTCGAAATGTGAAAGTGCAGGATTAATAGTAGGGGCAAAAGCGCCAATTATATTAACTTCTAGAGCTGATAGTGATAAAACGAAGTTAAACTCGATAGCACTAGGTGTTCTAGTAGCAACAAAGCAATAATAATATAAGATAAAGGCAGGTTATTAGGGTGGAGAAATATAAAATTTTAACAATAAATCCAGGTTCAACATCAACTAAAATAGCTGTATTTGAAAATGAAGAAGAAATATTTGAAAAAACTTTAAGACATTCTTCAGACGAAATAGGAAAATATGCTAAAATAGCAGATCAATTTGAATTCCGTAAATCAGTAATAGAAGAAGCTTTAAAAGAAGGAAATTTAAAAGTTAAAGATTTAGATGCTATAGTTGGAAGAGGAGGACTTTTAAAACCAATTCAAGGTGGAACTTACAAAGTAAGTGAAGTAATGGTTGAAGATTTAAAAGTTGGGGTTCTTGGAGAGCATGCATCAAATTTAGGTGGAGTTATAGCTAAGCAAATGGGAGATGAGGTTTCTATACCATCATTTATAGTTGACCCAGTTGTTGTGGATGAAATGGAAGAGATAGCAAGAATATCTGGTGTTCCAGAAATTCCAAGAATAAGTATATTCCATGCTTTAAACCAAAAAGCAATAGGAAGAAGAGCAGCAAAAGATATGGGTAAAGACTATGAAGATTGTAACTTACTTATAGTACATATGGGTGGGGGAGTTACAGTAGGAGCTCATAAAAAAGGCAAAGTAATAGATAATACAAACGGTCTTGATGGTGAAGGACCATTTTCTCCAGAAAGAAGTGGAGGACTTCCAGTTGGGGGTCTAATGAGACTATGCTATGGAGATCAATTATCTAAAGAAGAGATAGGAAAAAGAATAAAGGGTAATGGTGGAGTAGTTGCTTATTTAGGAACTAATGACATGAGAGATGTTGAGGCTATGATAGAAAAGGGTGATGAAAAAGCAACTCTAATTTATGATGCCATGGTTTATCAAATATGTAAAGAAATAGGTGCATATGCTACAGTTCTTAAAGGTGAAGTAGATGCAATCGTTTTAACTGGTGGAATAGCTTATTCTTCAATAATAAGAGAAAAAATAGAAGATAGGGTTAAGTTTATAGCCCCTGTAAAGTCATACCCAGGTGAAGATGAAATGATAGCGCTTGCTCAAGGTGGACTTAGAGTGTTAAAGGGTGAAGAACAAGCTTTAGATTATGAGAAAGAGGCTTTAGCTTATTAATATATACTGAAAATAGGTGGAGTATTATGATAAAAGACGACAAAAGAGTTAGACTTTTCATAGGACATTATGGAAGTGGAAAAAGTGAAGTTTCAATTAACTATGTAACTAGGCTAAGAGAAGAAGTAGAAGGAAAAGTTGCACTAGCAGATTTAGATGTAGTAAATGTTTATTTTAGATCAAGAGAGAAAAAAGACCTAATGAAAAAATTAGGAATTACTCCTATTGATAGTTCAATTGAAACAACTACACTTGATGTACCAGCTATATCAGCTCAAGTGATGAGTCCACTATATGATAAAACTATAAATTATGTGTTAGATGTAGGTGGAGATAATGTAGGTGGAAGAGTAGTAGGTAGTTTTTCTGATAAATTTAATCCAGAAGAGTATGATATGTTTTTTGTAGTTAATGCTAACAGGGAAAAAACTCAAACTGCTCAAGAAGTTCTTGGTTATATAGATGCAATAGAAGCAACATCAAAATTAAAAGTAACAGGACTTGTTAATAATACACATTTATTAAGAGAGACAACAATTGAAGATGTATTAAAAGGTCAAGAGGTTGTGAGAAAAGTTTGTAAAATAAAAAATATACCAATTAAGTATGTTTGTTGCTTAGAAAGTCTTGTAGATAAATTGCCACAAGATTTAGAAGGCGATATATTGCCTATAAAACTTTATCTAAGGGAAGAATGGATGTAGTTTTAAGGCTTAATATAAGAAATAATTAAGGGAGGCTTTATAATGGCTAAAGGAAAAGTAACATTTAATGTTGAACACTGCAAAAGCTGTGGACTATGTATAGAAGCATGTCCAAAAAACATACTTGCAATTGATACAGAGGTTATAAATGCAAAAGGTTATAACCCAGCTAAAATAGTTGAAGAAGAAAAATGTATAGGATGTGCAAGTTGTGCTTTAATGTGTCCAGATGTAGTTATAACAGTAGAAAGAGATTAATTATTTAAAAATAAGGGGGATTAATAATGGCTAAAATTCTTATGAAAGGTAACGAAGCATTTGGTAAAGCAGCGATAGAGGCTGGTTGTCACTACTTCTTTGGTTACCCAATAACTCCACAAAGTGAGTTACCAGAATATTTATCAAGAGAACTACCTAAGGTAGGAGGAGCTTTTGTGCAAGCTGAGTCTGAAGTTGCAGCTATAAACATGGTTTATGGAGCAGGAGGAACAGGTACAAGAGTTATGACATCGTCATCTTCTCCAGGGGTAGCACTAAAACAAGAAGGAATAACTTACTGTGCTGGTGCAGAAGTACCATGCGTAGTTTTAAATATAATGAGAGGTGGTCCAGGACTTGGAACTATACAACCATCTCAAGCTGACTACTATATGTCAACAAAAGGTGGAGGAAATGGAGATTATAGAACTCCAGTATATGCTCCAGCATCTGTTCAAGAAGCTGTTGATATGATAATAGAAGCTTTCGATGTAGCTGATGCATACAGAACTCCTGTTATGGTTGTTGCTGATGGTATGATAGGTCAAATGATGGAACCAGTTGATTTTGATAAAGAGCGTAAACACAGAGAATTACCAGAAAAAACTTGGGCAGCAAATGGAACAAAAGGTGAGAGAATACCTAATGTAATAAACTCTTTATATTTACAATCAGAAGAGTTAGAACAACACAACTTGAAATTAGAAAAAAAATATAAAGTAATAGAAGAAAATGAAGTTCAATATGAAATGTATAAAACTGAAGATGCGGATTTAGTATTCGTTGCTTATGGTACTGTTTCTAGAATAGTTAAAACAACTGTAGACCAAATGAGAGAAGAAGGACTAAAAGTTGGTTTAATAAGACCTAAGACTTTATGGCCATTCCCAGATAAAGCATTTAAAGAAATTCCAAATGCTAAAAACTTATTAGTTGTAGAGATGAGTTTAGGGCAAATGATAGATGATGTTAAATTAGCTATAGAATGTAAATTACCAGTAGGATTCCATGGAAGAGCAGGTGGTATGATACCTTCTCCAGCTGAAATAGCTGAAAAAGCTAAAGAAATAATAGGGGGTGCTAAATAATGGCTGTAGTATTTAAGGGTACAAAAGGTTTACAAGATGTTACAACTCACTACTGTCCAGGATGTACTCATGGTATAATCCATAGATTAGTAGCTGAAGTTTTAGAAGAAATGGATGTATTAGGAGAGACTATAGGAGTTGTTCCTGTTGGATGTTCAGTACTAGCATACAAATATTTCAATGTAGATACTCATGAAGCTGCTCATGGTAGAGCTCCAGCAGTTGCTACAGGTGTAAAAAGAACTCATCCAAACAATGTTGTATTCACATATCAAGGTGATGGAGATTTATCTTCTATAGGTATGGCAGAAATAGTTCATGCTGCTGCTAGAGGAGAGAAAATAACTACTATATTCGTAAATAACGGAATTTACGGTATGACAGGTGGTCAAATGGCTCCAACTACATTATTAGGACAAAAAGCTACAACTGCTCAATCTGGAAGAAACGCAGAACTTAATGGTTTCCCAATAAGAGTTAGTGAAATGTTAGCAACATTAACAGGTGCTGTATTTGTAGAAAGGGTTTCTGTAGATACACCAGCTAACGTTAGAAAAGCTAAAAAAGCTATTAAAAAGGCATTCCAAGTTCAACAAGCTGGGTTAGGATTTGGTATAGTAGAAGTATTATCTACTTGTCCAACTAACTGGGGACTTAATCCAAATGATGCACTACAATGGTTAAGAGACAACATGATGCCTTACTATGAATTAGGGAACAAAAAAGATATAGAAGTTGAAGTTGAGGAGGCGAAATAATATGGCAACATCAAGAGTAATATGTGCAGGTTTCGGTGGTCAAGGAGTTATGTCTATGGGCCAATTATTAACATATGCAGGAATGCTAGAAGGTAAAGAAGTATCTTGGTTACCTTCTTATGGACCAGAAATGCGTGGAGGTACTGCAAACTGTGCAGTAACGGTATCTAATAAGCCAGTTGGATCACCTGTTATAACAGACGATGCTACTTGTGCTGTAATAATGAACAAACCTTCAATGAAATTTGTTGATGATGTGGTTCCAGGAGGACATATATTAGTTAATAGTTCATTAATAGATATGAAAGTTGAAAGAGATGACGTTAACGTTACTTATATACCAGCAAATGAATTAGCAGCAGAATTAGGGATGCCTAAAGTTGCAAATATGATAATGCTAGGAGCTTGTTTAAAGGTTACTGAAGCTGTTGATATAGAATCAGTTCTTCAAGCGTTCTTAAAGGTTTTTGGAGAAAGAAAAGCTAAATTTATACCAATGAATAGAGATGCTTTACAAAAAGGTATGGATGCAGTAGTAACTGTAGAAGCTTAATAAAAAATAAATTTTATAGTTTATATATAAAAAGGCAATAGAACAATTCTATTGTCTTTTTTTTATTAAAGTATTAAAATAATTCTATGGTTATTATTAAATAATAATATTTAATAGAAAAATAGAATAAACTAAAATAATCAATATAGATATTGTCGTAATGGAAGGAGTTTTTTAATGAGGAAATATTTTGGAACAGATGGAGTTAGAGGAGTTGCTAATACAGAACTTACTTGTGATTTAGCATATAAATTAGGTAGAGCTGGGGGATACGTTTTAGCACAAGGAGATCATAGAGTAAAAGTTGTAGTAGGAAAAGATACAAGAATGTCTGGTGATATGTTAGAGTCAGCTCTAATAGCCGGTTTAATGTCAGTAGGATGTGATATTATTCCAGTAGGTGTTATACCAACACCAGCAGTTGCATATTTAACTAGAAAATATAACGCTGACTGTGGAGTTGTTATATCAGCATCTCACAATCCTATGGAAGACAACGGTATCAAATTCTTTAACAAGGATGGATATAAACTTGATGATTCAATAGAATTAGAAATAGAAAAATATATTGAAAATATAGAAAAAGTTAATTATAATCCAGTTGGAGAGAACGTAGGAACTATAATTCACGAAAATAATGCTAAAAGAGATTACGTAGATTACTTAAAATCTATAATAAATGTAGATTTAAGTGGTCTTAAAGTTGTGTTAGATTGTGCTAATGGAGCATCTTTTGAAGTAGCACCAATAGTATTTGAAGAATTAGGCGCAAATATTATAGATATAAATAATAACCCAAATGGAAAGAATATAAATGATAAATGTGGATCTACTCATCCAGAAATGTTGCAAAAGACTGTTGTAGAAAATAAAGCAGACTTAGGACTAGCATATGATGGTGATGCAGATAGATTAATTGCTGTTGATGAAAATGGAACGATTGTTGACGGTGATCATATAATGATATTAAGTGCAGTTTTCTTAAAGAAGAAAAAACAACTATCAAATGATACATTAGTAATTACTGTAATGACAAACATAGGGCTTAACGTGGCAGCGAGAGAACATGGAATAAACTTAGAAACTACTGATGTAGGAGATCGATATGTTATAGAAGCTATGAAAAAGGGGAACCTTAACTTAGGTGGTGAACAATCTGGGCATATGATATTCTTAGATTATAATACTACTGGTGATGGAGTATTAAGTTCATTAATGTTATCTAAAATAATAAATGAAGAAAAGAAAACTTTATCAGAGCTAGCTTCTATCATGAGTGTTTATCCACAAGTATTAGTAAATGTTGAAGTTAAAAATGATGTGAAAAATAAATTCATGGAAGTTGAAGAAATAAGCAACGAGATAAAAAGAATAGAAGACTTGATGGAAGGTTGTGGAAGGGTTTTAATAAGACCATCTGGAACTCAACCATTAGTAAGAGTTATGATAGAGGGTAAAGAGGAAGGTCAAATAAATGAGTTAGCTCACAACTTGGCTAATCTCATTAAAGAAAAATTATCATAAAAAATTAAGTAGATACTAGGCTATAAAGCTTGGTATTTACTTTATAAGCGCCAGAACTTAACAGAAGGATTGAGTTTAATTGTAGTATTGGGGGTTAAGTTGACGAGGACAGAGTTTATCGAATTATCGGCGGATGCTCTGCGGTGTGTTTACCATCGATATAGTTTTCTTAAATAACAAGAGTAATCTTGTGGACAAAGGAAAACTTAAGTAAGCTTTTTCATGACCTAACTCTAAAAATATATAAAATAATATTTTTAGGAGGCACAGTATATGTGTGGAATAGTTGGATATTTAGGAAATAGACAGGCAACAGAGGTATTAATAGAAGGTTTGTCAAAATTAGAGTATAGAGGATATGACTCTGCAGGTGTTGCAGTAAACACTGGAAACGAACTAGAAATACGAAAATTTAAGGGAAGACTAGCAGTACTAGCAGAAGATTTACAAAGAAACCATATTCAAGGTAATTTGGGTATAGGACATACCAGATGGGCAACTCATGGAGAACCATCAGATGTGAATGCTCATCCTCATTTTAATATGGATAGAACTATAGCAGTTGTTCATAATGGAATAATAGAAAACTACCTTGAATTAAGATCAGAATTAGAAGCTGAAGGTATTGTATTTCTATCTCAAACAGATACTGAAATAGCAGCTCATATGGTAAGTAAATATTATGACGGAAATTTGTTAGATGCAGTTTATAAAGCAACTGAAAGATTTAGGGGTGCTTATGCTCTTGGAGTAGTATGTGCTGATAAAGCAAATGAATTAGTTGCAGTTAGAAAAGATAGTCCACTTGTTGTAGGTTTAGGAGAAGACGAAAATATGGTGGCTTCTGATATACCTGCAGTATTAAAATATACAAGAAAAGTTTATTTCTTAGAAAATGGAGAATTTGTACACATATTAGGAAATAAAGTAACTGTTTTAAATGAAAATAAAGAAGTAGTTAAAAAAGAAGTTAGTGAAATAACTTGGGATGTAGAAGCTGCATCTAAGGGTGGATTCGATAGTTTTATGGCAAAGGAAATATATGAACAGCCAAAGGGTGTTGAAGATACATTACTAAGAAGATTAGATGAAAATGGTAGAATAAAATTAGATGATATAAAAATAACTAAAGAAGATTTAGATAAAATAAATAAAATATATATTGTAGCTTGTGGTACTGCATATCATGCAGGACTTGTTGGAAAGTATGCTATAGAAAAATTTGCAAAAATACCAGTAATAGCTGACATAGCCTCAGAATTTAGATATAGTGACCCATTTGTAGATGAAAATACTTTATTAATAATAGTAAGTCAATCTGGAGAAACGGCAGATACTTTGGCAGCACTTAGAGATGCTAAATCAAAAGGTGCTAGAATATTATCAATAACTAATGTTGTTGGATCATCAATAGCAAGAGAATCTGATGATATATTCTATACTTGGGCTGGTCCAGAGATAGCTGTTGCTTCTACGAAAGCTTATACAACTCAGTTAATGGCATTTTATATGATAGCTTTAAATTTAGCCATAACAAAAGGAAGTATTACTGAAGAAAAATACTTCGAAATGATAGAAGATTTAAAGGAGATACCATCAAAAGTTGAAAAAGTTTTAGAATGTAATGAAAAAGTTGAAGAAATATCTAAAGAATTAAAGGATAAAAAAGATGTATTCTATTTAGGTAGGGGGCTTGACTACGCATTAGCAATGGAAGGTTCTTTAAAAATAAAAGAAATATCTTATATTCATGCTGAAGCATTTGCAGCTGGAGAATTAAAGCACGGAACTATAGCTTTAATAGAAAAAGGAACTCCAGTTATAGCAATAGCAACTCAAGATCAATTATTTGAAAAGATGCTTTCTAATATGCAAGAAGTTAAAGCAAGAGGAGCTAAAGTTATAGCAATAGCAAAAGAACACAATAAAGAAGTTGAAAAATCAGCAGATAAAGTTATATATGTTCCAGAAGTTAATGATATGTTTGCAAGTATAACAAGTGTTGTTCCTATGCAATTACTAGCTTATCATGTTGCTAAAATGAGAGGCTGTGACATAGATAAACCAAGAAATTTAGCTAAGTCAGTTACCGTTGAGTAATAGGAAACAATTAGATAATAAATAAAACAAAAGGTTATATACTATAAGAAAGTATATAACCTTTTGTTATTTACTAACTCTATAATAAATAAATTTATAAAATCGTATATCCTACTTAATAATGTCAATAATTTATGTATAGAATTGATTAACGTTAAGGGGGATTTACTATGAAAGCCATAAAAATTGTTACAACTTTCTTACTATTAATGACAATAGGAATATTTATATCATATGCAGATGTAAAATATAATAACTGGACTAGTGATTTTATTGAAACTTTTGAAGAGACAGATGCTAGCTTTAAGTTTTATGATATTAAGATAAACTGCGTAGTTAAGAAGGATTTTTCAAAGGATGAAGTACAGAAAATCTGTATAGATATAGCAAAATGTTTGAATCTAGACGAAGATAAAATCAAGTGGAACATAAAAGATAAAGGTGATGAAGTTAAAATTTATGCACAAATTAAAAACGAAGTGTATAATGTGTCTTTTGCAGCCATTAAAAAAAATAATAAAGAATACTATATAATTATTGACATATTAAGCAATAAAGTATATAAAAATATAGTGGATATTTATCAAAATTTAAATAATACTCTTAATAAGTACACTAAAGACATAGAAATATGTACTTGTATTGCTGGAGAGTATACAAAAAATTTACAATTAGATAAATGTAATGAAATTTTGCAGAATATATTGTATAATATGAATGCAAAGGAAATTGATAAGGTTCATGAAGAGAACTTTTTATCTATAACAGCATACAGTAATTTGTTAGCAGAAAACGATTTAGAATATTTTGACAATAGGATAAATTTGAATATAGGAATTAGGTATAGCGAAAATGAAGATAAAACTTTGATCTACATTGCTACACCCATAATAAAATTAGATTATTAAGTTAGTGAGGAGAGACAAAAAATGGCTAAAATATTAGTAAAAAAGAGTAATCCACTTAAAGGTAGTGTTAGAATAGATGGTGCAAAAAATGCGGTATTACCAATAATAGCAGCAACTTTATTAGCAAAAGGAAAATCAGTACTTAGAGAGGTACCTAATTTAAAAGATGTACATGTTATATCTGATTTATTAAGACATTTGGGAGCAGAAGTTAAATATGAAGGTACAACTCTAACAGTTGATGCTACTAATTTAACAACATACGATGCACCATATGAATTAGTTAGAAAAATGAGAGCATCTTTCTTAGTAATGGGACCATTACTTGCAAGATTTAATAAAACTAAAATATCAATGCCAGGAGGATGTGCTATAGGGACAAGACCTATAGATTTACATTTAAAAGGATTTAAAGCTTTAGGTGCAGATGTAGTTATGGACCATGGTTTTGTTGAAGCTAAAACTGAAAAATTAGTAGGAAGTAAATTATATTTAGATTTCCCATCAGTTGGAGCTACTGAAAATATAATGATGGCTGCAGTGCTTGCAGAAGGAACTACTATTATAGAAAATGCAGCTGAGGAGCCAGAAATTGTTGATTTAGCAAACTTCCTAAACGAAATGGGAGCTGATGTTAAAGGCGCAGGAACTAATACTATAAGAATAAAAGGTGTTAAAGAATTAAAAGGTACAGAGCATGATGTAATACCTGATAGAATAGAAGCCGCTACTTTCATGGTTGCTGCTGCTATGACAAAAGGTGATATAACAGTTGAAAATATACTTTTAGAGCATTTAAAGCCAGTTACAGCTAAGCTAAGAGAAGCTGGTTGTGAAATTATAGAAATGGATAATGCAGTAAGAGTAATAGGACCAGAGAACCTTAAAGCAATAGATATAAAAACTTTACCACACCCTGGGTTCCCAACAGATGTACAGGCACAATTTATGGCTATGAATGCCGTAGCAAGAGGAACAGGTGTAGTTATAGAAACAGTATTTGAAAATAGATTTATGCATGTTGCAGAATTCAACAGAATGGGTGCAAACATTAAAATAGAAGGTAGAACTGCTGTTGTAGAAGGTGTACAAGAGTTAAATGGAGCTAAAGTTAATGCAACAGATTTAAGAGCTGGAGCAGCATTAATATTATGTGGACTTATAGCTGAAGGTGAAACGGAAATCGGAGAAATATATCACATCCAAAGAGGATATGTTGATATTGACAAAAAAATAACTGCTTTAGGTGGAAACATAGAAATAGTTGAAGAATAATTAGTAATAAAAAAAATGGTTTTTTCATATATTTAACAAGCTTGAATCTAAGGAGGAAAATATATGAAAAAACCTTTAATTTTTGTGTTCTCTTTATTTTTACTTATAGTAAGTGTGTCTATATTAGGAACCTTATTATTTTATAAAGATAATGGAGAGCAGAATGTAAAAAAGAATAGTATTAAAACAGAAGAAAGAAGTTATGAAGCAGTAAATAAAAAATCTCCTAAAATAAATGTATATGATGTGGATAATCAAAGAGTGATGGAAATGGATATGGAAGAATATCTTTATGGTGTTTTGTCTAGTGAAATGCCATCAACTTTCGATATAGAAGCATTAAAAGCTCAAGCCATAGCAGCTAGAACTTATGTAATATACAAAAAGGAGAATAACATTATAGCTGGTCATAGCAATGCTACAGTATGTACAAATTCATCTCATTGTCAAGCATATACATCATATGATAATTTAAAAAAAATCAAAGGAAATGACTGGATTAAAGGTGATTATCTTTTAGTAAAACAAGCAGTAGATGATACTAAAGGACAGATAATAACTTATGATCAGAAAGCTATACTTCCTTTATATTTTTCTACATCTTCAGGAAAAACAGAAAATAGTAAAGATGTTTTTTCAACAGAATACCCATACCTAAAATCAGTAGACAGTCCTTATGAAGAAGAATCTCCAAAATATAATACAACATACTCAATAAAAAAATATGATTTTATTAAAACTTTAAAAAGTAGTTATAAAAATATTAATATATCATCAAATAATTTAGAAAGTCAAATGAAGATAATAAATAGAACTCAAGGTGGCTGCGTAAAAACTATACAAATTGGGAATATTAAAATAGCTGGAACAGAAATAAGAAAAATTTTAAAATTAAACTCAGCTAATTTTGACATTAATTGTAAAGGTGATAATGTAAATTTTGCAGTTAAGGGATATGGTCATGGAGTAGGTATGAGCCAGTGGGGAGCCCAAGGTATGGCTAAAGAAGGCTATAAATATTATGACATATTAATGCATTATTATAAGGATACAGAAATAAAAGATACATATTAAAAAAAATGGAAAAATATTGTATAAATTAAAAATATCAGTTAATACTCTAAATATGTAATTATATATTTGGAGGTACAACATGAAAAAGAAATTATTAGAAAAGGATGTTTTTTACTTATCTTTATTTATATGTGTTTGCATTCTTGCCATAGGAGGAATATATTTTACTAATAAAAATGTAGATGATTTGGTATCAAAAAACACTCCTAAAACAGAGGATGAAATACATTTAACTGATGAAAATAAAAAAGATGTTGTTCCAACTACTACGGATTCTGAACAAAATTTAGCTAAAGCAAAAGAAACTGAAAAAAATAAAATTAGTTATTTAGGTAATCAGATAATAAGAGAGTATTCAGAAAAAGAACCTAGTTATTCAGAAACTTTAGAAGTTTGGGAGATACATAAAGGAATAGACATTGAATCCAATGAAAACCAAGAAGTTAAATCAGTATTTTCAGGAAATGTACTAGATATATATGAAGATGATGAATATGGAAAATCTATTAAAATTCAATCTGAAGATAACACAATATTTGTATATTCTAGTTTAAGTAAAAATATAGAAGTTAACAAAGGCGACAAAGTTAACGAAGGTCAACGTATAGGGTATGCTGGTAACACTAGTGACGTGGAAAGTTTAAGTGGAGTACACGTGCATGTAGAAGCATACAAAAATAATATAGCTATTAATCCAATGAGTTTATTAGAATAAAGTTTAACAGGTTCAATCATATTTGATTGAGCCTGTTATATTTTCCTTACTAATTTCATATATATCATTAAGGATATGATGTTAGGGGGGAAGGGAGTGAGATCCTATATAGAAGAAAGAGCAGTAATTGTAGCTAAATATATACTAGAGAAAAATACTACTGTAAGGCAAACTGCCAAAACATTTGGAGTGAGTAAAAGTACTATTCATAAGGATGTAACAGAACGATTAGAAGAAATCAATCCTTCTCTTGCGATAGAGGTTAAAAGGGTTTTAGAAAAAAATAAATCCGAGAGACATATTAGAGGTGGAATGGCAACGAAACTTAAATATGAGAATGAAAAAAGGGTGTAGGGTAAAACCTACATCTTTTTCATATTTTTACAAAATAAAATTTAAATTATTATTTAGTTTAAATATGAATTGTGCTAATATTAATATAGAATACTAAAAATTTTAAGAGAAATAAGAAGAATGTAGGGTAAACCCTACTTTTTTTCTTGACTAATATATTTTTTTTGTTTATCTTCTAACATAGGAGTATTCAAAAAAAGATCAACAATATTAATATAAATAATCAAAATAAAAGGAGTTGAAATTATGGCTGGAACTGATATAGGTATAGATTTAGGTACGGCAAATGTATTAGTATACGTAGATGGGAAAGGGATAGTTTTAGAAGAACCATCTGTAGTAGCTATAGATAAAAATACAAAAAAGGTATTAGCAGTAGGAAACGAAGCTAGAAAAATGATAGGGAGAACACCTGCAAATATAGTAGCAATAAGACCTTTAAAAGATGGTGTAATTTCTGACTATGAAGTAACTGAAAAAATGTTAAGTTACTTTACAGAGAAGATTGTAGAAAAAAAAGGATTTAGAAGATTAGTAATGCCAAGAATAATGGTTTGTGTGCCAACTGGCGTTACAGAAGTTGAAAAAAGAGCAGTTGAAGAAGCTACGAGACAAGCTGGGGCAAGAGAAGTATATATTATAGAAGAACCTATTGCTGCCGCTATTGGGGCAGGCATAGACATATCTTTACCAAATGGAAATATGGTTATAGATATAGGTGGTGGAACAACTGATATAGCAGTAATATCTCTTGGGGGAGCAGTAGTTAGCCATTCAATAAAAATAGGTGGAGACAAGCTTGATACAGCTATAGCTGCTTATATTAAGAAAAAACATAATCTTTTGATAGGGGAAAGAAGTGCCGAAAAACTAAAAATAGAAATTGGTACTGCTATGAAAGGTCAAGAAGAAAGAACAATGAAAATTAGTGGTAGAAACATAATCAAAGGACTACCAGAGACAATAGAAGTAAGCTCATATGAAATGGCAGAAGCATTAGAAGAGTGCGTAAAGCAAATCGTTGCAAGTGCTAAATTAGTATTAGAGAAGACACCACCAGAGTTAGCAGCAGATATATGTACATCAGGAATAATAATGACTGGTGGAGGAGCTTTACTAGATGGCTTAGGCAAGAGAATAGAAGAAGCAACTGGTATAAAGGTATTAGTTGCAGATGATCCAGTATCTTGTGTAGCTAGAGGGACAGGTTCATCATTAAGCACATTAGATATACTTGAAACAGGTGGAACATTTAAGAGAAAAAATAAAACTAAATAATTATAAATAAGAAAGAAAGCTATATTATCGTAAGGTAATCTAGCTTTCTTTTTAAGTACAAGAGATGAATATACAAAGTATTAAGTTGAAAGTAAAATCGATAGAGCAACTGTTTCAGCTAACTCTAGAATAAAATGTAATCGAACATTATTAAATGAAAATCTGTTATTTTCATCTACTTTATCTACAATACCTACAATTGAATGAGATCCAATTTGAGGGAGTTTTTTTCCTACACCCTTACCTGGTAAAATAGGTCCTTTTCTAATTTGAATATTACCTATATTATTTATAGAACCCAAACAGGCATCAATAGCTAGAAATTCACTGTTAGGATGTTTTTCTTTTATTTGGTCTATTGATTCATATATATTTAAGGCATGAATAGGATTATCTAAGGTACCGTATACAGGGTATTTAAAGTCGCTATTTTTAAGCATAGTTCCGACTAAAGGGCCTAAAGCATCTCCTATAGCACGATCTGTTCCTATACAAATAACAACAGTATTTTCATTAATTATATCTTTGAGTATTAAGCTTAATACCTCTACCACATTTTCTTTTTTATAATTTACTTTAGCTAAATACATAGGAACTTACCTCCCTTCAAAAATATATGAATGATGAAATTAAAAAATACTAACTTTAAATTACGTAAAAACGCATATATTAAATGATATGAAGAAGAATATAAAAGTGTGCAGTAAAAAATATAATTGATAAACAAAATCTTGACACTAAATATAAAAAACGTTACTATATAATTACTGAAATAAAATATTATAATATGTGTAATCATGATTACACCTTATCAAGAGAGGCAGAGGGACAGGCCCTGTGAAGCCCAGCAACCATTCCTAAAAAGGAAGATGGTGCTAAATCCTACTAGACGGTAACGTTTGAGAGATGAGGTTAGTTAATTATATTGTAAATGCGATAATTAACCTCTTCTTGTAAAAGAAGAGGTTTTATTTTTTTATTGAGAAAATATATGATAATAAGGAGGAACAACAATGTCAAGACATTTATTTACGTCAGAATCAGTAACTGAAGGGCATCCAGATAAGATGTGTGACCAAATCTCAGATGCTATATTAGATGCATTATTAGAAAAAGATCCTACATCAAGGGTAGCTTGTGAAACAGTAACAACAACAGGGTTAGTATTAGTAGCAGGTGAGATAACTACTAATGCCTACGTAGACATACAAAAGGTAGTAAGAGATACAGTTAAAGAAATAGGATATACAAGAGCCAAATATGGATTTGATAGCCAAACTTGTGCAGTTATAACTGCTATAGATGAACAATCATCAGATATCGCCATGGGTGTTGATGAAGGTTTAGAAAGTAAGACTGGTGAACAAATAGAACAAGAAATAGAAGCTATAGGAGCTGGTGACCAAGGTATAATGTTTGGGTTTGCTTGCAATGAAACTCCTGAATTAATGCCGCTACCAATATCTTTATCACATAAATTAGCAAGAAGATTAACTGAAATAAGAAAAGAAAATGTAGTTGATTATTTAAGACCAGATGGAAAAACTCAAGTAACAGTAGAATACGACGGAAATAAACCAGTAAGGGTTCATACTATACTTATATCAACTCAACATGGAGAAGATGCAGATAACGAAACTATAAGAAAAGATTTAATAGAATTAGTTATAAAAGAAGTTATACCAGCTGAATTATTAGATGATCAAACTAAAATATATATTAACCCAACTGGAAGATTTGTTATAGGTGGACCACAAGGTGATACAGGATTAACAGGAAGAAAAATAATAATAGATACTTACGGTGGATACTCGAGACATGGTGGTGGAGCATTCTCAGGTAAAGATGCAACTAAAGTTGATAGATCTGCTGCTTACGCTGCAAGATACGTTGCGAAAAATATAGTAGCTGCCGGACTTGCAGATAAATGTGAAATAGAATTAGCTTATGCTATAGGAGTTGCTAGACCATTATCTGTATTTGTAGACACTTTTGGAACTGGAAAAGTTTCTGATAAAGAATTAGTTGAGTTAATTAATAAAAACTTTGACTTAAGACCAGGAGCAATAATAAGAGATTTAGATTTAAGAAAACCAATATTTAAACAAACTGCTGCTTATGGACACTTTGGAAGAACTGATGTAGATTTATCATGGGAAAGAACAGATAAATCAGAAACTTTAAAAGAGCAAGCATTAGGAAAATAGTATTTGAAATAAATGATTAAAGAGTTGTATTTTACAGCTCTTTATTTTTTTTGTATTAAATGATAACATAAAATATATTTAGAATAGTCATAATTAATAAAAGATAGCTAAATAAATGATATTAGGAGAAGTAAAATGGAAAAGATACAAGGAATGGTTAGTGATATAGTTTTTAAAAATGAAGACAATGGTTATACGATAGCTAATTTAGCTAATGAAAATGATGAAATAACTATTGTAGGCTGTATGCCCACTTTATCTGTAGGAGAAAGTATTGAAATAGAAGGTAAATGGATTAATCATAAAATTTACGGATCTCAATTTGAGGTGCAAAGTTTTATTCCAGTAACACCTTCATCTCTTGAAGGGATTTATGTTTATCTATCTTCTGGAATGATTCATGGTATAGGAGAAAAAATGGCTAAGAGAATCGTTGATAAGTTTGGTGTGGATACTTTAGATATAATTCAGAATAATCCAGAAAGATTAACAGAAGTAGAAGGTATTGGTTTAAAAAAAGTAAAGCAGATACAGGAAAGCTATGAAGAAAATAGAGAACTTAGAAATGTAATAATACAACTATCTCCTTATGGAATCACTCCTAATTATTGTTTAAGAATATATAAAAAATACAAAGAAAAATCAATTGAAATAATAAATAAAAATCCATATAGATTGGCAGAAGATATAAGAGGAATAGGATTTAAAATAGCTGATGAGATTGCTTCTAAAATAGGTATAGATAAGTATTCTCCAGATAGAATAATGCAAGGAATTTTATTTACACTAAATCAAAGTTTGGCTAATGGCCATACTTACTTACCCAAGAAAATTTTAGTAGAGCAAGCAGTTAAAATTTTAGGTGTAGAATCTACATTTGTGGAAAATGGAATTATGGATTTAACATATAATGGGAAAGTACATTTGGAAAATAAAAATGGAGAAATTTTAGTTTATCTAATGATGTACTATATATGTGAAAATGGAGTATGCAAAGAAATAGTAAAATTGTCTCAACATGAAATTAAGGATTTACATATAGATATAGATGAAGAAATTAAAACAGTTGAAAAAGAAGATAATATAGAGCTGGCTAATAATCAAATTTTAGCAGTGAAAGAAGCAGTAAGCAGTGGTGTTACAATAATTACTGGTGGACCAGGAACGGGAAAAACAACAACTATTAATACTATAATTAAAATATTTGAAAATAATGAACAAAAGGTTGTTTTATGTGCACCAACAGGAAGAGCAGCTAAAAGAATGGGTGAAACTTCAAATAAAGAAGCTAAAACTATTCATAGATTGCTTGAAATGGGATTTGCTACTGATAGTGATGAATTAGTTTTCTTCAAAGATGAAGAAGACCCAATAGATGCAGATGTAATAATATTAGATGAAGCATCTATGGTAGATATTATACTTATGTATAACCTTTTAAAAGCTGTGAAACTGGGAAGTAGATTACTACTAGTAGGAGATAGTGATCAGTTACCATCAGTAGGAGCAGGCAATGTATTAAAAGATATTATAGATTCTAATGTGATTAATACTGTAAGATTAGATGAAATATTTAGACAAGCAAGAGAAAGTATGATAGTAGTTAATGCCCATAAAATTAATAAAGGAGAGCCCTTATTTTTAAATGCAAAAAATAAAGATTTCTTCTTTATTAGAAAAAATACTAATGAAGACATATTAAATGAAATAATAGGTGTAGTAAATGAAAGACTACCTAAATTTTATAACTTTGATAAATTAAAAGATATACAAGTACTTACTACTATGAGAAAAGGTGATTTAGGAGTAACTAATCTTAATATAGAGTTGCAAAAATATTTAAATCCACCGAATAAATATAAGCAGGAAGAAGAATTTGCAAAAAGAACACTTAGAGTTGGCGATAAAGTAATGCAGATTAGAAATAATTATACAAAAAAATGGGAGACAGAGGATAAAAGTGATAGTGGAGAAGGTATATACAACGGAGATATTGGATATATATTCCATATAGAGAAGGATAAGAAGACTGTTTATATATTGTTTGACAAGATAAAAATAGCTTCTTATAAATATGATGAGTTAGATGAACTTGACCATAGTTTCTGTACTACTATTCACAAGAGTCAGGGAAGTGAGTTTCCTGTAGTAGTAATACCTATTGTATGGGCACCTCCCATGCTTTTAAGCAGGAATTTACTTTATACAGCTGTAACTAGAGCTAAGAATCTAGTTGTATTAGTAGGAGATGTAAAGTATTTAGAGCAAATGATAAGAAATAATAGGATAAATGACAGATACTCTAACCTATCGTATAAATTAAATAAATTTATAGAAGAAGGGTTGTTAAGTAAATAAAAATGAAATATCTATCAAAGTTTATTCCAAAGGAAACATTAGAAATAATTAAGATAATTTTGAATTATATATATCCAAATAATATAAATTGTATTCTTTGTGATAATCCAATAAAAGTAAGCAACTCATATTCGCTTTGTAAGGACTGCTTTAAAGAAATACATTTTATATTAGATGGATGTGGAAAATGTGGAAAGCCAATTATAAATCATAATATTGAAAGAGAGAGCTTGTTTCAGTGTTCCTATTGTTATAATAAGACTTTTTACTTTGATAGAGCTATTTCATGTATTGAATATGATATAGTAAGTAAAAAAATGATTTTAGATTATAAATATAAAAATAAGACCTACTTACGTAATTATATTGGACAAATAATGAAAGAAAAGTTTGATATAGAAGAAATAAAAGCAGATTATATATTATTTGTACCCTTGCATAAAAAAAGACTTAAAATAAGAGGTTTTAATCAAGCAGAAAAAATAGCAATGGAACTAAGTAAATTAACGAATATACCTGTGCTTGATTGTATCACACGTGCTAAAAATACAAAAAAATTATATAATTTAAATAAAAGTCAGAGACAGGAAGAATTAAGAAATGGATTTGTAACAAAGGATAATATAGGATTAATAAAAAATAAAAGGATTATACTAATAGATGATATTTTCACAACAGGCTCAACAGTTAATGAAGTATCTAAAGTATTAAAATTAAATTGTGTTAATAGCATTTGTATATTCACCTTATTAACAAAGAATATAGATGTATATACAAAGGAATAAAATGCTATTGACATATTACCCATAACCCGTTAAAATAATAGATGTTTCAGGTCTGTGGTTGCAAGTCCAAGCCAGACGCAGGCAAAAGGATCCACGTAAGTTAATCCTAAAAGTTGGATTAATGATCATGGTGCGTCTTAGATGTAAGACCTACCGGTATACAAATCGAGATGGTTAATAGTGCGGCGAACCCAAGCGAAAGCTACAGTAGGCGAGTGTGGGGGCAAAGACCAGGTCAGCTGAAACAAAAAAGTACCTTTTAGGTGCTTTTTTTTTATTCAAAATTTAAATAAGTATTTTCTGTAAGATATTTGCATAAGATATTATTGAAATAGTATTTTATTATGTGTGCTTAAAAATATGACAATTTTAAGTAATTGAAAAAATATTGATAGATATATATAAAATTGCATAATATAAAATATATTTCTATATTAATTAATAAAAACATAATTTCTAAAAATAATGAGTTTTAATATTTTAAATCCATAGAAGATAAATTAAATTAATTAACAAAGCATGTTTATTAAATGTGGATAATTATATAAATGATAAATATGATAAAATACATATTTTGAGAGAGTTATCAACAAAGTTATCAACACTGTCCACAGGATACCTTTGATATTAATCCACATTGTCCTCAAATAAAGTATAAAAAAATACAAAAAAGTATTTTTTACGACAGTATATAAAAAAATAAAAAGTTAAAAATAAAAAAGGAGAATGCTAATTAATATAGAATATATTATTAAAGCATATATACTAATACATAATGTAAAGTATAAATGAAAATACATATGCTTTGCACAAGTGAAGGGAGATGTTCTTATGAAAATAATAATATCAGGAAAAAAATTAGAACTTACAGATGGAATTAAAACTGCTATTGAAGAAAAAATAGGAAAATTAGAACGTTATCTTAATCCAGAGACAGAAGTTAAAGTTACTGTAAGTGCAAAAAAAGCTACTCAAAAAATAGAAGTAACAATAATCCCTATTAGTGGACCAATTATTAGAGCCGAAGATAGTGAAGAAAATTTATATGCTGCTATCGATATAGTTTATGACAAGCTTAAAAAACAAATAAGAAGATATAAAAACAAACTACAAGATAAACATCAATCTAAAGATCAAAGTATTAGATTCCAAAATGATGAAAACTTTGAAGAAGAAGATGAAAGCTTAGATATAGTGATAGAAAGACGTAAAAAATTTGATATGAAACCAATGAGCGCTGAAGAGGCGGTACTACAAATGGAATTAATAGAACATGGATTCTATATGTTTAGAAATATAGATAGTGATGAAATATCTATAGTATATAGACGTGAAGATGGTGGATATGGATTAATAGAACATGAGTAGTTTATATAAGTAAGTATGTTCAAGGCTATCGATAATTTATTTATCGATAGCCTTTTTAAGTTTAGCAAAACTTTTAATGGATTATACTATTAATAGCTAGATTGTTGAGAGAATAATTATATTTTGATATTATAAATATTATGAAATAGAAATTTTTACAATACTTATAATGTTTAACTCGAAATGTCTGTTTATTAACAAAAAGGGGATGATGTTTTGATAGAAATTTTACTTGTAATAGCTATAGTGCTTTTAATAATAAACGTTTATATATCGATTAAGCCTAAAGATGTAAATATTTCTAAATTAACTTATGAAATGGATAGAAAATTTGATAACATTGAAAAATCTTTTAGACAAGAATTTTATACAAATAGGGAAGAGTCTAGGAGAAATGAACAGGATAATAGACAAGAAATAAAAGTTACTGTAGACAGTATGACATCTAATTTATCAAGGCATATTATGAACTTATCTACTTTACAGCAAAATCAGTTTGAGATAAGTTCAAAAAATTTAGAGAAAACATTAAACTTATTTAATGAAAATATGACTAATAGTTTAGATAGTCTTACTTTATTGCAGAAGGAGAAGTTTACTGAATTAACAAAATCAACAGAAGAAAACCTTGAAAAAATGAGAGTTACAGTGGATGAAAAATTACAAAGTACTTTAGAAAAGAGACTGGGAGAGTCTTTTAAGATGGTAAACGATAGACTTGAACAAGTATACAAGGGATTAGGTGAGATGCAAAACTTAGCAACAGGGGTTGGAGATTTAAAAAAGGTATTATCAAATGTTAAAACAAGAGGCGTTTTAGGAGAGATACAGCTAGAACGTATACTTGAACAGTTTTTATCACCAGAGCAATATGAAAAAAATGTAATAACTAAAAAAGGATCTAGAGAAACTGTAGAGTTTGCAATTAAGCTACCAGGTAGAGATGAAATAAAGGAAACAATATATTTACCTTTAGATGCTAAATTTCCTTTAGATTTATATAATAAATTAATTGATGCTTATGAAGAAGGAAATCAAAGTAATATAGACAGTTCTTCTAAAGAATTAGAAAGGTTTATTAGAAAATCAGGGAAAGATATTAGAGATAAATATATAGATCCACCAAATACAACAGAATTTGGAATATTATTTTTACCTACAGAAGGTTTATATGCAGAAGTAATTAAGAGGCAACAGTTAGTTGAAGATCTACAAAGAAATTATAAAATTAATATTACAGGACCTACAACATTAGTGGCTCTATTAAACAGTTTACAGATGGGATTTAAGACTTTAGCTATAGAAAAACATTCAAGTGAGGTGTGGAAGGTACTAGGAGCAGTGAAAACAGAATTTGCTAAATTTGAAACAGTATTAAATGCGGCACAAAGTAAGTTAAATCAAGCAAGTTCTGAAATAGACAAATTAGTAGGTACTAGAACGAGACAAATTAATAGAAAATTAGAAAGTGTAGAAAAGCTTAGTAATGATGAAATTAATCAGTATATAGATTCGTCTAAAGATGAATATTAAAGACTTTTTAAATCAATAATTATTAATATAAGGGACTAGTATGATTAAGGTTAATAAAGTCAATATTTAATATTAAATGTTTACTTTTTATGTTAAAATGTATAATAGTATAACTAATACAATGAGGAGAGATGCTTACAATGGGTTTTTTAGATGGTTTATTTAACATGGCTGATAAAAAAGAAATGAAAAATTTCGAAAAATCAGCTGAAAAAATTGATGCAATAGAACCAAGGTTTGAGTCTATGAGAGACAAAGAACTTAAAAATATGACAGCAGAATTTAGAGAAAGACTAGCAAAGGGTGAAACCCTTGATGATATATTACCAGAAGTTTTTGCAGTAGTTAGAGAAGCTTCAAAAAGAGTATTAGGACTTAGACAGTATAATGTTCAACTTATAGGTGGTATGGTTCTTCACCAAGGTAGAATAGCAGAGATGAAAACGGGTGAAGGTAAGACTTTAGTTGCTGCGGCTCCTGTTTATTTAAATGCTTTAGAAGGAAAAGGGGTTCATGTAGTAACAGTAAATGACTACCTAGCAAAACGTGATAAAGAAGACATGGGTAAACTTTATGAATTCTTAGGACTTACAGTAGGTGTCATAGTTCATGGACAAACACCAGAAGTTAGAAGAGAGCAATATATTTGTGATATAACATATGGAACAAACAATGAATACGGATTTGATTACTTAAAAGACAACATGGTAATTCACAAAGAGCAAAGAGTTCAAAGAGAATTAAACTATGCTATAGTGGATGAGGTTGACTCTATATTAATAGATGAGGCTAGAACACCTCTTATAATATCTGGACCTGGAGATAAATCAACACATTTATATACAGATGCAAATACATTTGTATTAACATTAAAAGCTCCAAGTAAAACAGAGCAACAAAAAACAAAAGAAGAAAAAGAAGATCATTTCTCAGATGGCGATTATGATATCGATGAAAAACAAAAATCTTCATCATTAACTGAGTCTGGTATTAAAAAAGCAGAAGTATACTTTAATGTTGAAAATATAACTGATATTGATCACACTGAATTATATCACCATATTAATCAAGCATTAAAAGCTCATGCAATAATGAAAAAAGACGTAGATTATGTTGCTAAAGATGGAGAAATAATTATAGTTGATGAATTTACAGGACGTTTAATGTTCGGTAGAAGATACTCAGAAGGTTTACATCAAGCAATAGAAGCAAAAGAAGGTTTACATGTACAAAGAGAATCTAAAACTCTTGCTACTATAACATTCCAAAACTACTTCAGAATGTATAAGAAGCTTTCTGGTATGACTGGTACGGCTAAAACAGAAGAAGAAGAATTTAAATCAATCTACAAAATGGACGTTGTTGTAGTTCCTACAAACAAATCAGTTCAAAGAGAAGATTTACCTGACAGTGTTTATAAAAATGAAAAAGGTAAATTTAATGCAGTTGCAGAGGAGATTATAATAAGGCATGAGAAGAAACAACCTGTACTAGTAGGTACAGTATCAATAGAAAAATCAGAAATACTTTCTCAAATTCTTAAAAGAAAAGGAATTAAGCACGAAGTATTAAATGCTAAGAACCATGAAAAAGAAGCAGAAATAGTTGCTCAAGCAGGTAGATTAGGTGCTGTTACAATAGCAACAAATATGGCTGGTCGTGGTACTGATATAATGCTAGGTGGAAATCCATTATTCTTAACTAAAAAAGAATTAAAGAGACAAGGATTTACAGAGGCAGCAATTAAGAGAGTAGATACTCATATAGAAGAAATTGAATTAGAACAAGATGGAGAATTATCTAAAGCTAAACACTTATTTGATGATTTATATGAAAAATATAAAGTACAAGCTTCAGAAGAACAAGGTGCAGTTAGACAAGCTGGTGGTTTAGCTATAATAGGTACTGAAAGACATGAATCTAGAAGAATAGATAACCAGTTAAGAGGACGTTCTGGTCGTCAAGGTGATCCAGGAAGTTCAAGATTCTACATAGGTTTAGATGATGAACTTATGAGATTATTCGGAAGTGATAGAATTCAAGGGGTAGTTGAAAAGATAGGTCTTGAAGAAGATATGCCAATTGAACATAAGATGTTAACAAAATCTATCGAAAATGCTCAAAAGAAGGTTGAAGGAAGAAACTTCGGTATAAGAAAGCACGTTCTTCAATATGATGATGTTATGAATAAGCAAAGACAAGTTATTTATGATGAAAGAGGAAGAGTATTAGAAGGCGAAGATATAAATGAACAAGTTCAAAATATGATTAAAGAGACTATAAACTCAGCTATTACAGCTTATACTGGTGATAATGGTATAGAATTAGAAAACTTAAAAACATACTTATATGGATTATTTATGCCAAAAGATAGTTTAGAAAATGAAGAATTAGATAAACTAAATGCGCAAGAATTAAGTGATAAAATATATGGAATAGCTAATGAATTATATAGAGAAAAAGAAGAAGTGATTGGTACTGAAAGAATGAGAGAAGTAGAAAGAATTATATTACTTCAATGCGTAGATAATCACTGGATAGACCATATAGATGCTATGGATCAATTACGTCAAGGTATAGGACTTCGTGCTCTTGGACAACAAGACCCTGTTATAGCATACAAGATGGAAGGGTTTGATATGTTTGATGATATGGTTAAACATATTCAAGAGGATACAGTAAGATATTTATTTAATATAACTATTGAACAACAACCAAAAGAAAGAAAACAAATAGTAGATGTTGATAAATTATCATCACCAAGTGACAAAAAAGATAATTCTCCAACTGTTAAAGAACATACGGTAGGAAGAAATGATCTTTGTCCTTGTGGTAGTGGTAAAAAATATAAAAAATGTTGTGGACAGTAGTTTGGAGGTTTAAATGTTAAACGAACAAGAATACAGACAACAAGTACAACAAATGTCTGCAAATCTAAAAGATTTGAGGGCTTCTCTTTGACATAGATAAACTTGAAAAAGAAATTGAGTCATTAGAGAATGAAATTGCACAGCAGGAGTTCTGGAACGATAATGAAAGAGCTCAAAAAATATTACAAAAAAACAAATTATTAAAAGACACTATTGAGGAATATGAGAGTTTATTAAATGGTATAGAAGAAATAGAAATATTAATTGAAATGGCATTGGAGGAAGATGATGATTCTATCGAAAAAGAGATAGAATCATTAATTAAAAATCTTAATGTAGATTTAGATAATATGAAGATAAAAACTCTTTTAGATGGAGAATATGATAAAAATAATGCAATATTATCAATTAATGCAGGTACTGGAGGATTAGATGCTCAAGACTGTGCACAGATTTTACTTAGAATGTACACAAGATGGGCAAATAATAAAGAGTATAAAGTTAAAATTTTAGATTTTTTACCAGATACTGAAGCTGGGCTAAAAAGTGTTACCCTTCTTATTGAAGGTATAAATGCTTACGGATATCTAAAAAGCGAAAAAGGTGTTCATAGAATTGTTAGAATATCACCTTATGATACATCAGGAAAAAGACATACTTCCTTTGTATCTGTAGATATTACACCAGAATTAGATGATAATATTAATATTGAACTAAATCCATCAGACCTAAAGATTGATACTTATAGAGCTTCTGGAGCCGGAGGACAGCATGTAAATACTACGGATTCTGCAGTTAGAATAACCCATATACCTACAGGCGTTATTGTTCAGTGTCAAAATGAAAGGTCTCAGCTAATAAATAGAGAAACTGCTATGAAGATGCTGAAAGGGAAATTAATTCATCTTAAAGAATTAGAGCAAAAAGAAAGAATAGAAGATATACAAGGTAAATACTCTCAAATAACTTGGGGTAGCCAAATAAGATCTTATGTTTTTCAACCTTATAAACTAGTAAAAGATCATAGAACAAACTGTGAAGTAGGAAATGTAGATAGTGTATTAGACGGAAATATAGATGTATTTATAAACGAGTATTTAAAAATGAACAAAATTAATAAATAACTGAGAGATAGGGCTTGAGAATAATTAAATTCTTAAGCCTTATTTTTAGAAAGAAGGTTCAAATTGAATATTAATGAAATTTTAAAACAAGAATTTAATCTAAAGGATGAGCAAATTAATAATACCCTTAAACTTATTGATGAAGGAAATACAATACCATTCATTGCAAGATATAGAAAAGAAATGACTGGTGAAATGAGTGATGTGGTACTTAGACAATTAAATGATAGATTAACTTACTTAAGAAATTTACAATCTAGAAGAGAAGATGTAAAGAGAATAATAGAGGAGCAAGGCAAGTTAACAGAAGAAATAGAAAAAAATATAGATAAATCAAATACTTTACAAGAAGTAGAAGATATATATGCTCCTTTTAAGCAGAAGAAAAGAACAAGAGCAACTATAGCAAAAGAAAAAGGTTTAGAAGACCTAGCTTTATTAATACTAGATAAAAATGTTGCTGATATAAATTTAGAAGCAGAGAAATTTATCGATGAAGAAAATAAAGTAAATTCTATAGAAGATGCACTTAAAGGATCTAATGATATAATTGCTGAAATAGTTTCTGATAATGCAGAAATAAGAAAGTATATAAGGGAAAATGCTTTAAGATATGGAGTAATAGTAACTAAAAAGTCTAAAGATGAAAAATCTGTTTATGATATGTACTATGATTTTAGTGAAAGGGTTGCAAATATGGCTCCTCATAGAGTTCTTGCTATAAATAGAGGAGAAAAAGAGGATTTCTTAAAAGTTAAATTAGAAATAGATAATGAGAAAATCATAAGATACATAGAAAACCAATATGTAAGTAAAAACAATTTTAAAAATAAAGAACAAATAGTAACAGCTATAGAAGACGCATATAAAAGACTTATATTCCCATCCATTGAGAGAGAGGTTAGAAATTATTTAACAGAACTAGCTCAGGAAAGAGCGATAAGTGTATTTGGTGAAAATATAAAAAATCTTCTTTTACAACCACCATTAAAAGGAAAAGTAGTGATGGGATTTGATCCAGGTTTTGTGAATGGATGCAAGATAGCTATAGTTGATGATAATGGTAAGTTCTTAGATGAATCAATAGTATATCCTCATAAACCTCAAGGTAAAGTTGAAGCAACTAAACAGAAACTAAAGCAGCTAATAGAAAAATATAAAATAGATGTAATAGCTATAGGAAATGGAACAGCATGCAGAGAGTCTGAAAGTTTAATTTCTGATTTAATAAAGGAACTAGGGGTTGATACTCAGTATGTAATAGTTAGCGAAGCTGGAGCATCTATATACTCAGCATCTGAATTAGCAGCAGAAGAACATCCAGATATAAATGTATCTATAAGAGGAGCTATATCTATAGGAAGAAGGCTTCAAGACCCTCTTGCTGAACTAGTAAAAATAGACCCAGAAAGCATAGGTGTTGGTCAGTATCAGCATGACTTAAATAAAAAAAGATTAAATGAAGTATTAGATGGAGTTGTTGAAGATTCTGTAAATAGAGTAGGTTTAGATTTAAATACTGCTTCATACTCACTTTTAGAGCGTATATCAGGAATAAGTAAAGCTGTAGCAAAAAATATAATTAATTATAGAGAAGAGAATGGATCATTTAACTCAAGAACTGAACTTAAAAAAGTAAAAAGACTTGGACCGCAGGCTTTTGTACAATGTGCAGGATTTATGAGAATTGAAGATGGTAAAAATCCATTAGATAATACAGGTGTCCATCCGGAAACTTATGAGATATGTAAAAAAATGCTTAACGTGTTAGGCTATTCTTTAGATGATGTTAAACATAAAAATATAACAGATATAGATGAAAGAGTATCAAAAATAGGATTAAAACAACTTAGTGAAAATCTAGGATCTGGAGAAGTTACCTTAAAAGATATAATACTTGAAATTAAAAAGCCAGGAAGAGACCCTAGAGAAGAAGAGGGAATGAAACCAATACTTAGAACGGATGTATTAAAAATAGAAGATATTCAAGAAGGCATGATATTAAAAGGAACAGTTAGAAATGTTGTGGATTTTGGTGTATTCGTTGATATAGGAATAAAAAATGATGGACTAGTTCATAAATCACAAATGAGTAATAAATTTGTAAAAGATCCAATGGAAATATGCTCTGTTGGAGATATAGTAGATGTTAAGGTAATTGGAATAGATATGGATAAACATAGAGTTAGTCTATCTATGAAGATTTAGAATTCGGAGGCAAATAGTGATATTCATAAAAAATGGAAAAGTAAATACAGTTACAAAAGGAATAGTAAATAGTGATATTCTTATTGATAACAAAAAAATAATAGAAATAGGCAATGAGATAGTGGCACCTTTAGATGCAACAGTAATTGATGCAGAAGGTTGCTTAGTACTGCCAGGATTTATAGATGCTCATACACATTTAGGATTATGGGAAGATGGAATGGGGTCAGAAGGTGCAGATGGCAATGAAGAAACAGATCCAATAACGCCTCATTTAAATCCTATTGATGGAATAAATCCTATGGATAGAAACTTTACAGAAGCGGTACAAGGAGGTATTACAGCAGTTTGTACTACACCAGGAAGTGCTAATGTAATGGGAGGACAATGTATAGCTATAAAAACTTATGGAAGAATAATTGATAAGATGGTTATAAAAAATCCTGTGGCAAGCAAAATAGCATTTGGAGAAAATCCTAAAAGTGTTTATGGTAGTGATGAAAAAACTCCTCAAACAAGAATGGCAATAGCAGCATTATTAAGAGAAAATCTAAAAAAAGCAGAAGAATATTTAGAAGAAGTTGAAAGATGTGAGTTAGAAGAGGATGATGATAGTAAACCAGAATATGATATTAAATACGAAAGTTTAATACCAGTTCTTAAAAGACAAATACCAATGAAGGCTCATGCTCATAGAGCGGATGATATGTTTACTGCCATAAGAATAGCTAAAGAATTTAATTTAAGATTAACATTAGACCATTGTACAGAAGGTCATTTAGTAGTTGAAGAATTAGCAGAAGAAGGATATCCAGTAGTTGTTGGACCATCTCTTTCGGAAAGGTCAAAGATTGAACTTAGGAACTTAACTTTTGAAACGGCAGGAATACTTTCTAATGCTGGTATAGAAGTTTGTTTAATGACAGATCATCCTGTAGTACCAGTTCAATATTTACCTATATGTGCAGGTATAGCAATAAAACATGGAATGAAGGAAGAAAAAGCATTGGAAGCAGTAACTATTAACCCAGCAAGAATACTAGGTATAGAAAATAGAGTGGGTTCTATAGAAGCAGGAAAAGATGCAGATATAGTTATTTGGGACAATAATCCTTTTGAAATAAACAGTCATGTATTATATACCATAATAGATGGAAAAATAGTTTATGAGAAAAAATAGTTATAAATTAATATATGAAAGACTTTTTTGAGTTTTATTAGAGAAAATATTATGTTGACATCACTTAAACACTTTACTATCATATAAATATAGTAAGAAATAAAAAAACAGAAGATCTTCGGGGCAGGGTGAAATTCCCTACCGGCGGTATAGCCCGCGAGCTACTTAGGTAGCATGATTTGGTGAGATTCCAAAGCCGACAGTAAAGTCTGGATGAGAGAAGAGATTTTATGATATAAACCATGATTCATTTTGAATATTCATAAAACTCGAAGGTCCTTTCTTCGAGTTTTTTTATTTCCTAAAAATAAATTATATTTAATTGGGGAGGTTACAATATGCAAAATGCAATTAAGAAAACAAATTCAATTTCTACAAAAACTATAGCAAAAATAGGGGTACTATCAGCAATAGCTTATGTGCTAATGTTTATATCTATTCCACTACCGATATTTCCATCGTTCTTAAAAATAGATTTATCAGACATACCAGCTATATTTGGTGGTATGTCATTAGGACCTATGGCAGGTCTAGCTATAGTAATAGTTAAAAACTTATTACAAGGACTAACAGCAAGTACTACTGGTGGAGTTGGTGAGTTTGCCAATGTTATTATAGGTGGTTCTTATGTATTAATAGTGTGTTTATTTTATAGAACGTGGAAAAATTATAAAGGTGTAATAGCAGGTGGACTAGTAGGTATAGCAGTAATGACCGTTATTGGATGCATAATAAATTATTATATAATGCTACCTTTATACTCAACTGTATATGGAATGCCAATGGATGTAATAATACAAATGGGAACAGTAATAAATCCAAAAGTCAAAGATTTATTTAGTTTTGTAGTATGGATGATAGCACCATTTAATATAGTAAAAGCAGGTTTAATGACAGTTGTGGTACTACCTTTATTCAAAAAAATGGAAAAAATACTTAGTAAATAATATAAAAAAATTCAAAATAGGCTTCTATAAAAATGGATTTTTAACTGCTTATATAATATCGTTTATAGCTATGTTTAGCTCAGTTACATTGTATTTAAAAAAAGTTAATTAGAATGAAAAATTGAGTGGAGTCTACTAGATTATTGAGGTAGTTTCCACTTATTTTTATGTATAAAAATATAAACCCTTTATTATAAATGAAGGTTATTATATAATAATATCTAGTTGTATAATAAAGAAATGACTAAAACAACAGTAAAAGTGACAATAATAATTAATGAGATATAAATATTAATCATACTTAAATAAAGGATTTTAATGGTGATATAAATGAAAACAATTTATTTAGATAGAGAAGAAAAAACGAGAGAGATAGGGACAAAATTAGGTGAATTACTTTTTCCAGGAGCAGTAATTTGTTTAATAGGAGATTTAGGTGCTGGTAAAACTACTATGACACAAAGTTTAGCTAAATCTTTAGGTGTAGATGATTATATTACAAGTCCAACGTTCACTATAATAAATGAATATGAAGGACGTATACCACTATATCACTTTGATGTATATAGAATTGGATGTAGTGAAGAAATGTACGATATAGGATTTGATGAATACATAGACTCAGAAGGTGTATGTATAATCGAATGGGCAAACATAATAGAAGATATACTTCCAGACGACTATTTAAAAATTGAATTAATTTATAAAGAAGCTGGAAGAGAAATGGTTTTAACACCATTTGGGACAAAATACGAGGATATAGTTGAGGAGTTGACTAAATAATGAAAATATTAGGAATAGATACTTCTACAATGGCTGCTAATGTGGCAGTTTTAGAGGATGATAAATTAATCTGTGAATATAGTGTAAACACTAAGAAAACTCATTCACAAAAACTTATGCCAATGATGGAGAGTATGCTAAATCTCAGTGATATTGATATTACAGAAATAGATGCAATAGGAATATGTGTAGGTCCAGGATCTTTTACAGGACTTAGAATAGGTATGGCAACAGCTAAAGCTATGGCACATGTGAATAATCTTCCTATAATAGGAGTAAACTCACTAGAAATATTAGGTGAAAATATGAATCTTTGTAGTAAAAAGATTTGTTCAATTTTAGATGCACAGAGAAATCAGGTTTATACAGCAAAATACATATTAGAAGATAATAAAATAAAAGAAGTGGAAGAAGTTAGTATAGCTCAAATAGATAACTTATTACAAGAATTAGAAGCAACTAAAGAAGAATGGGTTATAATTGGTGAAGCTGTTTACAAATATAAAGATAAAATAGAAAATATATCAAACATTACAATGTCATCTCCAGTTAATAATATAACTAAAGCAAGTAGTCTTTGTACTATTGCTAGAAATAAAATGATGGAAAATAAAGATATTCATAACTGCTATGATATAAATCCAATGTATATTAGAAAATCTCAAGCAGAAGAACAGTATGAAGAAAAGCAAAAGAGGTTAAGAGATGGAAAATAATCTAATTATTAGAACAATGAATAAAGACGATGTAGATGATGTTTACAGAGTAGAGGAAGATTGCTTTGTAGACCCTTGGTCAAAAGATGCAATTAATAAAGAATTAAAAAATAATTTAGCTAGATATATAGTTGCAGAAATAGATAATAAGGTAATAGGATATGTGGGATGCTGGTTTGTTTTAGATGAGGGACATATAACTAACGTAGCTGTACACAGTGATTATAGAGGAAGAAAAATAGGAGATAAACTTGTACAAGAAATGGTTGATTTATGTAAAGAATGCAATATGAAGGCCATGACTTTAGAAGTAAGATCTTCTAATACAGTAGCACAAAATTTATACAGAAAGTATGGATTTAAGATGGGTGGCATAAGAAAAGAATATTATAGTGATAACAAAGAAGATGCTATTATCATGTGGAGCCAGTTAAATGAGGTACAATAATATGAAAGATATAATAACGTTATCTATGGAAAGTAGTTGTGATGAAACAGCTGTTGCCATATTAAAAAACGGTAGAGAAGTATTAGCGAATATAGTATCTACTCAAATTGAATTACACAAAAAATTTGGAGGAGTAGTACCTGAAGTAGCCTCTAGAAAACATATAGAAAATATAGATGCAGTATTTCAAGAAGCATTAGATACAGCAAATATAAAACTAGACGATATAGATAATATATCTGTTACATATGGTCCTGGACTTGTGGGAGCACTTTTAGTAGGACTTTCTTATGCAAAAGCATTAGCGTTTTCTATAAAGAAACCTCTTGTAGGTGTAAACCATATGCAAGGTCACATATGTGCAAATTATATAGAACATAAAGATTTAAAACCACCATTTATAACACTGGTTGTATCAGGAGGTCATACTCACTTAGTAGAAGTTAAAGATTATAATAGCTATGAAATACTAGGAAGAACAAGAGATGATGCATCTGGAGAAGCTTTTGATAAAATAGCTAGAGCTATGAATTTAGGGTATCCAGGTGGACCAATAATAGATGAATTAGCTAAAATAGGAAATAAAAAAGCAATAGATTTTCCGAGAGCTTATTTAGATGATTCTTATGATTTTAGTTTTAGTGGATTAAAATCATCAGTACTTAATTATTTAAATGGACAAAAAATGAAGAATATAGATATTGTAGTAGAGGATGTAGCAGCATCATTCCAAGAAGCAGTAGTAGAAGTTTTAGCTACAAAAGCTATAAAAGCTGCTATGGAAAAAGGTTACAAAACAATTGCCCTATCGGGAGGAGTTGCAGCTAACTCGGCTCTTAGAGAAAAGATTTCACAAATGGGAACACAGCATGATATAGCAATTAAATACCCGCCACTATCATTATGTACAGATAATGCCGCAATGATAGGTTGTGCAGGATATTATAATTACATAAATGGCAAAAGAGATGATATGTCTCTGAATGCCGTACCAAATTTAAAAATTGACACAATATAAACTTAGGAGGAAACTTATTATGAGTATTCAAAGACATGAAGGAAATGGAAGAATGAGTAGTGTTGTTATAAACAACGGAGTTATGTATTTATCTGGACAAGTTTGTGCAGAAGGGAATATAAAAGAACAAACTGCTGGAGTTTTAGCAAAAGTAGAAAATTTATTAAATAAATATGGTTCTGATAAAGAAAACATATTATCAATAACAATATACTTAAAAGAAATGAAAGATTTTGCTGATATGAACTCTGTTTATGATGCATGGACAGTCAATGGATTTGAGCCAGCAAGAGCTTGTGTAGAAGCTAAAATGGCTAGAGAAACTTTATTAGTAGAGATGTCAGTTGTTGCAGCTGTAAAATAAATTTATTTTACCTATACTTGTTACTTAAGAGTAGAATTAGAATTTATAACAAAAAAGTCCCGAAAGGGGCTTTTTTGTTATACTAATTCTTCCCAAGTGTCATAAAGAACGGAAAGTTTATCTTCATAATTAGTTTTTTCTTGGCTAACATCTTTAGATTTAGAGGGATTAGAGTAAATTTCTTCTTGGCAAAGAAGATGATCTAATTCCTCTATTTTGGATTCAAGATTTTCTATTTCTTGTTCAAGATTTTTAATTTTATTTCTATTTTTCTTTTCTTTTTCTCGTTGTTCTTTTTCTTTTCTTTTTTCTTCTTTCAATTGAGTTTTAGTTTTTTCTTCTATTTCTACCATAGTAGACATTTCATCTGTTTCTCTTTTTTTGTTAATATAGTAATCATAATTACCAAGATATTCAGTAATGCCTTCTTCACTAAGAACTAGTATTTTATCTACAACAGTATTTAGGAAATATCTATCATGAGATATTGTAAAAATTGTTCCTGTGTAGCTACCTAAAGCTTCTTCTAAAACTTCTTTAGAGTCAATATCTAAATGGTTAGTAGGCTCATCTAGTAATAAGAAGTTAGCATTTGACAATATTAATTTAAGTATGGCAACTCTAGCTCTTTCACCACCACTAAGAGTAGATATTTTTTTAAATACTTCCTCATGTTCAAATAATAATGAACCAAGCATATTTCTTATTTCCGTTTGAGTTAATTTTTCATTACTATCCCAAATCTCATCAATAATTGTATTATCTAGATTTAAAGTTTTTTGTTCCTGATGGAAGTAAGCAACATTAACATTGGTTCCTAATTTAATATCACCACATATTGGAGCAAGTTCATTCATAATTATTTTAAATAATGTAGATTTACCTATACCATTTGGACCGATAAGAGCAACTTTTTCGCCTCGATATATATCAAAGTTTACATTTTTAAATAAGGTTCTATCATCATAAGCCATAGAGACTTCATTAGTATGAAGAACATCATTGCCACTAGCAATAGAAGGATTAAAACTAATCTTAGCTTTTTTTCTATATGCTTCAGGCTTGTCAAGAACATCAACTTTATCTAGTGCTTTTTCCTTACTTCTAGCTCTTTTTAAATGTTTTTCTCTACCGTAGGCTTTTAATCTTTCAATGGATTCTTCTTGTTTCTTTAAATCTTTTTGTTGATCTTCATATTTTTTTAAATCAAGTTCTTTTTCAACTTTAGATAACTCAACGAATTTAGAATAATTGCCGTTGTAAGATTTTAATCTTTTATTATGAACTTCAAAAACTCTGTCAACAACTTGATCTAAGAAATATCTATCATGGGAAATTAGCATTACAGTTCCTTTATACTGTTTAAGGAAAAACTCTAACCACTCAATTGCTTCTGAATCAAGGTGGTTAGTAGGTTCATCAAGTAGTAGTAACGTAGGTTTCTTTAATAGTAACTTACCTAAAAGAACTCTAGTCTTTTCACCACCAGATAATATACTAATTGGCTTATCCATATCTTCATCTTTAAAACCAAGACCTTTTAAAACACCTTTTGCTTCAGATTTGTATCCGTAACCATTTTTAGAGGCAAATGTTTCAAGAGTATGAGAATAATCATTCATAAGTTTTTCTAATATAGAAGATTTAGCCTTACTTCCTTCATGAGCAATTTTAATTTCTAGTTCTCTTAGATAATTTTCCATATCTATTAAAGGTTTAAAAACCTCTAAAACTTCTTCTAATATAGTATTATTAGAATGGAAGTTAGTATTTTGTTCTAAATATCCTATTTCACAATCTTTAGAAGTATATATATCCCCTTCATCATACCCATATTCCCCTGATATAATTTTCATAAGAGTAGTTTTACCTGTACCATTGACACCAATAATACCGATTTTGTCACCTTCATTAACTGTAAAGCATATATTCTCCAAAATGGAATCAATTCCAAAACTTTTATACAAATTATTACACGATAAAACAATCATAAATTTTATACCTCCTTGAACTATCTAAAATTATAATGTTTTGATATAATATAATCAAGAGTGTTATACTATTAACAAAAAATAATTTAAAATTATAATGGGGGTGTGCTAATGGCTAGTAAAAATATTTCAATGGCCGTTATTAGAAGACTTCCTAAGTACTATAGATACTTAGGCGAGCTATTAAGCAAAGATATACAGAGAATATCTTCTAAAGAGTTAAGTGATATAATCGGATTTACAGCATCACAAATTAGACAAGATTTAAATAATTTTGGTGGATTTGGTCAACAAGGGTACGGATATAACATTGAAGATCTTTATAGTGAAATCGGTAAAATTTTAGGTTTAGATAAATCATATAGTGCAGTATTAATTGGTGCTGGAAATTTAGGACAAGCCATAGCTAATTATTCAGGATTCAAAACAGCAGGTTTTGAAATAAAAGCATTATTTGATGCTAATCCTAAAGTAATTGGTCTTAAAATAAGAGAATTTGAAATTTTAGATTCTGATTACATAGAGGAGTTTATAAGAACAAATAATATTGAAATAGGAATATTATGTGTACCTAAAAATGGAGCACAACAATTAGCTAACAGATTAGTTAATGCAGGGGTAAGTGGAATATGGAATTTTGCTCCAATTGATTTAGATGTATCAAAAGATGTGATAGTGGAAAATGTTAACCTAACGGAAAGTTTATTTACGTTATCGTATTTAATGAAAGAAGAAATGGAATAGATGGAGAAATTAATTAAAATTCTTTATATTTAATATAAATAAAAAAAACTATTCATTCTGGTTGACCAGAATGAATAGTTTTTTTATTAGTCTTGTTGTGGAGCGTCCACAGGACATACGCTGTTACATGCACCACATTCGATACACTCATCAGCGTTTATTACGTATATATCATCTCCTGCAGATATGCATTCTACTGGACATTCGTCTGCACAAGCGCCACAGCTTATGCAAGCATCACCTATTTTGTAAGCCATTTATAGGTCCTCCTTATTTTATGTAAAATTTATAATGCAAATTCATTATAACAAACTTTACTTAATAAATACAATACAGAAAATGATGATAATTAATATAGTATAAATAAAAAAAACTATCCAAGGGTAATTTATACTTGAATAGCTTCTTATTTCTTATTATTCAGCAACTATAGCATCGTTTGGACAAGCATCTGCACATGAACCACAATCTAAGCACTCATCTGCATTTATTTCGTATTTATCATCTCCAGATATTATAGCATCGTTTGGACACTCATCAGTACAAGAGCCACATGCTATACAGTCATCAGTAATTTTGTAAGCCATTCCTAATACCCCCTTTTTTTAATCTTATGATTAAGTTCATTATAGCAAAATTTACCAAATATAACAATAAAAAATATAAGATGATTTTATGATTAAAGTAACAATATAAAAGAGATATATTTTTTTAATATAGGGCAATGAAAATAAAATATATTTAAAATAAGAAATGAAATTTAAAAAACATATAAATTAAATATAAATTTGTAGTTAAATAAAGTTATTTAATTATAAATTTTAAATTATATAGAAGGATTTTTTATATGTTTTTAATAAAAAAATATAAAAATAAGTATAAAAAATATATAAATCAATGAGTAAAACATTTTAACATATACTATTAATACAAAAAACGACAAAGAGTGAAAAAAGAATAGTATAAATAGAATTTATTTAGAAAATTCAATTTATCTAGTCATTTGTATGAATTGTTAAACAATAGCGACTGTTGATTGAATATAATTTAACTAAGTGTTAATGAAAATTACTATAAAAACTAACTAAAATCAGAAATTATTTAATTGAAATATTACATTAAATACAAAATAACGAGTAAATTCCAAGGAAACGTTTTCACAAGTCTTGAAAATGACATAAATCGATAAACAGCTTAAATAAAAAAAATTCCTGATAATGAATAAGAATTAACAAAGTTATACTTGGTTGTTTAAGTGTTAACACTGCTATAAATATAAAATAATATATTAAATATATTTAAAAAATGTAGAAAAATCAGTAATTAGACATACATAATTAAACAAAAATTTAATTAAAAATTAAACAAAAATTCAATTGCGCATATAGAATTCTATATGCTACAATTCAAGTGTAAATAAGGAAAAGATAAAAATTCTTACCAAACAAACATAAACAAACATAAAAATAAATTTACTTATTATAAGGGGGGCTTTAAAATGTCTAATTACGTACAAGAATGTATCGAACTTTGTAAAAAAAATAATCCTGGTGAAATAGAATTCCACCAAACTGTTGAAGAAGTTCTTTCTTCATTAGTTCCAGTAATGGAGAAACATCCAGAATATGAAAAAGCTGCAATATTAGAAAGATTAACTGAGCCAGAAAGAGGAATAACTTTTAGAGTTGTTTGGACTGATGATGCTGGTAACGTACAAGTTAATAAAGGTTATAGATATCAATTCAATAGTGCAATAGGACCATACAAAGGTGGTTTGAGATTTGCGCCAAACGTTTACCCAGGAATAATAAAATTCTTAGGATTTGAACAAATATTCAAAAACAGTTTAACTGGTCTTCCAATAGGTGGAGGTAAAGGTGGAGCTGATTTTGATCCAAATGGTAAATCAGATGCTGAAATAATGAGATTCTGTCAAGCATTCATGACTGAATTATATAGACATATAGGACCAGAAACAGATGTACCAGCTGGGGACTTAGGTGTTGGTGCTAGAGAAGTAGGATATATGTTTGGACAATATAAGAGATTAGTAAATAGATTTGAAGGTGTTTTAACTGGTAAAGGACTTTCTTACGGTGGATTACAAGGAAGAACTGAAGCTACTGGATATGGTATCGTTTTCTATGCTAATGCTATGTTAGAAGCTAATGGTGAAAAATTAGCAGGTAAAGAAGTTGCTATATCAGGATTTGGTAATGTTGCTTGGGGAACAGCAGTAAAATTAAATCAATTAGGAGCTAAATTAGTTACAATATCTGGACCAGACGGATACATACATGATCCAAATGGTATATCTGGAGAAAAGGTTGACTTCATGCTTGAGTTAAGAAATTCAGGTAAAAACGTATGTGCTCCATATGCTGAAAAATTCGAAGGTTCTACATTCGTAGCGGGTAAAAAACCTTGGGAAGTAAAAGCTGATTTATACATCCCATGTGCTACTCAAAATGAAATAAGAATAGAAGATGCTCAAACTATAGTTAACAATGGATGTAAATTCGTATGTGAAGGATCAAACATGTCTTCAACTAACGAAGCTATAAAATTCTTACAAGATAACGGAATAATAGTAGGACCATCTAAAGCTGCTAATGCTGGTGGAGTTGCTTGTTCTTGTATAGAAATGGGTCAAAACTCTGGTAAAACAGTATTTACTCCAGAGCAAGTTTACGCTCAATTAGAAAACATAATGGTTGGAATACATGATGCTTGTGCTAATGCTTCTCAAACTTATGGATTTGGATATAACCTAGTTGCTGGTGCTAACGTAGCAGGATTCTTAAAAGTTGCTGATGCTATGATGGCTCAAGGATTAGTTTAAGAATAAAATATTTATTAAATATAAAGAAAGCAGAGGATAATTTTTCAACCTCTGTTTTTTTACGTGCACTTAATTTCTTAGATGATAACCTACACAGTGATGTGTAGCTGAACTATCAGAAGTCAGCAGACGTCATAGTACTATAAATTTATGTAATTAGTCATTATTTTACCGACATGTCCTAGATAAAGTACTCCATATGTTATTGTTACAGCTGTAATTGCTCCAGAAATAACAATATTACTTGCATTTGATTTAGCTGTTCCAATACATTTTCTTGATTCTTGAACATTATTATAATAACCTTTTGTGTATCCTGAATACCAATCATTTGTTGGTTTAGTATATGTTTTTGGTCTTCCTGTAACGGGGTTTGATACTTTTATACTATCTCTTGGGCTTCCCTTAGTAACTGACAGATTTGCTTTATCATATCCTTGAGTTCTCCAAGCTTCTGGGCTTGTTAACTTTATTATTCCTCTATATCCGTTAACCTTAATATTTACCCCATCTACATTTTTAAAGAATTTAAAAGTATCTTCTGTTCCATGTAATTTTTGGAAATCAAGTTGCGTTTTGATTCAATTTTGATATAGTTATCAGATGTTACTGCTGCATATACACTATTTAAAGTTGGTGTTGTCTAAAAGTAGGGTTAAATAAGATTAGGGGAGTACCTTAATCTTATTTAATTGTACTATTGACATAAAAAGTTAAAAATGTTAATCTACAAAAGATATATATAGCTTTTAAATTTAGTCCAGAGAGGCTAAAAAGGAGGAAAAATAATATGTTAAAATCAAGAAATTTAATCCAACCAGAAGACTTTTCTGTTAAAGAAATAGACGAAATACTAGATTTAGCTGAGGATATCATGAAAAATCCATCAGTATATAGTCGTGTGTGTGAAGGTAAACTAATGGCTACATTATTTTATGAGCCATCTACAAGAACAAGATTAAGCTTTGAAGCAGCAATGAAAAGATTAGGAGGAGAAATCATAGGATTTTCTGAACCAAATTCATCATCTGTGTCAAAGGGTGAATCCTTAGGAGATACAATAAGAGTTGTATCAGGATATGTGGATCTTATAGTTATGAGACACCCAGTTGCTGGAGCAGCAAGCGAAGCAATTAAATACACGACAGTACCATTCATTAATGCAGGAGACGGTGGAAATCAACACCCAACTCAAACCCTTACAGATTTACTCACAATTAAATCCCTAAAAGGAACATTAAATAATCACACAATAGGTTTATGTGGCGATTTAAAACATGGAAGAACAGTTCACTCTTTAGTAAAAGCCATGACAAGATATGATGATAATAAATTTGTTTTTATATCACCAGAAGAATTACAAATGCCAAATTATATAAAAGAAGAAGTTAAAAGTTACTCATATTATGAAACTACACATTTAGATGAAGCATTAAGTAAATTAGACTTACTTTATATGACTAGAATTCAAAAAGAAAGATTTAATGATGAAGATGAATATGAAAGATTGAAGGATAGTTATATATTAGATAAAGAAAAAATGCAAAATGCAGGTGAGGACATGCTTATAATGCATCCATTACCAAGAGTAAATGAAATTTCTACAGATATAGATAATGATAAAAGAGCAGTTTACTTCAAACAAGCTACTTACGGAATGTATGTAAGAATGGCTTTAATTGTTAAGCTTTTAGGCGTAGACATAGAAAAATAAATAATGACTTTAGCTTTTTAGTAAAGTGAATTTTGAGCAAAGTGAATTTTATGGAGGAATCAAAATGTATAAAGTAATTAAAAATGAGTATGTTGGGGAAGAGATGTACTTAATGGAAGTAGAAGGTAATTTTAAAGGAGAAATGGGCCAATTTTATATGTTGAGAGCATGGGATAATTATCCTTTATTATCAAGACCTATAAGCATACATGATATAAGTGAAAATAGTATAAGTTTTTTATATAAAGCAGTAGGAGAAGGAACAAAAATACTTAGTAGATTAAAAATTGAAGATACTATTAAGTTGGAAGGCCCTTATGGAAATGGATATGAAAAAGTAGAAGGAAAAGTAGCTTTAGTAGGTGGAGGTATAGGAGTTGCGCCATTATACTTAGTTGCTAAAAATATAGAAAATTGTGATGCATATTTAGGTTTCAGAAATGAACCTATTTTAATAGATAAGTACAATGAAGTATGTAATGAAGTAAATATAGCAGTAGGAAATACTTTTGTTACAGATATAATAGATATTGAAAAATATGATTATATATTAACTTGTGGTCCAACGCCAATGATGGAAAAACTAGTTAAAATGGTAGAGGGAACAAACACAAAACTATTCGTTTCATTAGAAAATCATATGGCTTGTGGTGTAGGTGCATGTTTAGTATGTACTTGTAAAACTAAATTCGGAAATAAGAAAACTTGTAAAGATGGCCCAGTATTTAGAGGAGAGGACGTGATTTTTAATGGCTAATTTAAATGTAAAATTTAAGAATCTTAATTTTAAAAATCCAGTAATAATGGCATCAGGTACCTTTGGATTTGGGAAAGAATACAACGAAATTTATGATATAGAAAAACTAGGTGGAATAAGTAGTAAAGGGCTTACATTAAATCAAAAAGACGGTAACATAGGAATGAGAGTCTTTGAAACACCATCTGGAATGATGAATAGTGTAGGTTTAGAAAATCCAGGTGTTCAAGGATTTATAGATAAAGAGCTACCATTCTTCTCTGATTTAGACTTAGTAAGGATAGTTAATCTTGGTGGAGGAACACTAGACGATTACATAAAAGGTGCTGAATTATTAAAAGGAAAAGATGTAGATGTAATAGAATTAAACATATCTTGTCCGAATGTAAAAGCTGGAGGAATGGCCTTCGGTATAAAAAATGAAGTAGCTAGAGAAGTAGTAAGAGAAGTAAGAAAAGTAGTAGATAAGCCACTTGTAATAAAATTATCACCAAATGCAGAAGATATAGTAGGAATGGCTAGAGTATGTGAAGAGGAAGGTGCTGATGGAGTATCTTTAGTAAATACATTTAAAGCTCTTGCTATAGATATACATAAAAGAAAGCCTGTATTTGAAAATGTATATGCAGGATTATCAGGACCAGCAATAAAGCCAATAGCCTTAAGAATGGTAAATGAAGTATCTAAAAACATAGAAATTCCTGTATGGGGAATGGGTGGAATAACAAATCCTAATGATGCTATAGAATTTATAATGGCAGGTTCTTCTTGTATTCAAGTAGGAACAGCAAACTTTGTAAATCCTAAAATAGGTCTTGAAATAATAGATGGAATAGAAAAGTTTATGAAGCAAGAAGGAATAAAAACATTAGATGAAATTAGAGGAATTATTTAATAGATATAAATTTAAATAAAATTAATTATAAATAAAAATATATATAATAAACTTGGAGGAACAGACAAATGAGTAAAGTAGATGTAGTAGATATATTAAAGAAAAGTGATGCATTATTAGAAGGGCATTTTTTATTATCATCAGGAAAGCATAGTAATAGATATATACAATGTGCAAAGGTGTTAAGATTCCCAGATTGTGCAGCACAAGTATTAAGTACAGTAGTTGAGCAAATAAAAGATTTAAATATAGACTTAGTAGTTGGACCAGCTATGGGTGGAGTAATAGTTTCTTATGAACTTGGAAGACAATTAAATAAAGAAACTGTATTCACTGAAAGAAAAGATGGAGTAATGGAACTTAGAAGAGGTTTCGAAGTTAAAAAAGGAGCAAGAATAATAATAGCTGAAGATGTTGTTACAACTGGTAAATCAACTATAGAAACGAAAAAAGCATTAGAAGCATTAGGTGGAGAAGTAATAGGTGTTGCTTGTATAGCAAACAGAACTAATGATGATATAGGAATGCCAATATACAGTGCTATAAAATTAGATATACAAGTTCATGATGCAGAGGAATGTCCTCTTTGTAAAGAAGGAAAAGAAGAACTTGTTAAACCGGGAAGTAGAGAATTTAAAGAATTAGGAATGTAATTATTTATAAATATAAGGTACCAAGCTAAAATTAGCGTGGTACCTTTTTTAATTATAAGGATTTTATATACTGTTAAATTATAATAAATAAGTTTATATCTATAATAAATAAGGTATATACTAAGTGATAAAATTGTAAATTATTTACTTAGCAAAGTAAAGTTAAAAAAAGAGGATAGATTGTAGAGAAATTAAAAATAATAAAATATAGATTGGTATGTAGAAAGGAAAATAAAATGAATGTTATAGAAGAAAAAAATAGAGTAATACTAGAAGGAATAGGTGATGATTTTGAACCACAACATGTTTTTGATTGTGGTCAATGTTTCAGATGGATTAGACAAGAAGATGGTTCATATACAGGAGTAGTGCAAGGACGAGTAATAAATGTAAAAAAAGAAAATGGTAATATTATTTTAGATAATACTAATAAAAAGGATTTTGAAGAAATTTGGTTTGATTACTTTGATTTAGGGAGAGATTATACTGTTATAAAAAAAGAGTTAAAAGCTATGGATGAATATTTAGATAAAGCTACTGATTTTGGGAAAGGTATAAGAATTTTAAGACAAGATGGATGGGAAATGCTTATATCATTTATAATTTCAGCAAATAATAGAATACCTATGATTCAAAGAGCTATAAATAACTTATCAGAAAAATATGGTAAGTGTATAGGAGAATATAGTGGAAAGACGTATTATGCATTTCCAACACCGGAAGATTTTAAAAATGCAACAACAGAAGATATTAGGGCTTGCCAAACTGGATTTAGAGATAAATATATAAAGGGTGTAGTTGATTATGTAAATGAAAATAATGAGGATATATTATCTTATAGAAATCTAGATACAGATGAATGTACTAAAGCTTTAATAAAATTCAATGGTGTAGGGCCAAAGGTAGCAGACTGCATTGCTTTATTTGGTATGTTTAAATACGATACATTCCCAGTGGATGTTTGGGTAAAAAGGGTTATGGAAGAATTTTATGTAGAAGATAATTTAAGTTTACCTAAAATAAGAAAATTTGCTTTAGATAAATTCGGAGATTTAGCAGGATTTGCACAACAATATTTATTCTATTATGCAAGGGAGCTTGGAATAGGGAGATAAGTTTTTAAGGAGATGACATAAATGTGTTTTTAAAATTTACATTATTTATACTTTATATACTTAGTATAGTAATATCTATAAGACTTATATTAGAAAATAGAGATCCAGCCAAGACTTTAGTTTGGATATTAATTTTCATGTTATTTCCTGGCTTTGGATTAATTATTTACACGGTATTAGGAAGAAATATCAGAAGGTTAAAAATAAAGAAAACTTACAGACTTGCTGATGATATGAAAAAAGAAAAGCTTTTATATAATTTAGATGAAATTCAAGAGCTAGTAAAATATGAAAAAGAGATTATTTATAATGATAAGCTACCTAATGAACAGAAAAAGGATTATAGAGTATTAAAGATTATTAACTTATTATTAAATACAGGAATATTTCCTTTTACGGTAAATAATAAAGTGGAAGTTTTTGTTGATGGAAACGAAAAGTTTCTAAATTTAATAAAAGATATTAAAAACGCAAAGGATCATATTCATTTAGAATACTTCATAATAAAAGATAGTGAAATTGGACGAAAAATTAAAAGTGAATTAATAAAAAAATCCCAAGAAGGAGTAAGAATTAGAGTAATTTATGATGATGTAGGTTGTTGGAGATTTTGGTTTCACAGAAAATTCTTTGACGAGATGAGAGATTATGGAATTGAAATAAGACCATATTTAAAGGGAAAGATAACAATTCCTATAGGAGGTCAATTAAATTATAGAAACCATAGAAAAATAGTTGTTATAGATGGTAAGATAGGCTATACAGGTGGAATTAACATTGGTGATGAGTATATAGGAAAAAATAAAAAATTTGGGTATTGGAGAGATACTCATATTAAAGTAGAAGGAACTTCTGTATACATGTTACAGATGATTTTTCTAACTGACTGGTATTACAATACGAAAGAAGTTTTATTAGAGGAAAGATTTTTTCCTAAATTCAAAAATATAGGTAACTCTATGCTGCAAATTGTAGCCAGTGGACCTGATTCTGATTGGGAATCTATGCATTATGCTTATTTTTATGCAATATGCCAAGCTAAGAAAAGTATATATATAGAAACACCATATTTTATTCCCGATGAAAGTTTATTAAAAGCATTAAAGTGTGCAGCTTTAAGTGGAGTAGAACTTAAGATTTTATTTCCTAAAATAGCTGACCATAAAATTGTAAACACTGCATCTTATTCTTATTTTGATGATATATTAAAATCTGGAGGTGAAGTATATTTATATAATAAGGGATTTTTACATTCTAAATTAATTATAATAGATGATTTTATGGCATCTACAGGCTCAGCTAATATGGATTTAAGAAGTTTTAAATTGAATTTTGAAGTAAATGCATTTATATACGACAAGACTGTTATAAATGAAATGAAAAAGGACTTTTTTGAAGACTTACAAAATAGTGAGATATTAGATAAAGAGTTATTTGAAAATAGAAGTATGATTCATAAGATGAAAGAATCAATATCTAGACTATTTTCACCAATATTATAAAAAGATATGTTAAGTGAAAAATTAACATGTCTTTTTTGTATGCAAATAAAGTTTAATAATTGAAAGAAGTAAATGAGTGTGATAACATAAGAGTATCGTCAAAATGGGATAAAAAGGAATGGTGGATAATAGCAGATTGCTTTTAGTAGTTGGAAACTTTTTATCTAATAAACTTAAATAAAAGAGGGGGAATGTTTATTATTATTGTAAAAATAAACATAAAAAGAATCTAGGATAAAATTATTATTTTTATCTATGAATTTACATAATTAGAGGAGTATGATATGGACAGATTTATTAATGATGTTAAGAAATATTATAAATATGCTATGTATTCAGCAAAGTCAGAACTTAAAGCAGAGGTGGCAAGTTCTTATTTAAACTGGATATGGTGGGTTTTAGAACCTTTATGCTTTATGCTTATATATACGTTTATATTTGGTGTTGTATTTGAAGCCAGTGAACCTAATTTTCCTATATTTATATTTATAGGGATTCTAGCATGGGACTTCTTTAACAGAAATATGAAACATAGTGTTAAGATGGTTAAACAAAATAAGGCTATTGTTTCAAAAGTTTACATTCCGAAATTTGTACTGATTTTTTCGAAAATGTTTGTTAATGCATTTAAGATGATGGTCTGTTTTGGAATAGTAGTAGTAATGATGCTTATATATAGAGTGGATATTAACTGGAATATATTATATGTTATTCCTATAATGATAACTCTTTTAATAATAAACTTTGCGTTTATGACAATTTTACTTCATTTTGGAGTTTTTGTAGATGATTTAGCTAATATAGTTAATATAATATTAAGAGCTGTATTTTATATGACGGGAATATTCTATTCCATAGAATCACGTCTTGCAGCTCCATATTCAGATATATTACTTAAATGTAATCCTATAGCTTTCATTTTATCATCACTTAGAAAATGTTTACTATACGGAGAAGTTCCTTCAAGAAAATTACTTTTATTCTGGTCAATAACAGGATTAATAATATCTATAGTAGGAATTAAAACAATCTATAAAAATGAAAATAGTTATGTGAAGGTGATATAATGGAAAATAGAGAAATAGCAATTGAAGTAAAAGATTTAAGTATTACATACAAAAGCATGAAAGCTTATTCTATAAAGAAAAATCTTTTGAAATTAAAAAAAGCTAAATTAAAAGAATTTCAAGCTGTAAAAAAAGTATCTTTTAATTTAGAAGAAGGACAGATCTTAGGTATAATAGGTAAAAATGGTAGTGGAAAATCTACTATGCTAAAAGCTCTTGCTGGAATTTTCTCACCTGATTCAGGAAGTATAGACCTACACAATAGATCAGTATCATTATTATCTATAGGAGTAGGCTTTAATAAAAGTTTATCAGGGAGAGAAAATATAATACTTTCAGGTATGTTACTTGGATTTTCTGAACATGATATAAAAGAAAAAATGGATGAAATAATAGAATTCGCAGAACTTGGAAAATTCATTGATATGCCAGTGAAAACATATTCAAGCGGTATGTTTTCAAAATTAGCATTCTCTATTACAGCTATTCTTAAAACAGATATAATGCTTATAGATGAGGTTCTTAGTGTTGGTGATCAAAAGTTTAAAAAGAAAAGTTATAAAAAAATGAAAGAACTTATTTCAGATAAAAAGAGAACCGTAGTTATTGTGTCTCATAACATTTCTACACTAAAAGAATTATGTAACCAAGTTATGTGGATGCATGAAGGTGTAATTAAGAAAATGGGAGATCCAGAACCTGTCTTAGAAGAATATACAGAGTTTATGAAATAAACATTAATATTTAAAATACAAGAACTTACATTGTTATTAAAGGTGTAAGTTTTTTATTGTAATAAATTATTTAAAATGAATAGATAATGGTATAAATATATACTATAATGATAAATATTTACTATAGAAAATAAGAAAGAAAAATAAGTTGATAATTTAATAAAAATGGTTTATTATTATCTTGTTAGCACTCGGATTGATAGAGTGATAACTTTAGAAGATAATAATTATTTTTAATAAATACAATTCTATTTTAGGAGGGATAAGTTATGAAAATAAGACCTTTAGCAGACAGAGTGGTAATCAAAAAGGTAGAAGCTGAAGAAAAAACTACAAGTGGTATAATATTACCAGGATCAGCAAAAGAACAACCTCAAATGGCAGAAGTTATAGAAGTTGGGCCAGGAGGAGTTGTTGATGGAAATGAAATTAAAATGGAAGTTACTATTGGAGACAAAGTAATATATTCTAAATATGCAGGTAATGAAGTTAAGATAGACGGAGAAGAATACATAATATTAAGACAAAGCGATATATTAGCTGTTATTGAGTAAAATTTAGGAGGGTGTAAAAATGGCAAAAGAAATAAAATTTGCGCAAGATACAAGAAAAGCATTAGAAACTGGTGTAAATAAATTAGCTGATACAGTTAAGGTTACTCTTGGACCAAAGGGAAGAAATGTTATATTAGACAAAATGTTTGGAGTACCTCTTATAACAAATGATGGTGTTACTATAGCAAAAGAAATAGAGTTAGAAGATAGATTTGAAAATATGGGAGCTCAACTAGTTAAGCAAGTAGCAACTAGAACTAACGATGTAGCTGGTGATGGTACTACAACTGCAACAGTTTTAGCACAAGCTATAATAAGAGAAGGTTTAAAGAATGTTACAGCTGGAGTTAATCCAATAATACTTAGAAAAGGTATACAAAAATCTGTTGAAGTAGCAGTTGAGGAATTAAAACAACAATCAAGAACTATACAAACTCAAGAAGAAATAGCTCAAGTTGGCGCTGTATCTTCAGGAGATGATGAAATAGGAAAATTAATAGCTCAAGCTATGGAAGTAGTAGGAAAAGAAGGAGTTATAACTGTAGAAGAATCTAAAACTATGAATACAGAATTAGAAACTGTTGAAGGTATGCAATTTGACAGAGGATTTGTTTCTGCCTACATGGTTACAGATGTAGATAAAATGGAAGCAGTTTTAAATGACCCTTATATATTAATAACTGATAAAAAAATATCTAACATACAAGAATTACTTCCAGTATTAAATAAAATAGTGGAACAAGGTAAAAGATTATTAATAATAGCTGAAGATGTAGAAGGTGAAGCATTATCTACTTTAGTTCTTAACAAGTTAAGAGGAGTATGTGAAATAGTTGCTGTTAAAGCTCCAGGATTTGGTGACAGAAGAAAAGAGATGCTTCAAGATATAGCAATACTTACTGGTGGTGCTGTAATAACTGAAGAATTAGGATATGACTTAAAAGAAGTTGATTTAGGAATGTTAGGAAGAGCTTCTTCTGTTAAGGTAGTAAAAGATAGTACTACAATAGTAGGTGGTCATGGAACTAAAGAAGACATACAAAATAGAGTAAACCAAATAAAACATTTAGTTGAAGAAACATCTTCTGAATTCGATAAAGAAAAATTATTAGAAAGATTAGCTAAATTAGCTGGTGGAGTTGCGGTAGTTAAAGTTGGTGCAGCTACAGAAGTTGAAATGAAAGAAAAGAAATTAAGAATAGAAGATGCTTTAAATGCTACAAGAGCTGCTGTTGAAGAAGGTATAGTGGCTGGTGGAGGTACTGCATTAGTAAGTGTAATACCTGTTTTAGATAAACTAGTTGAAGAGCTTGAAGGAGAAGTACAATTAGGAGCTAAAATAGTGAGAAAAGCATTAGAAGAACCTTTAAAACAGATAGCTATAAATGCTGGTCTTGAAGGTGCTGTAATAATTCAACAAGTAATAAACTCAGAACCAGAAATTGGATTTGATGCATTAAATGAAAAATACGTAAATATGATAGAAGCAGGTATAGTTGATCCTACTAAGGTTACTAGAAGTGCTCTTCAAAACGCTGCATCTATAGCAGGAATATTCTTGACAACAGAAGCTGCTGTTGCTGATATACCAGAAAAAGAAGATAAAGGTCAAATGGGAGCTGGAATGCCAGGAATGATGTAATAGATAATATTTAAATAAAAAACGAACTCTTAGGAGTTCGTTTTTTTAATTATAAGTATAATATTAGTTCTGATGATTACTTTTACATATACAAAAGGCCATAAACTAATATAGAATGTGTGACAATACAAAAATAAGATAACATTTGAACCCCCGTCTTAATGAAATAGAAATTAATAAATTGAAAAATATGGGACATAAAATAGAAGAATATGAAGATGGATATGATAAACATTTTGGAGGGGTTCAATATATAAACAATAAGATTATGGGTGGAGCTGATTTTAGAAGAGATAGAAAATCAGTATCAAACTAAATATTTATAATTATATAGTAATATAAAAAAATTATTACTATATAATTATAGATAAGAGCAAAATATAAAATCAACTAAAGAGGGTAATCATGAATATAAAAAAATTATTAGAGGATGTAAAAGATAATAATGTTGATATAGATTCAGCATTAGAGCAATTAAAAGATTTGCCTTATGAAAATCTTGGATATGCTAATATAGATCATCATAGAAAGTTAAGAAATGGATATCCTGAAGTAATTTACTGCGATGGAAAAAGTGATGATCATATTATAGGTATTGTAGAAAAAATGAATGAAAAAGGTAGTAATATTTTAGGAACTAGATGTAGAAAAGAAACCTTTGAAAAAATAAGTAAACTATATCCAAATGCTGTATATGAAGAATTATCAAAAATTTTTAAAATTAAAAATGAGGATATTGTAGACAATGGTAAAGGAAAAATTCTTATTATATCAGGTGGTACATCAGATATACCTGTTGCTGATGAAGCTTATTACACAGCTGAATTTTTAGGGAATAGAGTAGAAAGATTATATGATGTAGGTGTAGCTGGAATTCATAGGTTATTAAATAATAGAAGCATAATACAAAGTGCAAGGGTTATAGTAGCTGTAGCTGGAATGGAAGGGGCTTTACCTAGTGTATTAGGAGGTCTTGTAGATGTTCCTATTATAGCAGTTCCAACTTCGGTAGGATACGGAGCTAATTTTAAGGGATTAGCAGCTCTTTTAGCAATGCTTAATAGTTGTGCATCTGGAATTTCTGTAGTCAATATAGATAATGGATTTGGGGCAGGATATTTAGCATCAACTATAAATAAATTAAAATAATTATAAGTGGGGTAGTATATGCAGGAAAAAATATTGTATTTTGACATCATCGGAGGAATATCAGGAGATATGACTCTAGCTTCGCTTCTAGATTTAGAAGTTCCAAAAGAAGTTTTTTTACAAGAACTTAGTAAACTAGATATGGATGGAGAATTTGAAGTAAAGATAAGTGATAAAAGTGAACATGGAATAAAAGGAACAAAAGTTGAAGTAATAACAAAAGAACAGCATTGTCATAGGAATCTAATAGATATTTATAATATTATGGATAATAGTAAGTTAAATCAAAATGTTATAAAACAAGCTAAGAAAATATTTATGACAATAGCTGAAGCTGAAGCTAAGGTTCATGGTACTACAATTGATAAAATACATTTCCATGAAGTAGGTGCTATTGATTCTATAGTGGATATAGTAGGGTCATGTATATTATTAGATTTATTATGTATAGATAAAGTTTATGCAACATCAGTACCTTTAGGTTCAGGTTTTATAAATTGTGCTCATGGAGTAATTCCAGCTGCAGCACCAGCCACAGTAGAAATACTAAAAGATGTACCAGTTGCACTTAATCATGTTAGTGGAGAGTGCACAACACCTACAGGAGCAGCTATTATTAAAACTATTTGTGATGAATTTAAATCTGAAATTAATTATACAGTGAAAAATATAGGTTATGGTGTTGGTCATAAGAAATTTGAAAAACCTAACTTGTTAAGGGTTATTCTGTTTGAAGAAAAAAAAAAGAAGTAATATATGAAATAAGTGCCAATATAGATGATATGTCTTCTGAAGTTTATTCATATTTATTTGAAAAAATACTTAAGGAAGGAGCTTTAGACATATATATTCAAAATATTCAAATGAAGAAAAATAGACCTGCTCATAAAATTAATCTAATAGTAAAAGAAGAAGATCTAGATAAATTTATAGAAATTTTATTAGTAGAAACTTCTACTTTAGGTGTAAGATATAATAAATTTAATAGAGCAAAACTAAAAAGAAGATTTGTAGATTTAGATACAGATTTTGGGATTATAAAAATAAAGTTAGGATATTATAATAATAAATTAATTAAGGCAAAACCTGAATATGACGAATGTAAAAATATAGCATTTGACTTAAATATACCAATAAAACAAGTTTATGATGCAATAAATACGAACATAAATCAAAAAATTAGTGAAAATTTGTTGACATAAGGGATTAATTTTGGTAAATTTATATTCAATATTAAGAAACAAAGCAAAAAATTGAGAATTAAAATCACTCGTATACACTCAGAAATATGGTCTGAGAGTCTCTACCAAGATACCGTAAAAATCTTGACTATGGGTAAAATTATTATATATCTTTGAAATGAATACACATATTTAACTTCAGCTACATAAAGGTTTATTTAGTTGAATAAATAAAGGAATTTCAAACCTGTATAGTGATTTCACTTTTTAGTAAAAAAGTAGAAACTATACAGGTTTTTTTATATAAAAAAATAAATGTACAAAATAAATTGGGAATTTGGAAGGAGATTAGTATGGCTACAATAGTAAAAGAAGGATTAACTTTTGATGATGTTTTATTAATACCTCAAAAATCAGAGATATTACCTAAAGAAATAAACACAGAAACGTATTTAACAAAAACAATTAAATTAAATATACCTTTAATGAGTGCTGGTATGGATACAGTTACTGAATCAAAGATGGCTATATCTATGGCTAGACAAGGTGGAATGGGTATTATTCATAAAAACATGTCTATAGAACAACAAGCTTCAGAAGTAGATAGAGTAAAAAGAAGTGAAAGTGGAGTTATAGTAGATCCATTTTTCTTATCAAAAGACCATACAATTCAAGATGCTGACAATATAATGAGTAAATTTAGAATATCGGGTGTTCCTATAGTAAATGAAGATAAAAAACTAATAGGTATAATCACTAATAGAGATATAAAATTTGAAAAAGATATGTCTAAAAAAATTGAAGATGCAATGACAAAAGATCACTTAGTAACAGCTCAGCAAGGTGTTACTTTAGAAGAAGCTCAACAAATTCTTAAAAAACATAAAATTGAAAAATTACCAATAGTAGATGATGAAGGTCATTTAAAAGGTTTAATAACTATAAAAGATATAGAAAAGAAAATACAATATCCAAATTCTGCAAAAGATAAAGGTGGAAGACTTCTATGTGGAGCTGCAGTTGGAATAACGGGAGATGTACTAGATAGAGTAAAAGCTTTATATGAAGCTAAAGTGGATGTAATAGTTTTAGATAGTGCACATGGACATTCAAAAGGAGTAATAGAAGCTGTTCAAAAAATAAAAGCAGTTTATCCAGAACTTCAAGTTATAGCAGGAAATGTTGCAACAGCTATAGGATGCGAAGACTTAATAAAAGCAGGAGCTGATGCTGTGAAGATAGGAATGGGTCCTGGATCAATTTGTACAACAAGAGTAGTTGCAGGAATTGGAGTTCCTCAAGTAACAGCTGTTATGGACTGTGCAGAAGTTGCTAAAAAATACGATATACCAGTAATTGCAGATGGTGGTATAAAATACTCTGGAGATGTTGTAAAAGCTTTAGCAGCAGGTGCTAATGTTTGTATGCTGGGTTCTTTATTTGCAGGAACAGAAGAAAGTCCAGGAGAAATAGTTCTTTATAGAGGTAGATCATATAAAACATACAGAGGTATGGGATCTATAGCAGCTATGGAAGATGGTTCAAAAGATAGATACTTCCAAGAAGGATCTAAAAAATTAGTACCAGAAGGTGTAGAAGGCATGGTTGCATACAAAGGTAAAGCTGAAGATATAGCATATCAAATGATAGGTGGATTAAAATCAGGAATGGGGTACTGTGGATCACCTACAATAAAAGATTTACAAGAAACTGCTGAATTTGTAAAAATAACAGCGGCATCTTTAAAAGAAAGTCATCCACATGACATAACAATAACAAAAGAAGCACCAAACTATAGCGCACAAGGAGATATGATGTAATGAAGAAACATGAATTAGTATTAGTAATAGACTTTGGTGGTCAATACAACCAATTAATAGCAAGAAGAGTAAGAGAAAATAATGTATATTGTGAGATAATATCTTACAAAACTGATATAGATGTAATAAAAGCTAAAAATCCAAAAGGAATAATATTCACTGGAGGACCTAATAGTGCATACTTAGAAAATTCTCCAAGTATATCAAAAGAGATATTTGAAATAGGAGTACCAATATTAGGAATATGTTACGGACATCAAATAATGTCACATGTTTTAGGCGGTGTTGTTAGAAAAGGTAACACAGCTGAAAAAGAATATGGAAAAACAGCTATAACATATAAAGAATCAAAAATATTTGAGGGAATAAGTACAAATTCAGTTTGGATGAGTCATACTGATTTAGTTGATACAATAGCGCCTGGATTTGAAGTAATAGCTTATACAGATGATTGCCCAGTAGCAGCAGTAGAAAATAAAGAAAAAAATCTTTATGGAGTTCAGTTCCATCCAGAAGTTGAACATTGTTTAGAAGGAGATAAAATACTTAAGAACTTCTTATACAATGTTTGTGAAGTTAGTGGAGATTGGACTACAGATTCATTTATAAACGATAAAATAAAAGAATTAAAAGCAACTATAGGAGATAAAAAAGTATTATGTGCTTTAAGTGGTGGAGTTGATTCATCAGTTGCTGCAGTACTTGTTCATAAAGCTATAGGTGACAACTTAACTTGTGTATTCGTTGATCATGGTCTTCTTAGAAAAAATGAAGGTAACGATGTAGAAAGAATTTTCAGAGACAGATTTGATATGAACTTAATCAGAGTTAACTGTGAAGATAGATTCTTAGGAAAATTAAAAGGAATAACTGAACCAGAAGCTAAGAGAAAAATAATTGGTGAAGAATTCATAAGAGTATTTGAAGAAGAATCAAATAAACTTGGAAAAATGGATTTCTTAGTTCAAGGAACTATATATCCAGATGTTGTAGAAAGTGGATTAGGAGATTCAGCTACAATAAAATCTCATCACAATGTTGGTGGAATACCAGAAGATATAGAATTTCAAATAGTAGAACCATTAAGAGAATTATTCAAAGATGAAGTTAGAAAAATAGGTTTAGAGCTTGGAATAGAAGAAGATTTAATATTTAGACATCCATTCCCAGGACCAGGACTAGGAATAAGAGTTATTGGTGAAGTAACTAAAGAGAGATGTGATATTCTAAGAGAAGCTGATGCAATTTATATGGATATATTAAAAGAGCATAATTTATATAAAGAAATATGGCAAGCATTTGCTACATTACCAGATGTAAAAACTGTTGGAGTTATGGGAGATGAAAGAACTTACGCTTACTTAGTAGGAATAAGAGCAGTAACATCTTCTGATGGAATGACTTCAGACTGGTACAAAATGCCCTATGATGTTTTAGAAAAAATATCTAATAGAATAGTAAATGAAGTTGATGGAGCAAACAGAGTTGTTTATGATATAACTTCAAAACCACCAGGAACAATAGAGTGGGAATAATTAAAACATTAAAATTTTAATAAAATATATAAAACAAAGTAGGTTAAATGTTATTTGAAAATAGTGACATTCAACCTACTTTTTAAGTGTAAAATAATTTTTAATTTTCTTCAATAAAAAATCTTTTGTACCATACTAAAAATACATAGATTGTATATATTTTTCTAGCATTGTTTGTTTTATTATTATAGTGATCATCTAGCAAGTTTATTAAATCCGATGTATTGAAAAACTCAGAGGCATAATCACTACTAAATGATTCTTTAACTATATTATAGTACTTTTCTTCTTTTAACCAGAATTTTAGAGGAACAGGGAACCCTTTTTTATCACGTTTAGCCCATTCTTCTGGAAGATTCTTTAGAGCAGCTTCTCTTAATGCTAATTTAGTAGTTTTATCATTTACTTTATATATAGTAGGAATAGATTCTCCTACTTTCATGACCTCTTTATCTAAAAATGGAACTCTTAATTCTAAAGAGTGAGCCATACTCATTTTATCTGCTTTTAACAAGATATCACCTTGTAACCATAATTTTAAATCTAAGTATTGTTTTTTAGTTACATCATCTTGATTTTTAACTTTATCATATATAGGTCTTGTTATTTCTTTTATTGATTTTGATTTTGTATATTTTGGTTTTAATATTTTACTAGCTTCATTTTCTTCAAAAATTAATGCCTGCCCTATAAAATAATCTTCTACTTTACTACCACCTTTTATAATTGTAGTTCTTCCTTTGAAGTGAGGAAGTTTCTTAGCTATACTAGCGGCGGTTTTTCTAAATGTATAAGGGATCTTTTTATATTTTGTCATAGTATCACCGTCATTATACCATTCATATCCGCCGAAAATTTCATCGGCACCTTCTCCAGATAATACAACAGTTACATGTTGTCTCGCAACTTCAGATAAGAAGTATAGAGGAAGGGATGATAGATTAGATTGAGGTTCATCCATATGGTATTGTATATCTGAAAGTTTATCAAAACATTCGTCAGCTGTTACAATTTTTTGTATATTATCTATATTCAAAGAATCTGATAATTCTTTTGCAAGGTTCGATTCATTAAATCCATCTTGCTCAAATCCTACCGTAAATGATTTTTCAGGTAGCAATTTAGCAGTTATATAACTAGAATCTACACCGCCTGATAAAAATGAACCCACAGGAACCTCACTATCTTTGTGAATTTCAACAGATTCTTCAATAACATTTTCTATAGCATTTACACTTTGCTCTAATGATATATTTTTTTGATTGAAATTTATATCCCAATATTGAGTAGTAGAAATAACGCTATTCTTAAAAGTAAGGAAGCAACCTGGTTGAAGTTTAAATACCCCTTTGAAGAAAGTTTCTTCTAATACAGAATACTGAAAGGTTAAATAAGGTTTTAAGGCATCTTCATTTATTTCTTTTCTGAAGCCAGGATGTTTTAAGAAACTTTTTATTTCAGAACCGAACAGTAATCCATTAGCATCAGTTTTATAGTAATAAAATGGCTTAATACCAAAGTGATCTCTTGCAGCAAAAATATTTTTATTATTTATATCATATATTACAAAAGCAAACATTCCTCTTAATTTATGAACCATATCATTACCAAACTCTTCGTAGCAGTGAACTAGAACCTCGCTATCTGTATTAGTTTTAAAAATATGGCCTTTATTTATTAATTCATATCTTAATTCTTTATAGTTATATATTTCGCCATTGAATACTAGGGCTAAGCTATTATCTTCATTAAATAATGGTTGAGTTCCATTATCAACACCTATTATACTTAGTCTTCTAAATCCTAGAGCTATATTATTATCTATAAAGTTATTTTTTTGGTCAGGACCTCTATGAATTATAGTATCAAGCATATTATCAAGTATTTCTTCTTTATTTAAAGTATTATCTAAAAATCCTACAAATCCACACATAATTATTTTATCCTTTTCATTTGTTTATATTTTTTAGTTATTGTTATTAATATCAACTTTATAGTATAAGATTATTATAATAATTACTTGTTTCTATGATTTATTAAACTTGTAAAGTTTTTGTAAAATAAAAATATTATTTTTTGTTATATGAAGTAGGAAAGAAACTTATTTAGATAGTATTTTGTATATTATTGAAATTAATAACAAATAAAAAAGAAGATTTAAATGTATTTATGATAAATTTATTAAATAGGAATTGAAAATAAACGATTAATTTAGCGTTAAAATATATTATAATTCGACATATTACAAATTAAATTTAAAAAATGAATTGTAAAATGTGTGAAATTCTATTGATAAAAACATAATATTACTATAGAATGTTTATATAAAGTTCGTATAATATAACGAATAATCATTGGTAAATATTCATTAATATAAATATAGGAGGAATGTAATGAAAGTAGCAGTAGTTATGGGGTCTAAATCAGACTATCCTAAGTTAGAACAAGGAATAAATCTTTTGAAAAAATATGATGTGGAAGTTATTGTTCGTGTTTTATCAGCGCATAGAACACCTAGGGAGCTAGAACAATTTATTAGCGAAATAGATGAAGAGGTTGATGTAATTATAGCAGCAGCTGGTAAAGCAGCTCATCTACCAGGGGTAATAGCAGCAAATACGTTAATTCCTGTAGTAGGATTACCAATAAAATCTTCAACAATGGATGGATTAGATTCACTTTTGTCAATGGTACAAATGCCAAGTGGAATTCCAGTAGCAACTGTTACAATAGATTCTGGACTTAATGCAGTATTAATGGCAATGCAAATAATGAGTATAAAATATCCTAAATTAAAAGAGGATTTAAAAAATTATAGACAAGAAATGGCAACAAAAGTTTTAGAAGATGATAAAAATTTAAGGGGGTAATTAACATGTTACTATATGAAGGAAAAGCAAAACAAATATATTCTACAGAAAATGAAAATGAGTTTATAGTTTACTATAAAGATGATGCAACTGCATTTAACGGGGAGAAAAAGGCTGAAATAGCTTCAAAGGGAATATTAAATAATAAGATTTCAACAATAATGTTTGAAGAATTAGCAAAAGAAGGAATAGAATCTCACTTCATAAAAAGCATATCTGATAGAGAAATGCTTGTGAAAAAGGTTGAAATCTTACCACTGGAAGTAATAGTGAGAAATATTACAGCAGGATCATTCTGTAAGAGATACGGAGTAAAAGAAGGAATAGTATTAGATGCACCTACATTTGAAATGTCATATAAGAACGATGAATTTGGAGATCCACTATTAAATGATGATCATGCAGTTGCTTTAAAATTAGCAACAAGAGAAGAATTAGCATTTCTAAGAACTAAAACTTTAAAAATAAATGAAATAATGAAAAGACTTTTCTTAAAAATGGATTTAAAATTAGTAGATTTTAAACTTGAATTTGGAAAAGACGTTGATGGAAATATAATATTAGCAGATGAAATATCACCTGATACTTGTAGACTTTGGGATGTAAATACTAATGAAAAGCTAGATAAGGATAGATTTAGAAGAGATTTAGGAGATTTAATTCAAGGTTACGAAGAAGTTTTAGCAAGGATGAATAAATAATAATTATTATTAGGAGGATTTTATATGTGCGGAGTTGTGGGGATTTACTCGAAAGATAAAGATATATCTAAGCAATTATACTATTCACTATATTCTATACAGCATAGAGGACAAGAAAGTTGCGGAATGGCAGTTTCTAATGGTGAAGAAATCAACTATATAAAAGAAATGGGATTAGTAGGAGATGTTTTTAACACAGAAAAATTAGAAAGTTTAGAAGGAAATATGGGAATTGCTCATGTTAGATATTCAACAGCAGGAGGAAGCCACGCATATAACAGCCAACCATTAGTAGGAAGTGTTAGAAAAAGAAGAATTGCTTTAGCTCATAATGGAAATTTAGTAAATGATCAAGCTTTAAAAGATATGCTTGAAGAAGATGGATATATGTTTACTAGTAATACTGATACTGAAGTTATCCTTTATATACTTGCTAGATACTACAAAGGTAATATGGTAGAAAGTTTAAAACTTACTATGGACTATATAAAGGGTGCTTATTCACTTGTAATTATGAGTGATGATGAATTAATAGGTGTTAGAGACCCAAATGGATTTAGACCTTTATTAATAGGTAAAAAAGATGATGAATATATATTTGCATCAGAGAATTGTGCTATAGATATCTTAGGTGGAGAAGTAATCAGAGATGTAGAACCAGGGGAAATCGTAGTAATAAAGGACGGGGAATTAAAATCTTATAACTTTAGTCAAAATTATAAATCAATGAAGAAAAGTTGTATATTTGAACATATTTATTTTGCTAGAAATGATGCAACTATAGATAATGTAAATGCTTACGAATTCAGAGTTAAATCAGGAGAAATATTAGCTAAAAATGATGATATAAATGTTGATATGGTAGTTCCAGTACCAGATTCAGGATGGCCAGGAGCATTAGGATACTCAGCTGCTAGTAAAATACCTGTTGCAGAAGCTCTTGTAAAAAACAGATATGTGGGAAGAACTTTTATAAAGCCTACTCAAGAAGAAAGAGAATTAGGTGTAAAAATTAAACTTAACCCATTAACTCGTATGATAAAAGGAAAATCTATAGTTTTAGTAGATGATTCAATAGTAAGAGGAACAACATCAAGATTACTAGTTAAATCACTTAGAGAAGCTGGAGCAAAAGAGATACATTTAAGAATAACTTCACCTCCAGTAAAATATTCTTGCTATTACGGAATAGACACACCAAATCGTTCAAAACTTATAGCATCAAATAAGAATGTTGAAGAAATGAGAGATTATATAGGATGTGACTCTTTAAAGTTCTTAGAAATAGAAGGAATGTTAGATGCAGTAGATGAACCATTTAATTTCTGTAAAGCATGTTTTGATGGAGATTATCCAGTTAAGAAAATAGACAAGGGGGAAGCAACATCATGTTAACTTATGAACAATCAGGAGTAAATATAGACGAAGGAAATAGAGCAGTAAGTTTAATAAAGAATAAAATTAAAGGAACTTATGATAAAAATGTAATAGGTGACTTAGGAAACTTTAGTGGATTATATAGTTTAAAAGATTTTTTAACTATGAAGGAACCAGTATTACTTGCTGCAACAGATGGTGTTGGAACAAAACTTAAATTAGCTCAAATGATGGATAAACATGACACAGTAGGTATAGATTTAGTTGCCATGAGTGTTAATGATTTAATATGCCAAGGTGCTAAACCATTATTATTTTTAGATTATATAGCTATAGGAAAATTAGTACCTGAACATATAGATCAAATAGTTGAAGGTGTTGCTAACGGATGTAAGATGTCTGGATGTGCGTTAATTGGTGGAGAAACTGCTGAAATGCCAGGTATGTATAGTGAAGATGAATATGATTTAGCTGGATTCGCTGTTGGTATAGCTGACAAAGAAAAAATAGTATCAGGAAAAGATGTTAAATGTGGGGATGTATTAATAGGAATATCATCAAGTGGAGTACATAGTAACGGATTCTCTTTTGTAAGAAAAATTTTCTTTGATAAATTTAATTATGATTTGAATGATTATAAAGAAGAACTAGGAATGACTATAGGAGAAGCACTTTTAACTCCTACAAAAATCTACGTTAAACTAATTTTAGACTTATTAGAAAAACAAAATATAAAGGCAATATCTCATATTACAGGTGGTGGAGTTATAGAAAATATAACTAGAGTTATACCAGAAGGATTAGGATTAAATATAAAAACTGATTCTTGGGAAAAACCACCTATATTCAAAATGATAGAAGGATTTGATGTTGTTGAAAAAAGAGAACTTCACAAATCATTTAATATGGGTGTTGGTATAGTATTAGTAGTTGATAAAGAAGAAGCTCAAGGAGTAGTTGACTATATAAATAATAACAACTTACAAAATGAAGTTGAAATAGATGAAAAATACACTGAATTAATGAAAGATAAAGCCTATATTATCGGAGAAGTTGTAGATGATCATGAAGGTGTTGAACTATGCTAAATATAGGTGTACTAATATCTGGTGGAGGTACTAATTTACAAGCTGTTATAGATGGATGTGAAAATAAAATTATAAATGGTGAAATAAAAGTAGTTATCTCTAATAAAGCTGAAGCTTACGGATTAGAAAGAGCAAAAAACCACAATATAAAAGCTATTTGTGAAAAAGAAGAAGAAAAAATAATAGAAGTTTTAAAAGAAAATAAAGTAGACTTAGTAGTTTTGGCTGGTTATTTAAAAATAATCAGTCCAAGACTAGTAAGTGAATATAGAAATAGGATAATAAATATTCATCCATCTTTGATTCCTGCTTTTTGTGGTAAGGGATATTATGGGGAAAAAGTTCATCAAGGAGTAATTGACTATGGTGCAAAAGTAACTGGAGCTACTGTTCACTTTGTAGATGAAGGAGCAGATACAGGACCTATAATAATGCAAAAAACTGTAGAAGTTAAACAAAATGATGATGCAAAAGAACTAGGTAAAAGAGTACTTAAAGTTGAACACGAAATACTTACAAAGAGTATAAGTATGTTTTGTGAAAATAAACTAACTGTTAGTGGTAGGAGGGTTTATATAAATGATTAAAAGAGCATTAGTAAGCGTAACTGATAAAACTGGGGTAGTAGAATTCTGTACAGAGTTAAATAAATTAGGATATGAAGTAATATCTACAGGAAATACTTTTAAGATGTTAAAAGAAAATGATGTAAAAGCTATACAAATTGATGAAGTAACTAAATTCCCTGAAATATTAGATGGAAGAGTTAAAACTTTAAATCCATATATTCATGGTGGAATTTTATATAAAAGAGATAATGAAAATCATGTATCAACTGTAAAAGAACATAATATAAATCCAATAGATTTAGTAGTTGTTAATTTATATGATTTTGAAGGAACATTAAAAGCAGGAAAATCTCATGATGAAATGATAGAAAACATTGATATCGGTGGACCATCAATGATACGTTCTGCTGCTAAAAATTATAAAGATGTGGCAATAATAGTAGATGTAAATGACTACTCAATGATAATAGAAAAATTAAAAATAAACTCTTTAACTTTAGAAGATAGAAAAAATTTAGCTTATAAAGCATTCTCTACAACAGGTAGATATGATGCTCTTATATCAAGTTATTTTGCAGGAGAAGTTAAGGATGAATATCCAGAAATATTAAATTTAACTTTCCAAAAAGAACAAACATTAAGATATGGAGAGAATCCACATCAAGGTGGAGTTTTATATAGCCAATCTAACGCTAAAAACCCAATATTAAATTACGAACAGTTAAACGGAAAAGAATTATCTTTCAATAATATAAATGACTTACATGGTTGTTTAGAATTAATGAGAGAATTTAAAGATAATAAAGAAGTGGTTTCAGTAGCTATTAAACATACTAATCCATGTGGTGTAGGTGTTGGAGCAGATGCTTATGAAGCTTATGAAAAATGTTATGAAGCTGATAAAGTATCTATATTTGGTGGAATAGTAGGAATAACTTCAACTATAGATGTTGAAACAGCTAAAAAATTAAATGAAATATTCCTAGAAATAGTAGTAGCTTATGACTTTACAGAAGAAGCTTTAGAAATACTTAGAGGCAAGAAAAATTTAAGAGTTTTAAAATTAGCTAAGATAGAAGATAGTTTACAACCATATGAAATGAAGTACTTAGATGGAAAATTATTAGTTCAAGATAAAAATACTACTTTAGCAGAAAAGTATGAAACAGTAACAGAAGTTGAACCAACTAAAGAGCAATTAGAAGATATGGAATTTGGAATGAAAGTAGTTAAAAATATGAAGTCAAATGCTATAGCTATAGTAAAAGATGGAGAAACTTTAGCTTTAGGATGTGGGCAAACATCAAGAATATGGGCATTGAAAAATGCTATAGAAAATAATAGAGATAAAAACTTTGAAGGAGCAGTACTTGCTTCAGATGCATTCTTCCCATTTGAAGACTGCGTAACTCTTGCTCATGAAGTAGGAATAAAAGCAGTAGTTCAACCAGGAGGATCTATAAATGATAAAAAATCTATAGATGCTTGTAATGAATTCAAAATGACAATGGTGTGTACTGGAATAAGACACTTTAAACACTAGGAGGTATATAGAATGAATATTTTAGTTGTTGGTGGTGGCGGAAGAGAGCACGCTATTTGTTGGAAATTAAGCAAAGAATCTGATGTGGAAAGAATATATTGTGCACCAGGTAACGCGGGAATATCTAACGTTGCGGAATGTGTAAACATTGGAGACGGTGATATAGATAATTTATTACAATTTGCTAAAGAAAATAAAATAGATTTAACTATAGTAGGACCAGAAATACCTTTAGTAGCAGGTATAGTAGATGTTTTTGAAAAAGAAGGACTAAGAGTATTTGGTCCAAATAAAAAATGTGCTCAACTAGAAGGAAGTAAGGCATTTTCTAAAGATTTTATGATAAGACATAATCTACCTACTGCAAAATATAAAGAATATACAAACCTAGAAGAAGCTATAGCTGAAATAGATGAATTTGGATATCCAGTAGTTATAAAAGCCGATGGATTAGCAGCTGGTAAAGGTGTAGTTATACCAGAAAATAGAGAAGACGCTATAAAAACTTTAAAAGAAATGATGTCAGACCATAAATTTGGTCATGCAGGAGACAAGATAGTAATAGAAGAATTTTTAAGTGGAGTAGAAACTTCAATACTTGCCTTTGTTGATAATGATACAATTATTCCTATGGTAAGTGCAAAAGACCATAAAAAAGTATTTGAAGGTGAGGCTGGATTAAATACAGGAGGAATGGGAACATTCTCTCCAAGTGAAATATATACTGATGAATTAGCTAAAGAAATCCAAGAAGAAATCTTAGATAAAACTTTAGAAGGATTTAAAAAAGATAATTTAGATTATAAAGGAATTCTATTTGTGGGACTTATGATAGATGATGAAGGACCAAAAGTTTTAGAATACAATGTAAGATTTGGTGATCCTGAAACACAATCAGTATTATTTAGATTAGATACAGATTTAAATAAAATAATGAGTTCAATAATAGATAATAACCTTAAAAATATAGAGATAAATTATTCAAAAGAAGAAGCTATTTGTGTAATGCTTACTTCTGGAGGATATCCTGAAGATTATGAAAATGGAAAAGTAATAAGCGGACTTGAAAATTTAGATTCAGATATAGTTGTATTCCACAGTGGAACTAAGTTTAAGGACGAAAACATAGTTACTAATGGTGGAAGAGTAATAGGGATAACTGCGAAGGGAAGTTCAGTTAAAGAAGCATCTGGGAGAGTTTATGAAAACATTAAAAAAATTAACTTTGAAGGAATGCATTATAGAAAAGATATATGGAAATAAATTTTCAAATTTGGAGGGAAATAGATGAATACTATAGCTTTACAATATACTGTAAGAAGAGTTTTAGTTGAGAAGAGACCAGGATTCGATTTAGAAGCTCAAAGTTTAAAGAAGGATTTAATTGAAAGTTTACACATAAATACAATAGAAGATATAAGGATTTTAAATAGATATGATGTGGAAAATTTAAGCGAAGAAGTTTTTGAAAATGCTGCCAAAACTATATTTTCAGAAACAAACTTAGATGTAGTTTTTTACGATGGGATAGAAAGTATAGATGAAAATGATAGAGTATTTGCTATAGAATATTTACCAGGTCAATATGATCAAAGGGGAGACTGGGCAGCTCAATGTATACAAATAGTTAATGATGGTAAAAGACCTAATATAAGTACAGCTAAAGTATACATATTATCAGGGAATATCAGTGATGAAGATTTTGATAGAATAAAGTCATACTGCATAAACCCAGTAGATAGTAAAGAAGCTAGTTTAGAAGTGCCAAAGACTTTAGAAATGGAAGTTGAAATACCAACATCTGTGGAAATATTACATGGATTTGTGGATTACTCTGATGTAGCATTAGAAATGTTTTTAAAGTCTCAAGGATTAGCTATGACTTTAGCTGATTTACAGCATGTTCAAGGATATTTCAAGAATGAAGAAAAAAGAAATCCTACTATAACTGAAATAAAAGTGTTAGATACTTATTGGTCAGATCATTGTAGACATACTACTTTTATGACTAAAATAGAAGATGTAAAAATAGAAGACGGAAAATATAATAACATAATAAAAGAAACTTACAACATGTACTTAGAATCAAGAAGCAGTGTTTATGTAGATAGAGATAAAGATATTTGTTTGATGGATATAGCAACTATAGCTATGAAACAATTAAGAAAAGAAGGCAAGTTAGAAGATTTAGATGAAAGTGAAGAAATAAATGCTTGCTCTATAAATGTAGACGTAAACGTAGACGGCAAAATAGAAAAATACCTAGTAATGTTTAAAAATGAAACACATAATCATCCAACAGAAATAGAACCATTTGGAGGGGCTGCTACTTGTTTAGGTGGAGCTATAAGAGATCCACTTTCAGGAAGAAGTTATGTATATCAAGCAATGCGTGTTACTGGAAGTGCAGACCCAAGAACATCTTTAGAAGATACATTACCAGGAAAATTAATGCAAAAGAAAATAACTACAGAAGCTGCTAATGGATACTGTTCTTATGGTAATCAAATAGGTTTAACTACTGGTCAAGTTTCAGAATTATATGATGAAGACTTTGTAGCTAAAAGAATGGAAGTTGGAGCAGTAATAGCTGCAGCACCAAAGGAAAATGTAGTAAGAGTTAGACCAGAATGTGGAGACATAATAGTACTTCTTGGTGGTAAAACAGGAAGAGATGGTTGTGGTGGTGCTACTGGTTCATCAAAAGAACATAGTGAAGAATCAATTAAAACTTGTTCTGCAGAGGTTCAAAAAGGTGATGCTCCTAATGAAAGAAAAATCCAAAGGTTTTTTAGAAACAAAGAAGTTGCACAAATGATAAAAAGATGCAATGATTTTGGAGCAGGTGGAGTAAGTGTTGCTATAGGTGAAATAGCTGATAGTTTAGATATAAACTTAGACTTAGTTCCTAAAAAATACAATGGTTTAGACGGAACAGAACTTGCTATATCTGAATCTCAAGAAAGAATGGCAGTTGCTATAGATCCAGCAAATAAAGAAAAATTCATAGCATTAGCAGGAGAAGAAAACTTAGAAGCAACTCATGTTGCAACAGTAACTGATACTGGGTATTTAAGATTAACTTGGAAAGACCAAACAATAGTTAATTTAAAAAGAGAATTCTTAGATACAAACGGGATTAAGCAAACAACTGATATTCATGTTAATAAAATAGATGAAGAAAAGACATTCTTCCAAAATGGAAATGTAGAGTGTGAAGCACCTTCAGTAAAAGAAAAATTTGAAAAAGCATTATCAGATTTAAATATATGCTCTCAAAAAGGCTTAGTTGAAAAGTTTGATAATACTATAGGTGGAAATACAGTATTAATGCCTTTTGGTGGAAAACATCAAGCAACTCCTTCTCAAGGGATGGTTGCTAAAATACCAGTACTAGGAGGAGAAACGACTACTTCAACAATAATGACATTTGGATATAATCCTAAAATAGGAAAGTGGAGTCCGTTCCACGGTGCGCTATATGCAGTAGTAGAATCTGTATGTAAATTAGTTGCCATAGGTGGTAACTATAAAACAACAAGACTTACTTTACAAGAATACTTCGAAAAACTAGGTCAAGATTCATCAAGATGGGGTAAACCATTTGCGGCGTTACTTGGAGCGTATTATGTTCAAAATAAATTAGAAATACCTGCAATAGGTGGGAAAGATAGTATGTCTGGTACTTTTAAAGATATAGATGTACCACCAACTCTAGTATCATTTGCAGTAGATACAGTAGATGCAGAGTATGTAGTATCGCCAGATTTCAAAAAAGCTAACTCTACTGTAGTAGAATTAAGAACTAATAGATTAGAAAATGATGTATTAGATTTTGATGAATTAAAGGTAAATTTAGAAAAAGTAAGACAATTAATTCAAGATAAAAAAGTTTTAGCATCATATGCTTTAGGTTATGGCGGACTAGGTGAAGCTATAGCTAAGATGGCATTTGGTAATAAAATAGGATTTAAACTAGATGAAGAAGTATGTGTGGATAGATTATTTGAAAGTGTTTACGGAAACATTTTAATAGAAATAAATGAAGAAGACTTAGCTTTATTAGATGGATGTAACTATAAAATTATTGGTGAAACTTTAGAAGGTCCAAGTATATTAGTTAAAGATGAAAGAATATCTTTAGCTGAATTATATAAAACTTTTGAAAGTACTTTAGAGCCAATCTTCCCAACTAAAGCTAAAGAAATAAAAGACAAAATAGAAACTATAAGCTATATATCTAAAGGAGAAGAAATTAAATCTTCTACATCAATAGCTACTCCAAAAGTATTTATACCAGCATTCCCTGGTACTAACTGTGAGTATGATTCAGCAAGAGCTTTTGAAAGAGCAGGAGCTAAAGCTAGTGTAAAAGTATTTAAAAACTTAACTTATAAAGATATAGAGCAGTCTATAGAAACAATAGTGAATGAAATAAAAACTTCTCAAATAATAATGCTGCCTGGTGGATTTAGTGCAGGTGATGAGCCAGATGGTTCAGGTAAATTTATAGCGACTGTATTTAGAAACCCTAAAATAGCAGAAGCTTTAAATGAATTCTTAACTAAACAAGATGGTTTAATGTTAGGTGTATGTAATGGATTCCAAGCACTAATCAAATTAGGACTGGTACCTTATGGCGAAATAAGAGAAACTACAGTAGATGCCCCTACATTAACTTACAATGATATAGGAAGACATCAAGGTAAAGTAATAAGAACTAGAGTATCTTCTAATAAATCACCTTGGTTAGCAGGAACAGAAGTAGGAGATATACACAATGTGGCAGTATCTCATGGAGAAGGTAAGTTTGTTGCTAATGAAGAAGTATTTAAGCAACTAGTTGAAAATGGTCAAATAGCAACTCAATATGTTGATTTAAACGGAGAAGCAACATATGATATAGAATTTAATCCAAATGGTTCATACTTTGCAGTAGAAGGTATAACTAGTGCTGATGGTAGAGTATTTGGTAAGATGGGTCACTCTGAGAGAATTGGTGAACATGTAATGAAAAATATAATAGGTGAAAAAGATCAAAAGATATTTGAATCTGGAGTAAACTATTTTAAATAGGATTTAAAATATGGAGTTAATTATTATAGGAAAATACAGACAGTATTTTGACTAAGTAGTTAACTCCTATTTTGATTAAAGTATATAAATTATTAAGTTTCAATTATTTGATGTACCTGCTGTACTTATTGAATAAAAGTTTATAAAAACTATGATATAATATAGTTCATAGAAATTGTAATCTAAGAGTGGGGGTTTCATATATGCCTAGTTCCTACAAATAGTAGGAAGGAGGTGAATACCTATATGGAACTAATGATAAGATTTATTGTAGATATATTAAGCGCAATTATACTTAGTATAATAGCTAGTTATATTTATGATAAAATAAAAAACCACTCTTCTAGTGCAAATAGAAAGAGTGATTTTGAACTTAATGTTAAAATTAAGTTTAGTAAAAAGTAATTTATGCTAGAAACCACACTCTATACCACTAGATTGCAATTTCTTTTTTTATTATTTATATTTAATATTATACTACAAACTAATTAAAAATAAACTAGATATTTATTAAAAGTACATAATAACTAAAAAAATAGATATTAATAGTAAATATGAAATTAACAATATTAGAAAAATAAAAAGTACAAATCTCAGTATTATAGTTAGATAAAATAATACACATATTATTACTAAAAAGGATATAAATACATATGAAAGTTAGTATAGTATGTGATAGGGACAATGAAACTAAAGTTGTAGATTTACCTATGAATGAAGAAGAATTATTAAACTTGATTATTTAATAAAATAAGATTTTAATTTATAGAACTATCATAGTAAGAACTTTAATTTTAC
>JAVXJG010000005.1:73462-84029 GCA_036647935.1 Peptostreptococcaceae bacterium
ATTTTTTGATGCAAGTAATATAATAAAAATGTAGAAAAAGTTAGCACTCAATAATTGACAGTGCTAACAAAAAGAATATAATAATAAGTAAGAAAACAAACAAAAATCAAATTAGAAAAAATAAAATATTTGGGGATTAGCCTCAATAAAAAATTAGGCTAGTCATAAGGAGGTTTTTTATTATGAAATTAGTACCAATGAACAATAACAATTTTGGAATGAGCTTATTTGACAGTATGTTTGATGATGTATTTAAAGATCCTTTCTTCTCAAATAGAAGACCTATGGAAAAAGTTATGAAAACTGATATACAAGAAAAAGAAGGTAATCATCTTCTAGATATGGATTTACCAGGATACGATAAAGAAGACATAAAAGCACAATTAAAAGATGGATATTTAACTATAACAGCTGAGAAAAATACAGTTAATGAAGATAAAGATGAAAAAGGAAACTATATAAGAAGAGAAAGATATAGTGGTAAGTGCTCAAGAAGCTTCTATGTAGGTGAAAATATAAGTGAAGAAGATATAAAAGCAAACTTTAATAATGGAATATTACAATTAACATTCCCTAAAGAATTGCCTAAAAAAGAAGAAGATATGAAATATATTACAACAGATTAGAATATAAAAAATTTAATTTTACTTAGCACTCGATAGTTGACATTGCTAACAAAAAGGTTTTATAATTAAAATGGGAATAAATAGTAAGTATTAAAATTAAAGCCCTTAAAATGCAAGGTTATTTATTCCCCGCCTTGCATTTTGTAATTAAGAATAAAATCGATTTTTATAAAGGATAAGTTTAAGGAGGATAAACATGGCAATACAAAAAGGTAGTATTTCAATCGATACAGAAAACATATTTCCAATAATTAAGAAATGGTTATACTCAGACAAAGACATTTTTATAAGAGAATTAATAAGTAATGGTTGTGATGCTGTAAGCAAGTATAAAAGATTAGTTTCATTAGGTGAAATCAAACCTACAATAGATGAAAGCTATAAAATTGCAGTATCAGTAAGTAAAAAAAATAAAACAATAAAATTTAGTGATAATGGTATTGGTATGACGGCAGAAGAAGTAGATAAATACATAAATCAAGTTGCTTTTTCTGGAGCAGAAGATTTCTTTAATAAATATAAAGATAGAATGGAAGAAACTGATATAATAGGTCATTTTGGACTGGGTTTTTATTCTGCATTTATGGTATCTAAAAAAGTTGAAATAGATACATTATCTTTCCTAAAAGATGCAGAACCAGTAAGATGGATATCAGAAGGTGGTACTGAATATGAAATAAGTACATCAGATACTAGAACTGCTAGAGGTACTACAATTACTCTTAGCTTAGCGGAAGATAGTGAAGAATTTTTAGATGAATATGAAGTGAGAAGTGTAATAAATAAATACTGTTCATTTATACCTGTTGAAATATTTGTGGAAGATGAGGATAAGGTTGAGGAAGGAACTAAAGAAGGCGAAGAAAAGGTTGAACCAAAACCTTTAAATGATATTAATCCACTATGGTTAAAATCGCCTAAAGATTGTACAGCTGAGGAATACAAAGAATTTTATAGAAAAGTATTTAATGTATTTGATGAACCTTTATTTTGGATTCATTTAAATGTTGATTATCCATTTAATTTAAAAGGAATACTTTACTTCCCTAAATTAAATAATGAGTTTGAATTAGTAGAAGGTAAAGTTAAATTATATAACAATCAAGTATTCATAGCAGATAATATAAAAGAAGTAATACCAGAATTCTTGCTATTGTTAAAAGGTGTAATAGACTGTCCAGACTTACCACTAAATGTATCTAGAAGCTTCTTACAAAATGATAAAGATGTAAGTAAAATATCTAAACATATAGTAAAAAAAGTTGCTGATAAACTTAAAGCATTATGCAAAAATGAAAGAGAAGAGTACGAAAAATTCTGGGATGATATACAAATATTTATTAAATTTGGATGCTTAAAAGATGAAAGTTTTTATGAAAAAGTAAAAGACTATATATTATACAAAGATATAGATGGAAAATATATAACTTTAACAGATTATCAAGAAACTGCTAAAGAAAAGCATGAAAATAAAGTATTCTATGTAAATAATGTGGATCAACAATCTCAATATGTTAAATTATTTAAGGACTATAATCTAAATGCAGTAATATTAGATAGTCCAATAGATAACAACTTTATTTCATTTATAGAATATAAAGAAATGGGAACTAAATTTAATAGAATAGACTCAGATTTATCAGAGGTATTAAAAGATACAGAAAGTGACATTGATAATGGAGATAAAGAAATAGTAACTAACCTATTTAAAGATATTGTTGGTGAAAGAGTGGATAAATATTCAGTGGAAAGCTTAAAAAATGAAGATACACCAGCTATGATATTGATATCAGAAGAATCTAGAAGAATGATGGAAATGCAATCTAGATTTGCTGGAATGAACTTCGGCATGGATTTAAAAGAAGAAAAAACATTAGTTATAAACAATAATAATCCATTAGTTAAAAAGTTAGTATTATTAAAAGATAATGAAGATAAAAAGGATAAAATAGATATTATCTGTAATCAAATTGTAGATTTAGCGCTATTAGCTAATAAAGAATTAAATGCAGAAGAATTAGATTCATTTATAAAAAGAAGTAATGACTTAATGAGTAAAGTAATAACCCTGTAAAATCTTCTCAAATAAAAGAATACCTCTTGGAAAATCCCAAGAGGTATTCTTTGTAGTTAATTTTATAATAAAGATTTTAAAATCATAGTATATGCAAAGTTTTTTTGTATATCAAAAGTATTATTTTCTTTTATATCAATTTGTTGAAAATGATTTGAATTAATTCTATTAATAATTCCCATAGAAGAACTAATTAAAACATATCTTTGATAATCTAAGCTTAAATTCTTATTTATAATATTTTCTTTAAAACCTGTGTCTAGGACAAAATCAAGAAGATTATATAATTCAGTTTTAAGCTCTAAAATCTCATGGAAATCTTCTAGTAAAATGTTATTTAATTCTGATGGAACAACATGATTATATAATATTCTTAAAGAAGGAAATATAAATTTACCGCTATTAATACTATAATGAAACAAGTTATAACATTGGTCTTTGAAGCTGGATAGATTTTTTATACACTCAATTGTATTAGAAATATCTATTTTAAAGTTGTATATAATTGATCTTGCTATTATTTCATCCTTGCTTTTGAAATATTCATAAACTGTGCCTTTTCCAACTCCAGCAGATTTTGCTATATCAGAAACCTTGATATTTTCAATATTGCTATTTTCATCTATGATTTTTTTAAAACCTTCAAAAATTAATAGTTCTTTTTGTGCATATTTTCTTACTGTCACTAACTAATCCTCCTCATCAATGATAATTTGTTTTAATTCTTTTCTACGATGGAAGATATCGTATAAAGAAGGAACAACGAATAAAGTTAATAAAGTAGCATATGCTAATCCTCCGATTGTAACTATAGCTAAAGCTTGTGACATTTCAGAACCAATACCAATACCTAATGCCATAGTAGACATAGCTAAGATTGTCGTTAAAGCTGTCATAAGTATAGGTCTAATACGAGTACGTCCACCTTGTATCAAAGCTTCTTTTTTATCCACACCACTTATACGAAGTTGATTAACATAATCCACAAATACTATACCATTATTAACAACTACACCAGCTAGAACTAGGAAACCAAGCATAGAGATAACACTTAACTCTTGTCCTGTAATGAGTAATGCTAAAATACCGCCAGTGAAGGCAAGAGGAATAGTAAACATTACGATAAAAGGTGATAATAATGATTGGAATTGAGCAACCATTATTAAATATATAAAGGCTATAGCAAGGGCAATCATTTTAACTAAATCTGATAGAGCATTATTAATTGATTCAGTTTCTCCAGACATCTTTATATCATATCCTTTAGGAACTTTATATTCATCTAACTTAGATTGAACATTTTTGCTTACTAAACCTATATTATGAGTTTCGTCTATACCTGCTGTAACTGATATATAACGAGACTGATTATCGTGATTTATAGAAGTTGGAGAGTTTGACGTTTTTATTGATGAAATTTCGCTTAATTTTACTTCTACATTTTTATTATCTTTAGTACCTTTTATTACTGTAGTTTTAAGTTTATTTAAAGATGAAGCATTATCATTAACAATAATAACAGGATAATCTTCAGAATCTATTGTTAAAGTAGTAGAAGTAGTATCTGTTTTTAAATCAGCAGATATTTGTTGATACACTTGTGCTACTGTTAAACCATACTCCATAGCTTTATTTTTATTTATAATTATTCTTTCTTCTTTAGTAGATACTCCCGTACCACCATCCATATTAATTGTGCCTTCTACTTCAGATAATAATTGTACTATATCATCAGATATATCTTTAAGTTTATCCAAATCATCACCTTTTACAATAATTTGTATTCCAGAGCCACCTAGAGCAGAGGTATCCATAGAAGAAGATGTAATATTAACATCACAATCTAAAGATTTTGTTTTCTTTTTAATTTCACTAGATATTTCATTGTTAGATGACTTTTTATCTTCTTTTAATATTATATAAGCTGACATAGAATTAGGGTTATTAGATGAAGAACCGAATGACATGGTTGTAGAAGAACCCATTGCGCCTATACCTTCTACATCATCGATAGTTAATACTTTTTGAACAAATTCATCTGTAATATTTTCAGCTTCTTTTTTTGTATAATCACTGTCAATATCTAAGTTAGCCATCATTTGAGTAGATTCCATTTCAGGCATAAATGCAGTACCCATTTTAGTAACAGCAAAGCAGCAAAGTATTAGTAGAGCAATTGCGCCACCTAATACTACAAATTTAAATCTTAGACAAAGTCTTAATAAATTTTCGTATATATCTACTATTTTATCAAATAGAGGATGTTTCTTTTCATTTACATTAGACAGTAAGTTTGAAGCCATACAAGGAACTAAGGTAAGAGCTACAATTAAGCTGGCTATTAGTGAATATGCAATTGTTAGTCCCATATCAGTAAATAACTGTTTAGTTATACCCTCAGCAAATACTATAGGTAAGAAGACACAAATAGTTGTTAAAGTGGAAGCAAATATAGCTCCAGATACTTGTCTAGCTCCATAGACAGCAGCCTTAAATTTATTCATACCTTGATTTCTAAGTCGATAAATATTTTCAATAACAACGATACTATTATCTACGAGCATACCTACACCTAGGGCTAGTCCAGATAATGAAATTATATTTAAGGTAACACCACTGAAGTACATAAGTACAATGGCAAAAAGTAAACTTATAGGTATACTAAAAGCAATTACTATAGTTGGTTTTATACTTTTTAAGAAAACTAGTAAAACTATAATTGCTAAAATACCACCGTATACTAAGTTGTCTAATACACTTGAAATAATAAGGTTAATATACACACCTTGATCCATTAAAGAAAGAATATGTAATTTATCATTATTACTAGTAAGTTCACTTATGACCTTATTAATTTCATCACATACTTTAGTTGTAGATGCAGTACTAGTTTTTTGGAATGATAACATAACACCTTGGTTACCATTAATATTTGTATAGCTATCAGATGAATTAGTAGATATTTTAATATCAGCAATATCTTTAAGATAAACATCTCCTACACCATCAATTGAGAATAATAATAAATTTTCAACTTCATTTATTGTAGTAAACTTATCTCCAACTTTAACGGAGTATTCAGCTTCATCGTCTGATACATAACCTGCTGGCATGGAGAAGTTTTCAGCTACAAGAATTTGATTAATTGTTTCAGGCGTAATTTTATCAGTTATATCAGCAGAATCTAAAGCTTGCTTTCTAGCTTCATTTAATTGAGTCTCTGCAGAATCTATTTGAGATTCACTGACAGAAAGTTGAACATTAGCCTTTGTTAATTCTTGTGAAAGGGTAAGTTTAGCGCTTTCAAGTTCTTGTTGTTGTTTTTTTAGAGTATCAAGAGAATCAATAGCTCCAATTCCCTGTTGAGCATTAGAGATAGCTGATTCTAAAGATGTAATAGTTTTTTCTAAACTTTTGATATTTTCTTCTAGTTTTGTTTTATCGAAAGAAGAATCATCTGGTAAATTATTAAGTTGATTTTTTAATTCTTTAAGTTGATTCTTAGTATTATCAAGAGTTTCATTGGCTGATTGAATATACTTTTCTAAATCATTTTTGCTAGAACCTGTGGAGTTTAAAGCTCCAACTATACCTTCTAACTGGCTAATTCCAGACTGTAATTTACTACTAGCTTCAATTAACTGAGTCATTTGGTTTTTACTTTGTTCTTCTAAAGCTTTTTTACCCTTAGATATTTCTGATTTAGCATTATTTAAATCGTTTTGCTGTTTATTAAGTTCAGTAGTAACACTTGACTTTAATTTAGAGTTTAAAGAATTTATTTTATCTTTATCTAAGCTGATTTCTAATTGTTTTTGAGCAAGTCCCATACCAGATACAGAAGCAATGCCATTAATACGTTCGAATTTAGGTATAATGTCATTATTAACATAAGTAGACACATCCTCAATATTCATATTATCAACATCTATGCTTAGTGTCATGACAGGCATCATATCAGGATTAAGTTGCATAAGAGTTGTAGACCCAACTCCATCTTCTAATGAATCCTTAATTAAATCAATTTTTCCGCTTAAGTCTATCATGGCAGTATCCATATTAGTATCTTGTGAAAATTCTAGGATTACCACACTATAGTTTTCATTTGATACGGAACTTATATTTTCAATTCCGCTTGTTGTTGCTAAAGTTTGTTCAATTGGTTTTGTGACAGTTGTTTCAATTTTTTCTGGATTTGCACCAGGATAGTTAGTCATAGCTATTACATAAGGTAAATCTATGCTAGGTAATAAGTCAGGAGTCATTTTAGTAAAAGAAACGAACCCCAACATAAGTACCATAATTACTGAAACAAAAACAGTAAAAGGTTTTCTTACACTGAATTTTGGTAACAAATATTTCACCCCCATTTATAATCAATAAGACCGACTAGTCAGTCGAATATTTTAATTGTAATTCCATTTTGATTTTATTTCAATGAAATTTACATTTTTCATCATAAAAAATTCGCGACCTTCATGCCGCCAAGGACTTATGAATCAGGTACACTGCCTCGCTAAGTAGTATAATTTCATGTTTTATCTATAAAATAGATAAAATATAAAATCATTATAATTAAAAAAGACGATAAATTAATATCGTCCTTTATTAAAGGATAAATTAGTAGTTAAGATATTCTTTTAGTATCTATAACATTAATATCACTATTATGTTTTTCGATTCCAATACAAGAAATTAATAAACAAGAATATGCAATTACAGAATATAGTAGTATGATAATCCAAGATGTCGTATATCCTAAATTTTCAACAGATAATCCAAATATTACAGTACCTATGGCATATCCTAAAGCAAAGAAGACTTGTACTATACCTAATATAGTACCAAACTCTTTATCACCAAATAATGCTCCAGTTAAGTATGAAGGGCCAATTATATATGCAAACATGCTTATTCCTAATAAAGCTGCAAATAAATATCCTAAAGCATTTATTGATGGAAGGAATATTAATAACAAGGCACATGTAATTACCATTAATCCAGCTAAAATAAGTGATTTTTTGATTCCTAGCTTATCAAATAATATGCCACCACATAAGTTACCGAATATTGAAAAGAACGCAAATATAGATCCAACATTGGCTACAAAGGAGGCATTTAAGCCTATACTATATAAATATGAAATATATTGTACAGATAAACCACTTACATAGAATCCTACAAATATAAAACCTATACAGAATATCCAAAATAATTTTATAGTAGTAACTTCTTTAAACGTATATCCCCATGTAGCAGTATGTTTAATTTGGGTTTCATCTTTTTTATTTATAATGTTTCCAGCTAAATCAGATTCACTTTTTGGGAGTTTAACTAAAAATAATGCTACTGGTATGCCTACTGCCATTGAAATCATACCAAAAATAAAATAAGCTTTAGAGTAACCTATTGCAGGATTGGTTAAAAGTCTAGCAGCAATTTGTTGCAAGAATATATTTCCGATACCACCACCAGAAAAAGCTATACCCATTGCAATGCCCTTATTATTTTTAAACCAAGAATTTACTAATAGAGGAACACCTATGGCCGATATGATTGCTGTACCTACTTGGACTATTGCCGCTATACCGTAGTAAGCCCACAGATTACCATCGGCTAAAGAGTTTAAGGCATATCCACCTCCAGATAAAATAGCTCCTATTAAGAAAGCTAATTTTATATTTGTTTTTGGTTTTGATAATATACTACCTATGGATGGAGAGGCTATAGCAGAAACCACTGTTCCTATTGTAAAAACTAGAGAGAACTGTGTTAATGTGAAACCTTCTCCGTTAGTTACAAAGTTAATAAATTGAGGCTGTACATTCATTGCCACACCAAATGGTATAGCTTGTATAAGCATACATGCGGCAACAATTATCCAACCATAAAAAAAAGGTTTTTTTGTATTTTGTTGTTCATTAGATAAAGTACTCATATATCTTCTCCTTTTATCATATTGTATGACTTTATTTATTTAGTTCTATAAACTGGTTTTAAATTGTATAGAATGAGACCTATACTAAAAATAAAGAATAATAGTTAAAATTTCTACTTTATATCCTAGAGATTATTATTTGTTAAAATACATAATTAATTTATGCTTTTTTAAATAAGTTTAAATATTTAAAGGCATTAAGCGCAGAAAATGTCGTTGATTGTAAAAAACAAAAGAATCAAACAACTTTTAAAGTAAAGTTGAAGTGTTTGTTATTTATATCGAAACACTTGACAATTATTGATAAAAATTGATAGAATCGAATTAAATACAAAGTAATTTACAAGGAGATGCAACGTTTCAAATTAATGTTTTGAAATATGACTATTTAACCTATGAAAACATTTTTTTAGATTCAATAATCATTAATTAAAACTATTTTAGAGATAAGCATCTTATTTTCATATTACTTACTTTTTACTTATATTTTATTAAATATAAAATAAAAAGAAATTATTAATATTATTTAAAAGAAGGAGAAAAACATGTTACATCAATTAGAAGCAATCATAACTAATATTTCTGATGCAGTATGGCCAGTATTTTTACCTTTCATGTTAATCGTTGGAGCATTCACTTCAATAAGATCTATAGGTATGATACAAAAGAAAACAACTAAGCCAGCTGGATTAAAAATTAAAAACGTAATAGGACCAGCATCTATATCATTAGGTGCCATGATAGGTACAGGAGCGATAATAGGGGTTCTTGGTGCATTATCAAAATTCTCTGCATCTGGAGAAGTAAACGTAGAATCTATGGCAATATGGGCTTTAATAGGAGCTTGTATAATGGTGCCAGTTTCTTATTCTGAGACTTTAAACTCAAAAATAATGGGTAAAAGTCCTAAAGAATATATATCAGATTTAATACATCCTTCTTTAGGGATGGTTTATGCTATATGCTTCGTTGCATTAGCAGTATTTGGATTTGGTGGATTCCAATTCTCAGGTATAGATTCAGTAGCTAAATTAGTAACTAGTGAATTTATGGGTATGAACCTTACTTTGCTTCAAAGATATATGTTTATAGTTGTACCAGTAATAGCAGTAGTTGCTGCGCTAGTATTATCTAAAAAGCATGAGATATTCATGAACGCTATGACTTATATGATAGGAACAGCTGTTGTTGGATACTTTGCATTCTTCACATTATTCGTTATAAAAACTGGTGGATATATGCCAACTTACTTTGCTCATATAGTAGAAGGTATGACCAACCCAGTTAATGGATTATCAGGAATTATGTTAGGATTTGTACTAGGTATGCAAAAAGTATTACAAACTGCTGAAACTGGTTTAGGTGCATTAGCAATGGCATCTCAAGAAGCTGACACTAAGCCAAGAGAAGCTGCAATGATATCTTTAATACCAACAGTAATAACTGTAGTTGTTTCTATAGTAGTTACTTCTTATATAGCATCTTACGGTATAAACGCAGGGATAATTACATTCCAAGGTGGAGCTGCTGAGAGATTAGCTGAGTACTTCTTCACAGCTAAAGAGGTTACAGGTATGTTTGGACTTATAATATTATGTGCATTTACAGTATTATCTGCATTAACAACTATATTAGGTTCTTACTACTACATGACTAAATTATTTAAGAAAAATCATATAAACAAAAATATAGCAATATATTTAGTTTTAATAATAGCAGCTGGTACTTTAGCAGTATTCGGAGCTGATGTTGTATTCGAAGCGGTTGACTTATTATTATTCGTACTTTGTGGAATAAACGTTCTTGCATTAGCTATATTTACACTTAAAGAATGGAAAAAATATGTTATTGTTGAAAATAAAGTAGATACTGAAAGAAAAGCATCATAATACTGTATTTTCTATAATAATTAAAAAGGGCCTTACTTAG
>JAVXJG010000006.1:0-3566 GCA_036647935.1 Peptostreptococcaceae bacterium
TTATATTTTTATAATCTTTTTATAAGATTTTATAAACTACTTGTTACTGTATTTTTTGTTCTAGAAAAAGGCGTTGCATATATTTCATCTATTTTTTCATTTTTCAAAAAGTTTGTTAGCTTATCTACTTGTCTTTTTCCCGCTTCACTTAAAACACTATCTGTAATACCAGATAAGTTTCCACCTTCATTACAAACAGTTGTAGCATGTCTTACTAAAATCAACTTTATCATTTTATCACCCTAAATCATAATTATTATGTATGAATATAATAAAAATATTAATTCACCTATCTCAATTGTACATCCTAAAATATCACCTGTTACTCCATCTATTTTTTTGTAAATATGATTTTTAAATAGATAATCAAATAACATAACTGCTAATATGGAACTTAATAATTTTATTACTAATATATTTGAAGATAAAAATATAAATTTACCCATAACAATTATAATCACAGCTGAGTAGATAATAGTTATTATAAACATACTTAAAGTTGCTTTACCTATAAACATATTACCCATTCCAACTTTTCTCGGAGTAACAGTTTTATAAAGCATAACTATGACACCTAGTCTAGCTATAACTGGCATAAATATAACTATCCAAAGTAAGTTTGAGCTAATTATGCTATTAAGTAGACCTATTTTTATTAATACTAAAAATAATATTGCTAAAAGAGAATTTGTACCTAATCTTGAGTCTTTCATTATTTCCAACATTCTCTCTTTATCTCTATTACTATAAATAGCATCAAAAGTATCTCCTAAACCGTCTATATGAAGGCCTCCTGTTAAAACAACTTCACAAGCAACTATTAATATAGATGTTAAGAAAGGATCAAATATTTTAACTCCTAAGCTACCAACTATAAATGAAATTAAACCTATTACAAATCCTACTAATGGAAAATATACTATAGATTTATGAAATTCTTCATCTATTCCAAAATCAGCATTAATAGGTATTCTCGTCATAAACTGTAGTAATCCTATAAATCTCTTCATTTCTATCACTTCACTTTCATAGGAATTCCACTTACAACAAGGTAAACTTCATCACTAGTTTTTGCTATTTGTTGATTAGCTCGTCCAACAAAATCTCTATATATTCTAGAAAGCTTGTTTTCAGGGACTATTCCCATACCTAATTCATTTGTTACTATTACGAAATATAAGTTTGTATTTTTTACTTTTTCTAATAATTTTTCTATTTGATTTTTTATGTATTCTTCTATTTCATTCACTTCATCTGTACTTGCTGTTTCTATATCTATTCCATAAGTAAACATTAAATTATTAATCATAAGAGTTAAGCAATCTAATAAAACTGTCCCATGATTTTTATCTAGTGTTTCAACTATAGAATAAATATCTTTATATATTTCATATGTTTTCCACTCTTGTGGTCTACTTTCCTGATGTTTTTTTACTCGATCTTTCATTTCATCATCGAAAGCTACAGAAGTAGCTATATAAGCTGTCCTATTATTTTGATTAATACAAAGAGATTCTGCAAAGCTACTTTTACCAGACCTTGCTCCTCCTGTAACTAAAACTATGTTGCTCATTTATTCCTCCTCTTGATACCTTATCTACCCATGTCTATTTCATCAAATGTAGCCATGTTTTTATATACATAATTAGAAGCTTCTATTATGTTAAATGATAATGCAGCTCCACTTCCTTCACCTAATCTCATATCCATTTGTAAAAACGGATTTAATCCCATTAGACCTAAAACTTTTTCTGTTCCAGGTTCTGCTGATGAGTGTGATGCTATCATATAATCTTTTGTTCTTGGATTTAAATTATATGCTAATAAAGCTGCTGCATAAGATATGAATCCATCTAATACAACTGGTATTCTATTTGCTGCACATCCTAGAATAACCCCTGCCATAGCACCTATTTCAAATCCTCCTACCTTTGATAATACATCTATAGAATCTTTTGGATTTGGTTTATTTAATTCTATAGCATTTCTTATTACTTGAGCTTTGTGTTCGATTAATTCTTTTTTAAGTCCAGCTCCTATTCCTGTTATTTCTATAGGATCAAAACCTCCAATAGATGATATTATAGCTGTAGATGGTGTAGTATTACCTATACCCATTTCGCCAATTCCTATTAAAGTATAATCTTCTTGTATGCATTTTTCTGCCATTTCTATACCTATAGCTATACATTTTTCTGCTTCTTCTATAGTCATAGCTGGCCCTTTTGCCATATTAGAAGTTCCTTTTCTGATTTTACAATCTATTACACCGTCTAACTTTTCATCACAATTTATTCCTACATCAACAGCTAATACTTCTGCTCCTACAAATTTAGAGATTGTTCCTACTCCATTTATTTTATGAGGAAAATTTTTAAATTGTAAAATCGTAATATTTTGAGGATCTGGAGCTACTCCTTCCTCATATACACCATGATCTGCTCCAAATGCAATTATAATCTTTTTTGATGTGTCAAAATACTTTCTTCCATATATTCCTGCTAATTGAGCACAAATATGTTCCATTTTTCCTAAACTTCCTGTAGGTTTTATTAACCTATCAAGTCTTTGCTGCGCTTGTTCTACGTATTTTTCTTCCAATGGATAAATATTTCTTGATATGCTTTCTATTAAGTTCACTGTTACTGACCCCCTAAAAAAATTTATTATTTAAAATATGTCTTTTTCATATATAGATACTACTATTGCATTTCCTAATACTAATTATATAAATATAAAATTAAACTAGCTACTGTTTTGTTATTTTTTTACTAATTTATCTAATTATTACTTAACTTATAGCCTTTATCTTTATTTTTTAATGAATAGTATTTATATATAAACAAAAAATATATTTAGAAAAGTATGCTTGAGGAGATGATTCTATGGAAAATTTTAATAATTTAAAAAACTTGTACGAAGATGGCTTTAGATGTATTTATCATGATGGTGAAGAAGGTAACAGAAATATTTATTTGAAGAATTTCGATGATGAAAAGTCTACAGTTGTAAATCTGCAAGATGAAAATGAGTTTTCCCAATTTCAAGATTACATTAGTAATTTAAGAATGTCATAATATAGTTATTTTTCTCATGTAAAAATATTATATGTTTTTATTAAAATATGCATACTTTCTTTTTTAACAAAACAAAATAGAGAGTTTTCACTCTCTATTTTGTAGTAACTATTTGTTTAATAAGCTGTAAAAGTTCTGATCTATCAACTTCTATTTGCTTCTTCTTATCTTTATACTCTTGAAAGTCCACAACTTTAGCCATTGTTTTCTTCATAAACTCACTTCCTAATTAATATTATTCACTTACATAATTAATTCTATATTGTTTCTCTTATTCCTCTTATTAAATGCTATTTTTTTGTGGAAAAATACGATTTCTAATTTTTATAATAATATTTTGTAGTATTTTATCATAAATCACTTATTTTCTATAGTTAAAATACTATTATAATTTTATTAAATATAACATTTTCTATTACTTTTAGCTCTGACTACTATTATTGACTCTTTTAATACAAATATACAAAAAGGTACTTAAATATTTAATCA
>JAVXJG010000006.1:3666-81268 GCA_036647935.1 Peptostreptococcaceae bacterium
AAAGGTACTTAAATATTTAATCATTGAAGTACCTTCTGTATGTGATTTATTTAATTTGTTTTTTTAAATAATCTATTGCAGATTGTAATTGTTTCTCTTCATCTTTTTCTACTACCTTAGGCTGAATTCCTTTTTTATTTATATAATCTCCACTTGGAGTATAATATTGAGCTGTAGTTAATTTATATCCAGTACCATCCTTTAACCCTTTTACACTCTGAACTAATCCTTTACCAAAAGAAGTTTCTCCTATAGCAATTGCTTTATTATTATCAACTAAAGCTGCTGTTAATATTTCAGAAGCAGAAGCACTACCTCCATTTATTAAAACGGCTATTGGTAAATCTAGTTCTTTATCATCTGATTTATAGTATTCTTTATTGCCTGAGTTATCTTTTGTATATACTATAGTTCCTTTTCCAATTAAATCATCCGCTATGTCTACACAAACATCTAATAACCCTCCTGGATTGTCTCTTAAATCTATTACTAATCCTTTTATATTTAATTCTTTTAATTTATCAATATGTTCTTTAAATTCTTTGTATGTGTTTTCATCAAATGAAGTTATTCTTAAATAACCAATATCATTATCTTTCACTTCGCTAACAACACTTTTAGTTACTATAGTCTGTCTCTTAACTGTAAAATCTAATCTTTTACCATCCCTTTGAACAGTTAGTTTTACATCTGTATTTTCTTTTCCTTTTATTTTTTTAATTACATCATCTAATTGTTTTGATGAAACAGCTTCTCCATCTACTGCTAAAACAATGTCACCTGATTTTATTCCTGCTTTATGAGCTGGGGAACCCTCTATTGGTGAAATTATAGTTATTTTATTATCTTCAGCATTTACTCCTATGTACACACCTATCCCTACAAAAGAACCACTTGTTTGCTCTTTCAATGTTTCAAATTCATCCTTTGTATAATATTGTGAATATGGATCTTCTAATCCTTCAAATAAACCTTTTAATGCGCCATCTACTAGTTTGTCCTGCGATACTTCTTTATAATAATCTTCTTCAATAAGACCTTCCAATCCTAAAAGTTTATTATATCTTGAATACGATTCATACAAATCCTTGGATACTATTACTTTATTTCCTAAAGTTACTTGAAATAAAGTTGTACCAATTATAGTTACTATAACAAGAATAATTGAGTATATAAGAGCCCTTTTCTTAGATATCATTGGTTCACATCTCCTTTAGTTAATCTACTACTATATATTATATGACTAGTCTATATTTTTATTACCATCTATTGATTTAAGCGTATAAATTTACTAAACTTTATATTATAAGTTGTAAATTAAAATTTCCTATATTTTCAAAAATAAGGTACTTATATAATACCACAATAAAAGGGGTCGGTTATATGAAAAAAGAATTCAGAAAAAAAGTCATTAGTTTAAGAAAAGAAAAAAGTTTTGATTTCATAAAACATAATTCTGATATAATTACAGATAAATTATTAGAAATGAACTGTGTTAAGAATGCACATACTATAATGCTCTATTTAGATTTCAATAATGAAGTATCAACTGATAATCTAATCGATAAATTAATTTCTCAAGATAAAATAGTCTCCTCTCCTATTACGTTAAAAGAAGAACGTAAATTAATACCATCTCAAATAACTGATTTGAAAAATGGAATTCAATATGGAGCTTATAATATAAGAGAGCCTAAGCCAGAATGTTCACCTGAAATACCTATAAAAAAATTAGATCTAGTAATCGTACCAGCTGTAGCTTATGATGAAGATTGCTATAGACTAGGCTATGGCGGAGGGTTCTATGACAGATTTTTAGAAAATCTAAGAGAAGATGCTATAACTATAGGCATAGCATTTGATTTGCAAATATTTCCTGCTGTACCTAAAGAATCTCACGATGCTCAGTTAGATTATATTGTAACTGAATCAAGAATACTAACTCCAAAAAAATAATATAAAGCTCTTGAATCTCTTCAAGAGCTTTATATTATTTTTCTTCAATAGTTGAATTCAGCTGAATTTTATCTGGCAATAAACTTAAATTTGTTTCAGCTACAACAAATGGATATGCATTTGCTTTATTTTTATATGTAATATTAACACTCATTATAGATTTCCCATCAATTTCATCCATAACTATTTTATCTATATTTATTCCGTAATCTTTTTCTCCTCTAGTTACTACTACATAAATTTTATCCTCTAGTTTTACTGCCAGTGCTCTTTCTTCACCTTCATACTTGTCCATAATATCTAATATTTTATCAGGTATAGAAGTTCTTTGCACCACAGTAAAATCAACTGGTTCTGAAGTATCTAGAAACATTTTAGGTATAAATATAAAACCTAGTATAATAAATAAAGCTAGTATCACTCCATAAATTACACCCTTTATATTAAACTTAATCTCCACCTTATCACCCCCCATCTCTTATAAATATATGAGGGAATTATCTTATGTAGAATTATTTTGATAATATAAAAAGCGCATTTAATATAAATATTAAATACGCCTTGATTTTTTATAATTTAATTATTTAATTGCTTCTTTAACTTTTGTAACTATGTTAGCTGCAGTTAATCCATACTTTTCAAGTAATTCATTTGGAGTTCCTGATTCACCAAAGCAATCATTCATTCCTACTTTTTTAACTACTACTGGATGACTTTCGCATACAACTTCACTAACAGCTGAACCAAGTCCACCTATTATACTGTGTTCTTCTGCAGTAATTATTACTTTTGTTTCTTTTGCTGCATTTATTATTAAGTCTTTATCTATAGGTTTTATAGTAGACATATTTATTACTCTAACGTTTATGTTTTCTTCTTTTAACATATCAGCAGCTATTAGTGCTTCATTTACCATAATACCACAAGCTATTATTGTAGCATCAGTACCTTCTTTTAAAATAACACCTTTTCCTATTTCAAAGTTGTAATCTTCTCCGAAAATAGTTGGAACTGCACTCCTTCCAAGTCTTACATACATAGGACCTTCAAACTTAGCTGCTTCAAATATCATTTTTTCTGCTTCTACTCCATCAGCTGGAACAACAACAGTCATATTTGGTATAGATCTCATTAATGATATATCTTCTACACTTTGATGAGAACCACCATCTTCTCCAACTGTTATACCTGCATGAGTAGCACATATTTTAACATTTAATTTTGGGTAACAAGCAGAGTTTCTTATTACTTCGAATGCTCTTCCTGTTGCAAACATTGCGAAAGTACTAGCAAAAGGTATTTTACCTGCTGCTGCAAAACCACAAGCTGCTCCCACTAAGTTTTGCTCAGCTATCCCCATGTTGAAAAATCTCTTTGGGTATGCTTTTAAGAAATCATTTGTTTTAGTTGATTTTGATAAATCTGCATCTAAAACTACAACATCTTCATTTATTTTCCCTAATTTAACTAAGGCTTTTCCGTAAGCTTCTCTAGTAGCTATTTTACTCATGTAACGCACCTCCTATTTCTGTTAAGGCTTCTTCTACTTGTTTATCATTTGGTGCACTTCCATGCCATGAAGCTTGATTCTCCATGAAAGATACCCCTTTACCTTTTACAGTTTTAGCAATTATCATTGTTGGTTTATCTACTGTATCTTTTGCCATATCTAATGCTGCAAATATTTGATCAAAATCATGTCCATCAATAGTTATTACATTCCATCCAAAAGTTTTGAACTTATCTTCTATAGGATTGATGCTCATTACTGATTCAACTTCCCCATCAATTTGAAGCCCATTATAATCAAGGAAAGCTATCATATTGTCAAGTTTATAGTGAGCAGCACTCATAGCAGCTTCCCAAATTAATCCTTCTTGTACTTCTCCATCTCCAAGTAATGCATATACATTCCAAGGTGCATTATCTAATTTAGCTGCCATAGCCATTCCACAAGCAACTGAAAAACCTTGTCCTAATGAACCCGTTGACATTTCAACCCCAGGTATTTTCTTCATATCTGGATGTCCTTGAAGCATACTTCCTATTTGTCTTAAGCTATTTAGCTCTTCTCTATTAAAATATTCTTTTTGAGCTAAAGTTGCATATAGTGCTGGTGCCGCATGTCCTTTTGATAAAACAAATCTATCTCTGTCTTCCATTTTTGGATTTGTTGGATCGATATTCATTTCATCGAAATAAAGTGCTGTTAAAATTTCAACCGCTGACAATGAACCGCCTGGATGTCCTGATTTCGCTCTATATATCATTGAGACGATGTCTTTTCTTATGACACTAGTAATTTCATTTAATCCTTTATGGTCTCTCATGTAATTTACCTCCCTAATTATATACTGAGGCTATCTTTTAATTAGCCATGTTGTATTTAAATCTCATTATATTATAACATCTTTATGACGTTTTTTTGTATTTTTTGTATATAAAACAAAAAAATTATTGATATGCTATTATATCAATAATTTTTTATATGCTAAATAAATCTAAACTTATTTGCAGTCCATTATTTACTTTTAGCATAGTCTTATTATCTAGATAACCGATTTTTTCTCTTAGTCTTTTTTTATCAATTGTTCTTATTTGTTCTAAGAGAATTACAGAATCCTTATTCAGTCCATACTGACTAGAACTTATTTCTATATGAGTAGGCAATTTCGCTTTATTAATCTGGGATGTTATAGCCGCAATTATTACCGTCGGACTATATTTATTTCCTATATTATTTTGGATTATTAAAACTGGTCTAATGCCACCTTGTTCAGAGCCAACTACTGGACTCAAGTCTGCATAAAATAAATCTCCTCGCTTAATATCTAAGCTAAGATTACTCAACTTTAGCGATATCTCCCGGAGAATCATCATTTAAAGATACTTCGTCTGTCATACCTAGTTCAGCTAACGATAAGTTAATTTTTGCCATTTCTTTATAACCCTTAATCATACTTTCTTTTAAGCTAATTTTATTTTTCTGGGTTATATAAAACTGAAAAGCATCCTTTGCAAAATCTTCCCTGTTGCTATTTTCCATCTGTACTATTTGATCCACTTCAGATAAAATATAGTCAGGTAAAGTAAACATAATTTTTTCTTTATTTTTATTGCTCACAAAATCGCCTCCCAGAGAACAATATCTCTTTTATTTTATCAGATTGCTAACTAATTGTAAAATTGCATTTGTTTCCATATAAGTACGTTCAACGGTTGTGTATATTTTAAGTTAGTTCAAATTTTAATGTTATATTATTTTTTTCTACCCAAATACACCTATTAATAATTATTATAACCTACCCAACCTTTTTTATGTCTTAATTGTTTATTTTTTCAGCAAAAACTTTTTTATTTAACTTACACATTAACTTTATTATCATTACAAGTCTAAGTATCTTTTATTATTCTAACTATCTTTAAAATATTGTCATCTAGATTAATCTTAAGTTGTTCTGCTTTTATTAATTATTTTTCATATTTAAAATCTTCATAAGTTACTATAAATCTTGGTAATCCTTCATAATCTATTATTTCCATTTTTTCTGGATTCTTAGTCTTATTATTTACATATAATATTTGTTTATTAAAATATTTATTATCGCCTGGTATTTCTATTTCTACTTTTAATTTAGTGTTTGAGGACGATAAAATTACTGCTTCATTTTGTAGATAATTTTCTATGAAATCTCCTATAAATAAATAAGTTCCATTATTCTGTACACTTGGTAATTCTATTTCATCATCTATACTAGGATTATGTATTATAATTTTCTCACCTTTATATTCTATGGTTTTTCCTTTTAAATGTTCCGGTGATTTCACTTCTAGTTTATAATAATCTGGCTTAGAATATGTATGAGTTAAAACATATGTAGTATTTGTTTTATTTCCTATGGCTTCTACTTTTGCTGTACATGTATATGATTCTATTTGTGTTAATCTCTTTTGGAAATCTTCGTAAACTTCTTCTTTTGTGGACTCTTTTCTTGCACACCCTATAATAATTACAATTATTCCTAAAGCAAGAGTTATTAATAATATGGACCACTTTTTTTTCACATATTACCTCCTGTTATATTTTTATTGGCTACTAATAATAAGTATTTGTTATTTGTTATTTACTAGTGTAATAGCATTTGCAACAGCATAGTTTTCACTATGAGATATGGATACTTTTATTTCCGAAACACTATAGTCTATGCAAATTTTTTCTAAATTATTATAAGTTTTTACTATTGGTTTTCCTAGTTTATCTCTTAATATTTCGATATCTCTAAAATTATAACCCCTTATACCTAATCCTAAAGACTTACTAATAGCTTCTTTTGCTGCAAAATTACCTGCTATTGTTTCTGGATTTTTTCCTTTTTCCTCAAACATCTTTATTTCTTCATTTGTAAATAATTTTTTTAGAAAATCATTATTTTTATTTAAAGCATTTTTAATTCTTTCTACTTCTATAATATCTATACCTATATCTAAAATATTCATAATCTCCTCCATTGTAACGTTTCTATTTAGTAATATTATTATAAACAATATATTACTATCTAATAATCACATTATCATTTTTTAGACAAAATAAAAAGACTAGGTTTTATCCTAGTCTTTTTTATAAACTTAATTCTTGATTCTAAAGTCCTTTACTTTCGTCATTCCATTTAGCTGACTCAGTTAATATAGTTGTTTTCTCTTTATTAACTGTCATAAAGCCTCCAGATATTTGTCCAGATTTAAATTTACCATCTTTTTTTATTCTTAACTCTCCATCTACTAATCCTGTAACAAAAGGTATATGGTCTTTAAGCACAGCTCTGTCTCCGTGAGTTGTTCTAGTTATAACCATTTCCACATCACCTTCATAGAATATTTCTTGTGGAGTTACTATTTCTAGTGCAAATATATTTGCCATGACCTATCGACTCTCCTTTGCTTTCGCAACAGCGTCTTCTATTGTTCCTACTAATAAGAATGCTGATTCTGGTAAGTCATCATGTTTTCCTTCTAATATTTCTTTGAAACCTCTTACTGTTTCTTTTACTGGTACATATTTACCTGGTAATCCTGTAAACTGTTCTGCAACTGTGAAAGATTGAGAAAGGAATCTTTGTATCTTTCTTGCACGAGAAACTATTATTTTATCTTCATCAGATAATTCATCCATACCAAGTATAGCGATTATATCTTGTAATTCTTTATATCTTTGAAGTATAGATTGTACTCCTCTGGCTACTTCATAGTGCTCTGTTCCAACTATTTTTGGATCTAGTACTCTTGAAGTTGATTCTAGTGGATCAACTGCTGGATATATACCAAGAGATGCTATTTGTCTAGATAAAACTGTTTTTGCATCTAAATGTGTGAATGTTGTAGCTGGCGCTGGGTCAGTTAAGTCATCCGCAGGTACATAAACAGCTTGAACAGATGTTATAGATCCTCTCTTAGTTGATGTTATTCTTTCTTGTAAGTTACCCATTTCAGTAGCAAGTGTTGGTTGGTATCCAACTGCTGAAGGCATACGTCCTAGAAGTGCTGAAACTTCTGAACCAGCTTGTGTGAAACGGAATATATTATCTACGAATAAAAGAACATCTTGTTGTTGCTCATCTCTAAAATACTCAGCCATTGTAAGTCCAGATAAAGCAACCCTCATTCTTGCCCCAGGAGGCTCATTCATTTGTCCAAATACTAGAGCTGTTTTATTTATAACTCCAGAATCTTTCATTTCATGATATAAATCATTACCTTCTCTTGTTCTTTCTCCTACACCGGCGAATACTGATATACCACCATGTTGTTTAGCTATATTGTTTATAAGCTCTTGTATAAGAACTGTTTTACCAACACCGGCACCACCAAATAGACCAATTTTCCCACCTTTTAAGTAAGGACATAATAAGTCAACTACTTTTATACCCGTTTCTAGTATTTCAGCAGTACTTGTTATTTCGTTATACTCTGGGGCCTGTCTATGTATCGGTAATTCTGGTGCATCTTTAGGAGCTGGTTGATCATCAACCGGCTGCCCAAGTACATTGAATATTCTTCCTAATGTAGCATCTCCAACAGGAACACTTATTGGTTTTCCTGTATCTACTGCATCCATTCCTCTAACTAGTCCATCTGTAGCACTCATACATATACATCTAACTGTATCATCACCTATATGTTGTGCAACTTCAGCAACTATTTCTTGATCTCCTAACTTTATAACTAACGCGTTTAATAAGTTAGGTAGGCTGTTTTCATTATCAAACTTAACATCTAGCACAACACCTACGATTTGTACTATTTTACCTACGTTGGCCATTTCCTAACCTCCTTATTTTAGAGCTTCTACTCCGCCTACTATCTCAGTTATTTCTTGAGTTACAGCTGATTGTCTTGCTCTATTATAGATTAACTCTAAATTAGATATCATCTCGCCTGCATTATCAGTTGCTGATTTCATTGCAGTCCTTCTTGCAGCTTGTTCTGATGCGAAAGACTCTATTACACCATCATATACAATGCCAGATACATATTTAGGTATTATATGACCTAAAACAACTTCTGCTGATGGTAAATATTGAACTCTAGCTTGCTTTGCTGCTTGCTCTTTTGTTTCTTTATTCTCGTCTTTTTCAAATGATAAAGGCAATACTTTCAATAGTTTTGGATTTTGAGTTAAAGGTGATACAAATTCTGTATATACTAGATATACTTCATCAACCTCGCCTTTTTTATATAAATCCATCGCTTCTTGTGCAAATCCTAACGATTCTTCATAACCACATTTTTCAACTGTCTCTGATGATTTTAAAATATCATATCCTCTTTTTGTAAAGAATTCTGTTGCCTTCTTACCTATAGGCATGATTTTTTCATTTTTACCATCCATATGATTAAGAGTTAATTTTAATATATTTGAGTTATATCCACCTGCTAATCCTCTATCACCAGCAATTACAATATAACATTTATTTTTTACTTCTCTTTGTTTTAAAAATACATTTCTGACACCACGGGTATTTGTAGCTATATCTCTAACTGTATCATACATTGTTCCAAAGTACGGCCTAGCACCTAATGCTCTGTCTTTTGCTTTTCTCATTTTTGATGAAGCAACTAATTCCATAGCCTTAGTAACTTGTTGTGTACTATTTACACTATTGATACGTGTTTTAATTTCTTTAATTCCAGCTCCTGCCAATTAATTCACCTCCTTTGTTAAAAAGGATTACGCTTCAACAACAAACTTTTTCTTAAATTCTACTATTGCGTTTGTTAAATCAGAAGAGAAATCTTCTGCAGCTAATATCTTTTTAGATATTTCTGGATGATTTTCATCCACAAATCTATATAATTCTTTTTCAAATCTTTTTACTTGTTTTACTGGTATATCTTCTAAGAAGTTGTTTATAACAGCAAATATAATCATAACTTGGTTTTGAACCTGTATTGGTGCAGTTTCATCTTGTTTTAAAACTTCAACTATTCTTTCCCCTTGAGCAAGTCTTCTCTTAGTATCATCATCTAAATCAGATCCGAACTGAGAGAATGATGCAAGTTCTCTGTATTGTGAATAAGCAAGTTTTAATGTACCTGCAACTTTTTTCATTGCTTTTATTTGTGCATTACCACCAACTCTTGATACTGATATACCAGGGTCAACTGCTGGTCTTACACCTGAATAGAATAATTCTGGTTGTAAGTATATTTGTCCATCAGTTATTGATATAACGTTTGTTGGTATATATGCAGAAACGTCTCCTGCTTGAGTTTCTATGATTGGAAGTGCAGTCATAGATCCTCCACCTAATTTATCAGATAATTTAGCTGCTCTTTCAAGTAATCTTGAATGTAGATAGAAAACATCACCTGGGTAAGCTTCACGGCCTGGTGGTCTTCTAAGTAGTAATGACATTTCTCTGTAAGCAACTGCTTGTTTACTTAAATCATCATATACTATTAGAACGTGTTTACCATTGTACATAAACTCTTCACCCATTGCAGCCCCTGAATAAGGTGCAAGGTATTGAAGTGGTGCAGATTCAGAAGCCGTAGCAGATACAACTATAGTGTAATCCATAGCTCCACCTTTTTCTAATGTATTAACTAATTGAGCAACTGTAGAACGTTTTTGTCCTATAGCAACATATATACATATAACATCTTTACCTTTTTGGTTTAATATAGTATCTAACACTATAGAAGTTTTACCAGTTTGTCTGTCACCTATTATAAGCTCTCTTTGACCTCTACCTATTGGTATCATTGAGTCAATAGCTTTTATACCAGTTTGTAAAGGTTCACAAACTGATTGTCTTGCCATTATACCAGATGCTTTATTTTCAACTGGTCTAGTTTTAGTAGTGTTTATCGGTCCTTTACCATCTATAGGTAAACCAAGTGGACTTACAACTCTACCTATTAAGGCTTCACCAACAGGAACTTCAACTATTCTTCCTGTTCTTTTTACTATATCTCCTTCTTTAATTCCACTGTCATCACCAAATATAACAGCCCCAACAACATCTTCCTCTAAGTTAAGGGCCATTCCATACACGTCTCCAGGGAATTCTATAAGTTCACTTGACATTACATTTTCTAATCCATATACTGTTGCGATACCGTCACCTACTTTCAGTACGCTACCAGTATCAGTCATTTCTATTTTATTATCATAATTCTTAATTTGCTGCTTAATTATAGAACTTATTTCTTCTGGTCTTAAGTTCATGGGTTCACCGCCCTCCTAAGAAATTACTTGAGAAAGTTGGTCTTTTATATTATTTAAGCGAGTTTTAACAGATCCGTCAATTTGTGTATTTCCTAATCTTACTAAAACGCCTCCTAATATACTCTCGTCAACTTTATTCTCTAAAGTAACATTTTTATTATATTTTTTTGAAAGCTTTTCTTCTAATTCTTTAACTTTTATTTTTTCCATTGGTATTGCACTTAATACAGTACCTTCAATTATGTTATGTTTATCATTTAATAACTGTTTAAATGTTAATTCTATTGCTTTTAAAGAAGTTATTCTTCCTTTTTCAATCAATATTTTCAAGAAATTTTTTAAGTTATTATTTATTTTGTTAGAAAATATTTTTTCAATTAATTCCTTTTTTTCATCTTTTGAAACTAAAGGAGATTTTAAAACATTTTCTAAGTCTTTATTATTTTTAACAGTATCTACTACATCATGTAATTCAGAGTAAATTTCTTTTGTGATATTTTCATCTTCACTTAATTGAAATAAGGCTTCTGCATATCTGTTAGCTATTATATCTATCATTTAGCTTCGCCCACCTCTTCGATAAATTTATTTATCATTTCCTCATGCTTAGACTGATCAATATCTTTTTCTATTACTTTAGATGCTGCAAGTATAGCTATGTTTGAAATATCATTTTTAAGTTCATTCATAACTTTTTCTTTTTCTTGAGCTATATCTTTGTTGGCTCTATCTTTTATACTTCCAGCTTCCTCTTTAGCAGTAGATATTATTTCCTCTGATTTTTGTTCAGCTCTTAGAGTAGCTTGCTTAATAATTTCTTGACCTTCATTCTTAACAACATGAAGTTTTTGTTCATATTGTTCTTTTAAAGCCAATCCTTCATCTTTAGCTTGTGCTCCTGTAGCTATGTCATCTTTTATTCCTTTTTCTCTAGCGTCTACTATATCCAGCACTTTCTGAAATAATAATCTCTTTAGTATCCAGAATAAAACAGCTGTATTTATTATTTGAATTACCAACTCATACGTTATTGTTACTACTGGTTTAACACCCATCTACTAATCCTCCTTTCTATCATCCATAATTTATAGTTAGGAAATTAATTTATATATCCTAACTATAAATTTCAATAAAATTTGTACTTATTTTTATAACCATGGATTTGCGAATATAAGAATTATAGATATAACAAGTCCATATATACCAGTAGACTCTGCAACTGCAGCCCCTAATAACATTGTAGATATAATATCACCCTTTGCTTCTGGTTGATTACCAACAGCTTCTGCACCTTTACCAGCTGCATATCCTTGTCCTATTCCTGCTCCTATACCTGTTATAACTGCTAATCCAGCTCCTATTGCAGAACCTGCTATAGCTATTCCTTGTTGTAAAGTAGTAATTTCCATAATTTAATCCTCCTAAAATTTTAATTTTTTATAGTTGTTTTTTATTCTAATATGCCAATATGTAACTCGCATATATTTTTACTCTGTTGCATTTGACACAAATACCATTGTAAGCATTATAAATATAAATGCTTGTAAGCATCCAGCGAATAAATCGAAGTAAAGATGTAATGGTACTGGTATCATTAATTGTAAAAATGGAATCGATACATTTGGTATCAATGATGATACAAATGCCAATAATTGATAAAGTAATCCCATTATTACAGTTCCTCCTAGTATATTACCAAATGGACGGAATGTAAGCGATATTGGCCTTGCAAATTCACTTACTATGTTCAGTGGTAATAATAGTGGAACTGGTTCTAATAATCCTTTAAAGTACCCTGGTCCTTTAGCTTTAACTCCTTGATAATAAATTAAGAAACAAGTTATCAGTGCCCATGCTAAAGTTGTATCTACATCAGTTGTCGGAGACTTAAAACCTAACAAACCTATCAAGTTGGAGCATACAAAAAATAAGAATAATGAACCAATATATGGTAGCATATTTGGCATTTTTTTCTCTACATCATCTCCCATGTTACCTTTTACAAGATTTCTAAGTGCAACTACAGCATACTCTAACATGATTTGAACTTTGCTAGTTGGTACTGGTTTTAAATTTCTAGTAAGGAAAAATGCAATAATTATTAATGCAGCCATAATAATCCAGCTTGTTATTATTGTTTCACTTATTTTAAAGCCATTAGCAAAAGTTATTATCCATTGTGTGTATTTCACCTGTTATACCCCCTTTCTAGTTATTTTTGTTATAAACAATTTATTTACAAATATAACAATTTGAGTACTTACTAATCCTAATATAGTTCCTAGTACATTTATATTCGGATTCTTTACTGAAACAAATACAACTGCTGCTACAATAAACATTCTTATGGAATATCTACTAGCTGTATATACTTGTGCTTTACTCGGTGGTAAGTCTATTGATTTCTCCATAGTAAGTGCTAACAATCTAAAGTTTAATATTGCTATTATACTTCCAAAAACAACTCCTAACACAATAGAAATTGTTTGTTTTGACAATAAAAACGCTATTACTGATACTAAAATTGCATAAATAACGATTCCTTTTGTCACCTCATTGACCTCTTTTTGAACCTTTATATCCATTGATTATCACTTCCTTTTTGTATATCCAACGACAGTCTTATATACAGACATAAATGCTCCCCCTATTCCTAATACTAAGAATATTAGCATGAAAATAGGCTCTGTATTCAACTTGTCATCTATGAATTTTCCTATAAAAAAACATCCAAATATACAAACAACCATCATAATGCTTAGCTGACTTAATAATGAGAGCGCCTGTGCAATCTGTGCACTTTTTGATTTTTTGTTACTCATACATACTATGCCCCTCTATATTAAAATATATATTTATAATACTGCATATTGTGTATTTTATATATATAATATATATATTTTTTTAAGGAATCTACAATTTTTTATAGACTCCTTTGATTTACTACTTCGTACCAAATAATCTATCCCCTGCATCACCTAAGCCAGGTACTATGTATCCATGATCATTTAATTTTTCATCTATTGATGCTACATATATGTCTACATCATCGTGATATTTTTGTACTTCAGCTATTCCTTCTGGAGCGGCTACTAAGTTTACTAACTTAATACATTTTGCACCGTTTGCTTTTAGTACATCTATTGCTGCTACTGCTGATCCACCTGTTGCTAACATTGGATCAACAACAATCATTTCTCTTTCATCTATATCTTGTGGGAATTTAGAATAATATTCCACTGGTTTTAGAGTTTCTGGATCTCTGTAAAGTCCTAAATGACCTACTTTAGCTGCTGGCATTAAACTGATGAATCCATCAACCATTCCAAGTCCAGCTCTTAATATAGGTACTATACCTAATTTTTTTCCTGAAATAACTTTTGATTTCGTTACACATACTGGTGTTTCGATTTCAACATTTACTAATTGTAAATCTCTAGTAACTTCGTATCCCATTAACATTGTTATTTCTGTTAATAATTGTCTGAAATCTTTAGAACCTGTCTCTTGTTTTCTCATTAGTGTTAATTTGTGTTGTATTAACGGATGATCCGTAACTGTAACTTTACTCATTTTAACTAAATCCTCCTATTTATTATGTTTATTTTCTATGTCATCAATCATATTTACTCTTCTTAAGTGTCTATCACCTTCAAATTCAGTGTTTATCCAAGTCTCTACTATTTCTAGAGCTAGACCTTTTCCTAACACTCTTTCTCCTAAGGCTAACATATTTGCATTATTATGTGCCTTTGACATTTTTGCTGAAAAAACATCTGAAACTACAGCACATCTTATTCCTGGAACTTTGTTAGCTGCAAGCGATATACCTATACCTGTACCGCAACAAACGATTCCATAATCAACTTCTGTGTTAACTACTGCATTGGCAACTTTTTCACCAAATACAGGATAATCAACTGATTCGTTAGCATTATTTGTTCCATAATCTATATATTCTATATCTTTTGATTGTAGAAAATTTATTATGTCTAACTTTAAGTTGTATCCTCCATGGTCACATCCTAAACCTATTTTCATAATTAGAACTCCTTATAATATGTGAATTTTAATACCGACATTTAATAACTTCTAAATATTTTAGTTTAATATATTTGATTTTTTTTTAACTATCTAATCATATTATACATTTTTTTTTGTAAATCTTCATCTTATTATACATAATTTTATATAAATACACCATAGAAAATTCAAACTTTTTACAACATATTTTTACATATATCAGTTATATTCTTCATTCTAACTCGTTTTTCGTTAAAATCTTAACTATTTATAATAGTAAATAAATTCTTCTTTATGCTTCTATTATTTTATATCCTGCAGATTTTAATAACCTATTCATTATCGCTCTTCCTACTCCTATTTTAGGAAAAGATTCCGTATATACTATGTCATACTTTTCTTTATCGGCCATAATTAAAGCATTGAATAAATTTGCAGCTACTTCTTCTAAATTCTCACCTAGGGTTATAGTATCTCCCTCATATAAACTTTTATTTTTTAATAAACATAATGTAACTGTTCTTAGTTCCTTTATATTATTTTCAGATACTAAGTTATTTATCCTCTTAGCTACTTTTTTTTCATCCCCACATACTATAAATACATCTGCATTAGGAGAATAATGTTTATATTTCATTCCTGGTGCCTTTGCTTTTATATTGTCATCCTTATTTTCTAGTGCTGGATCAATTTCTACTTTTCCTATAACACTTTCTAAATTCTCTTTTGTAACACTTCCAGGTCTAAGTATTATAGGTAAATCATTGGTTAAATCTAAAACAGTTGATTCTAAACCAAAGGTGCAATCACCTCCCAATATTATTCCATCTACTCTGTTATTCATTTCTTCATAAACATGATTTCCTCTAGTAGGAGATGGTCTTCCTGAAATATTTGCCGATGGTGCTGCTATTGGTAAGTTTGTTTCTTTTAAAAGTTCTCGAGCTATAACATTTGAAGGCATTCTAATAGCTACTGTATCTAATCCTCCACTTGTCCTACTTGGAACTATGTCTTTTTTGCTTAAAATTATTGTAATTGGACCTGGCCAAAATTTATCCATTACAAGGTGAGCTTTTTGTGATATATCTTTGGCAAGTTCGTTGACTTGATTTTTATTGTATATATGTACTATTAATGGATTATCACTTGGTCTTCCTTTTGCTTCATATATTTTCTTTACGGCATTTTCATCTAATGCATTTGCTCCTAAACCATAAACTGTTTCTGTTGGAAATATTACAGTATTACCTTGTTTTAAAATTTCTGCTTGTTTTTTTATTTCTTCCTTATCTATATTCTTTTCATCAATTTTACTTATAAATGTCATTTACCTAGCTCCCTTCTTAAATTAAGTCTATATACAATATACAATTATTGTACCTATTAAAAAACCAATTATACTATATAAGCTTTTTGACTTTGGCATTATCTCATCTAAAACAACAAATAACATTGTTCCTGCTGCTAGTGATAAAAATACACCTATCAAAGAGTTAAATATTCCTGCAAAATATACTCCTAAAAAACTACCTATCCCCATTGGTAATCCAGCAATAAATGTAAATAATATTATTTTTTTAGTTGGTACTCTTGCTCCTGCTAGACTCAACGCCGTAGCCAATCCTTCTGGTACATTATGTAATCCTATGACTATTGCTAAAGTAATACCTAAACTTTCTTCTGATACAAATGAAGAACCTATTGCTAGTCCTTCTGGCAAGTTATGTAATAATATACTTATAAGTATCAAATATCCTGACTTCATATCCCCTGTGAAATCTAATCTACTTTTTATAAACATGGTTAATATAACCCCTAAAAATGTAAATACCACTGTGTAGAATATACCTGTCGTTTCAATTGCTTCTTTCATTAAATCAAAAACTACAACAGCTAACATTATTCCTCCAGAAATCCCCATACAAAAACTAAGATATTTATCCACTTCTTTCCTGAAAATTCCCGACAGTATTCCTCCCAAACCAGTTCCTAATACACCAGCTATCAATCCGATTAAAGTTACTTTCAATATCATTATTTTATTTCCACCCCGTATTTATTTTTTAATTTACCACATACAGAATTATATTTAAATAACTATAGAAAAAATCCCTAAAAAGTTAGGGATTTTATATTTGTGTCATTTTTTTAGTTTGATCTTCTGTAATTAATGCGTCTATCATTTCATCTATATCACCATCTAAGAAAGTATCTAACTTATAAAGAGTTAAATTTATTCTATGATCACTTACTCTTCCTTGTGGGTAATTGTAAGTTCTGATTCTTTCTGATCTATCACCAGTACCAACCTGACTTTTTCTTTCTGCTGCTAATTCGCCTTGTTGCTCTGCTAATGCTTTGTCAAAAAGTCTAGCTTTTAATACTTTTAAGGCTTGTTCTTTATTTTTTAACTGTGATTTACCATCTTGACATGATACAACTTCTCCAGTAGGTATATGAGTTACCCTTACAGCCGAGTCAGTTGTATTAACAGACTGTCCACCATTTCCTGATGAACGGAAAACGTCTATTCTTAAATCATTTGGATTTATTTCTACTTCTACGTCTTCTACTTCTGGTAAAACTGCAACTGTTGCTGTTGAAGTATGAATTCTTCCTCCTGATTCAGTAGCTGGTATTCTTTGAACTCTATGAACTCCTGACTCATATTTAAGTCTTGAGTAAGCACCTTTACCCTTTATTAAGAAAGATACTTCTTTGTATCCTCCAACACCAGTATCACTGGCACTTAAAAGTTCCATCTTCCATCTTCTTCTTTCAGCATATCTAGAGTACATTCTAAATAAGTTTCCTGCAAATAGTGCAGCTTCATCACCACCAGCTCCACCTCTTACCTCAACTATAACGTTCTTTTCATCGTTAGGATCTTTTGGAAGTAATAGAATTTTTAATTCAGCTGCTAATGGTTCTACCTGACATTCTAACTCAGATATTTCCATTTTAGCTAATTCTCTTAATTCCTCATCAGATTCTTCTTCTAAAATAGCTTTAGAATCACTAAGGTCATTTAATACATTTTTATATTCTCTGTATTTAAAAACGATAGGTTCTAAATCTGCATGTTCTTTCATAAACTTTTGCCAAACTTTCTGGTCGTTTATTATTTCCATATCGCTGATTTTTTCTGTTAAATCTTGATATTTATCCTCTAAAACCTGTAGCTTGTTTAACATACTGTTCACCTCTTTTTTTCGTACAATCTCAGCATTTTATTATATCATAAAATAGTTCCTATAACAACTCTGTCAATTCCTGGTAAGTCTTTCTTCGTATATATATTAGTATATCCATTGGTATGCATTATCTTACTAACATCTTCACTTTGATCATGACCTACTTCATAGGCTAAAATACCATTATCTTTTAGATATAATTTACCCTGCTCTGTTATTTGTCTATAAAAATCTAATCCATCTTCTCCACCTTCTAATGCAGTATATGGTTCAAAATCCTTTACTTGTTTTTCCAAACTTTCAATATCTTTTTTTCTTATATAAGGAGGATTAGAAACTATTATATCAAACTTTTCATTGTTATCTAAAGCAGAAAATAAGTTAGATTGTATAAATCTAGTCCTATTATCTACATTATTACTTATAGCATTTTTATTACCAACTTCTAAAGCAATCTCTGATATATCTACAGAAGTCACAGTAGCTTGTGGTAAATATTTAGCTAAACTTATTGTTATAGCTCCTGACCCAGTTCCAATATCTAATATATTAATAGATCCTTTATCTTTTGATAATTCAATTATTTCTTCAACTAAAACTTCTGTATCTGGTCTTGGAATTAATACACCTTCTTTTACGTAAAAATCCATTCCCATAAATTCACGATTTCCTACTATATAAGCAATAGGTCTGTTATTTAGTCTTTCATTTATATAGTTTATAAATATTTTTTCTTCTTCTTCACTTAAAGACTTCTCCAAATTTAGATGTATGTATAATCTATCCACATCACCAAGGGCCTTTTGTAGAAGTATTTCTACATCCAGTCTGGGAGTACTACTTATTGCTTCAAGTTCTGATGAATATTTTATAAGTATTTCCTTAATAGTCATTAGTTTCTCCCTTGTTTCTATTATATTACAGCTTTTAATGCTTTTATAGCCACTTCTAATTGTTCATCTTCAGGTTCTTTTGTAGTAATATTTTGTAACATCATTCCTGGGTATGCAACAATTTTACTTAACATATTATTATATTTCCCAAGAAATTTTATTATCTCGTAAGATATGCCAGCAACAATAGGTATGCATATTATCCTCATTACTACTCTCGTTAAAATATTAGGCCATCCAAAGAATGAGAATAATATAATTGATGTAAACATTACAATAAATAAAAAATTAGTTCCACATCTAGGATGTAGTGTTGTAAACTTTTTAGCATTTTCTACTGTTAATTCTAAATTGTTTTCATAACAATATATAGTCTTATGTTCTGCACCATGATACATAAATAATCTTTTAATATCTTTATTTTTAGAAATTCCTAGCATATACAAAATCAATATACCTATTCTAATTACACCTTCTATTAAATTCAATACAATATTATTTTTAATAAAAAATCCAAAGCTTCCACTTATTGTTGTAGGTATTAGTACAAAAAGTCCAATAGAAAGTAGCATAGCAAGTACTAAAGATATAGCCATAATAGCCTCATTAGCTTTATCTTTAAAGATACGTTTCATAAGTTTATCTATAAAGTCTTCTTCATCATCATCTTCCAAGAAAAACTCTGAAGAATAATTCAGACTTTTCATTCCTTGTATCATAGTTTCTATTAATATAAATGAACCTCTTAAAAAAGGTATCTTATCTATTTTTTTATCATTTATCCAACTTTTTATTCTTTCTTTTTTTACTTCTATTTCTCCATTACTTTTTCTTACAGCAACTGCTCTGTAATTCTTAGATTGCATCATTACACCTTCAATTACAGCTTGACCACCAACATTTTGCTTTTTCATATTTAGACTCCTCATAATATTTTTTAGAATACTAAAATTATTATAATCTAAAAATACCCCTCAGAGTATAACATTATACTTTTAAGGGGGTACTTATTTATTTAACCACATGACACTTTCTACATCTAGCTTCATAGCTTTCTATAGCTCCTACTTGTATAATAGGATCATCATATCTTGCTGGTTCATTATTTATTAATCTTTGAGATCTTGTTGCTGGTTGACCACATACTGAACAAATAGCCTGAATTTTATCTACAAATTCTGCCATTGCTAAAAGATCTGGTGTTGGCCCAAAAGGTTCTCCCTTGAAGTCCATATCTAGACCAGCTGCAATAACTCTTATTCCCTTATTTGCTAAGTCAACTGCTACATCTACTATTTTTCTATCGAAAAATTGCACCTCATCTATACCTACAACTTGTACATCTTCATCTATTAAATTATAAATTTCAGAAGCATTGTGTATTGGAATAGCATTTATACTATCACCACTATGAGATACAACATCTTTTTTACTATATCTATCATCTATTTGAGGCTTAAAAACAATAATTTTTTGTTTTGCAATTTTTGCTCTTTTTAGCCTTCTTATTAGTTCTTCACTTTTTCCACTATACATAGGTCCAACAACTACTTCAATGTAACCATGATTTACTGGTCTATACATATTTTCGAACCTCCTACGTCTTCATATAATCTTATTGATAATATTCTAAAATTATGTATGATTTTAGTAAGTAAATAAAATAAGGGGCTGTATAAACAACCCCTTGTCTCCAAAAATTAATCCATTTGGAATCTCTTTTTGAATTTGTCTATTCTTCCACCTTTTTCTATGTTCTTTTGTTTTCCAGTATAGAAAGGATGGCACTCTGAACATACTTCAACTCTTATTTCGTCCTTAGTCGAACCAGCCATGAAAGTTTTTCCACAAGCACAGTGTACTTCTATCGCATTGTATTTTGGTTGTATATCTTTTTGCATTTCTAGTCACCTCTTTTTCAATTATATTCTAAATTAATTATATTAATTTTAAGTTTTCGTCTTCAACTACATCATTATATCACATGTTTTTTAGTGGTACAAGCATTTTTATATTTCTTAATCATCACCAATAAAACTTTATGTTATAATTTTATACTTCTTATAAATTCTTCGTTATTTTTTGTTTTCTTAAGAGCCTCTAATAAGTTATCTGTTACTTCTAATATTGAATTATTGCTCATTTCTTTTCTTAATTTCCATAAAGCAGCTTTTTCTCGTTCAGTAAGTAATAAATCTTCTCTTCTAGTTCCTGATTTATAAATATCTACTGCTGGGAATATTCTCTTTTCAGCTAATTTTCTATCTAGATGTAATTCCATATTACCAGTTCCTTTGAATTCTTCGAATATTACATCATCCATTCTTGAACCTGTTTCAACTAAGGCTGTTGCTAATATAGTTAGAGAACCGCCTTGTCTAATATTTCTAGCTGCACCAAAGAATTTTTTAGGTCCATGTAATGCTCCTGGATCTAAACCTCCTGATAAAGTTCTTCCTGTTGGTGATATAGTTAAGTTATAAGCTCTTGCAAGTCTTGTTATACTATCAAGTAGTATTACAACGTCCTTACCATGCTCAACTAATCTTTGAGCTCTATTTAATACCATTTCTGCTACCTTAACATGATGACTTGAAACTTGATCAAATGTAGAGTATATAACATCTCCATTTATAGATTCTCTCATATCAGTTACTTCTTCTGGTCTTTCATCTATTAATAGAACTATTAATTCTACATTAGGATGATTCTTTGCAATACTATTAGCTACACTTTTTAGAAGTATAGTTTTACCTGCCTTTGGAGGAGCTACAATTAAACCCCTTTGCCCTTTTCCTATAGGAGATATTAAATCTATTAATCTAGTTGCTATTTCATTTTGACTTTTTTCTAATGTTAGTCTTTCTTCTGGATATATTGGAGTTAAAGTAACAAATGATTTTCTATTTATGCAAGTATCTGGATTTTCATCATTTACTTTTTGTACAAATAAAAGAGCTCTAAACTTTTCTCCTGTTTTTGGATGTCTTGTTATTCCTCTAACTTTATCTCCTGTTTGCATATTAAATCTTCTTATTTGTGAAGGAGATACATATACATCTTCATCTGTAGATTGGTAGTTAGATCCTCTTAAAAATCCAAATCCATCAGGAAGTATTTCTAATACACCCATTACTTCATCATCCTTAGAAGTATTAAACTCATTAACTATTTTTGATTCATCAACTACTTTTGGTACATAATTACTTTTATTATTTCTCTGATTTGTATTTTCCATACTTATAGTTTTATTATTACTCGCATTATTAGTATTAGTATAATTACGCGTATTGCTATAATTACGAGTATTATTTTGATTATCTCTATTATGAGTTTTTATGTATCTTCCATTATCATTTGATTTTGAATTTTCCTTACTTGTAATTCCCTCTTTTGATGCTACTATATTTGTATCTTTTACTATCTTTAAGTTGTCACCATTATTTTTATTACTAGTATCTTCTGAATTTGTATTGATTACATCAACCAATTCACCTTTTTTATACTTAGTAACTGATTTTATATTTAGCTCCTTGGCCAATTCTCTCAATTCAGCCAATGTTTTTTTATTTAAATCTTCTATAGTTATTTTTTCCAAATTTAAAGGAACCTCCTCGTCTTTAATTTAGCTTTTTTTCTTAAGTTGTTACTTTTTAGGGAATATCGGGCGTGAAAAAGAAAAGTAATTAATTTTAAAATATGAAATTAATAAAATAATCATATCATTATTAAATATAACGGTCAATAAATAAAACATATACTTCTAATCTTTTTTATTATTTTTGCTATTTATTGTAAATTTATTCATAAAATAAGGAAGAAAATAAAATATTTTACTTTCTTCCCTTATTATCATATATAAAACTATTCCATATTATACTTTTTCATTAAATCTACCAATATCTCATTTTTATCTAAGTTATGTATTGCATTAACAAATCTAATTGTTCCTGTTTTACCTCTCATAACTACAGACTCTGTCTTAGCTTTATTTTCGCCTATATTAATTATACCTTTTAGTAAATTACCTTCTGTAATACCTGTAGCAGCAAAGAATAAATCATCACCTTTTGCTAAATCATCTAAAGTTAATTTTTTAGCTATATCTTCATCAGATAATCCCATTTCGTGACATCTTACTCTTTCTTCTTCACTAAGTGGGTATATCTGAGCTTGCATATCTCCACCCATACATTTTATTGCTGCTGCTGTTATAACACCTTCTGGACCACCGCCTATTCCCATAAGCATGTCTACACCAGTTTCTTCAAAACAAGTTGCTATACCAGTAGCTACATCTCCATCACCAAACATTCTTATTTGACAACCTAATTTTCTAGCTGGTTCTACTATATAATTATGTCTTTCTCTATCTTGTGTCATTATTGTCATTTGAGTTGTTTTTTTACCAAGTGCTTTTGCTACGTTTAGTATATTTTCCTCAACACTTTTATTTAAATCTATACATCCTTTAGCTTTAGGACCTACTACTATTTTTTTCATATACGTATCAGGTGCATGTAATAATGAACCTTTTTTACCAACTGCTATAACTGATATTGCATTTGGAAGACCTTTTGCTATTAATGTCGTTCCATCTAGAGGGTCTACTGCAATATCTACTTCCATACAATCTTCAGTTTGTAAACCAACTACTTCTCCTATATATAACATTGGTGCTTCATCTAATTCACCTTCACCAATAACTACTTCACCTTTAATTTTTACTGATTCAAAAGCTCTTCTCATAGCTTCTACTGCTGCTCCATCTGCTCCATTTTTATCTCCTCTTCCCATAAATTGAGAGGATACTAATGCTGCTGCTTCAGTTACTCTAACAAGTTCTAGTGCTAAATTTCTATCCATTAAATTTGCATCTCCTTCATTATTCTGCTTACAGAATATAATATATCACATAATCATATTAGTGAATATATATAGTGTACTATTTATATATTTATTATTTTTTATTCTGTATTTAACAATATATAATACATCACAATAAAAAAGTTAGTCTTTTAGACTAACTTTTTTATAATGACCACGCTAATAAACTTATTACAGTTGATATACTTGTCACAATAAAAATAATAGCTATTCCTATTGCTATTATTTTTGTCATCTTCTGTTGCTTACTTCTAGCCAACTCGATCACCTCTCCAATTTAACTCTATTTATTTTGTCTCTTTTATTAGGTCTTACTTCTCAAGAGTAACTTGTTTAAGATATTTCATAAAATCGTCCCTTAACTCTTCTTTTTTGAGAGCAAAGTCAACAGTAGCTTCTAGAAACCCTAATTTATCACCTACATCATATCTATGACCTTCAAAATTATAAGCATACATAGCTTCTTTTTTTGATAATCTTTTTAAGGCATCTGTTAATTGAACTTCTCCACCTTTTCCTGCAGGTAAATTTTCTAATATTTCAAATATTTCTGGTGTTATTATATATCTTCCTAAAATAGCAATATTAGAAGGTGCTTTATCTACATCTGGTTTTTCAATTAAATCCTTAACCTTATATACTCTGTCTTCTATATGTTTTGCATCTATTATACCATATTTATTAACATTTTCTTCTTCAACAGTTTGAACACCTAGTATAGTTGTTCTATATTCTTCATAAGCATCCATAAGTTGTCTTAAACATGGTACATCATTGTCTACAATATCATCTCCAAGCATTACTGCAAAAGGTTCATCTCCTATAAAACTTCTTGCACAATATATGGCATCTCCAAGTCCTCTAGGTTCTTTCTGTCTTATATAATAAATGTTTATCATTTTTGATATATCTTGAACTATTTCTAATAATTCAGTTTTTCCTTTTTGTTCTAACTCTAATTCTAATTCTACTGATTTATCAAAATGATCTTCTATGGATTTTTTATTTTTTCCCGTTATAATAAGTATTTCTTCTATTCCTGAAGCAACAGCCTCTTCAATTATATATTGTAAAGTTGGTTTATCAACAATTGGTAACATTTCTTTAGGTTGAGCCTTAGTTGCTGGTAAAAATCTAGTACCTAATCCCGCTGCCGGTATAACTGCTTTTCTTATTTTTCTTTGCATAGTTACTATTCCCTCCAATAATTTAAAAAGTATCCTCAGTTTTAATTTCACACTATATTTTATCACTATAATAATAGTTTTGTCATGTTTATTATTTATTAATCATTATCGGCTTCTAATATCTTCTCTAGATCGGAAACTAATTGATCGAATTTTTTAATAGTATTCATAATCGGTTTGTCACTAGTTAAATCTACACCATTAGATTTTAATAAGTTTAAAGGATAATCTGAACCACCTTTTTTAAGGAAGTTTAAATAACTATCCGGTTCATTTTTTAAAATATATTGTGCAAAGTTTACTGCACTACAACATCCAGTTGCATATTTATATACGTAGAAACTATTATAAAAATGTGGTATTCTTGCCCATCCTACCATAGCTAGAGGATCTACTTCAAAATCATCGCCATAGTATTTATTTAACAATTCACTCCATTTATCATTTAATACTAATGCGTTTAATTGTTCACCTTTTTCACTAGTCTCGTGCATATACTTTTCAAATTCTGCATACATGGTTTGAGTATATAATGTATTTTTAATAAAATCTAGATACATAGATATATAATATGCTTTTTCTTTATCATTCTGAGCATTTTTAATTAAGTTTTCATATAGCAATACTTCATTAGTAGTCGATGCTACTTCATGAGTAAATATTGATGGTGAGGAGTTATAGTAATTTTGATTTTTTGAACTCAAATATTCATATACTGCATGGCCCATTTCATGAGCTAAAGTAGAAACCCCTCCTACTGAACTATTGTAATTAATTAGTATATATGGATGATTATTATATACAGATAAACAATATCCTCCACTTACCTTATCATCTTTTGAATATACATCTATCCATCTTTCATTAAATGCCTTATATACTATATCTTCATAAATTTCTCCTAAAGGAGATAATGCTGAAAACACCATATTTTGAGCTTTATCATAAGATATAACAGATTCAGGTTCTTCCACAATAGGAACAAACATATCATAATAATGAATTTTATCTATATTTAAAACCTTTTTTCTGAGACTTATATATTTATGTAAGCTATCGGTATTATTACTTACAGTATCTATAAGGCCACTATATACTTTTTCATTTATGTTATCTGAATCTAAATACATTTGTAAAGAAGAATCATATTTTCTAACATTTGAATAAAATATATTTTTATTTACTTGACCACTTAATAGACATGATAATGTATTTATATTATCGTTATAAGGCAGAAATTCATCTTTATATACTTCCATCCTTGTATTTCTATCATAACTTTGAATTTGATTTTCATATTCTGCTGGTGATATCTTGCCTTTCTTATCCATATTCCTAAATAATTCATATGTATTACTTGGTAGCCCATTTATAGATGATAAGTTTGATAATATAGATTCACTTTTTTCATCTAAATAATGTTTTTTGTTTCTTCTAATCTCTCTTATATACATCCCATAATTATCATTTATTCTTCTACTTGATAAATATTTTTCACATTCTTTATCAGATAATTTAAGTATCTCTAATTCCAGTTGAGATGTAATATTAAAATATTTCGAATAAGTTCTTTTAATTTCTTCATTCATATTCAAATATGAATATGAATTTTTATTTAAGTCCTTTTTAAGTTTTGCATAGGCTGATAATGAATTTATCTTTCTATCAAGCTTTTCCTTTATTTTTAAAGAAAAAGACAAATGAGTTTTAGATTTAGTAACTTTTCCTATATAATTTTCTAACTCCTTCATATCTTCATTAAATTTTTTTAATTCTTTTTTCCATTCTTCATCATTCTTATAAAGAGATGTTAAGTTCCAACAATATTTAGTGTAATCTTCTTCTTTTTGTGTTTTTTCTGTATCCTTATCCTTATTTTCTGCAAAAACAATACCATTAGTACCAATGAATTCATCTGATTCATTTATAAAAAAGCAAAATAACAGTGTAAAAATTATAATTATTTGTAATAACTTTCTGCTCATAAAATAAGCCATCCTTTCATCAAAGTTGCTTAATATTAGGATGGCTTATTTTATTCATATTATTCAGTTTTGTTAATACATGTAAATTAAAGTTATCCACATACTTATGCACATACTAACAGGCCTTTTTTAGTATATGATATAGTATTTCCAATACTTTTATATATATTTATTTTTTTACTTCATCATATTCCTCCAAATTATCAACATTTTTTACAATCTTATCAACAAAAATCACAAGTTTTTATACTTTTTTGTTGATATCTATAATCTATATTAATTGCTAATAACCTTAGTTACTAACACAGTCATATCATCATCAACTTCTCCAAGTTGCAACTCCAAAGCTCTATCTAATATTTGGTTTGAAATTTCTTTTGGACTAGTTGTATTCAATTTTTTCAAGAAATAGATTAGCCAATTTTCCCCGAAATTATTATTTTTACCAGCATCAACTATACCGTCAGAGACCATTATTATATAGTCACCATCTTTAATTTTTACATTATGTCTATCTAGGTTTATATCAGATAGAATTCCAACTGGTAAAGATGATGAAGATATTAAATCCACATCTTTATTTTCTCTACTAATATAAGTTGAGCAAGCTCCCATTTTAACAGTTTCTAGTCTTCCCTTTTTAAGATCAACAATTCCTAAATCTAAAGTTGAGAATATTTCTTCTGATGATTTGAGCAGAAGCATATTGTTTATAGTATTTATAACTATATCTTTGTCAATTTTAGCTTCCATCATATTTTCCAATATATCTATAGTAACAGATGATTCATCATAGGCTTTTTTACCTTTGCCCATACCATCACTTATAGCCATCATATATTTACCGTCGTAAATTTCCATAAATGAATAGTTATCACCTGAGAATATATGCCCATCTCTAGACATAGACGCTACCTCTGTGACCACTTTATATTTTTCAGCCTTAGTAAGAATAACTTTACAATCTTCTCCTAAACAATGACATCCGATCTTTTGAATATCTAAAGCTTGTCCTACAAAGTCTGAAACAGCTTTTATTAATTTACCATCACATAAGCATCCATCTCTACAGTTTCTCATTTCAATAGTAATTTTAAATTCATCGTTATCTTCTTGAACATAGCTAACTTTGTCAGCAATAATACTATGCCTTTGTAACTCATCCATAATACTTTTCTCTTTGTCCAAATCTAACATAATGTCTTTTTCTAAATTTTTAGATACGCTTTCTATTGATTTTGATATATCTCTAATTTGATTTGATATAATTTTTCTACTTTCACATAATTTCATATTCCACTCATAATCAAGAGCATACATTTTATAATAATAATTAGCTACTCTTACAATTAGCTCTGGTTTCATACACTCTTTTCTAAACTCTTCTGGAATATCTCTATCACTAATTTCACCATCCTCTATTTTTTCTATTATTTGATATATTAAGTTATAGGTATAATTAAATTTTGATTCCCAACATATTCTTTGCATACTACAATGCTGACACTCATCATTATGAATCATGTCTATTATAGCTGCCATATCTCTTTGGTCTATAACTTTATCTCTTTCTCTTACTTTATCAAAGGTATTTGCTAGTTCATTATATACTCTTTGGATATTCATGAGCTTGTTATTAGTTATGCTTTTAGTTCTAGTTATATATTCATAAACAGCTTCATTGGAATCTATCCTATTTTTCACTAGTTTTCCTACCTTATCAAAAAATGATTTAGGTATTAAAGAAACTATTAAGCAACCTATAGCTATATCAATTATTTGTGATATATTTGATGTTATACCTGATGTATATGAATATATGATTATCCAACTTAGCAAATAGCCTATTATTGAAATATATTTGTTCAATTTATTAAATGCCCCTGAAACAAGACCGGCAAAAGAATATATTCCCATATATAATGCTGACACCACATTAGTAACCATAAATCCTAATCCCACTACTACTCCACATGTGGCTCCTAAAGTTGATCCTCCTAATATAGATGCTATTAGTATCAGTATAGTTGATAGTACTCCTCTTATAGATACTCCAAATATAGATATGCTACCTATACCTACAATGCTAAATGCAATTATTAAACTTAAGGACACCACCTCTTCTGGACTTATATACATTTTACTTTTATTATTTATTAAAAACTTAGCTCCAAAAGAAAATATATAAGCCGATATAAAAGTTACTGTACCCTCCATTAATACAATTATGAAGTCATATACATTTTTATTGTTATACAATGCTTGTCCCAATGACAAAGGTAAAATAATAAATGCTCCTATAATGCTCATTTTTGCTACAGAATCTATTTTTTTTAACTTGTTACTAGCTATTAATAAAATAATTAAACAGATACTGTACTTAGCAATAGATATTGTATTATTAAAAGATAATAGCGTTCCTAATAATGTTGCAATAAATACAGGATATTTATATCTGTCCAATTTTATAAAGAATAAGAAAAATGCTATACCAAAAGGTGCCACTTCATCCACCAGAGTAAACCGACTGAGTAAAAACCCTAAGACCATAAACATCACAGTCTTTGAATTTATATATCGATTTATTTTTATCTTATTAAAGTTTATATTTCTATTTTTTACAGCTGCCCCATCTCTTTCCATAAAAAAATCTCCTCCTTTGTTTAACTTGAATTATATCAAAGAGGAGAATTGCTTTTTGTCATAATTGGGTTACTTGTCCAAAAAATATTAAGACATATTTTTTGAGTTTTGACACATTAAGCCTTCCAAATTATCGTATTCACTTACTATTATTTTTTCAAATTCTAACTTTTCCATTATAATATTCAAAATTTTTACACCAGCTGTTATAATATCTGCTCTTTTAGGTTGTAGTCCTTTTATTGTTTTCTTATCAGTTAATGTCATGTTTTTTAGATTTTGTAGAATTTTTTCTAAATCTTTTTTGCATACCTCACTGTTATGTACTTTTTCCATAGAATATACTTCTAATTGTTGATTCATAGCAGATACTGAAGTAATAGCCCCTCCTATACCTACTAATTTAGTTATATGCTTGTTTTTAAGTGTATTTAAAGTTGATGATATAGTATCTTCAATGAACTCTGACATCTTATTAAACTCTTCATCACTTATAGGATCTGTAGTAATAAATTTTTCTGTCATTCTAAGAGCACCTACATTTTCACTTTTACAAAATTTAATCCCCTCTTCATTACCCATAATAAATTCTGTAGAGCCTCCTCCAATATCTATAACTAATATGTCCTCTTTCTTATCTCCATCTGTACCTTCTATTACACCTTTGAATCCCAAGTTAGATTCTTCTTCACCAGAGATTATTCTAACATCAATATTTGTTAATTCTTTTGCTCTTTTAACAAATTCTTGTCCATTTTTACTATCTCTAAGAGCTGAAGTTCCCATGCAGTATATTTTTTCACACTGTTCTTCTTTACATATATTATTAAATTCTTCAACAGCCTCTAAATTTCTCTTCATTACCTCTTCCGTAATATATCCATCTTTATCAACACCTTGACCTATCCTCGTTGTGTTTATATACTTTCTTCTGTTCTCTATTTTATTATTATCATAATCTCCTATTAAAAGCCTCATAGAATTAGTTCCTATGTCTATAGTTCCTATTTTCATTTTCTTCCTCCTTAACAAAACTTATATATATTATAATCCAAAAACTAAAAAGAGATAACCTAGTTATCTCTTTCACTTGAATTAACATATATTATTTCATTTGACTTAACCATTCCCAATTCTTCTCTAGCAATATTTTCTAAATCTCCATCTGATGTTTTTCCTATCTTACTTATTTCCTCTTTAGTATCTTTTATCTGATTAGTTATTTCTACAATCTGAGATTTATATTCTTTAACTTTTTGAATCTGAAATATAAAACCAGTGATGATACTAAACACTAAAAAAAATACAAATAAGCCTACAATGACGTATTGACCTAAAAATCTTTTTATCATTTTCATATCTTTACACCCTTTTTGTTTTTTCTTTTTCTGTTTTTAGCAGAAAATATACTTGGTATATAACAAATAATATCAAATATAAGGTGTATTGAATAGATAAAAATATAATACAAATTATTTAATAAATCGACTATGTAATGTATCGCCTTTTTGAATAAGCGTGTAAAAAAAGAAATTATCTTATTAAAAAACATAAGAATATATTTACTTATGGTGTTGTAATATAAAATAAATCCTAGAAATAAAGCTACAAAATGATAATATCTTAAATCGAATTTTTCTAATGCGTTTATAGTGATAAATATTGTTAAGGTTATAATTAACCAAAATATTATATCAAATATAAAAGATACATATTTTAATATTTTGAAGTTATTCCTTAATGCTCTGTAAAAATCAAGAAGAAATCCTATTACTATTCCACCATAAAGAGTTAAATAAAATATATTTATATCTTCTATAAAAATTTTCATTTTTACTTAAATACCTTTTTAAAAAATTTTTCTTCTGGTTTTTTAGCTTTTACATAATTCATAGAATTTACAGTTCCTTCTACGCTTATTATACTTTCTTCTAAATTAAGCTTATTCATATCCAAACTTTCACCCTCTACAATTAGTCTTCCAGCAGAAGTTGAAAGCTCCACTCTTTTATCATTAAAAGAATATATATGATCTACACCTGAAATAACCAGACTTGATCTTTCTCTTAGACTTATACTATGTTCCAATTATATCCCCCCAGTATATTTAAATTACTCCTAATATAATATACTGAGGTTCCTTGAATATTATTCTATTATCTCGTACATTTCCTTAGCTTCTGCTTTAAGAACATGTTCTCTGATTTCAGTTATTTTAAACTTCATCTTCTTCTCACCAAAAGTAACTTCTAGTACGTCTCCACTTTTTACTTCCGAAGAAGATTTAGCTAGTTTCCCATTAATAGTAACAATCCCCTTATCACAAGCTTCCTTTGCTACTGTTCTTCTTTTAATTATTCTCGATACCTTTAAAAACTTATCTAGTCTCATAATCCCTCCTACAAATTCACAATTAATAAATAGAAAAAGTGTGGGAATCCCACACTTTTATCTATTATTAATTATATATGTTTTCTTATTTGTTTATAGCTTCTTTTAAAACTTTTCCAGCTTTGAATACTGGAGCTTTAGAAGCTGGTATGTTTATTACTTGTTGTGGGTCTCTTGGGTTTCTTCCTTGTCTAGCAGCTCTTTCTCTAGTTTCGAATGTTCCAAAACCTACTAATTGAACTTTGTCTCCATTAACTAATGCTTCTTCAACAGATGCCATAAATGCATTTAGTGCAGCCTCTATATCTTTTTTAGTTAATTCTCCATCACATTTCTCTGACATTTTTGATACTAATTCAGCTTTATTCATTGTTTTTACCTCCTAAATTGTGTTCATATAAAACTTTTATTTTTTTTAAGTTCTATATCATAATAAAATTTCCTTCTATTATTTATTGAAATTTAGCCTTTTCCCAAAGTTTATCCATTTCCTCAAGTGTCATGTCTTCTAATGTCTTATTCATTTCTCTTGCATTATCTTCTATAAACTTGAACCTTTTAATAAATTTATTACTAGTTAAGTTTATAGCTTCCTCTGGATCAATCTTTAAAAATCTTGCTAAATTTACTATTGAAAATAATAAATCGCCTAACTCTTCCTTTATGTATTTTATATTCCTTGATTTACATTCGTCAAGTAGTTCTTTGTATTCTTCTTCAATTTTTTTATAAACATCGTCTATATTATACCAATCAAAGCCTACTAAAGCTGCCTTTTTTTGTATTTTTTCAGCTTTCGTAAGAGCTGGTAAATATTGAGGAATACGTTGTAAACTCTCAGTCACACTAGTTTCACCTTTTTCCTCTTTTTTCATTTCTTCCCAAGTTTTTTCAAATTTATTCATATCTATATCAATATTTTTAAAAACATGAGGATGTCTATTAATAAGTTTGTTGCAAATACCACTTGAAACGTCTGCTAAATTAAAATAACCTTCTTCTTCGCCTATTTCGCAATGGAATATAACTTGTAAAAGAACATCTCCTAATTCTTCAATTAGTTCATCTATATCATCATTGTCTACGGCCTGATTTACTTCATAAGCTTCTTCAATGATGTATTTTTTAAGCGATTCGTGAGTTTGTTTTTTGTCCCACTCACATCCAGCTGGACCTCTTAATTTTTTCATTATATTTTGTAAGTCATGTACAGTATTATATAACTTTTTAGAACTTTTTGGAATATACAAACTCGTTAAATAACTATATAAATTTTGTTGTCTATCAAGTTCATATAATTTTACATATGTTTTATTCTCTATTCCTTTTATTCCAGCTCCATTTACAATACATACTTCTTGTTCATCATCATAATGTTCCATTAGTTTCAATTTCACATTAGACGCTATAAATGGATCATATACTTGAGTTATTATAGTATTAGTATTTATATCTATGTAAGACTCTTCTAACTCAAATGCATCTAGTAATTTGAAACCTTCTGCTGGATCAATGCCTAAATAATTATACATAGCATCTACAAAGCTCATAGATGGTATTATATCCAACTCTATATTGCTTTCCTTAGCTAAAGACTCTATCATACCTACAGTCTTTTCAGCTACCCTAGGATGTCCAGGAACAGCATATACTAAATCTTCTCTCTGTCCCTTTTCTATAATAAACTTTGCTATCTTACCATATACTTCTTCAAAATTATCTTCTTCTTCATAAAAGTAATCTAAAGCAGTGTATTGAAGTTTTTCTTCTAATTGATCCACCGTTGGGTGTTTTTTAGTTCTTAAATAAACTTTAGGACTTAAGTATAATGCCTCTAATGCACCTTGACTTATTAAAGAATAATCTCCAGGTCCTAATCCTACTATAGATATTTTTCCCATGATTTTATCTCCTATATACAAATGATAAGATTATTACAATCTTATCATTTGTTTATATATTAATTTTTATTTCATTAATTTTAATTTTTTTAGTATTGAGTATATTTTTTCACCTTTTGGTAAAGTTAAAATTTCATCATTTCTAATTCCACCTATACCTAGTAAAACTAATACATATACTGCTCCACCTATCATTATAGATATTAAAGTTGCTAGTGAGTTTCCTACAGCACCAACTACAAAACCATAAGAAAGCTTAACAACTATATACATAGTAGTTACTGTTATAAGAGGTTTTATGATAAATTCTTTTGCAGATAGCTTTAAGTTTAATTGTCTCTTTATATATATAAACTCTATTAAAGCTGCCACTGCATAAGCTGATAATGTACCAACTCCAGAACCAATAATGTTTATTGAAGGTATTCCTGTTAGTGTATAACTTATTACCACCTTAAATAACATACCTATAGCAAGAGCTATAACTGGAACCATAGGTTTACCCATACCTTGAAGTATTCCATTTTGAGCATATACTAAACCTAAGAATATTGCACATGGAGCTACTGTAAACAGCATAGTTCCCACTGCAGCAGGCTCATGAGGATATAATAACTTCATAATTGGACCTGCAAGAGCTGCTAATCCAAAAGCACATGGTAAAACTACTAATAAGATTGTTTTTATACCTGTTCTAGCTTCTTTTCTTACAACTTTCATTTGCTTAAGAGCATAAGCTTCTGAAATAGCTGGTACTAAACTCATACCTATTGCTTGATCTATTACTACAGGTAAGTTAACTATAGACATTGCCATTCCTGATAATTGACCCAGTAAAGCATTTGCTTCTGCTGTAGTGAATCCTGCTGCTACAAGCCTTCTTACTACTATAACACTATCTACCATATTTACTAAAGGCATTACACACGCGCCTATAGTTATAGGCACTGCTACATATAAGAGTCTTTTTAATATAGTTTTAGTACTTTCAGCTTTAAGATGCTTACTTTGTCCTATTTCCATTTTTCTAACTTTACCATTTCTTATATATATGTATAATAAAAATACAGCTGACGCAAATCCACCAATGGCCGCTCCTAATACCCCACCTGCTGCTCCCATTTTAGGACCATAATTTTTCATTAGCATATAACCTAAGAATAAACCTAATGTTACTCTGAAAAATTGTTCAATTACTTGTGATACTGCTATTTTTGACATTTCTCTTCTTCCTTGGAAATATCCTCTGTACGAAGACATTAAAGGAACAAATAATAAAGCTGGAGATATAGCTACCATAGCAGCATAAGCTCCACTATTCTTCAATAAATTAGTTGATATAAAATCTGCTCCAAAGAAGAAAATTGAAAATGATATCAATCCAGTTATAAATAAAACTGTATAAGATATTCTAAATGTTTTATTAGCTCCACTAAAATCTCCTATAGCTCTTTGCTCTGAAACTAATTTTGCAAGAGCTGTTGGAAATCCTGCCGTAGCTAAAGTTAAAAATAAAGTATAAACTGGATATACAACTTGGTAATATCCCATACCTTCCGCACCAATTAAATTTGCAAGAGGAATCCTGAAAAATGCACCCATTATTTTAACAATTATACCTGCCATTCCAAGTATAAGGGCACCTTTTAAAAATGACTCTTTTTTCGTGTTATTGTTCATAACATACCTCCACTTATTTATATAACAAACTTTAATATATCACATCTCTAATATTATATTCAACAGTTTAGAATTTTTTTAATTATTCTTCAAATAAAATTCATAAATATTAAAGGCCCTCTATTAAAGGGCCTCATAAGTCTTTATTGTACTTGTTTTCCTAAAAAGCTTGTTGCTATTTTAAGTATTTTTTCTATATCTTCAGCAAATGTTTCATTTTCTCTTGTAGCTATTGTAATAGAACCTATACAGTCACCTGAATCACTTATAATAGGCATAATTATTTGACCAGTATATTGAGTAGAATCATCTTTATATAAAGGTATTATTTTATTATCTTTAGCATGTTTAACTACCCTATTTTCGATTAATTGTTCTAATTCATTACTTATACTTTTTTCTTTATAATCTTTTTTAGGTAATTTTGAAACTGCTATAATAGAGTCTAAATCAGTTACTACTACACCTTGTCCTAAAATTTCACCTAATGTTTCTGCATATTCTTGCGAGAATTCATTTAATTCTCCGATTGGAGAGTATTTTTTAAGGATTACTTCTCCGTCTTTAGCTGTAAATATCTCTAAAGGATCACCTTCTCTTATTCTAAGGGTTTTTCTAATCTCTTTAGGAATAACAACTCTTCCTAGATCGTCTATTCTTCTAACTATTCCTGTAGCTCTCATTTATTATTAATCCCTCCATTACTGTCTTTATATGTATATATTTTTACCATTGATAAGAAAAATATACAAAAAAAGCTATATCCTATACTGGACATAGCTTATTATATTAAAATTCCGCAGATTTTACAATATTTTCTTTCTTTTCTACCTTAGTATCCTTTTCTAACTTCTGTACATACTTTGTATATTTTTCATTTACTAGGGTACTTTTTATTTTATCTTTTACTTCTTCAAAAGTTTCTTGCTTCTCAACTCTGTCTGTAACCTTTATTATATGATATCCAAATTGAGATTTTACAAGACCTGAAACTTCACCTTTTTTCATTCCAAAAGCAGCTTCTTTATATTCGTCTACTATAGCATCCTCTTTTCCAAAAGCTTGTATTTCTCCACCGTTCTGTGCTGATGAATCTTCTGAGTATTCTTTAGCTAACTTTGCAAAATCTCCTCCTGCATTAACTTTTACAAGTACTTCTTCTGCTTTTTTCTTAGCTTTTTCTTGTTTTTCTTTTGATAATTCTTTTCCTTGGTCGTCTTGAGTTTTTAATAAAATATGTGAAGTACTTACTGTATTTACATAGTAAGCTTCTTTATTTTTTTCATAATATTTTTGCATTTCATCATTACTTACTTTAGTTTTTTCCATAAAGTTTTTTTGTAGATTACTACTAGCTAAATCTCTTGTAAATTGATATTTTAAAAATTCTTCATCAATTCCCATTGCATCAAATTCTTTTTTAGCATTTTCATCTGACTTTATACTTTCGTTAAAGCTATCAATTTGATCTTGTACTTCTTTATCTGTTGGAAGTAATTTTTGTTTTTCTGCTTCTTGATAAATTACTTCTGATGTAACCATAGAATCTAACGCTATTTCTCTTACTTTATCTTCATATGTCTTTCCATCTTCTATTTCTGCTGTCCAATCCATGTTTCCTGCTGAATAAGATTGCATAGACGATTTATTTAATGCTAGTACTATTTCATAATTACCTAAAGTTATATCTTTTTCATTTACAACTGCTACAGCCTTATTTTCCTTACTACATCCTATCAATGACATTGTCATTACTAATGATAGGCACAATGTTAATATTTTTTTCATATGACACCTCTCCAATTATTATTTTACACTACACATTTTTTCTAATAATTCTTCTAATTCTTTAACTATTTTAAATCCTAATGTTTCTTTTGTTCTATACTTAGTTAAAGGAGCTAAATTTATCTCATCTTTTAATTGTCTTACTTTTTCTATTTTAAGTTTTTTACACATAGATTTTATATATGCTATGTTTAATAATGTTTCTACAGGTTTTGGTATATCTGAGAATCTATCTTCCAATTCTTCTTGTACTTCTGATAAATCTTCTTTATTTTCAATGCATGCAATTTTCTTATACATTTCTAGTTTAATTAATTCATCGTCTATATAATAATCAGGAATATAAGCATTTACGCTTAAATCTATTTCTACATCAACCTCTTCAACTATAAGTTCTCCCTTAACTTTTCTTATGGCATCATTTAGCATTTTCACATATAAGTCATATCCTATAACAGCCATATGTCCAGATTGTTGAGAACCAAGTATATTTCCTGCTCCTCTTATTTCAAGGTCCCTCATAGCTATTTTAAACCCTGAACCAAATTCTGTAAACTCTTTAATTGCCTTTAATCTCTTTTCAGCAATCTCGCTTAATACTTTGTCTTTCTCATACATTAGATAGGCATAACCTTGTCTAGAACTTCGTCCTACCCTACCACGTAATTGATAAAGTTGTGCAAGACCCATCTTATCTGCATCATATATAATCATGGTATTAGCATTAGAAATATCCATTCCTGTTTCAATTATTGTTGTACAAACTAGCACATCATATTCCTTATTTAGGAAATCTAGTATGATATTTTCCAATTCTTTAGGAGACATTCTTCCATGAGCCACAGCCACCCTTGCATCAGGCACTAATTCTTGTACACGTGTAGCTATTTTTTCAATACCTTCAACTCTATTATAAACAAAGAATACTTGACCACCTCTCGCTAATTCTCGTTCTATTTCATCTTGAATTATACTTTCCTTAGCTTCTGTCACATAAGTTATAACAGGATGTCTTTCTTGTGGGGGTTCTTCAATTACACTCATATCCCTAATTCCACTTAAGGACATGTGTAGAGTTCTTGGTATTGGTGTTGCAGATAACGTTAATACATCTACAGTATTTTTTATTTTCTTTAGAGCTTCCTTTTGTCTAACTCCAAATCTTTGCTCTTCATCTATTACTACTAATCCTAGTTTAGGTAGGCTAATATCTTTTGAAACAATTCTATGAGTTCCTATTAATATATCTACTAAACCTTTTTTAACATCGCTTATTATATCCTTTTGTTGTTTAGGCGTTTTAAATCTACTTAAAACTTCTACTCTTATAGGGAAATCTTCAAATCTTTCTTTAAAAGTATTGTAATGTTGTTGAGCTAGTATTGTTGTTGGAACTAGTACTGCAACTTGTTTTCCATCCATACAAGCTTTAAATACTGCTCTTATGGCTACTTCCGTTTTTCCGTAACCAACGTCTCCACAAACTAGTCTATCCATTACTTTTGTAGATTCCATATCCTTTTTAGTTTCTTTTATAGCTTTTAATTGATCTTCTGTTTCTTCGTGAGGGAAAAGAGATTCAAATTCATTTTGCCATACTGTGTCCTTAGCAAATTTAAAACCTTTAACCTTTTCTCTTCTTGCATAAAGTTCAATAAGATCTTTAGTCATGTCTTCGATTTCTCTTTTGACTTTAGCTTTTGCTCTACTCCACTCAGCAGTTCCCAGCTTATTTAACCTTACTTTTTCTACATCAGCACCAATATATTTTTGTATTTTATCCATTTGGTCTATTGGTACATATAAATTGTCTCCACCTTGATAAATTACTTTAATATAATCTTTCTTAATTCCATTTACAACTATTTGATCAATACCAGTATATCTACCTATACCACTATTTTCATGTACTACATAGTCCCCAATATTTAAATCTAAGAAAGAATCTATTTTACTTCCTTTTTTATCACTGTTTTTCTTTTTCTTTTTAAATGAACTTTTCTTTTGAACACCTATGATTTCATTATCAGTTATAATCATAAATTTGTTAGATTTATACTCAAAACCTCTACTTAAATGGCCTGGTGTTATTATAATTTGAGAAGATTTAATTTCAATGTCTCTAGTTTTAGAAACTATAGTTTCCACATTTAACTCTAGTAAATCATTACTTAATTTTTTAGCTCTATCTAAAGTACTTGTTACTAATACTATTTTGCTACCATTATATTTTAATCTATTTAAGTCTTCTGCTAATAACTCCAACTTTCCATTATAAGAGGGTACTTCTCTACAATCAAAGTTAATAATTCTTTTTATAGTAAATTCATTAATTTGCTTAGCTAATAATGTATTTAGAATTATTGATTTTCCTTCTATTAAATAATTTAAATCATTATAAGTGTAAATTAACTTGCCTTGACCTTTAAGAGCTAGTCCTCTTTCTAGATTTAATTTGTAGTTATCCTTAAATTCATTAAAGTAATTTTGAGATTTTTCTTTAAATCTTGTTATATCTTGAGTAAATATTACTGCATCCTCTTTTAAATAAGTGAATATACTTTTATTTTCTTCTTCATAAATATAATCAATATAATTTTCTATACCTTCAAAGTAAGTTTTACTAGCTATTCTTTCTATATTAGAAAGTGCATCTTCATCAGTATTATCACTTACATCTTTTTTTATGTTTTTCACTATTTTATCCATTTCTTTAGGATAAATAAACTCTCTCGATGGTGTAATAACAAATTTATTTATTTTCTCAACAGACATTTGAGAAAACACATCAAAAGTTCGTATAGAATCTACTTCATCATCAAATAGCTCCATACGAATAGGGTTGGTGTACTCTAATGAGAAAATATCTATTATTCCACCTCTTATACTAAATTGACCAAATCCCTCGATTTTAGAAACTCTTTCATATCCTAAATTTACCAGGTTGTTGGTTAATTTTTCTATATCTACTGTATCCCCTACTTTATAAGTAATAATATTATCTATTAACACTTTTTTAGGTATATACTTTCTTAAAATAGCTTCTGCTGAAGTAACTACTATTATCTTCTCGCCTTTAGCTAATTTTAATAATGTTTTTAATTTTTTAGCTTCCTCGCTTCTGTCCTTTGCATCTAAATGATAAAAATACATATCTTGACTTCCTAGATATTCTACTTTCCCTTTCATATAGTAATTTAAATCTTCATAAATTTTTCTGGCTTCTAAATCACTATTGGCAATAAAAAGGATTTGTCTTTTTAATTCCTTGTATATGGAATAGGCTATATGAGGCTTCTGTACTGGTAGTAGTCCATTAACTAAGGCTGCTCCATTACTATCCTCTATATAACTTATTATTTCCTTATATTCATTTAAATTTTGCAAAGGATATAAAAATACATCCTTCATATAAAACCTCCTACTTATTTTCCATTATATTTATTCATTGATAAATCAATATCTTCTTCAATCATACAGTCAATTGCATTGACTGCTTTTTCCAATCCTTCTCTTAAATCCACTTCTTCTTCTTTGCTAAATCTAGAAAGTACAAAACTTGCTAAATCTCTTCCTGGATCTGGCTTAGACACACCTATTCTTACTCTTGGAAAATCTGTAGTTCCTAAACATTTTACTATAGATCTCATTCCATTATGAGTCCCACCGCTACCTTTTTTTCTTATTCTTATTTTTCCTACATCTAAATCTATATCATCATAGATAACTACTATATTACTCGTTTCTACTTTATAGAAATTATAAATTTCTACTAATGACTCTCCACTTAAGTTCATATAAGTTACAGGTTTTACAAGAACTACTTTTTCAGTACCTATTCTTCCTTCACCTATTAAAGCTTTATGCTTCATTTTTGTTACACTTATACCATATTCTTTTGCTAAAACATCTATTACATTAAATCCCACATTATGTCTTGTATTTTCATACTGCTTCCCTGGATTTCCTAGACCTACTATTATATACATGTGTTCACTCCTTTATAGATTTCTCATTAATATGTCAAAATAAAAATTAATTATATCACTCTCTGTCAACATAACTAAAATTGTTGCTAGGGATATAAATGGTGTAAATGGAATTGATGATTTTAAAGATTTTGTTTTTGTTAGTATTAAATAAATTCCATATAGACTTGCTAGAATAGATGATAATAACATCATATATAAGCTATATTGTACTCCAAGAACAAAACAACATAATCCATAAAATCCTATATCTCCTTCACCGAGTGCTTCTGTTATTTTCATCACTATATATGATATGACAACACCTACCAATAATCCTTTTAAATGATTCATAGAATTGTTATTAAAATGATTAGTAACCAAAAAAATAACGCACTGCATAATTATACCACTAACTATTGTTATATCATACACATAAGTTGTTCTGTAATCAATTATTGAAATTAAGGTTAAAAAAGGAATTAACATAATATAACTTAGTGTTTCCACACTAAGTTCATATTTAGAATATATTAAAATTGGTATTATCATATTTGGTAATAATATTAAAATATTATTGCTTAAATTTTTGTCTATATTTATATCTAAATTATAAATTATCTTATTAGAAATAATAGATAAAATGAAAAAAGTTAAAGCTATTATTAAGTATATCATCTTTAGTTTCTCCTAATTAACAGTAATTTTATTACACATTTTTCTATTATATCCTAGGCATTATATTGATATACATCTTGATTTTTAATATATAAAAAGCTGATAATCATTAGGATATCAGCTTTTCATCTTATTCATTTATAAAAATTCATATTTTAGCTTATTAAATTTATATACCAATCAATTATTCTATTTTGCCATAATATAACCACTAGTGATGCTATTGATATAAGCGGCCCATAGGGTACCATAGTATTATATTCTTTTCTCTTAATTTTGCTACATAAAACAATAATCACTCCGTAGGCTGTCCCTACATAAACACTTAGAAGAGCTACTAATAAACTACTTTTTATTCCTATAAATAATCCGACCATGGAGACTAATTTTATACCTCCACTACCCATTACTTCTTTTTTCACTATAAATTCTATTAGGTATATTAAAACTAAGGCTCCACCACATATAACCCCTCCTAATATGCTTTCATTTATACTTATTACTTTAAATATAAAATTAAATACTATTGCAAAAACTGAGCCTGGTATTATTAATCCATTTGGTATTATATCGTGGTCTATATCTATAAAGGTAATTATTATAAGCAAAGAAAATAAAACTAAGTAATACACAGTTTTAATATTTAATAAATAAGCATTATATACTAATAAGAATAGTATTCCTGTAAAAAATTCTACAGTTGCATATCTACTTGATATTTTTTCTTTGCAATATCTACACTTTTTGCCTGATATTAAATAACTTAATATGGGAATTAAGTCCCTTGGTTTTAATCTTGTATCACAAGTTGGGCAATGAGACGGTGGGTTTGATATTGATTGTTTTTCAGGTATTCTAAATATACATACGTTAAAAAAACTACCAAATACTATACCTATTATAAATATATAAACGTTAATAAATAATTCCATTGTAAGTTACTCCGTGTATATTTTATTTAAATACACTAGTATCTATCTGCTACCAATCTACTAGTATATTCATAATCTGTACATCTACTTAAAACACTATCTCTTGATATCATACCTTGTCTATATAAATTAACTAATTCTTGGTCCATAGATTGCATACCTTGCTTGCTTCCCGTTTGTATAATATTTTGAATTTGATAAGTTTTATTTTCTCTTATTAAGTTTCTAATTGCTGGATTTGATACCATTACTTCTAAAGCTGCAACTCTTTTGCTTCCATCTATAGCCTGTACCAACTGTTGTGAGACAACACCTTCACATACCGTTGATAATTGCGTTCTAACTTGCTGTTGCTGTTCCGATGGGAACATGTCAACTATTCTATCTATAGTCTTAGCTGCTCCTACTGTATGCAAAGTAGAAAATACTAAGTGACCTGTTTCAGCAGCTGTTAAAGCTATTGAAATAGTCTCTGGATCTCTCATTTCTCCTACAAGTATTACATCTGGATCTTGACGAAGAATTGCTCTTAGTGCAGAGTTAAAACTTTCTGTATCTTGACCTATTTCCCTTTGGTTTACTAAACTTTTTTTATGATTATGAACATACTCTATAGGATCTTCTAAAGTTATTATATGCTTTTGTTGATTATCATTTATTATATCTATAAGACTGGCAATAGTTGTACTTTTCCCACTACCTGTTGGCCCTGTAACTAATACAAGACCTTTATGTTTTTCTGTAAAAGTTTTAAGTACATTAGGTAATCCTAATGATTCAAATGATGGTATTTGTGATGTTATAGTCCTAATAGCAATTGCATAGTTTCCTTTTTGCTTGTATATATTTACCCTAAATCTTTCACCACTTTTTATAGCTACAGAGAAGTCACATTCGCCGTGTTCTTCCATTCTTTTAAAGTTCTTTTCTCCTGCTAATTCTTGTGCCATTTCTTTTGTATCGTAATTAGATAATATTTTATCTGTTAGTTTTATAAACTTGCCTTTTATTCTTGCTATTGGAGCACTTTCTACTGTTATATGTATATCTGATGCCCCTAGTTCTATTGCTATTTTTAATAAGTCAAATATATTCATTTTTACTCCTTAAAATTTCATTTACAATTAATTTTAAGCTTTAATTAATCATTATTATCTTTATATCCTATTGCTCAAATATTATTCAACGTTACTGAATAAATACTAATCACAGCTTATACTAATAAAAAAATCCACCTGGTTTTTAAACTAGGTGGATATATCTTAAAAATAAATACTAATTAAAATAAAACACTTACAGATTCATTTGAGAATATCTTCTTAATAGCTTCTCCAAACATTTCTGCTACTGTTAATACTTTTATCTTGTCTAAATCTTTTCCTTCAGGAAGTTTTATAGTATCTAGAACTATTAACTCACTGATAGCTGAGTCTTCTATTCTTTCATATGCTGGTCCAGATAAAACTGCATGTGTACAACAAGCATATATATCTTTAGCGCCAAATTCTTTTAAAGCATTTGCAGCATTTGTTATAGTTCCTGCTGTATCTATCATGTCATCTAACATGATAACATTTTTACCTTTTACATCTCCGATAATATTCATCACTTCACAAACGTTAGCTTTTGGTCTTCTTTTGTCTATTATAGCTAGTGGAACTTCTCCCTCTAATTGGTTAGCAAATTTTCTTGATCTAGTAACGCTTCCTAAATCTGGTGAAACTACTACTAAATCTTCTATTTCCTTTTCATTAAAGTAGTTAGCTAATAAAGTTCCTCCTAATAAATGATCTAGTGGAATATCGAAATATCCTTGTATTTGTGATGCATGTAAGTCCATAGTTAAGACTCTATCTGCTCCTGCTGCTGTTATTAAATTAGCAACTAATTTAGCTGTGATTGGATCTCTTGCCTTAGCTTTTCTGTCTTGTCTAGCATACCCATAATAAGGGATAACTGCTGTAACTCTACCTGCAGATGCTCTTCTTAATGCGTCTATCATTATTAATAGTTCCATTAAGTTATCATTAACTGGGTTATTAGTAGATTGAACTACGAATACATCACAACCTCTAACTGTTTCTTCTATGTTTACAGTTATTTCTCCATCACTAAACTTACCTACTTGGCAAGTTGCTACTTTTACTCCTACATAATCTGCGATTTTTTCAGCTAATTCTTTATTTGAATTACCTGCAATAATCTTAATCTCACTTCCGCTAGTATTCATTCTATGTCCTCCTGAAAATTTATAAGTACTTCTAGGTGTTGCCTAAAAAATAATTAACTATTTATTCTCATCTTTTTTTGCTTTTTTCTCCACCCAACCTTCTTTTACCACTTGTCTTGCTCTTGCTACTGCAAGTGCTCCTTGTGGTACATCATCAGTTATTGTAGACCCTGTAGCTATGTAACCTTTTTCTTCAACTGTTACTGGTGCAACTAGGTTTGAATTAGAACCTATAAATGCTCCATCTCTAACTACTGATTTAAATTTATTTTTTCCATCGTAGTTTACAAATACAACTCCACATCCTATGTTAACATCTTTGCCAACATGAGTATCTCCTATATAAGAAAGATGTGATGCTTTAGAATTATCTTCTATAGTTGCATTTTTTACTTCTACGAAATCTCCTATTTTAACATTGTTTCCTATGTTACTTTTCGGTCTTAAATAAGCATAAGGACCAACAGTAGTGTTTTCTCCAACAGTACTATCTATTATAGTAGAATTCTTTACTTCTGTACTATCTCCTATAGTTGAGTTAGTTATAGACGTATTCATTCCTATTATACATTCTCTACCTATTTTTGTATTTCCATGAAGCATAACGCCTGGATATACTATTGTATCTTGTCCAATTTCAACATCTGATTCAATATAAGTAGATTCAGTATCTATTATTGTAACTCCATTTATTAAATGAAATTCATTTATTCTTTTTCTCATAAGATTTTCAGCTTTTGCTAATTCAACTCTAGAGTTTACACCCATTAATTCTTCTATTGTAGAACCATTGAATGCTCCAACTTTAAATCCTTTGTCTCTTAATATTTTTATTGTATCAGTTAAATAGTACTCTCCTTGAGCATTATTATTGTCAAGTAAGTCTAAGGCTTCTCTTAGTCTTTGCCCTTGGAAACAGTATATTCCTGAGTTTATTTCATTAACTGCTAATTCTTCAGCATTTCCGTCTTTTTGTTCAACGATTTTTAATAAATCCTCGTTTTCATCTCTGATTACTCTTCCGTATCCATTTGGATTATCTACTTTTGTAGTCAGAACTGTGGCTATATAATCGTTTTCTAAATGATAGTCAAATAGTCTTTTTAAAGTTTCTTCTTTTATTAATGGAGTATCTCCACATAATATAACTATTACATCATCATTGTTTATGTATTCTTTTGCCATTTTTACAGCATGACCTGTTCCTAATTGTTCAGTTTGCATAGCAATCATAGTATCTTCTGGTAATATGTTTTTTACAACTTCATATTCATGACCTAATATTGTAACTACATCTTTAACACCAGATTTCTTTGATACATCTATTATATGATTTACCATTTCTTTTCCACATACTTTATGAACAACCTTTGGATATTTTGACTTCATTCTTGTTCCTTTACCAGCAGCAAGAATTATGGCTTTAAAGTTCATGTTTTCACTCCATTTCAATACAGTTTTTTATAATTGTTACCATTAGGATGTATTATTTATCTAATAGTATACAATTCAATCGTATTATTGACATTATTAATATAGCATTTTTTATAAAAAAATGCTAGGTTATTGTGTTATTATTCAAAAATATACGATAACTATCAAAAAATAGTTATCGTATATTTTTAATTCTGTTATTTTAGGAAAAGTAATATCAAAATTACTATTTTAAAATTATTTTTTTGAATTTTTTCTTTCCACGCTTTACAACTATACCTTCACCAGCTAAAGCTTCTTTGTTAAATACTACTTTAACATCAGTTACTTTTTCACCGTCTACAGTTACTCCACCTTGTTCTATATTACGTCTACCTTCTGATCTAGTTGGAGTTAACTCAGCCTTAACTAATAAAGATATTAAATCTATTTCTCCATCAGTTAGATCTGCATCACTTAATTCTGTTGTAGGCATATCTGCATGTACCTCACCAGAAAATAATGCTCTTGCACTAGCTTGTGATTTTGTAGCTTCTTCTTCACCGTGAACAAGTTTAGTTAACTCAAATGCTAATACTTCTTTAGCTTCATTTATTCTATTTGCTTCCCAGTTTTCAATTTCTTCTATCTTTTCAAGTGGTAAGAATGTTAACATACGCATACATTTAAATACATCTGCATCTCCAATATTTCTCCAATATTGGTAGAATTCAAATGGAGAAGTTTTATTAGGGTCTAACCATACTGCACCATTTGCAGTTTTACCCATTTTATTTCCTTCTGAGTTAAGAAGTAAAGTTATAGTTAATGCATAAGCATTTTCTCCTAATTTACGTCTGATTAATTCAGTACCAGCTAACATGTTACTCCATTGATCGTTTCCACCTAATTGCATTTGACATCCGTATTTTTCATATAAATGATAGAAATCAAAAGCTTGCATTATCATGTAGTTGAACTCGAAAAAGCTAAGACCTCTTTCCATTCTACTCTTGTAACATTCAAAGCTAAGCATTCTGTTAACACTGAAATGTGTTCCCACTTCTCTTAATAAATCAACATAGTTTAAATCTAATAACCAATCTGCATTATTAACTAATATCGCTTTGTCTTCACCAAATTCTATGAACTTACTCATTTGTTTTCTGAAACATTCACAATTGTAATCAATTTTCTCTGGTGTAAGCATTTGTCTCATGTCTGTTCTTCCTGATGGGTCACCTATCATAGTAGTTCCACCACCAACTAAAGCTATAGGCTTATTTCCTGCCATTTGTAATCTTTTCATTAAACATAGAGCCATAAAATGACCAACATGTAAACTGTCAGCTGTAGCATCAAATCCTATATAGAATGTTGCCTTCCCTGTATTTATTAATTCTTTTAATTCATCTTCGTCTGTTACCTGTGCAACTAATCCTCTTGCAACTAATTCATCGTATGCCGTCATAGTCATTACAATCCACTCCTTTATATTTTAAATTCATTATTTACATATTTTGTATTTTGGGTATAAAAAATTTGCTTCGCCCATGTCGCCAACATCCTACAAACCAGGTCCGTTGCTCCATTAAGCAGTTGGAAATTAAAAAAAGCCCTCGTCCTATAAAAGGACGAGGGCATGTCTCGCGTTACCACCTTTGTTCATAAATAGCTCACGCTATTTAACTCAGTTAGTATCTAAATAAATACTATGACACTATAACGTGTGTCAAATACGTCACAGCCTACTAAACCTTAGTTTTTCGGTGTAAAGCTCAAAGATGTATTCATAATTAAAAGATATGCACCTCTCATCAAACGGTTACTTTCTGTTTATCCTACTTAATTACTACTTCTTCTCATCATTGCTTATATTCTAAATTAAATTATTTCTTATATTCTATGATATTATCATAAATATATTTCATACTTTTGTCAATATTTCTTTAAAATATATAAATTTAAAATATATAAATATAATATAACAATTGAAAATATTTACTTACTTAACACTTATTATAAACAAAAATCTAATTATAAATACATTAATTTATTAAAATTTATGTAAATCCCTTTAATGTAAAAAGAGCCGATAAAAATCGACTCATTTATTTATTACAAAGTTTAATTTTTTTTTATAAATTATTCTGCAGCAACTTCTAATTGAGCTAAAGCTTCATGATAAGCTTTTAATACTGCATCTTCTAATACTTGTCTCATTTCAGCGTTTATTGGATGTGCTATATCTCTGAAGTTTCCTTCGCCAACTTTTCTACTTGGCATAGCTATAAATAATCCATTTTGCCCTTCAATAACTTTGATATCATGAACTACAAATAAATTATCAAATGTTATAGAAACAATACATTTCATTTTCCCCTCATCAGTAATCTTTCTTACTCTTACGTCAGTTATGTTCATACTTTAATATCCCCCTTTGTGATTTTGACAAAATACAATTTACCCAATATAATTATAAACTGTTTGGTAAATAATTCTATACTTTTTAATGAATTCCTTTTTATTTATTAAACTTTTTTTTATTTTTATTTAAAAATATTTTCATATAGCTCGAATTAGTTAGAATTATTCATCAATTTCATCTTCATCAGCATGTTCCATAACTTCCTCAATCTCATCTTCTCTATATTCATAATTAAAAGTTTTTAGATTTGGCTTAACATTTATCTCATTACCTTCAGTATCAATTTCTATTAAAGATATGTAATCATCAACTAATTTTTCTGTTGGAGTTGATGTAGTAATAAATACCCCCGTGCCTATTACTTCTGCTCCAAACTCTGTCATTAATTGAGTCATACCTTTTATAGTTCCTCCACCTCTCATAAAGTCATCTATAAGTATAACTTTACTTCCTGGTTTAACTGCTTTTCTAGGTAAACTCATGCTTTGTACCTTTGAATTGTCTCCAGTAACATAAGTCATGCTTAAAGTTGGTCCTTCTGATACTTTTATATCTTTTCTAATTATTACTAATGGTAAATTCATTGCTTTAGAAGTCATTAAAGCCATTGGAATACCCTTAGTTTCCATAGTAACTACATAATCTGCTTCTGAATAATCAATGTTCGATGCAAATATCTTACCTACTTTAGCAACAACAGTTGGATCGTATATTAAATCTATTAAATATAAAAATCTTCCTGAAAGAATTCTGTCATTACTGCTTATTTTTTCGCATAATTCCATAAGGAATGAATTATTTTCTTCTTTTGATGTCTTTGGTATGTATTTTACTCCACCAGCTGCTCCAGATATTGTTATAACTTTACCTAATTGTAATTTTTCGAACACATTTTTAACAACTAATAAGTCTTCACTAATTGTAGATTTGGCAGCATTAAATTTTTCTGTAAAGTAACTTAATGTATAAATTTTATTTGGATTATCAGATAATATCTTCACTATTGCTCCGATTCTCTCCGTTCTTTTAAACTTCATCGTTTGAGTAACCTCCTACAATTACAACTATTTATCATTCAAAGTAAATAATGCATAAGATTTTATAATATGGTATAATATTAGTTATCTTTCATATATTTTGAATTAATATAATAAATAATATATGAACTAGTATATGCATATAATACTTAAAATATTGAACATTATTTAATTATACCACAAAAATTGTTCTTATTATAGCAATAAATAAAAGGGAAGGTGGTTTTGTTATGAATATACATTTCATAGGAATCGGTGGAATAAGCATGAGTGCGTTAGCTGAAATATGCCTTAATAAAGGATATAAAGTTTCTGGATCAGATATTGGAAAATCTGCAATGACAGAAAAATTACAATCTCAAGGTGCAAAAATTTACATCGGTCAAAAAAAAGACAATATTGTTGATGGATTAGATATGGTTGTTTACACAGCTGCTATACATCCGGAAAACGAAGAACTTATGGCTTCAAAAGATAAAAATATACTTACAATAAATAGAGCTGCTTTTTTAGGTCAGATAATGAGAGAGTATAAAAACTCAATAGCCGTATCAGGTACTCATGGCAAGACTACAACTACTTCAATGTTATCTACTATATTTGGATGTACAAATTTAGACCCTACTATACTAGTTGGTGGTAACTTAAAATCAATTGGTGGTAATGTTAAAATAGGTAACTCTGAAAACTTTATAACAGAAGCATGTGAATATGTTGATAGTTTCTTAAACTTTAATCCTAAAATAGCCATCGTTTTAAATATAGAAGCAGATCATCTTGATTATTTCTCTGGAATAGAAGAAATAAAGGCTTCATTTAACAAATTTGGTAAGTTATTACCTAAAGAAGGTCATTTTGTAATAAACGGAGACAGTGATAATACTGACGGTATATTACATGATGTAAAGGCTACTGTAATCAAATACGGAAAAGAATCATTCAATGATGTTATCATTAAAAATATACATTTTAATGATAACGGATATGGTTCATTTAATTTATCTTATTTTGGTAAAGAATTGGGTAACTTCCAATTATCAGTACCTGGAGTTCACAATATTTATAATGCTACTTCTGCTATAATAGTTTCTATAGTATCAGGAATAAGTATTGATAATATTAAGCAGAGTATCATTAAATATACTGGTGTTGGTAGAAGATTCGAAACTAAAGGTACTTATAAAGATGCTCTAATAGTCGACGATTACGCACATCATCCAACAGAACTAAAGGCTACTTTAGCTGCTGCTAAAAAACTAAAAAAATCTAACTTATGGTGTGTGTTCCAACCTCACACTTATAGTAGAACTAAATCTCTTTTAAATGAATTTGGTGAAGCATTCTACTCTGCTGATAAAGTTATAATAACTGATATCTACGCTGCTAGAGAAACTGATCCTGGAGATATTCATTCTAAAGACTTAGTTGAAAAATTATATCATAACAATGTTGATGTAATATACATCAGTAAATTTGAAGATATAGTAAAATATCTTAAAGAAAATCTTCAACCTAATGATTTACTAATTACTGCTGGTGCAGGTCCTGTATATCAAATTGGGGAATCTTTATTAGAAGAAAATTAATTAAATTTATTTATAAAAAATAGTAGTTAGGATGTTTAATACATCCCAACTACTATTTTTTGATTAAATTAAATTCTATTTTTTAGATAACTTAAATACTTCAGCTCTTATATATTCGTGTAAACCTGTATGAACCTCATAATAAGAACTTAATTTTTTAACATTAATTTTAACGTAATCAACGCCCATGGTTTCAACTTTAGCTTCATAATTGTCTGCATTTATGTTTATTACGAAATTTTCTTTAGATCTTTGTTTGCTTTTTTCTGGCTGTACTTTTCCAACTACCCTTTTTGCAACCATTTTATTAGCAAGGTCATCATATTTCCATTTGCTAATAGATTTTTTTTCTCCATTATAAGTTATGGTGACGCTATTCCATGTTTTATACTGTTTCACAAAATCAAATGAAGTATAAATACTCTTATCAAGAATATTTTTCATTTCTTCTTTAGAAGTTACCGGAATCTTATAGTATTCTTCTTGGTCTACTGTAAAAACTCTCATTACATCTAAGTCTGTTGAAAATTTAACTCCATCGTCTGAGTATCCTTCATATACAGGCTTATAAGATTCCGGTGTTCTTATCTTACTAACATCTTCAAATGAATACCTTAACTCTTCTAATAATTGTTCCTCTACTCTTACATCTGAAACTACAGCATCCGATAAATATATTTTATCCTTATCTTTTAATTGTCTTAGTAGAGATCTATTATCTTCTTCTGTTTGGACTTTAACTGCATTATCTTTATCGTTCTTATCCAGTGATGAAAATAATTTAAATGTACCGAAATAAATCACGAAAAATACAATAATTCCAGCTACTAGAAACGTTGATTTTTTTATTTTTCTTCTTTTAGCCATGTTTTACCCCCGGATAATTGTTTTATATTACTATTATATAACTTTTTTTAGATAATTTTAAGATTAATTATTTACAATATTATTTTTTTCACGTTAAAAATCACCTGGACGCTTAACCAGGCGATTTATTTAAATAATTATTTTAATATTTTTCTAGCTTTACAATCTACAAAACATAACCAGTATCCCAAGGAATTATTTCTATTATCACAAGGTTGGTATCTAGTAAAACCTGTGTGTCCCTTATCTGGTTGTTCAACTTTTTTTCCAGGAACAGCATAAATATAATATTGTCTCTTATTATATTCATCATATTGAACTCCATATAAATAGTGTCTATATTTATATGACTGCATAACTGCATCACTGTACATAGTGTAATTCAATGTATTTATATATCCTAAATATGGCATAGTATAACCACACATAGTAGTTGGGTTTATTTCTATCTTCCACCATCTTGTATTATCTATATAATCCGATACAAAAGGTTTTACTTCTTTAAAATATTTCAGACCTTTTTTGATTTGTCTTGGCATTAATAGTGTACCTGCTGTTTTAATATATTCTTGATTATTCTTCCTACCACTATAAGTATTTTTATTTACAGTTTCTGTGTACTGTTTTCCTAAAACTGCCTTTGCTTTATTTATTTTCTTTTCTATATAATCATCTTCTATTTTATCTCTTGTCTTAGCTTTGTTATGTGGTTTAATTGATTCTATTCTTTCATACTCATTGTCGTCATCTATTTCCTCATATATAATTTCTTCATATTCCTCATACTCTTCGTATTCATCAGCCTCTTCATATTCTTCATTATCTTCCTCGTCTTCTTCATCCTCATCGTCTATTTCTATATATTCTACTTCTTCATATTCGTATTCATCATCCTCTTCATTATCCACCACGTCTCCTTCATCCTGTACATCTATATATTCCACTTCTTCATATTCTTCATACTCATTTTCGTCCTCATCCTCTTCAAGCTCATATTGTGGTGGAAATAATATATCTTCATAGTTTTCAATTTTATTTCCTTTAAAACCTATAAGAGGAACATTTCTATTTTGTGTTATTGCAATTCCCTTAATATCAATATCGTCCTCACCCATATTAAAGGTAAATTCACCTTTACCTTGCTGATTTACTTTTATAATTCCTAAATCTATAGTTTCATAGTCATTTCTTATTGCCACTACTCCATATCCATCACTAACATATTTTAAATTTTCAGCATACAAAGCTATGATTGATTTCTCATCAGTAACTTCGATTTTGGCAAAAGCTTTTGGTGATACTTTATCTTTATATCTAAAACTCATATCTTTTGCTTCTAGCATAATATAGTCTCTTTTAAACTTTCTTTTGGTAGCCATTAGATTCTCACCCCTTAACATAATCTCTCATGTAATTATATGTAATAAGTTTTTTATTAAGTACTATGAATACTCAAAATAAAATTAGTTATGTCTTTTAATAATAATAAATTTTTGCACTTCTTATATATTTTTTAAAACCAAATTACTACTTATTTCATATAAATATACTAATAATAATTATCTTTTATATCACTGCCTTTTCTATAATATGACTTTAACCGATGTAATTAGTATAGGTGATGACGTAAAAATGATAATGTATGAAAAGGAGATGCAACATGAGATTATTTTGGGAAAATTATAAAGTTTCAATAATCCTATTAGGCTCCATAATAATAGGTGGAATTATTGGATATTTTATGGGGGAACAGGCTACAGTATTTAAGCCTATAGGAGAATTATTTCTAAACTTATTATTCATGACATTAGTACCTTTAGTATTTTTTAGTGTTAGCTCAGCTATAGCAAATATGGGAGAAATGAAAAGACTAGGAAAAATTTTAAAAAATATTATTATAGTATTTTTTATAACAGCCATGATATCAGGGATTATAACTCTAATAGGTGTTTTAATATTTAATCCTACAAAAGGATTAAACCCAGACATGTTTGCAAGTTTAATGCAAACACCAGATGGCGCTACTACTGAGAATGTTGGAGTATTACAGCAATTAGTTAATACTGTTACAGTACCTGATTTTTTTAACTTATTATCAAAATCAAATATGCTTCAAATGATTATATTCTCTATCATTTTTGGAGTTGCCACAGCAATGGCAGGAGAAAAGGGAAAAATCATAGCAGGTTTCTTAAAATCTGGCTCTGATGTTATGATGAAAATAATTGATTTAGTTATGAAAGTAGCTCCATTAGGTCTTGGATGTTATTTTGCTTCTATTATCGGTGAATTAGGTCCACAAATAATATCTGGATATGCAAGATCATTTGTACTATATCTAATTTTAACAGTTGTATGTTATTTTGGATTATTCTCCATCTATGCTTTTATTGCTGGTGGAAAATTGGGAGTAAAAGTTTTCTGGGAAAATATCATTCCACCGACAGTTACAGCTCTTGCTACATGTTCTAGTGCAGCATCTATACCTGTAAATCTAGATGCTTCTAAAAAAATGCATGTTCCAGATGATATAGCCGAAACTGCCATACCACTAGGGACTAATATTCATAAAGATGGGTCCGTTATTGGTGGAGTATTAAAAGTAACTTTCTTATTTGGAATATTTGGTTATAACATGACAAGTATATCAGCCATATCTTCCATATTATTAGTAGCATTTTTAGTAGGTACAGTTATGGGAGCTATTCCTGGTGGTGGTATGATAGCAGAGATGTTGATAATCACTATATTTGGATTCTCAATAGAATTTTTACCTATTATAGCTGTTATAACTACTATAATAGATGCACCTGCTACAGTGTTGAATACAACTTCAAATACTGCCTGTTCTATGTTGATAGCCAGATTAGTAGAAGGTAAAGATTGGATGAAATATAAATTAAACGCATAACTAATCTATAAAATCCTAGGAATTTTAAAAAATAATGCCTCATTCAACAAAGTAAATTTCTTGAACGAGGCATTATCTATTAGTTTAGTTTTTTATTTTCTTATAAACAATTATAGTACATATAATAAATGGTATTAAAATACCAATTCCTGCGCCAGCCCCTGATGATAGTACAATTTTTAATCCTCTTAATATATTAGAACCATTGTTTATCATTGATATGAAACCCATTCCTAATAGGCAACCAACAATTAGTGCTATTGTACCAATTACTACCTTTTCCATTATTTTATATTGCTTTTCATATTTTGTAGTTAAAGTTTCTTGGTCTGTATAAATAGGTCTCGCTCCCTTTGGAGCTTTGAAAAAATGATACCCCTCATATGAACATATATGTTTCCACTCACTATTTTCAAACATTGATAAATATTCATCTAAATCATCTTTTTCATTATTATAATCAATGCAGTATTCTATATCTTGTGGATCACCTTTTATCAGCTTAAATGATAACTTTTGAAAAGACTCTAATATCCAACCTTCTTTAGCTAACTCACTTAATTTTTTAATATCTTTATCTTCTGATAAAAGTAAACCACCACTTGGTACATATTTAACTTCTTTTCCCATATCTATACTCCCTCTCCTATTCTTTCAAAAGCCTTTGCACCATGAAGTGCCATTTTATATCTACGTTCTTGCTCTTTTCTAATTACACTATTTCCTCTATCCGTTAATTTATATATTTTCTTTCTTGCTTCTTCTCCAGCTAAAGTTATATAATCTTGAGTTTGCATTTTCTTTAGCATGGTATACATAGTTGCAGGACCTACTGAAACTTCACCTTCTGTTAGCTCTTCTATATATTTTGATATTCCATATCCATGCATAGGCACTAGTAAGGCTAATAATATATAATATCCTGGTTCTGTTAATTGCTCCTCTTGTAGCGAATTATTTCTACTAATTTTAATCACCTTCTATTCTTTTTATATCTTTCTCGGATATATCCATTAGTGATATATCTATATCTATTTATAATATATCACTAATGGATATAGTTGTAAATATTTTTTTACCTTAATAAGGATATATCTTTTTTTAATATACCCTTTAACTTACTTGAAATTTAATTTTTTACACTAAAAAAGCTAGTCCTAAGACTAGCCTATATATTACTTATTTTCCATATGAATTCTATTTACTTCATTTGCTAATGTGGCAAACTCTTCTATTGATAAAGTTTCCCCTCTTCTTTTTTCATCTATATTAGCACATTGTAAAGCAGTTCTTATTTCATCCTTACTTAAGAAACCAAGTCCACTTAATGAGTTAAGTAAAGTCTTTCTTCTTTGTCCAAATGATGCTTTAACTGTTTTAAAGAATGTCTCTTCGTCATCAACTTTATATTTTCTTTCTTCTCTAACATGAAGTCCAATAACTGTTGAATCAACATTTGGCTGTGGCATAAACATGTGTCTAGGCGCTTTTGCAACTATCTCAGTATCACAGTAATATTGGACAGCTACTGATAAAGCTCCATAATCTTTTGTACTTGGTTTTGCATTCATTCTATCAGCAACTTCTTTTTGTACCATAACAACTATATCAGTTACTGGTATATCTTCTTCTAAGAATTTCATTACTATTGGTGTTGTTATATAGTATGGAAGATTAGCAATTAATTTTACTGGTCCCCCACTTAATTTTTCTTCTATTAATTCTTGAATATCAACTTTTAATATATCTTGGTTGATTACTTCTATATTAGGATACTCGTCTAAAGTTTCCTTTAATATTGGTATTAGCTTTCTATCTATTTCTATTGCTACTACCTTTTCTGCATTTTTTCCCATTTCTTTTGTAAGAGTTCCTATACCAGGTCCTACTTCTATTACGTAGTCTCCTTCTTTAACTCTTGCACCTTCAATAATTTTATCAATTACGTCTGTGTCAATTAGGAAGTTTTGTCCAAGGGATTTTGAAAACTTAAAATTATGTTTTTGAACAACTTCTTTTGTGGCTTTATGTGATGATAATCTATCCATTATTTTCTCCTTATATAGTTTCTACAGCTTTATTAAATTCTTCTCTTGAAACTCCATAGTTATTTAATCTATTTAAAAATTGCTTTGCATTTCCATAGCCAATTCCTAATATTTGTCCTGCTTTATCTCTTCTATAAGATGCATCTTCATTTCCTATTAATCCATTAACAACTAAATCAACTTGTGAAAATTCATCTCTTTTATCTGTACTTTCAGTTCTAACTTTATTTAAAGCTCTTATTATACTTTCTGGCGTTGCGTTTTCGATTCCTATATCTCCATCTTTTTTAGCTTCTTCTCTTGGTAAGAATGCATGTTTACACCCGGGAACTTCAGCTGCGATTTTTTTTCTTATTTTTTCACCTGCAAAATCAGGATCAGTAAAAATTATAACACCTCTCCTTGCTTGAGCTGCTTTAATTCTTTCCATAACTCCTTTAGGAAATCCGAATCCACCTGTAGTTATTAATTCACAATCTAAAGCTCTTTTTACAGCAGTAACATCATCTCTTCCTTCAACTACTATTATTTCTTTTATCATTTTATATAATCACCTTTTAATCTATTATTATAATTGTTTTCAATTCAAGCTCTTATTAATCTCATATCTTTATATTTTACGTTTTTTACTACATTTAATCAAGGTTTAATATATATATACCAAATTCGTCTGAAATTTTTACTTTTCTATTTGGTTAATGATTTTACTTACTATATAACCTCCAAGTCCTATTATACTTTCTACATGCATCATAAATTGTATTGATGAATCAAATAGTACTGTGGCACTTGGTTTTATCTCATCGTCACCTTCCCAAATTACTATAGTAACAAATACTTTAGGAAAAACTTGAAATTCAAAAGCTATATCTCCCATTTTGATTTTTTTACCGCCTAATTTTTCTGCACATTGTTTAAATTTATTACAGTCATATCCAAAACTATCAATTAACTTTATTATGCTACTTTTATAAAAAGCTGGGTAAAACATCATCCCACCATTAGGTACTTCTTTTATACTTATCAATTTATTACTTCTATTTATGTCACACTCTGTAAACGATAAATAATTTAATATCATAACACCAGTTTCAGCACTTGGAATATAATTATCAATACTTCTTTTTATGGTTTCATCATTGCAATTTAATATGTACTCTTTATTAAGTACTTGTATAATAATTTCTTGTGTTTCTTTATTGTAATTCACATTTCTTATTTCTGCTGTTTTTTCAAAATCTCTACTCTGCAATCTTCTCCATTCGTTATTATAAGCTAGCTTATAATTACTCTCCATAATAAATTCCCCCTTAAATAACCTTCTAATTCTAATTGTATATTATTTGGTAGATATTTTTCACTTATTAAACTACAATAAAAAGTACGATTATATAATGATAAAGGGAGATTTAGTTGAACATATATACAATCTTATGAAAGGCCAACTTTCCGATGATGAAATGTTAGGGGTTAAACTTGGAAGTGGTGGTTACGCCACTGTAATGGCTTATATTATTGATTCAATCATTGAATTTTTCAGCCATGATAAAAAAGACAAAATAGATAGAGATATTGAAAAAAAATTAAAAAGTGCTAAAAACAAAGTTTCCTACTCTATTTTTAGCACTTTTGACCAAGCAAGTTATCTAAATTAATTCAATCATTTTGTTCATGAGTCTTATCTGACTTTCACATCTTGTTTTTATGAAATAATAATTCTAATAAACAATAATTTGATTCATATAAACATTCATTAAATACAAAATCACCAATTTTTTTATTCTTCATAGCATTAAAAATAGGTTTTCTAAAAGTATAAATTGGCTTTTTAAGTTTCGCTCCTTTACCTATATTTTTAGTTATATTTTCAATTTCATATTTATATTTATCAACTTCATTTGGGCTGTTTTCTTTTATAGCTTTTATAATAAGATTTGATGCTTTTACTCCTGATAACATAGCAAAATAAATTCCTTCTCCCGTTATAGGGTCTACTAACCCAGCTGCATCCCCCACTAACAGTAGGTTTTTTTCTTTATTTACTGGATTTTTTATATGCTCTCCAAAGGCTAAAAAAGCTCCTTTAAAATCTTTTCTGTCACAATTAATTCCTAATTTATTTAAAAACTTCTCAAATTCTCCATTATAATCAAAGTTTTTATTATAATCTCCACCAAATCCAATTGTTAGATAAGATTTCTTGGGAAATATCCACCCATATCCTTGTGGAATAATACCATAATATAATGACATATAATCTGTATCATACTTAAATTTACTTCTTTCTACATCAACTTGCAAACAAAACCCATTTGCATGCATATTTTTATCTACTAACTTTCTAGTCATTCCAACAGCACCATCTGCACCAATTATGTATTGAAATTCAATAGTTTCTTCATTTCCTAAAGTTATAATATTATTTTTTTCATCAATATTTTTAACTCTAGCTTCTTCTAATAAAATTCCACCTTTATCTTTATAATCATCAACTAAATATGAATCAAAATCAAATCTATCTACCATATAAGTTAAACCTTTTGATTTAATTTTAGTAATATATTTATATTCCAAATAAAGCTCTGCACCTTCACTTATAATCGTATTTTCTCCTGTAAATTCTTTTTTTAATTTTAATTCTTTTAATAAATCAAATGTTTTAGATGTAATTCCTCCTGCACAAAGTTTATTTCTGGGGAATTTTTGTTTATCTATTAATAAGCAGGATATATTATTATTTATTAAATTATGTGCTGCTGCTATTCCACCTGGACCAGCACCTATTATTACAACATCATATTTCATTTTTATATTCTCCTTTAATTTGTAATATATTTATAATCTCCATGTTGTTAATATTTCAAACTTTATTAAAACTAAAAAAATCTATCTCAAAACTTGAGATAGATCTTTCCTTATATTAATTTATACTTAAATTTATTTTATTTTTTACATATATTTTAAAACAAATATCCTTAATTAATGCATACAAACTGCTAATTATAAAATATAGCCCTATTGTCACTGATGTTCTTACTGTTAACAAAAATCCCATTACAACTGTAGAAATAATCATCTGTTTGTTAAACATAACTTGAATGCTAGTCTTAAAATAAGGAATCATACTTATTAAATTTTGTGCTAACATTGTTAACTTTAGTTGACACATTGGAAACAAAAGTTTATAGATGTATTTATTATATTAATGTATTATAAAATTATAAAACAGTTGGGGGAGAATGTATAATATGAATTTTAACGAAAAATTATTAAACCTAAGAAAACAAAAAGGACTTTCTCAGGATGAATTAGGAGAAATACTAGATGTATCTAGACAAAGTATATCAAAATGGGAAAATGGTCAATCCTATCCTGATTTTGAGAAGTTAATTTTATTAAGCAACTTTTTTGATATAACATTAGACGAATTAATGAAAGACGTACATCCTGAAAATAATACTAGTAATTCAAGTCCTCAATTAAACAAAGAACTTGAAAATATTATTTATGCTGGTAAATCATTTGCTGCAGGTTCAGTAAAGTGTTTTAGATTTATCGGTATTGTAGCAATAACACTTATAGCTATTCTTTTTATAGTTTGTATCATGCAATTCCAATAAAAAAAGTCGTCACTAGATTATTCTAATGACGATTTTTTTATTATTTTTATATAGCCCTTTGTAGTTCACTTATAGGCATGCTTTGAACCATGGATTTCATAATAGCCTTATCTCTTAAAAAACTATCATAAACAGCATAAGAAGTAGCTTTATCACCATAAATTCTCCAATTACGAACTTCTACTAGTTCTTTATTTCCATATCCCATAAATCCTAAAACATCCTTCAGTGGATATCCTAAAAACACACCTATTTCATGTGGGAAATTTTCAGATTCTAACCTACTAACTAACTCCTCCATATAATTATTTAATTCATAATTACGTGAATATCCCATAAACTTTAAAAAGTTTATACATCTTTTATTATCTAAAGTCTTGTGCATTAATTTTTCATTAATAAATAAAACCCTTTTACCTCCATCACAAGTGTTAATTATTCTATATGTAATCTTACAACAATTACTAAAGAATCCTTGTATTTGAGATAATTTCATTTTTTTCTCATCACTACTTCCTGGTATATTAACTATTTCAGCTGGTTTTGATCCTAGAATTACAGGGCCAATCATTTCTAATATTCTTTTTATATATAATGAATTTGATTTATTTTCGCAACATGTGTTTTTACAATTTGATTTCATACTAACCTCCCTTATTGATAATGATTATCATAATTGTATAATAACATAATTGATAATAATTATCAATAAGAAAGCTTATAAAGTTTTCCTTACTAATTTTTTTTTTAATACTATTTTTCTAAAGTCTCAGTTCCACCCATTTGTGAAGTTCCTAATACTAAACTATTCTTCCCCGCTCTAAATTTAAAGAAACTTATGTCATAGCTTATCAATAATTTATTCATGTTGTAATCTTCTTTATTAATTTTTATTCCTTTTGGTATTTTGAAAATAAGCTCTTCTTCTTTACCTGGATCTATTCCCATAACTTTATTATCATCCCATATATCCTCTTCTTCACCTTTTATATAAAACTCTCCTATATTTTCCCCTGACCCTTCATACTCAAATGAGAGCTGTGTTTCTCCTAAAGATGCTATACTTTTAGAGTTATTTTTTATAATAACACTTACAGTGTAATTGTATTTTTCTTCTTTATATCCCTTATATGTAATTTGTATTTTTTCATGCCCCATATCTTCTTCCATGCTATTAGTCATCATAGAGAAAATTCCTATCAATAATATTAAGGGTACACATATTATTAAACTTACTTTTATAAATTTCTTATTCATACTTATCTCTCCCTAATTTGCTATTTCTTTTTTCATATATATTTTATTTGATACCATCATTGATACTAAATATATAAATATTGCCCCTGCTGATTTAAGTAATAAAGTTTTATCTCTTAAAATTGCTTCTCCTACTATATAAACGTCCATTTCTATCTTACTACTATTAAAAATACCAGTAACTAAAACTACCGCTATTATTAAATTAACTATTACATATGATTTTCTATACCCATACTTAAACATCAGTGGTAATAAAAATACGTAAAAATCAAAGAAATCATAATTACTATAGTTGAAAATAAATATTTACTATAAACTATATCTTCCTTTTCAATTGGTAAACTATTAAATAAATAATCACACTTATTAAGCTCATCTATCTGAAAACTTCTAAGTATAAATATATAACTTATAAAAAGTGGTACTACTATTGGAGAAATAGGAAACAAAATCAGAGAAAATATAAGTATTCCTACTATCAGTTTCACTATAATCTTTATATCTGCTTTAAAACATGCTATTAGGTCTTTTTTTAATAAATTAATCATTTTCTAGCTCCTTCCCATAGTAATAAATAATCTCTTCTAAAGTGGCTTCTTGAATATTATGATTATCTAAACTTTCACTAATAGTATCCTTGTCTTCACTAAATACTAATTCTCCATTATTTATAAATGTAATATAATCTGCACCTCTACTTAAATCTTGAGTAATATGAGTTGAAATTATAACACTTTTATCCCCATTCTCTAACTCCTCTTGAAGTATATGCATCATATCTTTTCTAAAAATAGGGTCTAGTCCTGATGTTGGTTCATCTAATATAAGTAGTTTCGCCTCATGTGAAAGAGCCTTTGCAAGCATTAGTTTAATATTTTGTCCTTTTAATAAATTCTTTATTTTTGAATTTTTATCTATTTTAAATCTTAATAAGTAATTATCAAACTTGTCTTTATCAAATTTTGTATAAAATGATGATACTATATTCTTAAAATCATTTACTTTTAAGTTTTCATAAAAATATAGATTATCATATACAAAACCTACATTTTCTTTAAATTCTTTTGGATTATTAGATATATCTTTTCCCTTAAAATAAATCTTTCCCTCATCAGCTTCAAGTAAATTCATAATCAACTTAATTAAAGTTGTCTTTCCTGAGCCATTTGGACCTATTAATCCCATAATAAATCCTTCCTTTAAATGAAAGGATATGTTTTTAAGCTCAAAGTTATCAAATTTTTTACTTATATTTTCTATCCTTAACATACTACTCCCCCTCGTATAGACTATCTAATGTGGAAATTAAATTTTCTTTTGACAGCCCTATCATGTTTGATAAATTTATTGCTTCTTCTAATTTTTCTTCTATTTCTCTCATCTTAGCTTCATATACAAGCTCTTTATTAAAAGCCGATACGAAACAGCCTTTCCCTGGAAGTGTATTTATTAATCCTTGTCTTTCTAATTCTTCATATGATCTTTTTGTAGTTATAAAGCTAATGCCTAAGTCCTTTGCTAAAGCTCTCATGGAAGGTAACATTTGATTTTCTTCTAATTTACCACTTAATATCTCTTCTTTGATCTGATTTACTATTTGTAAATAAATAGGCAAATCAGAATTACTAGAAATAATTATTTTCATATTTCCTCCTGTACTTACATAATTCTATCAACAGTATAAACTGTATAAGTATCTATTATACAGTTTGATTATAATTGTCTACTCTTATTTTTTTATAGAATAAAAATATATATTAACAATATTAGTAATTTTATCTTTGCAATAGTCATAGCATTTAGTTAGAATTTAATTAATTCATAAGATTAATTCTTATTTGCGAGGGGTGAATATATGAAATTTTTAAATCCATTGATAGTTGTTTCTGATATGGAAAAATCAAAGTTTTTTTATCATGAGGTACTTGGTTTAGATATAATTTTAGATTTTGGAGCAAATATAACCTTAACTGGCAATATTGCTTTACAGACAAAAGATTCTTGGTGTCGATTTATTCATAAGGATAATAACGAAATTGTTTTTGGTGCAAATAATATGGAATTATATTTTGAAGAAAATAACTTTGATAACTTTTTACAAAAACTAAGTAGCATGCCGGAAATTGAATATGTACATCCTGTTTTACAACATTCCTGGGGTCAACGTGTTGTTCGTTTTTATGATCCTGATAGACATATTATTGAAGTGGGAGAAAATATGATAATGGTTGTAAAGCGATTTTCTGATAATGGTTTATCTGATGAGGAAATAGCTACTACCATGGACGTGTCCCTTGATTACGTAAAATCTTGCTTAAAATAAATCAGATAAAATAAAAAATCCTTACAATTAAAAGAAGTATAGAAATAGTTGTTTATTTCTATACTTCTTTTATATTATTTTATATTGAAAAATCTCTTAGCATTTTCTTTGGTTGCTTCACAAACTGTATCATAAGAAATTCCTTTTTCTACAGCTATTGTATCAGCTACAAATTGAACTAATGAAGGATCATTTCTTTTCCCTCTATGTGGTGTTGGTGCCATATATGGTGAATCAGTTTCTATAAATAATCTGTCTAGAGGAATTTCTCTTGCTACTTCCTTAGTCTTCTTATTGTTCTTAAAAGTAACTGTTCCAGATAATGATATATAACATCCCATCTTCACATATTCTCTAGCTAATTCTACATTTCCACTATAGCAATGTAATACACAACCTATCTCAGGATTTTTATACTTTTGAATTATTTCAAAAGTATCTCCATGAGCATCTCTATCGTGAATTATTATAGGAAGTTTTAATTCATTAGCTAATTCAACTTGTCTTTTAAACCATTCCTTTTGAACTTCTCTTGGAGCAGTATCATAGTAATAATCTAATCCAATTTCTCCTATAGCAACAACTTTTTCATTTTCTGTTGCTAATTTTCTAAGAGTATCAATTGCAGTATCATCTAGTGTCCCCACATCATGAGGATGTACTCCCACTGCTGCATATATAAAATCATATTTTTTAGCAAGTTCTATACTGCTAATTGATGTTTCTATACATGCTCCTGGATTTACTACTAAATCTACACCTTTTTCTTGAAGATAAGAAATTAATTCTTCTCTGTCTTCATCAAATCTCTCATCATTTAAATGTGCATGTGAGTCAAATAACATAGTTACATCTCCTTATCTAACTTCACAACCGTCTTTAACATCTTCAACTGATAATACTTTTAAATCGTCTCCGTCATCACCAGCACAGATTATCATACCTTGAGATTCAACACCTCTTAATTTAACTGGCTTTAAGTTGCAAACTACAGTTACGTTCTTACCAACCATTTCTTCTGGCTTATACCATTTAGCTATCCCTGATACGATTTGTCTAGTTTCAGGCCCTAATTTAACTTGAGAAACTAAAAGCTTATCTGCTTTTGGATGTTTTTCACAACTTAATATTTTACCTATTCTAAGTTCTACTTTATCAAAATCGTCTATTGTTATTTCTTCTTTGTGCTCTAATGGAGCTACTTCTTGAGTTACTTCTGTCTTTTCTGAGAATAATTCTTCCAATTCTTCTACCTCTTTCTCTATGTCTAGTCTTGGGAATAAAGCTTGACCTTTACATACTTTTGTTCCTGGCTTAATTAAACCAAATTCATTAGTACTTTCCCAGTTTGTTAATTCTTCTTGTCCAGTTATTCCTATTTGCTCATAAATTCCATTAGCAGTAGTCTTCATTACTGGATTTATTAATGTTGCTATAATTCTTATAGACTCACATAAGTTATATAATACTGCGTCTAATTGACCTTTTTTAGCTTCATCTTTAGCTAAAGCCCAAGGCATAGTTTCATCAATGTATTTATTAGTTCTTCTTACTAATTTCCACACACCTTCTAATGCCTCATGGAATTGCATTTTGTTCATTTGTTCTTCAAATACTTCTCTTGATAACTTAGCTTGCTCTCTTAAACTTGCATCAAATTCAGTAGATTCTACAGCTTCTGGTATTAAGCCATCATTGTATTTTTCCACCATTGATACAGTTCTACTCACTAAGTTTCCTAAATCATTAGCTAAATCTGTATTTATTCTTGTTACAAAGTTTCTATGAGTATAACTTCCGTCTTGACCGAAAGCAAATTCTCTTAATAAGAAATATTTAAGTGTATCTATTCCGTATCTTTCGATCATTGGCTCTGGATATACTATATTTCCTTTTGATTTACTCATTTTATCATTTCCGAATAATATCCATCCATGACCATATACTTGCTCTGGTGTTGGTAAATCTAAAGCCATTAATAAAGCTGGCCATATTATTGTGTGGAATCTCATTATTTCTTTACCAACAACTTGGATATTTGCTGGCCAGTATTTTTTCATTTCTGAATCATCTTCTGATAAGTATCCAAGTGCTGTAATGTAGTTACATAAAGCATCTACCCAAACGTATATAACGTGTTTTTCATCAAATGGTACTTTTATACCCCAGTCAAATGTAGTTCTAGTTACACATAAATCTTCTAGACCTTTATCTAAGAAGTTAGCAACCATTTCATTTTTTCTTGATTCTGGGAAGCAGAAGTTAGGATTTTGGAATAACTCTCTTAATCTATCTTCGTATTTAGATAATTTGAAAAAGTAAGCTTCTTCTTTGGCTAAATAAGTTTCTCTACCACAGTCAGGACATTTGTCACCTTCTAATAATTGAGATTCCGTCCAGAAACTTTCACATGGAGTACAGTATCTTCCTTCGTATTCACCTTTGTATATATCACCTTGCTCATATAATTTAGTAAATATCTTTTGGATTATTACTTTATGTCTATCTTCTGTAGTTCTTATGAAATCATCATAAGATATGTCCATAGTCTTCCATAAATCTTTTATTCCAGCTATCATTCCATCTAGATATTCTATTTCACTCTTACCTTCTTCGATAGCTTTCTTTTGGATTTTTTCACCGTGCTCATCTGTACCAGTTAAGAATTTTACATCATAACCGCAGAATCTTTTAAATCTAGCTATTGCATCTGTTGCTACAGTAGTATAAGTATGACCTATGTGTAATCTACCACTTGGATAGTATATAGGCGTAGTTATATAAAATGTTGGTTTAGTCATTTTTGTTGCCTCCTTGTGTAATAATTTTTTTGTATAAAAAAACTCGCCACCTATGGAGTCCATAGGGGCGAGATTATTCGCGGTACCACCCTAATTATCTATATAAAAAATTCCCTTCAGTAAATCAAATTGATTAAAGAATTGGTTTTTCTAAAATAGATATCTTAGCAGACTGTAACATGTCTAAATGTTTTATCCTAAATTAATTCAGATAAAAAGCTCCAAGGCCATCTTCAGTAATTCATTTAACGCTAGCTTTCACCTAATCTAGCTCTCTGTAGAAAAAATTCATACCTACTATTCTCTTCTTAGCTTATAATATATTCATTATTTTAATATGTATTAAATATTATTCTCAAAATATAAATTTTGATACTATGTTTTTAATTTTAGTAAATTTACTTTTTATTGTCAACATTTATATACTAAATAAAGTATAACAAATGAAAACTGAAGCAAAAACACCTGCTATATGACATAAAATAGAACAAAATAAAGTATGACCTGTGTCTTTAATTTTCAAACTTCCATAATAGATAGCCATTGTATAAAATATAGTTTCCGAAGCTCCTACTATAGTTGCTCCCATCTGCTCTGTTATAGTATCTATGCCTACTCTTTGAATAAGTTCAGCATAAACTCCCAAGGCTCCACTACCAGATAGAGGTTTTACTATAATTATTCCTATAAGTTCCTTTGGTATATGTAGTAAATTCAACATAGGTGTAAATATGTATTCTAAGACTTCTATTCCTTTTCCTGACTTGAAAATTCCTATAGCTAAAAATATTCCTATTATATAAGGCAGTATATTCCATGCCGTCTTTAATCCTTCAATTGCTCCGTTTATAAAACTTTCATATATGTCTACTTTTTGTTTCTTACCATATATAACGATACCCAGTATTATAATAGGTACAGCAATATTAGAAAAATAATCTAACATTATTTATACCTCCTTCTCTGTAATAACTTACAACTTAATATTCCTACTATTGTAGATATGGTTGTAGCAAACAAAGTAGTTAGTATTATAGAGTTAGGATCTGTAGAGCCTGCATCTATTCTTATTTTTAACATGGTAAAAGGAATCAGTTGTATAGATGAAATATTAATTACTAAAAACATAATCATATCATTAGAAGCTCTATCTTTTTTAGGATTTAAAGTTTGTAATTCTTTCATAGCTTTTAAGCCAAATGCTGTTGCACCATTTCCTGCCCCTAACATATTTAATACCATGTTCATAACCATATATGACATTGCTTTATGATTAGTTGGAACTGTCGGAAATAATTTTTTCATTACAGGACTCATTTTATCTGCAATTTTATCAATTAGTCCCGAGTCCTTTGCAATATTCATTATACCCATCCAAAGAGCCATTACACTAGCTAAGGTAATTGCAAATTCTATGGCTCTTGTCCCTTCATTTAATATAGCCTGATTAGTAGCAGGTAAATTATTAAAGCATATGCTTCCCACTATTCCTAGTGCAATCATATAAAACCATAATTTGTTAATTTTTTCTCTCCTCCTTTATTTTATTTTTGTAATCTTGTGTTTTAATTAACAATCACTTTAAAAAATTTTATAATCTCCTACATATACTTTATGCTTGAAAGTTCAACTATATTATGTTTTAGTATAAGTATAAGGTTTTTTAATTTATTTAAATGTTTAAGGAGAAATACCAATGAGAAATTTAACACTTCTTACTGATTTGTATCAGCTTACTATGTTAAATGGATATTTCGAAAAAAATATTCATGAAGACGTAGTTGTGTTTGATATGTTTTTCAGAAAAAACGCCTGTAATGGGGGATATACTATTATATGCGGAATTGAACAATTAGTAGAATACATAAATAATCTTCACTTTTCTGATGAAGACTTAAAATATTTAAAAAGCCTAGGTTTATTTTCTGATAAATTCTTAGACTTTTTAAAAGACTTCAAATTCACTGGGGATATATATGCTGTAGAAGAAGGAACAATCATGTTCCCTAAAGAGCCAATCATTACAGTTAAGGCACCTTTATATCAAGCTCAATTAATAGAAACTGCTTTACTTACAATAGTAAACTTCCAATCTTTAATAGCAACAAAAGCTTCTAGAGTTTGCTATGCTGCTGGAAGCGATTCTGTGTTTGAATTTGGACTTAGACGTGCTCAAGGTCCAGATGCTGGTACTTATGGTGCTAGAGCTGCTGTAATAGGTGGATGTGCAGGAACTGCTAATGTATTAGCTGGGAAAATGTTTAACATACCTGTTGTTGGTACTCAAGCTCATAGCTGGGTTCAAAAATTCGATACTGAATTAGAATCATTCCAAGCTTATGCTGATGTATACCCTGATAAATGTTTATTATTAGTTGATACATACGACGTTTTAAAAAGCGGAGTGCCAAATGCAATAAAAGTATTTGATAATTTAAAAGCTAAAGGTTACAAACCTATGGGAATAAGAATAGATTCTGGTGACTTACAGTATTTATCTATAGAAGCTAAAAAATTATTTGAAGAAGCTGGATACAAAGATTTAACTATTACTGCTTCTAATGATTTAGATGAGTATACTATTGCTGATTTAAAATCAAGTGGTGCAGCAGTTAATTCATGGGGAGTTGGTACTAAACTAATTACCTCTGCTGAGTCACCTTCTTTAGGTGGAGTTTATAAATTAGCAGGTTCATATACAGGTGAAACATTAATTCCAAAGATTAAAGTTTCTGAAGAACCTGAAAAAATAAATAACCCAGGATTTAAAAAAGTTGTAAGAATATTTAATAAGGAAAATATAGCTGAAGGCGATTTAATTATGCTTCATGATGAAGAAATTGATACAACAAAACCATTAACTATATTCCACCCTACATACACTTGGAAAAAAACAACTTTAAACGATTACACTATTAAAGAACTTCAAAAGCCTTTATTTATAAATGGTAAAAGCAAATACGAAGCTAAAAGTGTAAATGAGATTAAAGAATATGTTAAAGAGCAATTTAACACTCTTTGGGATGCATATAAGAGATTTTCAAACCCAAAAACTTACAAAGTTGATTTATCTTATGGACTTTGGACATTAAAGTCAGACTTGTTAGATGCTAAAAAACATATATAATAACCTTATACTACTAAAGGGGGTCTACCAATGGATATAACAGATTACAGAATTATAGAAATTTTACAGAAAGATGGTAGAATTTCTATGAAAGATTTAGGAAAAATCGTAGGATTAACTTCTCCAGCTGTTTCTGAAAGAGTTAAAAGGCTTGAAGAATCTGGTGTCATTCAAGGATACAAAGCTATAGTTAATCCAGATGCTTTAGGTAGAGTTATAAAAGCATTTATACATATATCACTTCCTAGTGATAAATATGGCGACTTCTTAGAAGCTGCTAAGAAAAATGATAGAATCGTAGAATGTCATCATATAACAGGTGATGATTGTTCTTTATTAAAAGTTATAGTTAAAGATATGTACGAATTAGAAAGTGTTATTGATAGCATAAAAACTATTGGCTCAACAAAAACTTCAGTAATTCTTTCTACACCTATACAATCAAAATCAATTCTATAGATTCACATAAAAAATAAGTATCCTTTAATTATTAAAAGGATACTTATTTTTTATATTTATATAAATAATTTGTTAATATATAATTCATATATGTTTTTAAAATTTCTTCATTTTCTCTTGGTTCTAACAATCTTTTAGTAGCAGTTATATCTGCATATCCCAGTAACATTACTCCTATTATCTCATCATTTAATTGTTCAAACATCTTATATAATAATTCTTCGCTAGCATCATTATTCTTATAAATATATAAAAGATACATATGATATGATGTAAATTTATATATTAAGTCTATAGCCTCTTGGCACAAATTCAGCTTCTCACCTAATTCCTTAGCAATTAATCCACTAAATTTTTCATGTCCTTTAAAATGTGTTCTTCCATTATCATCTATAGTCTTAGCATCTGCTTTCCCTACATCATGTAAGAATACAGATAGTTTTAATAAATCTAAAACTTTTAAATCGGCTTCGACCTCTCTATTTAAATACTGCCATATAAATTCCTCTAGATGACTTGGAAATTTATTTTCTTTTATTAATCTTTCAAATTCTTCTAAAGCATATATAGTATGTTGAAAACAATCAACTACATGATATTTACACTTACCAACTTCTTTCATTCCCTTCACTTTAGGAATTACTTCTTCTAATATTTTTGATTGATCTAATTTAATTATCTCATAACTAACATTATTACTTTTTATCGCCTTAAGTAGTCTAATTTCATTCTCCATAAAATCACCCCTGCTTGTCTTTTATAAATCGAGAACTTGCTGGTAAACAACATCTTTTTTTAACTTTCTTTCTTTACAAACAATTTTAATAGCATCTTTTTTGCTCATACCATCTTCTAATAAGACTTCAACGTATTGTCTTTCATCTAAGTTGCTATAATCATTCACTAAAGTTTTTTCTCCTGTGAATCCCTCTACTATAAGAACAAATTCACCCTTAATATCTCTTTCATTAAATATATTAATTACTGTTTCTATATCTTGTCTTATAATTTCTTGATACTTTTTAGTTAATTCTCTATTAACAGATATTTGTCTATTGCCAAGTATTTTTAACATATCTTTTAGAGTATCTTTTATTCTATGAGGAGATTCATAGAATATCATAGTTCTTTCTTCTTCTTTTACTTCTTCTAATCTATTTCTTCTTAATTTTTTATCTCTATCTAAGAAACCTTCAAAAGCAAATTTATGTGTATTCATACCAGAACCAACTAAGGCAACAACAAATGCAGTAGCTCCTGGTAATACTTCTATATCTATATTATTTTCTATTGCTAGCTTAATTAAGTCTTCTCCTGGATCAGAAATTCCTGGCATTCCAGCATCACTTATCAATGCTATATTTTCACCTTCAAGAAGTTTATCTATTAAGTATATTCCTTTTGAGTCTTTATTGTGTTCAAAATAACTTGTAAGTGGTTTTGATATTTCAAAATGATTTAATAATCTCACACTGTGTCTAGTATCTTCAGCTGCTATTAAGTCCACTTCATTTAGTACTCTTAAGGTTCTGTAAGTTATATCTTCTAAATTTCCTATAGGTGTTGGACATATATATAATTTCCCACTCATTATTGTTCTCCTATATCTTCATTTGCATATATTTCTTCTATTTCCTTAGTATAATTACCATTTTCATCGTAAACATATAAAGGATCTAATATTTTTAATTCTGGTCTACCGTCTTTTGTAAACTCTACTAACATTAAGTTAGGTGCTTTATTTGCTCTTGGATGTATAAATTGAATTACCTTTGGCTCTAATCTATATTGTCTACCTAAAGTTATTATATCCATTAACCTTGTTGGTCTGTGTATCATAAAGAACTTTCCTTTAGGCATTACAAGTTTTGATGCCGCTCTTATAACATCTTCTAAGTTGCATAATACTTCATGTCTAGAAATAGCCTTTTTGTCATTAGGATTTTGTATTCCATTCATATGCATATATGGCGGATTAGATGTTGCCACATGATATCCATGTACTTCTAAATCCTTATCAATAGTTTTTATATCGCCTCTAACTATTTGTACTCTATCTTGTAAATCATTTAATTTAACTGTTCTCTTGGCCATTTCCCATACTTCTTCTTGTATTTCTACGCCAACTATATTTTTAGCTTCACTTTTACCAGCAATAAGTACAGGTATTATACCTGTTCCAGTTCCTAAATCAACTACATTAGCGTGTTTTTTTACTTTAGCAAAATTAGCTAAAAGAACTGCATCTATACCAAAACAAAATCCATTTTTATCTTGTATAACTTTTAATCCTTTTAGTTGTAAATCGTCTATTCTTTCAGTGTCTTTTAATTTTACTTCCATGTACTTCTCCTTTAACAATAATATAGGGGAATAAAATATCCCCCTAGTTTTAATCTTCTAATTTTTTAAGTTCTTTTAGTGTTTCTTTATCTATATCTAAATCTTTTCCTTTACCACAACATCCTTCACACTTTTTAGGTGCTTGTAGTACTTTTATTTCATCTTTCATACATACCTTAATAGTTTTATCGTTAAACTCTACTTTAACTTGCTCTAATAAAGGATTTGTTTCAATTACTCTACCTTTATTATTTTCAACTTTAACTAAAGATCCAACTGGTGGTACTTTTTCTATAGCCTCTACATAAACATCATGTTCATATTTTAAACAACAGAATAATCTACCGCATATTCCTGATATTTTTGTTGGATTTAATGATAAACTTTGGTCTTTAGCCATTTTTATTGAAACTGGTTGGAAATCACCAAGCCAAGAAGAACAACAAAGACTTCTTCCACAAGGTCCAAGTCCACCTATTGATTTTGCTTCATCTCTAACACCAATTTGTCTTAATTCTATTCTTGTCTTAAATATAGCAGCTAAATCTTTTACTAATTCTCTAAAGTCTATTCTTCCTTCTGCTGTAAAATAGAATATCAGTTTATTTCTATCAAATGTATACTCACAATCAATTAAATACATTGTTAAATCATGTTCTTTTATTTTTTGCTGACATAACTCAAAAGTTTCTTTTGCTTTTTCTTTATTTTCTCTATATATATTAGTATCTTCTTCTGCAGCAATTCTTATTATTGGTTTTAATGGTGAAACTAAACTTTCTTCATCTATTTCTTTTTTTCCAACAACAATTGTTCCGTATTCTAATCCTCTTGCAGTTTCTACCACAACATCCATGTCTTGTTCAACTGCAAAATTAACTGGATCAAAGTAGTATATTTTCCCTGCATTTTTAAATCTTACTCCTACAATACTTATCATTTAATCACCTCATATATATTCAAAGACATAACTTGTATACTCACATTGAAGTTACAATTACCTTTTATTTTTATCTTGGTATCCTCTATTATATCAATTATCTTCGATACTTGCGAATATGTAATTTTCTTACTCATATTTTGTATGAATACTATTTTATCTGCATTTATTATCATACTTTTATCTACATTTTCTTTAGAAATCATCATATCTCTGAAATAATTTATCATAATATCTAAGACTACTATAACGTCTCCTTTGTATGATTCCATCTTACTTGGTATATCCAAGATATTAACCATATTTTTACCCATAAGTGTTTCTATGTAACCTTGAACATTTTCTTTCATCTCATAAAAGTCGTTTGACTGTGCTAATTCTAATGCTTTTTTCATACTACCCCTAGAAAAAGATACTAAAAGATTTGCTCTATTTTCATCTATACCTTGATTTATTAAATATTGTTTAATTTCTACAAAAGGTATTGGTGTAAATTTTACAATTTCACATCTAGATCTTATGGTTGGTAACAAACTCTCCTTATTATTTGCAATTAAAATAATTATAGCATACTCAGGTGGTTCTTCTAATGTTTTTAATAAGGCATTTTGAGCCTCAACAGTCATTTTTTCTGATTTGTCTATTATATAAATCTTATATTTTTTATGTGGTTTAATTACAATATCTGATTGTAAATTTCTTATTTGAGCTATTTTTATACTATTACCATCTGGTTTTACTCTTATACAATCAGGGGTATTGTCTAAATATTTGGCATCAAGAAGTATCTTTACTAACTCATCTGCAAATGTTTCTTTACCGATACCTTCTATTCCTTCAAACATATAAGCATGGTTAATGCTTCCCTTTTTTATAGAATTTATCATATACTTCTTAGCGAACTCTTGTCCTTTTATATTTTCAAAATACATATCTATTTTCTCCATAGATCAATTTTTTCTTTCTTACTTTAGTAATTACCTTATATTATAACAAATAATCAACTTATTTCTATAACTATTCTAGACACTTTTTTGCATTTATATTAATAAAACTAGTATAACTTATGAGTAATAAAAAAAAGAGATATAAATACCTCTTTTTAACATAACTATATTAAATTTAAAACATCTTCTCTTATATTCTTAATACACTCTTGTAAGTCTTCGTTTATATAGAATTTATTTATATTTAAATCAGATAAGTTTTTAGCACTAAAATCTTGATTATCTGCTAAAAACCTTCTGCATAGCTCATCATAATTAGGCTTTGCTTGTCTTCTTTCTCTTTCTAAAGCTCTTTCTAATCTAATTCCATCATCTATATCAATATAGAAAGGATATACCTTATCTTCTCCATAATATGCTTTAATGTCTCTATAAGATTCTAAAGTTGTTATTAATAAATAGTTATATTTGTCTAAATCAATTTGACTATCATTAATAGTACAGTAATACCATTTCCCGTTAACTGTATCATATACTCTTTTTTCAATTACTTTATTTTCTGATTCAAATTTATCTAACTCTTCTTTATTAATAAAAAAGTATTCTACCCCTTGAGTTTCATCTACTCTTTGAGGTCTTGTAGTATAAGATACTACCGGTTTTAAATTTAAATCTTTGTCATCTTTTATTTCTTTAAATATAGTATCTTTTCCTGAACTACTTTTTCCCATTAAACAAAAAATCTTGCCCATAATATCCTCCCATTATTACAATAGCTAAAAATAGTTTTTATTTCATTTATAATAAATTATTATTCTTCTATTATTTCAATAAACTCTAAATTAGAGTCTTTAATTCCACTTACTATCATACCATTTTTAACCCCTAGTTGGATATAAGAAATAATTTCTTGCGTAATAATTTCACCAGGAGAAACCAAGCTTATCCCTGGTGGATATGGAATTATATATTCCCCACTTACTTTTCCTATACTATCATTTATTTTAACTAATTTCTTTTTTTTATAAAATGCATCTCTTGGGTTAAATACCTTCTCTGGTATCTGTACTGGATAATCAATATTCTCTATTAATTTATCCTTTTTATATTTTATTATAATATCTTCTAAAGCAGTTTCTAAACTTGTGAAATCACTATTATCATTTCCTATTGTGCATATTAATAAAACTCCATAGAAATTTGATAATTCTACTTGAATTTTATATTTTTCTCTCAAGATTTCATCTAATTCATATCCTGTTATTCCATAATTTTTTAAAGAAATAAATATCTTTGTTATATCCATATCATTATAAATATTTATTTTAAGATTACTTTCAAACCTTAATTTAAGCTGCTCAATTCTATTTATTAACTCTTCCATTAAATTAAGACCATATTTCTCATAAATATCTACAGCTAATTCTAATGATGCTAAAAGCATGTAAGAAGGACTTGATGACTCTAATATCCTTAATATGCTTAATATCTGTTTGTAGTCCACTCTATGACCTTTTATGTGTATCATTGATGATTGGGTAAATGCTGGTAATGTTTTATGAGTACTTTGTATGATTATATCTGCTCCTAAATTGATTGCTGATTTAGGTAATTTTTCACTTAATTCTAAATGTGCTCCATGAGCCTCATCCACTATTACTAATATATCCTTGCTATGGGCATATTTGCATATTTCCTCTAAATCATATGTCATTCCATAATATGTTGGGTAAGTAAGTATAATCGCTTTAGCATCTGAATTATTATCTATAACTTTTTTAACCTGATCTATACTAACACCCTTTAATACATTTGTTTCTTTACAAATTTTTGTTTCTATATAAGCGGGTGTAATGTCTCCTAATATACAGGCATTTATTACTGATTGATGACAATCTCTATTCATAATTAATTTAGAATTTGGAGGACATGTAGACATAACTGCTCCTAGAATACCACAAGTACTACCATTAACTAAATATATAGTTTTATCACTATTAAATATCTTTGCTGCCCTATCTTGAGATTCTTTTATTACTTCCTTAGCATTATGTAAATTATCAGTTCCATCAATTTCAGTTGTATCTATAGTATAAATTTTTTCTAATTTTTCCTTATATCCCAATAAATCAAAAACTTTTCCTATCTTATGACCTGGAACATGAAATGATATTATTTCTTCATCTCTTATTTGTTCTAACTTATCGATTATATAATTCTTCATGGATATATCCCCCTAAAAAATAAAGGCCGATGATTATATGTTTAATCATCGGCCTTTAGTGTTATGTTGTTATTATTCTAAGTTAATCGTATATCTAGTTTTACAATATAAAAAAATTACGTGGCTACGTGCTACTCTCCCAGGGAGTTGCCCCCCAAGTACCATCGCCGCTTAAGAGCTTAACTTCTGTGTTCGGAATGG
>JAVXJG010000007.1:0-80301 GCA_036647935.1 Peptostreptococcaceae bacterium
AGAAGTTTTTGTTTTGTTTCTGTCTCTCTTGAAGACAAGTATAACTATACCATCTATTAAACTATAGGTCAATACTTTTTATTATTATTTTGCAATTTTTGTTTTATAATCGTATGTATCTCTTGAAACTACTGGTTTTATTCTTCTAGATTTATTATTAACTTTTACTTTATTAAACAATTTTAGGGTATCCTTACATATATAAATCATAACTTCTAAACATAAAAAACATAAACTTATTAAACAAATCCATGATATTATTTGATTCATCTTTTATTTCCCCCTTAAATTTAAATAATTTTATATTCATTTCTAACCCCTTATTCTTTTTTCCTCTATTATTTTTTCCCTTATTATTTTCATATTGAAGTACTATATTATCTATTCTTTCAAATTCAAATGGCTAACAACATTTTTTGTTAATATTTTTTATACATTGTTGTTGATATAGTAAATAATTTTTGTAACGAAAAAATTAATTTTTTAAGTTTAAATTTAATATAATTAATCTTTATATAATTTTTGGTTTTAAAAATATAAAACACTTACAATTAAAATAGCCCATTAACATATGGTCAATGAGCTATCCTTCTATAAACAGTTTATTATTCTTCTATTTGATTTTTATGTTGTTCTATTGGTTTCATTGTTGGGAATAATATAACATCTCTTATTGATGCAGAGTTTGTAAGTAACATCATAACTCTATCTATACCTATTCCTAATCCACCTGTTGGAGGTAATCCTACTTCAAGTGCATTTATGAAGTCTTCATCCATATCACAAGCTTCATCATCACCTAATTCTTTCTTTCTCATTTGATCCATAAATCTTCCTTTTTGGTCGATTGGATCATTAAGTTCTGAGAAAGCATTAGCCAGTTCCCATTTATTTGCGAAAGCTTCAAATCTATCAGTCTTTCTTGGGTCATCAGCATTTCTTTTCGCAAGAGGCGATACTTCAACTGGGTGATGTGTTATAAATGTCGGTTGGATTAATTTATCTTCACCAAATTCTTCGAAGAATGCATTTATAACTTCTCCTCTTCTCATCCCAGGCATTATTTCTATTCCTTTTTTAGCCGCTATATCTAAAGCTTCTTCATCTGTTTCTATTGTATCAAAGTCAACACCAGTGTATTCTTTAACACATTCTATCATAGTCATTCTCTTCCATGGTGGCTTGAAATCTATTTCAGTTCCTTGGAAATTTACAACGGTGCTACCTGTAGCTACTTCTGCCATATAAGATATAACATTTTCAGTTAATTCCATCATGTCATTAAAGTCAGCATATGCTTGGTATAACTCTATAGCAGTATATTCTGGGTTGTGGTTAACGTCCATTCCTTCGTTTCTAAACATTCTACCCATTTCGTATACTTTATCAAATCCACCAACTATAAGTCTTTTTAAGTATAATTCATTTGCGATTCTTAAGTACATTGGTATGTCTAGCGTATTATGATGAGTTATGAAAGGTCTAGCATTTGCTCCACCAGCTATTGTATTTAATATTGGTGTTTCAACTTCTAAGAAATCTCTATCATCTAAGTAACTTCTTAATGCTTTTAAAGCTTTATTTCTTGTTAAGAAAGCTTCTTTTACTTCTGGATTGACTATTAAGTCTACATATCTTTGTCTGTATCTTAAGTCTACATCTTTTAATCCATGGTATTTTTCTGGTAATACTTGTAGTGATTTAGATAGTAAAACTACGTTAGAAGCTTTTACTGATATCTCTTCTTTTTTAGTTTTAAACACTTCACCTTCTAGACCTATAATATCACCCATATCATATGTTTTGAAAAGATCATAATCTTCTTCTCCTATTTGATCTTTTCTAACGTAACATTGTATTCTACCTTCTTGGTCTTGTATATCTATAAATCCAGCTTTACCTTGGATTCTTTTGCTCATTATACGACCAGCTATTTTAACAACCTTTCCTTCCATTTCTTCAAAGTTATTTTTTATATCCATAGAATAATTAGTTCTATCATATCTACTTTGTACAAATGGATCTCTTCCCATCTCTTGTAATTTACTTAATTTGTCTCTTCTAACTTTAAGAACTTCCGTAAGGTCTTCTTGGTTATCAATCATGTTTTGTTGATCTTTACTCATTTTCTTCCTCCAAGTTTTATCTTCTTATTTCTAATATTTTATATGTTGCAACTCCATCTGGAACTTGAGCATCAACCTTATCATCTTTTTGTTTTCCTATTAAAGCTTTCCCTACTGGCGATTCATTTGATATTTTACCATTGTAAGGATCAGCTTCTGCAGAACCTACTATAGTATATTCAACTTCCTCATCAAATTCTGTATCATATATCTTTACTGTTGAACCAACTGTTACTATTGTACTGTCTATTTGACTTTCATCTATAATAACAGCTTTTCTTAACATATTTTCTAATTTTGCTATTCTTTCTTCTACTTGAGCTTGCTCGTTTTTAGCTTCATCATACTCAGCATTTTCAGATAAATCTCCGAAAGATATAGCCACTTTTATTCTTTCAGCAACTTCTTTTCTTCTCACTGTTTTTAATAACTCTACTTCATTTTCTAACTTATCATAACCTTCTTGCGTAAGTATCTCTTGTTTTTCTACCATAACCCCTACAACTCCTTCGATATATTTTTAAAATATGTTTATTTTGCATATTTTACATTTATTCCTATTGATTTATTATGCGCTATATTATAAGTCACTATCCTATTTGTGTCAAGGAGTGTTCCATATACTCCTCTAACATAGCAATTACTACTTTATAGTCTGTTATTTTATTTATTTGATCTCTATATTTAGCAGAGTTTTTTAAACCTTTTAAATACCATCCTATATGTTTTCTCATTTCTCTTACCGCAATAAATTCTCCATGTTCACTTACCGCTAAGTTCATATGTTTTATTGCAGTCGTTATTTTTTCTTCCATTGTTGGCTCAAGTAATATTTCACCTGTTTTCATATAATGATTTACTCTTTTAAATATCCAAGGGTTTCCTTGCGCACCCCTACCAATCATTATAGCATCACATTTAGTTTTTTCTAACATATTCACAGCATCTTCTACTTCAAATACATCTCCATTACCTATAACAGGTATATCTATAGCTTGCTTAATTTCAGATATTATATCCCAATCTGCTTTACCAGAATAAAATTGCTCTCTAGTTCTTCCATGAATAGCTAAGGCACTTATTCCACACTCTTGTGCTATTCTAGCTATTTCTACAGCATTAACACTGTCGTCATCCCAACCTTTTCTTATTTTTAAGGTAACTGGTTTATTAGAATTTTCAACTACCGCGCTTAAAACTTCTGCTGTTAGCCTAGGATTTCTCATTAAAGCTGATCCATCACCATTTTTTATAACTTTAGGAGCCGGGCACCCCATGTTTATATCTAATATTTCATTTGGATATGAATTCATTATTTTAGCTGCTTTTCCCATAAATTCAGGTTCAGATCCAAATATTTGAACAGCTATAGGATGTTCTTCATCTTCTATTTTTAGCATTTTTTTAGTATTCTCATCATCATAACAAAGAGCTTTTGCATTTATCATTTCTGTATAAAGCATTCCACAACCTTTTTCTTTACAAATTAATCTAAAAGGTAAATCTGTTACACCTGCCATAGGAGATAAAAAAACTTCATTATTTAATTCTACATTTCCTATTTTCATCTTCTGTCTCCTTTTATTAATGAATTATTTATAATGATTAACATATTATTAAAATTTAATTAACTTTACTCATAATATATTATTACAATTTTTGAAAATATACTATTGTTATTTTGTATTATATTTTTTTTACATATAAAAAGGAATTGGCTAAAACCAATTCCCCATTATAATTATTTATTTTTACTGTGTATTAATCTTAACCCTTCTAAAGTTAAGAATCTATCTATATAATCTATGCTATCAGTTTCTGAATGAATAAGAGAAGATAAACCTCCTGTAGCAATAACTTTTACATCATCACTGCATAATTCTTTTTTCATCATTGATATTATTTTTTCCACTTGTCCAGCATATCCGTATATTATCCCTGCTTGCATAGCTTCTACTGTACTTTTGCATATGGTTTTACCTGGTTTTGTAAGTTCAACTCTCGGTAACTTTGCTGCTCCGTTAAATAAAGCCTCACTTGATATTATAAGCCCTGGACAAATTGTCCCACCTAAATATTCTGCTTTATCAGATATCGCACAGAAAGTAGTTGCTGTACCAAAGTCTACTATAATAAGTGGACTTCCGTATTTTTCAATCCCAGCTACTGCATTTACTATTCTATCTGCACCTACTTGTTTAGGATTATCATATTTAATGTTTAATCCTGTTTTTATGCCAGGTCCTACTATCATGGGTTTCTTTTCACAATACTTTAAGCAAAAGTTTTCTAAAGCATGCATTACATTTGGAACAACTGAAGATATTATTACATCATCAATTGATTTTAAATTTATTTCATCAAATGTTAATAAGCTTCCTATTAACATCCCATACTCATCAGATGTTTTGTGTATATCCGTATTTATTCTCCAATTTTTAATCAGATTTTTACCTTTATATACACCAATAACCATATTTGTATTTCCTACATCAAATACTAATAGCATATATTTAAACCTTCTTTCTATTTTTTGCCTTTTCTAATTAATGCTACAGATACTGCTGATACTATTAATCCTGCAATTAGCGCTTCTGGTACCCCACTTGTTAAAACAATGCCGAATAATAGTTTCCCTGCATTTGATCCTTGTTGCTCTATAAGAGCTAGGTATTTATCTGCATATAAAACATAAATCATTCCTAAAACACCAGCTGTATTAACAAGAGACCCTATAAGACCTGCTATAAATCCTGATGCATATACTTTTTTAGTTAATTTATATACAACTTGATATACATAATAAGCTACAATACCTATTAATATTCTAGGAAGTACAGATACTAATGGATTATAAAACAATGGAGATAGCAAAACTGGTTGAGTAATTGCGTTCCATAAACTTGTTAATCCAAAAATTAAACCTATAATTGCTCCTACCATTGGACCTTCAATAACTGCCCCTATAATAACTGGAATATGCATTATAGTTGCTTTAATTGGTCCTACAGGTATGTAACCTATAAAAGGTAACATTGACATCATAATAGAAATTGCAGATAGCACTCCTATTACAGTCATTTTTCTTACATTCAGCGTTCTTGTTACTGATGTACGTGTGTTAATCATAATAAAAAATACACCCCCGTTCCAGCTCGTTAAGATGCCGGACTATTTTAGTTTATTTAGTTTTCACTTTTGACACTCTTAAATGTCTACAAGTCAGACTCTTCGTATGAAGATGTCAGCTATAACAAGACAATTTTAACAGTGCATTTTTATATTGTCAATAATTTTGTTTTTAAATGTAATACTATTATTTACGATTATTAAGTTCATTATTATAATTAATATCTTTTATAAATTTAGTGTTTTTAAGATATGTAATAGATTATTTACTATTAGATATATCCTTTTATACCTCTTATAGAAACTTCACCTGATATTATCTCTTTAATTTGACCTTCACTGTCTTTTACAAGTAAATTGCCCTCATTATTAATATCAATACATGTAACAAGTTCTTTTTCTTCTCCTTTTATCATGTACACTTCTTTGTTAATTATATTAGAGTATTGTCTACATAAGTCTAGTACAGTTTCTTTATTATTATTTTCAATATAATCATCATATAAGTTTTCAAATTCATCTAATATACCTTTAACTATATCTACTCGTGACACAATATATTTTTCTTTATATAAAGATGTTGCCTTTTTATCTAAATCACTTGGAAAATTCATATTCTTAACATTTATACCTACACCAACTACTATATAATTAATTCTTTCTATTTCTGCCGATAACTCTGTTAATATACCACAAATTTTTTTATTATTTATTATAATATCATTAGGCCACTTTATATTTACATTTATATTTAATTTACTCAAAGCATTTACTATGGCCACCCCAGTAATTAACGTAATAAACGGAGCTTTATAAGGTACCATATCCGGTTTTAATAAAATACTCATCCATATTCCTTCTCCAGCACTAGATTCCCACTGCCTTCCTAATCTTCCTTTGCCTTTAGTTTGCTCTTCACTAATAACAACTGTGCCATGGTTTTCTTGATTACCTATTCTTTTTAAATAATCATTTGTAGAATCTATAGTAGATAAATGAATTATATTTTTACCTATATGTTTTGTATTTAAACTGTGGTTTATATTTTCTAAATTAAGTACATCTCCAGGGAAATCTACCAATCTATATCCTTTTTTATTTACAGACTCTATCTCATATCCTTCTTCTTTTAATTTTTTTATATGTTTCCATACTGCAGTTCTAGATATTCCTAGTTCATTAGAAAGTTCTTCTCCAGAAATAAATTCTTGCCCACTATTTAAAATTACTTTTATTATTTTATTTCTCATATTTCCCCCATTGCATTTACGACTTCTATAACTTAAATTATACACTATTTAAATTATAATAAGTATTTCATTAATTACAAATAAAAAACAGGACTTTTAATAAGCCCTGTTTTTTATTAATTTATTTATTTTCATCTTCTGGCAATTTAAATTCTTTTTTTAATTCTTCAATGTCACTACTTTCTTCTATAGAATTTGCAATTTCATCTTTATCCATTTCGTTGTCTAATTCTACTACAATTTCTCTTTTAACGAAAACGTCTTTTTCATCTAAAGATAAAACTTCATTGAATGCTTCAATAAATTGTTCAGAATCTAGTGTTTCATAAAGTAATAAACCTTTTGCAACATAGTGAAGTTTTTCCATATTATCATTAAGAAGTTTTTTAGTTCCTGCATATGCTTCTTCAACTATTCTTCTAACTTCTTTATCTATCTCATAAGCTATTTCTTCTGAGTAATTCTTTTTAGTAGTTATACTATTACCTAGGAATACTTCATCATCACTATCTCCGTAAACCATAGGTCCCATTTTTTCACTCATACCATATTTAGTTACCATAGCTCTAGCTGTAGCTGTAACTCTTTCTAAGTCATTAGAAGCTCCTGTAGATATATCTTCCATTATTAATTCTTCAGCAACTCTACCGCCAAGTGCCATTACTATAGTTTCTAACATCTCATTCTTAGTACCATACATTTGATCTTCTTTAGGAAGTGGTTCAGTAAATCCGCCAGCTCTACCTCTAGGTATTATAGTTACTTGGTGTACTGGATTAACATTAGGAAGTACATGCATACAAATTGCATGACCAGCCTCATGATAAGCTGTAAGCTTTCTATCCTTATCACTTACAACTCTAGATTTCTTGGCCACACCAACCATAACTTTAGTTATAGATTCTTCTATTGTATCCATATGTATTTCTTTTTCTTTTTTTCTAGCTGTTAATATAGCGGCTTCATTCATTATATTTTCTATATCAGCAGGAGTAAATCCTGGTGTTCTCTTTGCTAATACATCTTTTTTAACATCATCTGATAACGGTTTATTTTTTGAGTGAACATTAAATATTGCTTCTCTTCCTCTAACATCTGGTACTCCCACCACAACTTCTCTGTCAAATCTACCTGGTCTAAGTAGTGCTGGATCAAGTATATCTGGTCTATTTGTCGCTGCCATTATTATAATACCCTGGTTAACTCCAAATCCATCCATTTCAACTAGAAGTTGGTTTAGTGTTTGCTCTCTTTCATCATGACCTCCACCTAAACCTGCACCTCTTTTTCTACCAACAGCATCTATCTCATCTATAAATATAATCGCTGGTGCACTTTTCTTCGCTTGTTCAAATAAATCTCTTACTCTAGATGCTCCAACACCAACAAACATTTCCACGAAGTCAGAACCACTTATACTAAAGAATGGTACTCCCGCTTCTCCAGCAACTGCTCTTGATAAGTAAGTTTTCCCTGTCCCTGGAGGTCCTACCATAAGTATACCTTTCGGAATCCTTGCACCTAAGTTAATGTACCTCTTGGGGTTTTTCAAGAAATCAACAACTTCTTGGAGATCTTCTTTTTCCTCCGTAAGTCCTGCAACATCTTTAAATGTAACTCTGGTTTTTTCGTCATCCTTATGAACTCTGGCTTTTGACTTTCCAAAACTCATAACTTTTCCGCCTCCACCTTGAGACTGATTCATAAATACAAACCAAATTATAATCATAAATCCTATTAAAAGAACTGTCGGTAACATACTTACAAACCATGGGGTTTGTGGTTTAGACTCTCCATCAAATACTAATTTCCCATCAATAGCTTGATTTAATATTTCATTGGATAATTTGTCACCTAACACCTCATTTGGTATGTATGAAGTGAATTTCTTATTTGAATCCTTTATTACTCCTTCTACAGAAGTCCCATCTATAAAATGTATTCTTGAAATGTTTTCATCATTTAAGTATTTGTAAACTTTAGAAAACTCTAATTCTTCAACTTTTGTTGTTTGAGTCCCCGAAAATTGGACTATTCCAATTATTATCGCAAACAGTAACAGATAAAAACCTGCTCCTTTTAAAAATCTGTTCAAAAGAAGCCCTCCTTTCATAAGTTGTTTTAATTCTTAATTTTCTTAAAGCAAATCTTTAAGACTTCTTTTGTTGTTTCATCAACCTTATATTCTTCACTATTTCTAAAATCCCCAACACATACAATTCCAGTATCATCTTGAACAATAGGAATTCTACTTCTTTCTTCTTTTGGAATTTTTAAATCTATAAATAATTCTTTTATTTTTTTACTGCCCATAGAAAGTTTAATTTTATCCCCTGACCTTCTACTTCTTACAACCATCCCCCCTTTTATCTTGTTACAATCAAACCACTTTAGTGTTTTATCTCTTTTTAAAGCTTTATACCTTTTTATCGACATAGTTTCTGTCTCAACAATAACATTTGCTTCACTTATTTTGACAAATCCATTAGTCGGTATTTTATAGCTAAACTCAACTTCTTCAACTATGATTTCTTTTGTTGTAAAAATCAGTTTATCCTTTTGTCTATAAATAAATAATCCCCTTGGAAGAATTAATTTTTTATCTATTTTACTTTCAGCTTCAAATTCTATTACTTCTTCTATATGCTTTTGGTCAATGAAATTAGTATCTCCTAAAACATATTTAATTCCATGCCTAATAATTCTACTTTTTAATGATTTATGTAAATTTATATATTCGTCTAAATATATTTCAATAGAATCTAGTTGTTTTAATGATACTTCATCAAACATCCTTAAAGCTTCTTCTTCTATAAATTCATTATCATTTCTTAAGCCATTACTCATCCTTACTATAGATTCAATTATATTTGAATTAAAATTATCTCTCATAAAAGGAATTAGTTCCAATCTAATCTTGTTTCTAGTATATATACTTTCTAAATTTGTAGAGTCTATTCTTGGGTTTAATTTGTATTGTTCACAATATGATTCTATATCAGCTCTTTCAATTTCTAAAATAGGTCTGATAATAACCTCATCTCTTATGATATCTATACCCTTTAATCCTTGTAATCCTGTTCCCCTCATCATGCGCATTAAAACGGTTTCAGCTTGATCATTCATGTTATGTGCAATAGCAATCTTATCTGCATGTAATCTTTCCTTTATTTCAAAGAACATTTCATACCTAAGCTTCCTTGCACCTTCTTCTACTGATAACTTGTTTTCTTTACAGTATTCAGGAACATTCATAGACTTAACAAATAAAGTAACGCCTAAATCATCAGATAATTGTGAAATATATAAAGCATCTTTTTGAGCTTCTATACCTCTTATTTGATGATTTAAGTGAGCTGCATATACTTCTATATCTAAAACCTCTTTTAATCTGTGTAATATATGTAACAAACAAACTGAATCAGGTCCACCTGATAGGCCTAATACAATTTTGTCTCCTTTTTCTATTAAATTGTATTTATTTATCGTACTTAGCGTTTTTTCAAATATCATATTTTATCCCTCTTACAATTAATTTTATCAATGATTAATTTAATTGTCTTACCTTACAATACCAAAAATTATTAATTAATGAAATTGTTAACTACTAGTACTATTTTCTATAAAAAATCTATAAATCCTTGTTTATTTTTCATCTTATTTTTTATATTTTAACATTTTATATTTATAATCATATCAAATAAATGAAACAAAAGGTAGTATTTTAACTACCTTTAATTTTATTAAATAAAAATATTTATTTTTTCGATCGCTCTATTGATTAATATTTATTTTTATTACATTACGCCCTTTAAACATATTCATTATTTCAATATTATAATCTATGTTTATATCTGTTTTTTCACCTTTATTTATAATTAATTTATTCGTCTTAGTTTCTACTATAAAAATTCCTTGAGGTGTTGCGTAATTAAAAGATATAATTTGATTTGCTCTAAATGTCATAGTAGAGTTAATTTCACCAAATCTTTTTATTGTAACTTTATCACTTTCTATTTTTATTGAAGTAGTTGTCTCTTTTCCTTCTTCTTTTTCTTTGTAAACTACATATGTATTGTTTTTTTTCTCATATAAAGTTCCTATAGACTGCACTTTTATTTCATTTTTATCTCCATATTCATTATATTGAATAGTATGGATATTAATTTTAACTTCCAATACATTGCCTCCCTTTAAATATGGCTTTATAAGTAAAATATTTTTTATATTTTTCTTTCTAAGTGATAATTATAATTTATTTTATAAAAAAAATAAAGGAGTAAACCTCCTTTATTTTTATTTATTTCAGTTTTATATATTTATTTGGCAAATACATGATTTCCTATTCTTAAATGTGGATTCAACGTATTTATCCAACTACATGTAGATATTTCCGGATTCCAGAAATATATTGCATCATTAGTCGGGTCTTTTCCATACAATGCATCTTGAGCTGCTTTATAAGTTGAGCTTGTAGGTTCTACATTTATATTTCCATTTCTCACAACTGAAAATGCATTTTTTTGATATATTACACCTTCTAACGTATCGGGAAATCTAGAGTCTTTAACTCTATTTATGACTACTGCAGCTACTGCAACTTGTCCTTCGTAACTTTCTCCTCTAGCTTCCCCTGCTATTAACTTAGAAAGTAACATTATTTCATCGTCATTTAAGTTAATTACAGCCTCTTTTTTTTCTGTGTCCTGTACTTGTACAAAACACCCTTCTGTTTTATTGTCTAAGTAATAATACTCTCGTGCAGATACTGGTTTTATTGATATTAGTACATTACCTAAAACTAATAGTGATACTATAATAATTTTATAGCACCTGTCCATAGTTCAAGTCACTCCTTTTTATTTTTATTCTGGTTTGAAAATACATCTTGTAATACTTCTACTATTTTAAATTTGATTTTTAAATTATTAACTTCAGTTTCATTTTTTGACATTACTAAGTCGTATTCTTCTGGCGAAAGTATAGATTTTAATTTTTCATCTGTTTTCTCATCTATAACTCCATTCTGATCATCTACAAAACAAAGAGGAGGAAACATTACGCACCACCAATTTTTGCCCTTTCCTTCTCCTATTACAACTTTTAAAGCTTTATATTTTCCTGCTGGTAATACAATACTTGAATATTGTTTTGCTGGAAAATTACTATATTGTAATTTAACGTCAATATTATAATTATATCCACTTTTTATTATAATATTTTTACTTATTCCTTCTAAATTATCATATTCAGTTTTTATTATTTTTTCGCTTTCTTCTATAGATTTAGAATTTTCTAACTTTGGTTGTAAATAAGCTATAACAGCATCTCTTACTTTCAACTTCAATGCCTGATCTTCTTCACTATCACTATTAGCTATTACATGAAACCTTATTAGTTTTTCTTTATAATCATATGTACAAGCATCTATTTTTTTTATTTCATTCGCTACAACTACAGTTACTACTATAGCTATAACTATTAAAATACTGACTAAAGTCAATAGTCTTCTTCTTATCTTTTGTCCTTTCATAATTATCCCCCTCAAAAATTCATTCATATTTTGAGTGTCTCCATCTATTAATTATTTATACAAAAAAAAGAAGGTAAAACCTTCTTTTAATAAAAACCTATTATATTTGTTGACTATTGGCAGTATTCTCCATAAAAAATTGTTCTGCTAATTCAATATGCTCTGTTGCATATTTTTTTGCCATTTCACAATCTCCGTCTTTAATAGCTTGTAATATTTTATTATGCTCTTCTACTAAACTTAAAGATGCTTCATAATCAGATACATACGTTACTCTAAATCTATGAACTTGTTCCCATAATGAGTTGATTAAATTGTATAATTTTTTATTATTAGCTAATGCAAAAATACGTTCGTGGAATTCTACATCTTTTTTAAGAACAGTTTCAACATCAGCATTTCTTACGCTTTCTTCAAATTCCATAGCTACTTTTTCTAAACTAATTATATCTTCATCTCTTCTTCTTTCTGATGCTAATGAAGCTGCTAACCCTTCTAAACTTGCTCTTATCTCTAATACATCTATTAAATCTTTAAAAGACATATCAGCAACATATGCTCCTTTTCTAGGTAACATTATAACTAACCCCTCTAATTCTAACTTCCTAATAGCTTCTCTAATTGGTGTTCTACTTACACCTAATTGCTCTGCTAATTGAACTTCCATCAATCTTTGGCCTGATCTTAATCTTCCTTCTAATATTGCTGTTCTTAGATTTTCAAATACTACGTCTCTTAATGGTTTATAGTTATCTAAGTTCAATTTTGTCAAATTATCCATCTATTTCAACCCCCTTTTCATTACTGTTTACTACATAGACTTCATCGTATTGTTCTAAAAGAAGTTCTTTGCACTTTTCAGCTTCTTCTTTATTTAAGTATAACCCAAAAACTGTCGGTCCACTACCACTCATCATAGAACCTAATGCACCATTTTCCAACATTCTCTTTTCTATTCCGTCAATTGCTGGATATTTAGTTTTCGTCACTTCTTCTAATACATTATACATATTATCAGCTAATGATTTTATGTTATTATCTTTTAAAAGTTTAATTAGTAATCTATTATTAGGTCTTGCTTCTATTTCTTTAGCATCTATTTCTTCATATATTTCCTTGGTAGATACAAATATATTTGGCTTACACACTAAAATAAAAGCGTCTTTATGTAATCCATCTATTTTCGAAAGTTTCTCACCTATGTTTTCTGCTAAACATGCATTTCCTGAAATACAGAATGGTACATCTGCACCTAGATTCAAACCTATTTTTTCTAATTGTTCATTTGATAAGTTTAAATCAAATAATTTATTTAGGCCAACCAATATGGCTGCCGCATTACTACTTCCTCCTGCCATACCAGCTGCAACAGGAATATTTTTATCTATATATATTTCTATACCTTTATTTATACTAAATTCACTTTTAATTAAATCTGCTGCTTTGTATGCTATATTGCTCTTATCTAAAGGTATATCTACACTATTGCTTTTAATTAATATTTCATCGTTTTCTAATATTGTTATCTTTATAGTATCAAATAAATCAATAGTTTGCATTATCATTTCCACCAAATGGTATCCATCAGGTCTTTTTCCCAATACATCTATTGATAAATTAATCTTAGCTCTACTTTTTAATTGTATAGAATTCATTTTATCCTCCTCATTCTGTTACTACACTTAATAAAATTCATCCTTAAATTATAATTATTATACTACAAAAACAAAATAATAGGGGTTTTATCCCCTATTATTTTGCTTTTCTCTTTATTTATTAATCTATAATACTTACTTTTTTTTGTAAAATTAAACATTTACCCGGTTTAATCATTTCATCAACTCTTAAATCGTTTACTTCAGCAATTTCTTCTTCAGTAGTATTATATCTTTTAGCAATGTCCCATAGATTATCTCCATCTTTACAAACATATACTATAATACTTGGTGCTTTAGAAAGATCATATTCTCCTTGATCTTCTCCTTTTACAATAAAACTTTCAGCTCTTTTATAAATTGCCTCTGTTGTTCTTTTTACTTTTATAACTAGATCTATTTGTTCCCTATTTAATTCTGCCTCTACTTTATCTATACACACTGTATTAAATATTGAACACTCATCTGATAGATTATCAATATTTATATCGTTTTCAAAAGGTATTTCTTCAGATATTTTATATATCATTTTTTCTCCTTCTAAAGGAACAAACAATACTATTACCTTTATTATACCTTGTATTATGCTCTTATTACCTTCTGTATATGAATTTTCAATAGATACAGATGGACAAACACTTACTATATCTTTTATTTGTATACTTTCGTCTTTACTATCTAGTGTTTCTCTCACTGTAAAGTTTTCCGAATTATTGCATAATGATTTATTTAAATGAATTAATCTATTATCGAATTTAACAATCTTTTGTGGTGAATATGCATCTTGAAGAACTTCTCTTGTTACTTCATCAGTTACCTTAACCTTAGAGCATACTGTACACTCTACTTCTAACATAGATGTTTTACTCTCACTGTTTTGTCTAAAATTGTAACTAAAGTCACCTATATTTAGTAATGTTTCTTCTTCCATTCCATCAAATGCTCCTGGAACTTCTATAAATTGTGTAAAGTCAATTCCTCCTTTATCCAACTCAACTATATCACCCTCATAAGTACAAGCTAAAGGATTTATTTCTAAAACACCACTAATTATAACTTTGTTATCAGCTATTCTACTTTCCTTAACTTTTACTACAGGTGTAATATTTATTATAGATGTAACTTCTTCTGAATTCACAGCTATTGTATCTCTTATTACACTTTCTGTTCTTTCTATACCTATAATGTCTTGATAAACAATTTCTTTTCTATGCTTTTGAATACACTCTACTTGAGAAACATCTTTAACTATATCCAATCTTTGTTTATCAAATAAACTTCCCTTAATATTCATAAGAGCTCCCACTCTTATTTTTCTTTCATTCATTATGGAACAATCAACATGTTCAACTTCTGGATATAGCATATACTCCATGTCTTGAACAATATTATCTTTTTCTACAACTTCATTAATTTCTATTTTTCCACATACATTTGATAGTGTACGTTTATCATCAGCTATATACATCACATTGTAATTAAAACTTCCTCTGCAAACAAGCTTGCCATCCGAAACATCAACTTTACTCAATGCTATGTATCCTTGAGTATCAACTATTTCATGTACGTCCATTTTAATATCTGGAACAACCACTTCAGATTCAATAAACGTTTGATACTTACCGAAATCAACCCTACTATCTATTTTGATTATATCTTTAATTAGTTCCATCTTTGCCCCTCCTAAATATAAATAAACTATCACACTATATTTATATTTAAGATACAAAAAAAAAATTACACCTAATTTAATAGGTATAATTTTAACTTACGCTTAATTTATTTTCTGATATTTTATTTTCTTTAAAAACTTGTAATTTTACATTTTCCGTTAACAAATCTGAATAACTATAAGATACTCTTTGATATCCACTTCCGTTAGCTTCTAGCTTTACTATAAACACACTAGGGTAAACATTTTCTAATATTCCCCTTCTGGTCATAATTTGTTTTCTGCCCTTATTAGCCTTCAATATTATTTTCTTACCTAGATGTTTTTCCAAACTTAATCTTATATTGTCTAAAGTTTGTACAGTAGCCATAATATCACCCTCTTTTAGTTTCTATGTTTACATAATATCACGAAAAGAGAGTTTTGTCAAATGTTTCAAACTAATTATTTTATATATTTTTTCAACTATTGTCAATAGTATTTTGAAAGAATACAGTATAATTTCACTAAAAATTATTTCCATGGTCTATTTATATTAGTCTAGGCATTGCCCATCTGAATTTTCCCCTTGTCTCTGAACCCCCTACGCCCTTATATCCAGTTATAGTTTGCTCAATTACTTCTTCTATTGGAACTACCATATCTATTCTAGAACAAGCTATTTTTTCAACTATAAATACAGGGTCTAATGCATGTATCATTATTCTCCCTGGAGAACTTGCATAATTAGCTCCTGCCTTTATAATTTGTTCAAAATTAGATTGACATGCTCCAGCAAATATTACAAGTGAATCAAGATCTGGCTGCCATTTCCTTGCTTCTTTTACACTTTTAATAAAATTCATAGAGTTTCTATAATTATTAATATCTTTAATACTTCCTTTTTTAGAAGTAATTGCATCATGACCTGTTATTACTAATATGTCCGGTTTATGTTTTTCTAGTAGGGCTCTTACTTCTTTATATTGACTTGCTTCTGGTATAGCCACTCCTACAGCAGGAATTCCTAACTCTGTATACACATCTAAACATATTTTTAAATATTCTTTATCCCCATCTATTTGAAGTACTTTACCTGGTATACCATAAACATTACTACTTGACTGTAACTTTGGAATACCTCTAGTCATTCTTTTTTGTCTTTCTTTAGCTTCCCTAACAGATCTATATAATAAACTTTCCACATTTTTATCTATTACTACATTCTTAATATTATCTTCATTTATTACCTCTAAATCATCTAAAGGTGCATCTGCTATTAATCTAAATGCAACACCTTTCAAAATTGCTACTCTCCCATTTTCACTGTCATTAGAAAATCCTGTTATTTTAAATATAATATCTCTATTATAGGATTTTCTAACCACTATATCTCCCACTTTCATAGTTGTCCTCCTAAATATCTGATTTTAATTTATAATATGTTTTAGAAGATAATTTGTTCATAAAGGTGGAAATAACTTATTTTGTGATAGTTTTTTTAATTTTAATAATATGCATTTATACAAATATCATGGTTTGTAATATATAATATACTCATAAGAATTCAAAATATTTTTGAAAATGGAGGTACTTTTCTGTGAATATATTCATATTATCTTGTGGTGTTTTTGAACCAGAGTTAAATAAAATTTTAAAGGAAATAAAAGATAATAATACTTTTGATATAAATATTAACGTTAGATATTTACCCTTTGGGTTACATACTAATTTAGATAAACTAAAATCTGTTATTACAAATAGTTTAGATAAGATTAATTGTAATAAAGTGATTCTACTTTACGGAAGTAAATGTCACTATCTGTTCCATGAGTTTTTAAATAAATATGATAATTTAATAACTTTCAAAGATTCTAATTGTATGGAGTTAATAATTAATAATGAAAACAAAAAAATCACAGATAACGATAAGAATCTTTATATAACCCCTGGATGGGTACTTAAATTTGATGAATTAAATAGATTTTCTAATGCAGTTGATATTTATGATATTAGGCATCAATACGGACAATATGAAAATATAATCATAGGAAATACTAAAGTCTGTGAGCTTACAGATAATATGATTTTTGATTTATTCGAAAAAATACAAGTTCCTATAGAAATAGAAGATACAGATATTAATATATTTAAAAATAAAATTATTAATGCTATAAATCAAGCTATAAATAGCTGATTTAATATTAAATATTTATAACTTAATAAATTATAACATTCTAGAAATAAAAAAAAGAATTTAGGATAATCCTAAATTCTTTAACATACTATATTTAAACTCTTCTTCCACATACAAATGTTTTATAATAATGTCCACTTGCCATACTCGATACTACAACCTTACCCTTAGTTGATGATGCATGTATGAACTTATTTTTACCTAAGTATATTCCTGCATGTGATATTCTTCCTTTGCCCGTAGTAGCAAAGAATACTAAATCACCTTTTTTTAAGCTTTTTCTACTTATCTTCTTGCCGTACTTCCCCTGTGCAGTAGAGCTTCTAGGTATTTTTTTTCCTGTGGTCTTCTTCATAATATAATATGTGAATCCTGAACAATCAAATGTAGATGGTCCAGCCGTTGCATATACATATTTTTTTCCCAATTGTTTATTTGCATAGTTTACAATTTTTGTTGTTCTACTCACTGACGCAGCATAAGCTGGTGCTGGTGTAACCACCATAGGCATCATCATAGTAAAAATCATTAATACCGCTATAATTTTTCTTTTTATATTTTTCATAAATTCATATAGTCATTCGACTATATTTTACAACCCCCTTCAAATAATATTATTTATCTTAAAACTTGTTACCGTTTTGTAATCTTTTGTTATGTTTATATTATTACATTATTGTAACTTTTGTGCAATATATTTTTTACCTTTTTTTGTAAATTAATTTCGCATAAAAAAAGACCACCTATAATAGGCGATCTAAATTAATTATTTTCCACAACATTTTTTAAATTTCTTACCGCTTCCGCATGGGCAAGGTTCATTTCTTCCTGTTTGTTTTTCTTTAACAACAGTTTTAGTTCTTCTATATGCTTTTTCTAATTCTTTTCTTTCTTCTACTGATAATATATCTTCCCAACCTGGTAAAGTATATAACCACTCAGCTTCAACAACTAACATATTGTAGTATAATTTTTCGAAATCTATTTTTAAAGATATTTCAGAATCAGCTTCTATTGCTTCTAAATCTATATCTTCTTTTAAACTTTCACTTATTCCATCTATGAATCCCATAAAATGTTCAACAGACATGTTATGAGATGCAGCTAAGTCAGATACTTTGCCTTCTATAACTTCTATTTTTTTATTTAATAATTCGTCATATACTGTTGCCTCTTCTTTTAAATATTCTTCCCAGAATTTTACTTCTGATTCTTGAGATTCAAGATTTTCACTTAAATTTCTCCATTTAGTTAATAAGTTCATATTAACATCCTCCTAGATTTTATTTATCATTATTATTTAGCTATCTTATTATAGCATAATTGAACAGTTCTTTTAACACATTTATGGCATAGTCTTGTTCTATAAAATATGGACTAGTAGCAATAGTTATAACTTTTGCATCTTTTACTAACTTTACGATTTTCTCTAATCTAAAGTCATAAGGTATGTAATCCATGTCTTTAGAGAAAATATCCAAATCTATATCTAAAACATATTCGCCTTCTACTTTAATTTCAAAACTATAAGAACTATCCATTATTATTACTTGTGAGAAAATTTCTTTTTTTAATGCTGGTTGAATAAAGTTACCTACATTTAGCACTTTATTTGTATATTCAAATACATTATCTAAATCAACTATATCTACCTCATAATTTAAAGGTTCTCTCATGTCTTTATGCTGATCTACATGTACTAATTTACAACCTTTATTAAATTCATTATTTTTTAAACTTTTCATCCAAAAATAAAAGGCATGATTATGATTATCAAAAACATAAATACTCTTATCATTTAGTTTATATTGCACTAAATTTTTAAGTCCTTTTGCCTTTACTTCATTATCTTCATCAATTTCATTAAATACTATGTTTTCTCCAACTAAAACATCTTCAAAATCACCTTGTATTAACTCTGGTACGAAAATTTTCTTATTTTCTCTTTCTTCGTATGAAAAAATATTATTTCCATAAGGTTTATCAATATAAAATCCTTTATATCTTTCCATGATATCTCCTTACTTCTTAAACATTAAAAATATTCCATGGATATTCATTTGGTACATCACACACAAATTCCATTTTTTCTTTTGTTGTTGGATGATCTATTTCGATTTTATAAGACCATAGAGCAATTTGCTGACCAACTTTGTTAAAATCTTGACCGTATCTTTGATCTCCAAATAAAGGATGTTTTCTACTAGAAAATTGTACTCTTATTTGATGAGATCTACCTGTTTGTAAATCTATCTCAACAAGACTTAATCCTTTTTGTGAATCTAAAGTTTCATATAATAATTTTGCATCTTTAGCTTCTTTAGTATTTTTGCTAACTACACTTACCATATTAGTCTTTTTATTTTTGTATAAATAATCTAATAGACTATCTTCTTTTTTATTCATATTTCCATGTATTACAGCCCTATATGTCTTCTTAAAGGATTTACTCCTTACTTGTTCTGATAGCCTAGCTGCTGCCTTAGATGTCTTAGCAAAGACCATACAACCTCCAACAGGCCTATCTAATCTATGAACTAATCCAACAAATACATTTCCTGGTTTATTATATTTTTCTTTAAGGTATTTCTTTAGAAGATTTACCATATCATCATCATTTGTATTATCTTCCTGAGATAATACATTTACTGGTTTTTCAACTACTAATAAATGATTATCTTCATATATGACCTTAATCATTATTTTTTACTCTCCCATCTTCCAAATATTCCACATGGAAGTACTTTACCATCTTTTGATGTAGGTATACCTATTTCTCCACCATATATGTTTCCACCTTTAGCTTTTCTAGCTACCGTAGCATCTAATATATGTTCAAGTATTATTGGAGATAAACCTGTTGTATATGAGTTTATTAAGAAGAATAAAGGGTCGTCTGATAATACTTTTGTACATAAATCAACTAAGCCATATAATTTTTCTTCTATCTGCCATACTTCACCATTCGGTCCTCTTCCGTACGAAGGCGGATCCATTATTATAGCATCATATTTATTTCCTCTTCTTACTTCTCTTTCAACAAATTTAACAACATCGTCTACTATAAACCTTACTTTTCTATCTCCAAGTCCTGATGTATGTAAATTTTCTTTTGCCCAAGTAACCATACCTTTAGATGCATCTACGTGACAAACTTCTGCTCCTGCTGCTGCACATGCTACTGTTGCTCCACCTGTATATGCAAATAAGTTTAATACTTTGATAGATCTTTTAGCATTTTTTATCATATCCATTTGCCAGTCCCAGTTAACCGCTTGTTCTGGGAATAAGCCTGTATGTTTAAATCCAGTAGGACTTATATTAAATTTTAATCCGTTATAGTTTACAATCCATTTTTGTGGATACTTCTTTTTAACTTCCCATTGTCCTCCACCTTTAGCACTTCTGTGGTAATGTCCATGAGGAGTTTTCCATAAACCACTTTCATTTCTAATAGGCCACATAACTTGAGGATCTGGCCTTCTTAAAACTATGTCTCCCCAACGCTCTAATTTTTCTCCGTTACCCATATCTATAAGTTCATAATCTTTCCATTTATCTGCTAATATTAACATTGATATCCTCCTAAGTTTCTTACTAATCCTATGTATTATATCATACTAATTAATTTTATTTTAGCTATTTTCACTAGTTTATATACTTTATTTAATATGTAATTTCTAAGTATTGTAGCCTTTTCTACGTTAGTATTATTATTTCATAATAACTCTGCATATAAATTAGTAATGTAAATAATTTGTCTAGGAGGAATTAAAAATGAATTACACACCAATGCCCAATACTTGTCTATATAATCCCTTATATATTCAGTATGTTGAAGACATAGGAAAAAACCAATACTTTTATTATGATTTAGAATATCCTGTTTTTCACAACGTTAAAAATTCTTATTTTCAAGTTGATGAAACTATTTTAACAAATTTAAATAATACCATTTATTCATCTGTTTATACTTTTAAAGATGGTGTTTTTGAGGAAGAACAGCAAATGAACAAAATTAATTCTGATAATAGTAAAATAAACTATCAAGTATATTCTGATTACGATATTACCTTTAACAAAAATCAAGTTATATCTTTAAAATTAAATCTGTTTGCTTATGAAGGAGTTAAATCTGTTGCATATAACGATTTATATAACTACAATATTGATTTATTAACAGGCAAACAACTTCTACTTAAAGATATTTTTAGAGAAGGTGTAGATTATATTAAATTAATTAATGATTATATTAATTACAATATTAAGCAAAATCCAAAATTATATTATCCTAATCTAGTTGTAGATATTCCAGAAGATCAGTCTTTTTACTTAACTGATCAAGGTATTGTAATTTACTTTGCCATTGATGAAGTATCACCAAAAGAAGCTGGTTCAGCTAAATTCTTATTAGAATTTTCTAAGTTTGATTCTTATATCAATCCAAGATTTTTCTGTAACACTCAACCATCTAGAAAATATATGAATAGAAGTAGACCTCGTCCACAAAATCATAGATATTATTATTAAAATCATTTATTTATAATATAAAGGAGCCGATAATTTTATCAGCTCCTTTATTATTTTCTATTCTGCTATGTTATAAACTTTTAATTCGTTCTCATTCATATGCTTTTTATTTACATTAACTAAAGCTTTTAATGTATCTAAAGATGTCATTACATCTACATTATATTCTGTAGCTGTTCTTCTTATTTTAAATCCATCCCTCGTTGCATCATTGCCTTTAGTAGGAGTATTTATAACCATATCTACTTGATTATTCATTATTGCATCTAATATATTAGGTTTTCCTTCTCCTATTTTATTAACAACCTTCACAGCTATATTATTATCTCTTAATATTTTAGCTGTTCCTTCTGTTGCTAAGAATGTATATCCTAATTCTTTCATGTCTTTAGCTATTTCTAAGAACTCTTCTTTATCATTATTGTTTACAGTTGCAAGAACCATTCCTCTATCTGACATGATTTTTCCTGCTGCCATAAATCCTTTATATAAAGCTTCTTCTAAAGTTTCACCTACACCTAATACTTCTCCTGTAGATTTCATTTCAGGCCCTAAACTTATATCTACTCTAGCAAGTTTTGACATTGAGAATACTGGAACTTTAACTGATATTAACTCTGGAGTTTTATAAATTCCTGTTCCGTATCCTAAATCTTTTAACTTACTTCCTAACATACATTTTGTAGCTAAATCTATTATTGGCACCTTACTAACTTTACTTATATATGGAACTGTTCTACTTGCTCTTGGGTTAACCTCAATTATATATAATTCTCCTTTGAACTCTATAAACTGAATATTAACCATTCCTAAAACATTAAGCTCTAAAGCAATTTTTTTAGTGTAATCTAATATTTTTTCTTTTATTTCTTCACATATGTTTTGGCTTGGGTACATAGTTATACTATCTCCAGAGTGAACCCCAGCTCTTTCTAAGTGTTCCATAATTCCAGGAATTAATATATCTTCTCCATCACATATTGCATCTACTTCTATTTCTCTACCTACTAAATATTTATCTATTAGTACTGGATTTTTATTGTCTCTTTCAAATGCGTCTCTTAAATATGATTCTAGTTTATGTTCTTCATAAGTTATTTCCATACCTTGACCACCAAGTACATAAGAAGGTCTAACTAATATTGGGTATCCTATTTCTTTTGCATGTAATACACCTTCTTCAACAGACCATACTGCAATTCCTTTTGGTCTATTTATATCTAGTTTTTCAAGTAATTCTTCAAATTTTTCTCTATCTTCTGCCGCATCTATATCTTTAAAATCAGTTCCTAATATAGGTATATTTTTTTCATTTAAGAACTTTGCTAGTTTTATAGCTGTTTGACCACCAAATTGTAGAACAACACCTTCTGGATTTTCTTTTTCTATTATATTTAAAACTTCTTCTTCTGTTAAAGGTTCAAAGTATAATTTATCAGATATATCGAAGTCTGTACTTACTGTTTCTGGGTTATTGTTTATTATTATTGTTTCTATTCCCATTTTTCTTAATGATTTTATACAGTGTACTGAGCAGTAATCAAATTCTATTCCTTGACCAATTCTTATTGGACCAGAACCAAGCACTATTACTTTTTTCTTATCACTAACTTCTACCTCATCATATTGCTCATAAGTTGAGTAGTAATAAGGAGATAGAGCATCAAATTCTCCACCACATGTATCAACCATTTTATAAGATGGATTTATACTGTATAAAGATCTAAGTTCATAAACTCTTCCTGGACTAATTTTCATTATGTCAGCTATACCTTTATCAGAGAATCCTTTTTTCTTTAATCTCTGTAAATAGTCTTTACTTAAATCTTCAATGTGCATAGACTTAAGTTTTTCTTCTTGCTCAACTATCCATTTAAATCTGTATAAGAACCATTTATCTACACCCGTTATTTTTTCTATCATTTCTAAGCTGTAGCCTCTTCTTATCATTTCACATAAGTCAAATAATCTTTCATCATCTGGCATAACAACTCTTTTCTTTAATTCTTCTATACTTCTTTTTTGTGAAGGTTTATGAAGTAGTGTATATTTTCCTATTTCAAGAGATCTTATCCCTTTTAATAATGCTGCTTCAAAGTTGCTACCTATACTCATTATTTCCCCTGTGGCCATCATCTTAGTTCCAAGAACTCTATTTGCTTGTTTAAATTTATCAAAAGGCCATTTTGGTATTTTTACAACAACATAGTCTAGAGTTGGTTCGAAACAAGCTTTTGTCTTCTTAGTTACTGCATTTTCTATTTCATCTAATGTATATCCTAATGCTATTTTAGCTCCAACCTTTGCTATTGGATAACCTGTTGCTTTAGATGCTAGAGCTGATGATCTACTTACACGAGGATTTATTTCTATTATTGCATATTCTAATCTGTGAGGATGAAGTGCTATTTGTACATTACATCCACCTTTAACCTCTATAGCATTTATTATATCTATTGATGCTTTTCTTAATAATTGGTATTCAACATCACTTAAAGTCTGGCTCGGTGCAACAACTATACTATCCCCTGTATGAACTCCAACAGGATCAACATTTTCCATATTACATACAGTTATACAGTTACCTTTACCATCTCTCATTACTTCATATTCAATTTCTTTCCATCCTTTTATACTTTTTTCTAAAAGAACTTGAGTAACTGGACTTAATTGTAAACCATGATTTAATGTTTCGGCTAATTCTTCTCTATTTTCAGCTATTCCACCACCAGTTCCTCCTAGTGTATAAGCTGGTCTAACTATCACTGGATATCCTATTTTTTCTGCATATATGATTCCATCTTCTAAGTTAGTTATTATATCACTTTCTATAACTGGTTGATCTATAGCCTTCATTGTTTCTCTGAATGTATCTCTATCTTCACCTTTTTTAATTGACTCTATAGATGTTCCGATAACTTCTACATTATATTTTTCTAATATTCCAGCATCACTTAATTCAACCGCTAAATTTAATGCTGTTTGACCACCCATTCCTGCAAGTAAACTATCTGGTCTTTCTTTTTCTATTACTTTTTCTATTGCTTCTATTGTTAATGGTTCTATATATATTTTATCTGCAACCTCTTTATCAGTCATTATTGTTGCAGGATTACTATTTATAAGTACAACTTCTATTCCTTCTTCTTTTAATGCTCCACAAGCTTGAGTTCCTGAGTAATCAAATTCTGCTGCTTGACCTATTATAATAGGTCCTGAACCTAATACTAATGTTTTCTTAATGCTATCTATTTTAGGCATATTTTTTTCTCCCTCTAAACAATTATAATAATTCTAAAAATTTATCAAATACATAAGTGCTGTCTTTTGGTCCTGGGCAAGCCTCTGGATGATATTGAACACTATATACTGGTAATTCTTTATGTCTCATTCCTTCTACCGTATTATCATTTAAATTGATTTGAGTAACTTCCATACACTCTGGAACTTCACTCACATAGTATCCGTGGTTTTGAGCTGTTATAAATACTCTGTCTTCTTCAAAATCTTTTACTGGATGATTTCCACCTCTATGACCAAACTTAAGTTTTGAAGTTTTTCCACCAAATACTTTTCCTAAAATTTGATGTCCTAAGCAAATTCCTACTACAGGTTTTTTTCCTACCATTTTTTTAGCATTATTAACTATTTCTTCTAAGTCGTTTGGATCTCCAGGTCCATTTGATAAGAATATTAAATCTGGATCAATAGCTAGTACGTCTTCTGCTGAAGTCAAGGCTGGGAATATAGTTATATCACATCCTCTTTCAACAAAGTTATCTATTATATTTTGTTTTACACCATAATCCATTATAGCTACTTTATATCCATTACCTTTTATATATTCTACTTGCTTTCTTGATACTGTCATAACTGCTGTATTATTTTTAAAAGCATCTAACTTAGGTTTTATATTTTCTAAATTCACATTTTTATCTATTGTTATGATACCCTTCATAGTACCATTATTTCTTAATATTTTTGTTAAAGCTCTTGTATCTATTCCTTCAAGACCTATTATTTTATTTTGTTTTAAATATACATCTAAGCTCATTTCACATCTAAAATTGTTTGGGTCATCACTTTTTTCTCTTACTATAAATCCCTTTACTGCTACCATGTTTGATTGTACATCTTCTAAATTTATTCCATAATTTCCTATTAAAGGATATGTCATCGTTACTATTTGACCATAATAAGAAGGATCTGTTAAAACTTCTCCATAACCTGTCATTGAAGTATTAAATACTACTTCTCCTATAGAATCCTCTAAATAACCAAAGGCCTTTCCTTCAAAAACTGTTCCATCTTCTAAAATTAGTTTTGCATTCATATCTCTTGCCCCCTAAGCATTTTCTATTTCTTTTACAATATCAATGGCTGATTGTTTTGGATTTTCACTTTGAGTTATCGGTCTTCCAACAACTAGGTACTTTGCACCATTTTTTATGGCTTGAGCTGGTGTTACAACTCTTTTTTGGTCTCCTGCACTAGCTGATGCTGGTCTTATTCCTGGGCATACAGTGACAAAATCTTCTCCACAAACTTCTACAATCTTATCTACTTCTTTTGCAGAACATACTATTCCATCTATCCCTGATTCCTTTGCTAACTTCGCTCTTTTTATTACTAATTGTTCTGCTGTCATATTGCATCCTATATCTTGTAAATCTTCATTACTTAATGAAGTTAAAACTGTAACTCCTGCAATTATAGGTTTTTCTATGTTTAATCTTTCAGCTTCTTCTTTTGCTACTAAAGCACATTGTCTCATTCCTTCGAAATCAGATACATGTATTGTCATTAACCATACATTATCCCTAGTAGCTGCTTTTACTGCACTTCTCATAGTGTTTGGTATATCATGAAATTTAAGATCTAAAAATATCTTTTTACCTTTTTCCTTTAGATAGTCTATAGTTTTTCCTTTAGTAGCTACGTATTGCTCTAATCCTACCTTGAAAATATCCACACTATCTTCTAGTTGGTCAATTAACTCCTTAGCTTTATCAAAATCATCTGTGTCAATAGCGACTATTAATCTGTCTTTTCCATTTATCATTTTATACCACTCCTTCTTAATAAAGCCTTAATTTAAAAAATCCTTACACCATGGAGGTATAAGGATTGTGTATGCATAATCTAAACATTGTTATTAGTCTTAGTTATGTGTCATCTTTATCAGCCTCTCTGGACTATTTTAAAAGACTTTATTATATTTTTCGTTTTACTAAAAATTATTTAATAAACATAGTAAACAATCATTCTAGCCTCTCTGAACTATCATCCTAATTGTTTTCTTTTATTAAACTTAAGTTTATATAATTATTACATTTATTGCATTTCCTGTCAACTATTCTTATGCTAATAAAAAATTTTTATGACTAACTCTTCTCTACAATACTTATAAAATATTCTTTTTTTCCTTTTCCTCTACTACTAATATCTTTTTTAACATATTCTACTTCAATATTTTTGTCTTTGCAACATAAATCAAAATGTTTTAAAGCAGCTCCCATGCTAATTTTATTTTCAATTTCTATGTTATGCCTTTTTTTGGGAATATATTCATATAAATCAAAACCATATTCTTGTTCTTTAAAAGTCCACGGTTGAAGGTTTTTAACAGAAGGTGCAACTCTTACACCCTCAAAAACTTCATACCATTTAGAATCAAATTTTTTACAAATATCTTTTATTTTTTTCCTATCATAACTTTTTTTACTTTTTCTAAATAAACTATCATACTCATCTGGATAACCTATAGCAAGTAAAGATACTGGATTTTCTACTTCACTTTCATCTTCTTCCTTTACTATATCTTCTAAATCTTTATTATCCATTTCATCTAATTGTACAAACTCTTTAATATCTTCTCTATTTAATTTACACTCTAACCATGTTGTTCCAATTCCCAAACAAGTTAATTCAAGTATTAACTCTTCCATAACAAAACCTACGTTCTGTAAGCAATCGTCTCCCTTGTTTGAAGTTATAAGTATATAATGTGGTGCCTTAACAGCTGATTCTTTACCTATAGAAAAATGTACCAAATGTCCTCTTTCAATTAAATGGGCTTTAATATTTAAATCGTTATCTAGATAAGTTATATTGCCACATAGTGATTTTATTTCTTCTAATAATGGTTGTTTTATTTTTTTGTTAGAATAATTTTTTATAGTTTTTCTATAAAAAATAGCATCATATAACTCCATCCATAACCTCCTCACCGAAACCTATTTCCCATCTTTTTATATTTAATATCTCTAATTTAGATGTAATATATTTCTTAAATTCTTCTTATTATTTTATTATAAGATTTTTGAACATTTTTTAAAATATAATATTTAATATTTATTTAATTTTTTTATAAAAATACTTAAATATTAATTCATGCATGATTATTATTTATATGATTAATATTAAAAGAAAATGTTATAATAAGATTACTAGTAAATATTATGAATGGAGGATTAATATGGATTTTAATAGAAATTTAGAGAAGTATGCTGAGTTAGCAATTAAAGTTGGTGTAAACATTCAACCTAATCAAACATTACTTATAAGAACTCCTATTCAATGTGCTGACTTCGTAAGATATGCAGTAAAATTTGCATATGAAAATGGTGCTCGAAATGTTTTTGTAGAATGGTCAGATGAGCAATGTTCATTATCTAGATATTTATATGCTCCAAATGATGTATTCAACGAATTCCCACAGTGGGTATCAGATCAATATGTAACTATTGCAAAAGAAGGTGGAGCATTCTTAAGTATTCATGCACAAGACCCTGATTTACTCAAAGATATAGATCCACAAAGAATATCAAATTATCAAAAAGCTTCTGGTATAGCTTTAAAAGAATGGAGATCTTATACTTTAACTGACAAATGTAAATGGAGTATAGTTTCTGTTCCTACTGAACCTTGGGCTCATAAGATTTTCCCTGATGTTTCTTCTGAAGAAGCTGTGAAAAAACTTTGGGGTTTAATATTTAAGTGTACAAGAGTGGATACAGAAGATCCTGTTGCTTCATGGATGGAACATAATAAAAACTTACAAGAAAGAACTGATTTCCTAAATAAAAATAATTTTAAAACTCTAAAATATAAATCTTCAAAAACGGATTTAACTATAGGTCTTCCTGAGAATCATACTTGGGAAAGTGGTGCTTCTGTAGATCCTGATGGAGTTAATTTTAATCCTAATATGCCAACAGAAGAAATTTTCACATTACCTCATAAGTATCAAGTAGAAGGTGTGGTACATAGTTCTAAGCCTTTAGTTTACGGTGGAAATGTTATAGATGATTTTACTTTAACATTTAAAGAAGGTGAAATTATTGAGTGCTCTGCTGCAAAAGGAGAAAAAACACTAAAAAATCTTATTGCTACAGATGAAGGTTCTCATTATTTAGGAGAGGTAGCTTTAGTACCTTATAAATCACCAATATCTGATACAAACGTGGTATTCTATAATACTCTATATGATGAAAATGCATCTTGTCATTTAGCCTTAGGTTCTGCTTATGCAACTTGTATCAAAGGTGGTGCTGATTTACCTAGAGAAGAATACGATGCGTACGGAATAAATGATAGCTTAACTCACGTTGACTTTATGATAGGTTCACCTGATTTAGATATAGTTGGAATAACTTACGATGGCGAAGAAATACAAATATTCAAAGATGGTAATTGGGCATTCTAATTATAGCTTGTCTATAATATTTTTGCATACAAAAAGAGGCTATAAAATAGCCCCTTTTTGTGTTGACGAGAATTTTTTTAATTTAATTAGTCGTTGACTGACTAACTGTTATTTAATATTAACATATTCCAGCAATTTATAATATATTTTTTACTTTTTTAAAAGTATATTTTTTATAAACCACTTTTTCTATTTTAACATATTTTCATATTTTTTTTCAATTATATTTTATTGTTAAAATTTATTTTAGCAATTTCTACAGCAGATTTAGCATCCCTAGAATAATAATCTGCATTCATTTTTTCTGCATATTCTTCAGTTAAAACCGCTCCTCCAACAAAAACTTTTGTATAAATATCATTTTCTTTTAATGCTTCTATAGTTTTCCTCATGTTTTCAACTGTAGTTGTCATTAAAGCACTTAATCCAATAAGTTTTATATTTTCGTCTTTTGCTCTTTTTACTACTTCTTGGATAGGTACATCTTTACCTAAATCTATTACTTCATATCCATAATTTTCAAGCATTATTTTAACTATATTTTTACCTATATCATGAATATCCCCTTGTACTGTAGCAACTATTATTTTTCCTTTTGATCCAGTATTATTACTTGTGCTACTAAGAAGTCTTTCTTTTATAATATTAAGTGAAGCCTTAACAGTTTCTGCTGATTGAATCATTTGTGGTAAAAATATTTTGCCACTATCATATTTTACTCCTACCTTATCTAAAGCTGGTATTAACACTTCATCTAAAACATAATTTTCATCTTTTTCTTTTAAAATATTTAATGTAAGATCTTTAGCTTCATCTTTTAATCCTTTTTCAATGGCTTCCTCTAACGTTAAGTCCTTATTTTCATTTTTAATATTTGAATTTTTATCCACATAATAATTGTTAAATTTATTGATATAATTTATACAACCTTTATCCACATTATTAATAACTCTGTATGCGTATATAGATTCCACCATTACATCATCATCACTATTTATTATTGCTAAATCTAAACCTGCTCCTAAAGCTAAATTTAAATATGTATTATTTAAAGCTTTTCTATTTGGTGTGCCAAAAGAAATATTAGAAACTCCTAAGATAGTTTTGCAACCTAATTCCTCTTTAACCATTTTTATAGCTTTAATAGTTTCCATAGCTTCCTCTTGTTGAGCTGAAATTGTAAGAGATAAACAATCTATAAATATATCTTTTCTTTTAATACCATAAATTTCTGCTTTTTCAACTATTCTTTTAGCAATATTAAATCTTCCCTGTGCAGTGTTTGGTATTCCGCTTTCATCTAAAGTAAGTCCCACTACACATGCACCATATTTTTTGACTAGTGGTAAAACTGTACTTAAAGACTCTTCTTTTCCGTTTACAGAGTTTACTATAGTTCTTCCGTTATAATATCTAAGTCCTTGTTCTAATGCTTTAGAATTAGATGAGTCAATTTGTAGGGGCGTATCTACTACTTCTTGAATTCCTTTTATCACTCTTGGCATTGCTTTTTCTTCATCTAATTCTGGAACCCCTACATTAACATTTAATATTTGTGATCCTTCTTTAATTTGTTCAAGAGCTAGATTAATTACAAAGTCATTATTTCCACTAGTATAAGCCTCTATTAATGGTTTTCTTCCTGTTGGATTTAATCTTTCGCCAACTATTGTTGGACCATCTATGTTTATACATTTAGATGGAGAGCATACTAATGTTTTTTCTTTCTTATTAGGTTCTTTCTTTTGTAACAACTCCATGTTATCACAGATTTCTTTTATAAAATTTTCATTTGTTCCACAACATCCACCTATAATTGACACACCTGCATCAACAAAGTTTTTAGCACCTTGAAAGAATTCCTTAGCTGTCATTTTGTATACTGTTTGATTATTTTCTATTACTGGTAAACCCGCATTAGCTTGTACAATAACTGGTATACTTGCTATTTCAGTTATTATTTTTACAATAGGTAAAAGTTGTTTTGGACCTAAGGAACAGTTAACACCAAGAGCATCTACTCCTAAACCTTCTATTGTTGCAACCATTGATTCTGGCAAACAACCTGTGAAACTTCTTCCATTTTCATCAAAAGTCATTGTACATATTACAGGAAGATTTGTATTCTCTTTAACTGCTAAAACTGCTGCCTTGGCTTCATAAAGATCCATCATAGTTTCTATTATTATTAAATCTGCACCACTTTTTTCACCTTGGATAGCTTGTCTTTTAAATATTTCATAAGCTTTATCAAAGGATAATGTACCCATAGGTTCTAACATTTCTCCTATAGGACCTATGTCTAAGGCTACAAATCTTGGCTTATTTTTATCACATTCTTCTATAGCCTTTCTTGCTACAGAGATTGCATTTTCTATTATTTCTTCTACATCATATCCTAATTTTGATATCTTTAATTCATTGCATCCAAAAGTATTTGTTGTTAATACATTATATCCTGCTTCTAAGTATTTTTTATGTATTTTTAATAGTTTGTCTTGATTTTTTATTCCAAATATTTCTGGATTCTCACCAATAGAAAGGCCTTCATTTTGAAGCATTGTCCCCATAGCACCATCAAATATAAGTATATTGTCTTTTAAGTATTCATTAATCTTCATAACTATCATCTCCCTTTTTAAATCTACAATTATCTCTATTGCTACAATTTTTACAAGATTTTTTAGTTTTATCTGTCCCCTTACTAGAAATACCAATTATTGCTACCACAGATTTTCGTGGTATCATAATTCCACTTTCACTTACTGTTAAGCCTATTCTATTTTGACTATTTAATATATTAATTATGTCTTTGTTTTTTTCTATTGATAAATCCCCATATCCAGGGCTATATCTCATGGTTATATATTTCCCTTCTTTTAATAAATCTTTTTCTATATACTCTTGTAATTTATCACAAACTTCCTCTATAGCAGTAGTTGCACAAGCATCCACTATTACTCCTTTAGTTAAGTTAGTATATGTTAATTTCCGTATTTCTCTTTCTATTTCCAGACCTAAGGTTGCACTGACTAATATGCACTCTTCACAATTAATCAGTAAATTATAAAGATCATTGCTTTCAAATTTTATTTTTTCATCTCTTAAGTAAACTATATTATCATCATACTTAATTTTTTCTGTATCTATATTACATACTTTGTAAATATATCTAGGATTAATTATTTCTTTTGTTAAATAAATGGATTTCTCAATAATAAAATTTAAATCTTCATTTATTTCTTGATTTTTATATTGTAAATATCTTAAAACCTCTTTTTTTTCTATATTTATTAAATTTCTAATATTTTTTATCATATTAATTACCATAAATATTTAAAGAAAATCCTTCTTTTAATACTTTTTTTGCATATTCTTGTGCTCCAAACAAAGATAAATCTCTGTAGTTACCACATTCTACTGCTGTAGCTGCCACCATTTCTTTGCTATCTATAACCTCTTGTAAGGCTTTTTCTAAACCTTCTTTAACTATATTTGTATCTACATCTCCCCACATAATCAAGTAAAATCCTGTTCCAAAAGCTTCTATATTCGGTTGTAAAAATCTTAAATCAAATTTACTTACCTTATCTCCGACTCTACCATCTAATACACAACATTTTCTTACATAAGGTGCTTTTACTTTATTATGATTTAGTTTAAAACTTTCTACTTTTTCCATTTTTAAAACTCCTTAATCTAATTTTGTGATTTACCATAAATAATATTAATAGTATTATTATAGTATTATTTCTCACTTTTTTTCATTATTATTTATGTTAAAAACAAAAATCCTTTAATTATTTCTTTATAGAAAGTATTTTTTAATATTAATCATCATTTAATTTAATTGCATAATCTATTTTATTAATAGCATAATTTTTTTATAATTAAACAATAAAAAACGCATCAATTTAATGATGCGCCTTCATATATATTAATTCTTAAGAAGCTAATTTTTCAATATCTGAGTTTGCTTTTTCTTTTTGTTTCTTTTCAATATAAATAGTTACTCTATCAACTACTAAACCATTCATAATTACTGCTAATAAAGAATATATTCCTTTATCTAAACCAAATGTAAACGCTCCGCATACTACAACAAATAAATCTACTATTAATAAAGATATACCTATATTTATTCTAGAATATTTATTTAATATTTTAGCTAGTATATCTGTTCCTCCTGTAGAAGCATTTATTGCAAAGGTCATTCCTATTCCTGCAGCTATTACTATAGTTCCCATAACAATAGCTAAAAGCAAGTTGTTTGTTAATGCATATGAATGCATTACTTTTTCCATGAAATCCATAACAAAGGATAGGGCAAAACTAGCATATATCGTTTTCATACCAAAATCCCCACCAACTAATATAAAGGATACTACAAATAGTATTAAATTACCTAAAAATATAATTGTTCCTACTGATAAGAATGGAACATAGTTACTAATAACTAAAGCTAATCCACTTAATCCTCCACCTGCAATTTCATTAGGAGCATAAAAATACTGTATTCCAAAGGCTACTAAGATTACTCCTATAGTTATAAGAACATAATCCTTTAATGTCGAAGCAAAATTATTATTTTTTTTCATCTCATTTTTCCCTTTCTTAATTCAAAAAGCTATGAGTTTTATAACTTTAATATATATTATACTATAATATATATATTAATTTACATGTTTTTTATGGTAAATGTAAAAGGTATTTGAAATTTCATTTTAATTTATTTATATTTTAAGTATTAAAATAAACCATAAAACGAAAAAAAGAGAGGATATCCTTTTTATATTTATTTAAATCATAAAATACACTAAGAATAATACTCCTAATCCGTACATATTTTTTTCATTTTCATCTATTCTAATATTTTTTATCAAAAACTGTATATATATATTTGTAGTTTTATGTATGTTTTATAATATTGATACTAAAAGAACTAGGACTAATCCTAGTTCTTTCTTTCACTATTTATGCTTTTTTTACAACACTTGATTTTAATTTCATAGCACCAAAACCATCTATTTTACATTCAATATCATGTCCATCAGCAGCACCAGGAATTAAACGTATACTTTTTACTTTTGTTCCTATTTTTATAGAAGATGAAGAACCTTTAACTTTAAGATCTTTTATTACTGTTACAGCATCTCCATCAGTTAATACATTTCCATTTGCATCTTTTATTACATCTTCTTCTGCAACTTCTGCCGTTTGAGACCATTCATGAGCACATTCTGGACAAACAAATAAAGTTCCATCTTCGTAAGTATATTCTGAATTACATTTTGGGCAATTTGGATAATTTTCCATTGTCTATTTCCTCCGATTTTAATTATCTATTCTTATGTTTTAATCTATTATAACCTTTCATATTGTATCATATTTTTATGAGTTAACAATATACTGATTATAAATAGTTTGTGTATTTCGGCTTTTTGATAATATTTTTATACTATTATATTAAAGTTTGCATCTTGATACAGATCTCCCGCCAATCCTGCTACATTTACTAAATTTTCATCAAAATCTATATATAAAGTATCTCTCTCTTCTGTTTTACATATTAATGATTCATTTATATAACTTGCTAATCTATTTTCAAGGGGATATAGTAAATTTATTGAACTATTTAAACTTAAAGCATCTAATTTTTCTGCTAAACTTTCACAAGTAAACTTTAAAAATTTACTATCTTGTATTAATTCTTCGCCCTCTCGACTTAAATATTCATTTCTTTCAAATTCTATTAATTTCATATGTTTTTTCATATCTTTATTAAAAAGTTTAGTCATACCTAAATCTTTATAATACTTTTCTATAATGAGTAAATCTTCTATTTTCTTCAATATCGTTCCCCCTATATCTTCGCTAAGTCTATTTGAAATATTACATTCATATGTGACATATGTCATTATCTTTATTAATTTTTTATGATACTTTATTTGTAATTATTAATTAGTCGAGAAACTATTAAATTATTTGCTTCTCATTCTTACAGTGCTTCTTGGTTTGCTTATGCTGGAGGTGTTATAGTTGTTACCTTATCTTCTTATCTATCTTCTAAGGTTTCTTCTTTTTATCTAACGCTTTTATTGTTTATAGGTCAACTATTTACTGGAATTGTCTTAGATTCTATTTCTACAGGTAAAATTTCTACCTACCAAGTAATAGGTAGTATTTTAGTAATTCTAGGTCTTAGCTATAATTTATATGTAGATAAAAGTAAAAATAATAATCCTCTAGAAACTTCAAATTAGATTATTTCCCAGGAAAAAGTACCGTATCATTTCTTATGATACGGTACTTTTCCTATGATTATTCAAACTTATTTTTAATAAAACTAGTCATTTCTACTCTATTTTCTTCTAATTGAATTAATCTATTTACATTTGCTCCTGATGGATGAGGAAATCCTGTAAGAACTTGATTTCCACTAATATATCCTTCTTCTTTAAGTTTATCTAATACTTCTTCTACTGCTTTGCCTAATGGTATTAATAAAATATCTTCATGATTTTCTAATTGTTTAAGTTCATTTATAAAATTATCATAAATATACTTCATGAGAAACTCACTTTTTATTAGTTTAGGTGTATGTCCTGTATAGTTTTGTTTTTTCACAAAAACAGGATAAGGAATTAAAGACACTGTATGCAATAAATAATCTTTATTATCAAATAATTCACTACAACTATTTACACATAAAGCATTATTTAATTTTATTTCATCTAACATATTAATAATATTTTTTCTTAAACCTCCACTAAATCGTGCAGCTACCTTGCATTTATATTGTATCTCTTCAATATTATCACTTATTTCTAATTCTTTTCTAGCTGTAGATATTGCACTATTCATTTGTTGGAAACCTGGAGTAATTCCCACAATAAATATCTTAGCTTTAGGATTTAAAAATTCATTATGTGGAGCATAGTAAACTTCTATATTATCTTTTTTATCAATTAATAAATTCTCAGTTAAAATTTCTTCTTTTGTATACTTATCCTTCAATGGTAATTTTTTTATTATTTCTTTATAATCATATAATGTTTTTTTCATATTACCCTCTTTATTAATCAATTAATTTTAATTGTTTTCTTTTATTAAAGAATTTTTTATAACCTAAATAAGTTGCTATTATAGTTGCTAAAGATGATGATGAAAGAATCATAAAAGTAACCATTATTTGAAACTTAACTGCAACTAAAGGTGATGATCCTGCTAAAATTAATCCTGTCATCATTCCTGGTAAAGATACTATACCCAAAGTCTTAGCTGAATCAATAGTTGGCATCATTGATAACTTTATACTTTCTCTAATTATTTCATTAGATGCTTCTCTTATATTAGCGCCTAAAGATAGTTTAACTTCTACTGATACTCTATTATTTTTAAAACTATTAACTAAATTTCTATAACTTAAACCTATAGCAACCATTGAATTACTTACAATCATACCTGCTACTGGAATAACTTCACTTGGTGTAGATTCTATAGCTTTTGAACTTATTAGTACACCTAAAGTAATAACCGTTCCTATAGAAATAGCTATAAAAGATATGAATACTTGATTGTCTATAACAAATCCTTTTTTCTTAGTATTTACTGATGCATTAAAAATCATAATTAATACTAAAATTACTGTATATATAAATTTATCTAGTCCAAATATAAAATCTAAAACATATCCAACTACTAATAACTGAACTACAGCTCTTAGCATACTTACTATAATATCCCTATTTAATTCTAATTTTTCTTTATATGAAATTATAATAGGAATTATAACTAATAATGATGATATAACTAAAGCTTCTGTTTTCATTAGTTTAACTCCTCCACTTTCTCTACTTTGCCTTTTGATATGGTAATTCTTCTATTAAAAATAGTTTCACTTTGTTTCTTATTATGAGTAACCCATAATATAGTTACTCCCTTATCATTTAACTCCTTTACATAGTCTTCAATGATTTTAGTATTAGTACTATCTAAAGCAGAAGTTACTTCATCTAATAACAGTACATCTGGAGTAAACATAATATTTCTTATAAAAGCTACCCTTTGCTTCTCTCCTCCAGATAATGATTCTACATTTTTATTTAGCCACTCTTCTTCTAAATTAAATCTTTTTAAAAGATTACTTATTTTCTTTTTATCTACTTCTTTATTTCTTATTTTAAATGGAAATTCTAAATTGTCATAAACGGTTTTTTCAAATAAATAAGGCATTTGAATACAATAACTTATATTTTTTCTTAAGTTTTCAGGTTCATAAGAAAAGTAATCTTTTCCATTATATTTAATTTTTCCACTTGTGACTTCTATTAAATCTGAACAAATTTTTAATAATGTACTTTTACCGCTCCCTGATTCACCTACTATAGAAACTGCCTCTCCTTTATTAATTTCTAAAGAAACTCCATCTAAAACTATATTCTTTTTATCTTTATAATAAACATTGTTTAATTCTATAATACTCATTCTTAAACTTTCTCCCATCCATTATAATGTATTTTACTTTTGTCGATATTTCTCATTTTATTCTCTTTACTATCCTTATGCTTACTTGATAATTCTATTAATAGTTTTTTATTATCTACAACAATAAACTCCCATGGTTTTTTATTTTTTGAAGAAGGTGCTGTCATTGCTGCTTCTAAAATACTCTTTATTTTTTCACCTTCTACTTCTCTATCATTAAATTTTCTCGTGCTATATCTATTATTTATTATACTCACTTATTTCTCCTTCGCTTATATATCATATAACGATATCGTAATTCGATATTAACACATATCTTATTTTTTCACAATAAAAAACTAAGATACTATATCATTCTAAAATATCTTAGTTCTTTTTTATAAAACTTCATCTACTAATTCTTTTAAGTTTTTCTTTAAATCTAGTAACAATAAATTACCTTTTTCCGTATTGGTATAATATTTTCTAATTTTACCATTAACATTTTTTTCTTTTTTATACAATAAATCATCTTCCACCATTGCTTTTAAAATTGGATATAACGTTCCTGGACTTATATTATATCCATGCTCTTTTAACTCATCTATCATCCAACTTCCATAAAACCATTCTTTATTTCCATGATGCAATATATGAATATATATTAAACCATTGAAAATTTTTCTTATTATTTGATCTTTCAAAATTTCAACTCCTTACTTCATATTTCTTTTTGTTTCAATATAATTATAGAATGATTAGTTAATATGGGTTTATTGTTACTTTTCTCATTCTATTTTAATCTAAATATTATTCTTATAATAGACCTTTTCATCTTATCTACTTAAAATTTATCCATTATATTATAATTTTTACTAATTATCATGTTTGTTATAATAATTGAGTTATTTAAATATTAATAATTTATTATCTTTATAATTAAATTTAGCTAGGAGGATATTGCCAATGCAGCAACTACTTAGTAAAACACACTCAGCAATTAATGATTTTAATATGATAGAAGAAAATGATAAAATACATATCCTGCTGATGGTAAAACAAATAGACAAAATATAAAAGAATTAGTATCTAAATTAAATAGTTTTAAGCTAAAAGAAGTGTGATAATAATATTTATTATTTTTACACTCCTTTTATTTAATATAAATATACCTCTGATAACGTTAACAGAAATAGTCCATTAAATTACATATAATTTATTTATGATTTTATATATACCTACAAGAAAAAATCTGATATTATATATAAGTATTTTGTATACAAGGTAATTGCCTTGTATAGTATTTATTTTAACAGGAGGATTTATTTATTATGACAAATGAAACAAAAGTAAAAGTTGTAACAGCTGACCCTTCAGCATTAGGACTTTTTGGATTAGCATTAATAACATTCGTTGCTTCATCTCAAAAATTAGGATTAACTTCAGGTGTATCTTTAGTTTTACCATGGGCAATATTCTTAGGAGCTACTGCTCAATTAATAGCTTGTATAAATGACTTCAAGCATGACAATACTTTCGGAGCTACTGCTTTCGGTGCTTACGCAATGTTCTGGTATGCTGTTGGATTTACTTGGTTAATACAAAACGGTGTATTTGGTCCTGAATTAGCTGCAACTGTTGATGTTAAGCAATTAGGATTTGCTTACTTAGGATTCTTAATATTCTCTATATTTATGACTATAGGTTCTATGGAAACTCATAAGGTATTATTCACAATATTTGTTTTAATAGACTTCTTATTCATAGGATTATCATTATCTTCATTCGGAATAATGACAGAAGCTATGCACTCATTAGCTGCATACTCTGAAATGGCAATAGCTTTAGTAGGATTCTACGGATGTGGTGCTGCTGTATTAAATACTCATTTCGGAAGAGTATTCTTACCAGTAGGAAAGCCATTTGGAATATTTAAAAAATAATAATTTATATATATATAAAAACACCTTGAGATTTATTTGTCTTTTAAATCTTAAGGTGTTTTTTATTATTCTTATAAAACTGCTAGCCCCACAATTCCTGGTCCAGTATTTGAAGTTATACCTAATCCAGGTGAAACTCTATATATATTTTTACAATTTGTGCTTAATACCTTTTCCTCTAGTATTCTTATATCTTCTGGAATGTCCCCTCCACCATAGATTATTATTCTATCGCTAAGATCATCAATTCCTTCTACTGCTTTATTAAATACCGCTGTTATAGATTTTTTCTTACCTCTAATTTGACCTTCATGGTCTGCTAAACCATCTTTTAAAGTTATTATTGGTTTTATATTTAATAATGTTCCTACAGTAGCTTTTAGACCTGATATTCTACCACCCATTTTTAAATACTTAAGATCATCTACAGTTAAAAATACCCTTTCTTTACCCTTTAGATTTTCTAGTATCTCTACTATTTCTTTAGCAGATTTACCTTCTTCAGCTAACATACAGGCTTTAATAACAAACACTCCGCCTCCTGCAGAAAAACTATAAGTGTCTACTGGATAAATAGTTCCCTTTCCTTCAACATCACGACTTGCCAGTATTGCACTTTGATACGTTCCAGATGCTCTAGATGAACCACCTACATAAAGTATTTCATCATAATTATCTATATATAAATCAAATGCTTCTTTAAACTGTGCATAGGTTACTTGAGATGTTTTTGGTAACCCATTACTTTCTCTTAATATTTTGAAAAACTCTTCTGATGTTAAATCAACACCATCGAAATATTCTTTTCCTTCTATGCTAACTCTAGCAGGAAGTACATGTATATTGAATTTTTCAACTATCTCTTTAGGTACATCTGACATACTGTCACAAATTATTTTTATCACTAGTGTATCTCCCTTCAATACAATAAAAAATATAATTATCTCATTTGATTATCTCATATTTTAATGATACATATAAGATACTTTGTAATAAATTATCTATTTTTGTAGAAGAAATATTTTACACTTCATAACATTTAGTTTATCTTATTTTTTAATATTATTAATCATTCTTTGGCTTTAAATCTGTTTGGCTTAAATGTTTTCTAATAATATATACTTTTCCATCTTTTTTAAATTCTGCTTCGTATGAATATCCATGTGTATCTATTTCATAATAATCTAATATCTTAACTGCATCTCCTGCTTTTAAAGATATATTTCTTGTATTTGTTTCACTTCCATCTATATGCACCTTTATTCTTCTATTTTTAGCAAGGTATGCAATGTCATTTATATCAAATTCTCTATTTATCATAAAATCTCCTTAGTTTTTGTTTTACAATTAATTGTATTTACTTATTATATCCATAAATCTATATAAAGGCTATTTAAATTTTAATGTTTTTATTAGTAAATAAAAAATCGTATCCCTTGTTTTGAAATACGATTAAAAATCTTTATTTGAGATTTGTCTAGGCCATGAAAGTAAACTTTTTCTTGAAATTTTCAATTGTTTTTCATTTGGAAAATTCAAATCACAAAAATAATTATGATAATTAGCCGTCCATACATACTTATCCCATACTCTGATATTTTTTTTATGAACAGATAGCATCTCTTCAATTTTTGATTTGTGTCTAAGTAATAACTCTAATTGTATTCTTTCAAACTCACATTCATTACTACACTGTGTATAGTATTTAAATATGGTGTTTAAATAATTTAAGAACCATTGACCATCATTATCAATTAATATTTTATTATGTTGTGGTGCAACATCATAATAATTTATATATTTTTGTAATCTTTTTACTGTTTTATCATCTAATATAATTCTTGGATAGCAAGCTAAGTTGCTTTCAGTATTATGAGCATCCAAAAGAGCTGGACCAAAAACAATATCTTCATTTATATAAAAATCACCTATACTTACTCCTCCCCTAACAAAAAGACCTTCTAGAGATAAGTTAAATTGATATTCTGAAACATTATCTAATATTTCATCTAACTCTTCTTCTCCATCATCTTTTATAGGATATCCAACTACCATGTTATCAGTATATATTTTAATCTTGCCTTGACTATATTTATTAGGAACTATACATTGCTTGTTCTTATTTATAAGATAGCTAATTTCTTTTAGTAACTCACTTCCATAACCATTACTACAAGAATCTACTATCATTTGTGAAAAACCTAATATATCTATAGCGCACACAATAGAATTAACAAGTTTAGGATTATCTTGGTTATATTTTTGCATATTCATTCTAACACATCCTTATATATATTCTTTTATATTTTAACATTTAAAGCTAACTCTTGGGAATACAACAAATACAAATCTTATGTTTTTTACTGTAAATTTAAACTTATTAATAAAATAATAAAAATATGCTAACACCAAATAAACAGTGTCAGCATATTTTCTAAAAAGTTCTATAGTTTTTGACTTTTATTCAAATTATTTTGTAGTTATTATTTTCTCTCTAAAATTTATTGGGATGATCACAGAAGAACATTTTTAAGTTCTCTTCTTTGATATTCAATCATTTAAAGTCTATATTTTCAATGGTTGCTTTATATAGTGTTCCTTACTTGTGATACGGTTCTCCATTATTTATTCTATATGCTCTATAAACTTGTTCTAATAAAATTAATCTCATTAATTGATGAGGAAATGTCATATTTGAAAAAGACAACTTATAATTAGCTCTATTTAACACTTCATCAGAAAGGCCTAGAGATCCACCTATGATAAATACTATATGACTATTACCTCTAACACCTAAGTTGTTTATAGTGTCTGCTAACTCTTCAGAAGATAAATTTTTACCATCTATTGCAAGGGCCATAACATAACTATTATCTTTTACCTTACTTAGTATTTTCTTTCCTTCTCTATCTTTAATCATAAGCATTTCTTTATCACTTAAATTTTCAGGTGCTTTTTCATCATCTAATTCTATTATTTCTAACTTACAATATTTCGATAATCTTTTTTTAAATTCATCTATTCCTAATTTTAAATATTTTTCTTTTATTTTTCCTACGCAAATTATACTAATACGCATTATTATTCTCCTCTATTTTAATACTAAAAATACTTATCAGTTTTCATAAGTATTTTCTTATAATCCATAATTTTTCGAAACTTTATCCCTTGATAAAACTTCTAGATTTAAATCTTTTCCTATTATCATATTATTATTTGCTAATACATTTTTAGATGTAGCAAATGCTAAATCAGGAAAGTTATTTTCTCTACTTAAATGAGCTAATAGTATAGACTCCGTACCTTCATTTATTAAATCAACACAAAACTTAGCTGCTTCTTCATTAGATAAATGGCCACAATCAGACATTACCCTTCTTTTCAAACTATAAGTGTAACTTCCCATCATAAGCATGTTAGGATCATAATTTGACTCTAATATTACTAATTTAGAATCATATAAGTTTTTTCTAATATTATCTGTTATACATCCTATATCTGTGGCAATTGATATTTTCTCTTTATCTGAAAATAAGTTATACCCAACAGCATCACTTGAATCATGAGGTATAGAAAATGGTTTAATTCCTAAATCCCCTATACTATAAGTTTTATCATTTTCAAAAACTTTCATATGTTCTTCTTTTATATTTCCTAGTTTATCTTTCATTGCGCACCATGTTTTTACATTTGCAAAAATAGGTATGTCCAATTTTCTAGATAGTATTCCTGCACCTTTTATATGATCTGAATGTTCATGTGTTATAAATATTCCATTTATTTTATCTATTTCAGCATCTATATCATTTAAACCAGTTATTATTCTTTTGCCGCTAAGACCTGCATCTATTAATAGATTTGTATCTTTATAACTAACAAAGTGGCAATTACCACTACTTCCGCTTCCTACAGAACAATATTTTAACATGATACACCTCTTTTCTCTATTTCTCATAAACTATATTATACCAAAAAAATAGAGCATTAAATTATTTTTCAATGCTCTTAGAAAAAATTACTTATATTCTTTTATTATTTTCTCTATATCTACACCTTTACTTTTCCATAGTTCCACAAACTGAGTTCCATTTACATTTTTAAATTTATATTTACTATAATACTCTTTTAATGTATCAAAGAATACTTCATCACCCACTTGAGTTCTTATTTCATTAAAAATCACTGCTCCTTTAGTATATACACTTAAACTATAATCTGCAGAATCTTTATACTCTGTAGTTGCTTTAAATATATCTGTACATCTGTAGTTTTGAGTTTGTATTTCCATAGTTTTCATAAGTTTATCAGCAGCTTCTTTCCCATACTTGTCCTCAAAATATAATATTGTTGAATATTCTGTTAGAGCTTCATCTAACCACGGTTCTTCTATCTCATCGTTACCAATAACACTATACCACCATTGATGTGCTGTTTCATGAGCTATTACATATTCTAATAAAAATTTATTTTCATTGTTATATAAATTTTGGTCTATCATAACTAACATAGGATACTCCATTCCACCTATGAAAAAATCTGTAGCTACAACAGAGTAATTATCGTAAGGATAATCCCCAAATAAATTACTAAATATCTCTATGGATGATTTGGCTATATCTGTAGCTTCTTTGCTCATATCTTCATTCAAATTATATGTACTTATAGATATATCTTTGTAGTTTGTCTTAGTTTCTGTAAACTTCTCACTTAAAATAAATGCAAAATCCCTAACCATTTTGCCATCTACTTTATACATTATTTTTTCATTATCACTCTTTTTCTCTGTTACTGTACCTGTAGTTGCTAATTTATACTTTTGGGGAGCTAATAATGTTACATTAAAATTGCTAGTATCACTATAAAAAGGATCTCCTATAGTTTCATAACTTTTTAAGTTCCAGCCTTTATTGTCGTATACACATGCTATGGGAAACCAGTTTGTAACATTTATTGTATTTTCTCCATATCCAAATCGACCTAAGCAATTAGGCAATTTTACATTGAATTTTATGTCTAATGAAATAGACTCTCCTTCTTTAAGCAAACTACCTAAATTAATTTCTAATATATCATCTTTATCTCCTGTAATTTTATACTCCATGTCATTTTTATTATTTGATATATTTTTTATATCTATGTAACCTTCATTAAAACCTTTTGGATATGCCTTAGCCATCTCTGAATCTTCAAAAGGAGCTGTTTTTTTCTCACAAAATGCATTAGGATAAATATGTAAATATACTTTATCTAAAGTTGTTTTTGTATTATTTACATAGACTAAATTCTCATTGCATAAAATACGATTAGTTTCATCATCTAGAATTACATCTATAGTATATTGATTCTTGTTTTTTTCATCTTTAAGTGTAAAGGTCTCTCTTTCATTTTTCTGTATAAACGTGCATATGACACCTGTAATAATAATTAATAAAGCTAAGATTATAACAAATAATCTTCTTTTCTTCTTAGTAAAATTAATAACCAATTTATACCTCCTTTTTCATGAATATTTTTTTTTAAAACTTCCAACATAAATTTGTAATAGCTTTTATGTTATAATTGAAGCTGAGGTGATTATATGTTTTTTTATAAAGAATCAAATGATATAGATTTTGGTGAAACAACCATCCCAAACATCTTCATAGATATATATATGCCTATGGGGGATGGATTATACACCAAGGTATATCTTTTAGCATATAGACAGGTATGTTCTTCTATACCTGATTCAAAATTTGATAACAAGTCTATTTCTAGAATTTTAGAAATTCCTTTATCAGATGTTATTAGTGCATGGAAATTTTGGGAAAAGCAAAACATAGTTAAAATGCATAAAAATGATACTCTAGATGACTATGATTATTCTATTGAATTTTTAGATTTAAAAAGGTTATATGTAGAAAATCTACAAGTAAATACTACTTCTATAAAATCTAATAGTAATAGAATTGTATCCGCTGGTGAAAATCCCAGTATTACAAAAATGTTTAATACAATTAATCGTGTTATCGGCAGATTCCTTGATCCATCAGAAAAATTAAGAATATTAGATATTAGAGAAAAATTCAATGTGACTCCAGATGTTATAGTTTATGCCTATGAACTATCTAAAAGAAGAAACAACGGTGCTCCTAAAAATCTTAATTATATAGAAGGAATTCTTAGAAACTGGTACGATCTAGGACTTTATACTATTGGAGATATAGAAAAGAATATCATTGAAGATAAGAAACGTTATGATATGTATAGACTTATTTTTAATGCATTAGGATTTAATAGACAACCTGGTTCTGAAGAAAAAAGAATTATTGATACATGGATTGATAAATATAGTATGGATATAGAGGTAATATTAGAAGCTTGTAGCAAATCTAAAAATACACCAAATCCATCTATATCATATATAAATGGTATAATTGAAAGATATAAAATGAATAATGTTAAGACTTTAGAAGATATTGAAAAGGTAGAAGAAGAATTTAATCAAAAAAAACAACAACGGAAAAGTAATACTTCTAACAATACATCCGCACCTAAAGTAAAAACAAGATTCCATAATATTAACGAAACATTTAGAAATTATAATCCTGATGAGTTAGAACAACTTCTTAAAGAAAGTCAAAAGGGCAAATTTTAGTAGGCAGGTGATTAAATGAAGAAAACAACACTGAGAGAAATACTAATAAGTTATGAAAGAAAAAGAGATAATGCCGATAGATCATTAAAACAAAGAAAAAATGATGTATATAAGCAAATTCCTCAGATAAAAGAAATCGAAGAAGAAATAAGTAAAGTTGGTCTTGAAATGATGCGACTAGTTCTTAAAAACCCTGCTAATAAAGAACAACTTTGTTTACAATCTAAAGAAAAAATTAATGAGTTAAAAACAAAAAAAGAAGACTTATTAAATAAGTATAACGTACCAAAAGGATATCTAGAGATTCAGTACGAATGTCCTCTTTGTAATGATAGAGGTTTCTTACCTAACGGTAAAAAGTGCAATTGTTTGAAACAAGCAATTATTAATGAATCATATAAAATGTCTAATCTATGTAGAATGTTAGAAAAACAAAATCAATTTACATATGACGATAGTATTTTTTCAGAAGAATTAGATCCTAAAAACGGTATTTCTCCTAGACAAAATATGCAACTTATTTTATCAGACTGTGATGAATTTATTTATGATTTTTATAAAGATGACGATAAAAATTTATTATTTTATGGGGATACAGGATTAGGTAAAACATTTATGTCTAATTATATAGCCAAAGCTCTTCTTGATAAAGGACATGTAGTAATATACCAAACAGCATTTAAGATGTTTGAAATTATTGAAGAATACAAGTTTAGAAATTCTGACAAACACTTATCAAGAGATGACTATGAGAACTTATTTGAATGTGACCTTTTAATAATTGATGATTTAGGTACTGAGCTTACTAATGCATTTACTATAAGTGAATTATTTATAATATTAAATACTCGTTTATTAAATGGTAAAAAAACAATAATTTCTACTAATCTTAGTCCTGCTCAATTAGGAGAACTTTATTCTCAAAGAATTTTTTCACGTATATTTGATAAATTCAAAATGATTAAGTTTATTGGCGCTGATTTAAGATGGCAAAATAAAAGATCTAGCATACAAAAATAGGAGAAAACTAATTATAGTTTTCTCCTATTTTTGTTCTATGTGAAACATCATATTTTGAACAAGATCGTTGCCTCAAATTCTAAGGTCGTCATCTCGTTGGCAATATGAGCGAAGCGAATTTTATTCAAATATATTTTTTCTGATTATGGTTTGATTTCTATTTGGTCCAACAGATACTAAATCTACACTAACATCTATTAACTCTTCTATTCTTGTTACATATTTCTTAGCATTCTCAGGAAGATCTTCGTATTTTTCAACTTTAGTTATATCTTCATTCCAACCATCTAATTCTTCATATACTGGCTCACATTTAGCTAAATCTTCTAGTGAAGCTGGGAAGTTATTTATTATTTCATCTCCCATTTTATAAGCAGTACATATCTTTATTTTTTCAAATCCAGTTAAAACATCTAATAACATAAATGAAATACTTGTTAATCCATTTACTCTAGTAGCATATTTTACTATAACTGCATCAAACCAACCACATCTTCTAGCTCTACCTGTAACTGTTCCAAATTCATGACCTTGGATTCTTATTCTTTCTCCAATTTCATCAAATAATTCAGTTACAAATGGACCTTCTCCAACTCTTGTAGTATAAGCCTTAACTATACCAACAACATCTTTTATCATGTTAGGACCTACACCAGCTCCTACAGCAAATCCTCCTGATATAGGATGAGAAGACGTTACAAACGGATAAGTACCTAAATCTAAATCTAGTAAAGTACCTTGAGCACCCTCAAATAATACTTTTTTATTAGCTTTTATTGCATCATAAACAACTACAGTTGTATCAGTTACAAATGGTCTCATTTTTTCTGCATATACTATGAATTCATTATATATTTCATCAAAATCAAACATTGCTTCTTTTTCATATACTCCTGTAACAATTTTATTTTTAGCTTCCACTTGAAGTTTTAATTTTTTAGCAAATAATTCTTTATTCATAAGATCACAAACTCTTATCCCTGATCTTTCTGTTTTATCCATATAACAAGGACCGATACCTTTTTTAGTTGTTCCTATTTTGTTATCTCCTCTTGCTTCTTCTGCTAATCCATCTAACTCTTTATGATAAGGAAATACTATATGAGCTCTATCACTAATCTTTATATTCTTTGTGTTTATTCCATTACTTTCAAGCATTTCTATTTCTTCAAAAAATCCTTTTGGATCAAACACTATACCGTTCCCTATAACATTTATAGTATTTGGGTTTAATATTCCTGATGGTATTAATCTTAAAGCGAATTTTTTACCGTCTACTACTAATGTATGTCCCGCATTATTTCCGCCTTGTCCTCTTATTACTACATCAGCTTGAGTAGCAAGGAAATCTATTACCTTTCCTTTTCCCTCATCTCCCCATTGAGATCCAACAACTGCTACTGTTTTCATTTATTTCACCTCTATTATTTATATTACTAAATCTATTCTATAACTTAGTATATAATATTTTTCAATTCATTGTCGAACACTTATGTATTATATTCTACCAAACATTCGTTACATTTTCAACTTTTTTGATATTTAAATACTTTTAATATGTATCCTTTTATTTTATATAAATCTTTTTTATTTTTTATTTCATCATCTTCAAATATTTTAACCATCTTATCTATTTTTGATAAACAATTACACATAATTATTTTTTTATTTTCAAATAAAATTAATTCACTATAAACTATATCCATCAGGGGGTATTGACATAATACTTCTATTTTAATTATTTAACCTATATGTAAACTTTTAAATTAAAATAATTATGAGTTGTTTATAAGATAAATAACTCTTTTAAACAACTCACAACTGTTTTTAATATATGTTTTTTTAATTATGCACATTTATCCACATACCATTTGTGGATATTGTGTATAATTTTTTATGATATTCACTATATCTCATACTATTTTTGTATATATATCCACAATTTTCTTTTACAGGTAAATAATACATTGTGGATATGTGATTATATATCTCTAATTTTGTCAGCAAATTTTTGAACCTGTCCAAACCATACTAATTCAACATTTCCAGTTTCACCATGTCTATTTTTCGCTACTATAATTTCTCCTATGTTCTTTTTTTCTGAATCATCATGATAATATTCATCTCTATATAAGAACATTACTATATCAGCATCCTGTTCTATAGAACCAGATTCTCTTAAATCTGATAATATAGGCCTATGGTCTTTTCTAAGTTCTGGAGAACGAGATAGCTGAGAAAGTGCAACTACAGGACAGTTTAATTCCTTAGCTAATATTTTTAAAGATCTAGAAATTTTAGCTATTTCCTGTTGTCTATTTTCATCTTTTCCATCACCTTCCATTAACTGGAGGTAATCTATCATTATAAAATCTAATCCTTTTTCAATTTTTAATTTTCTACATTTAGATCTAATTTCTGATATTTTTATACCTGGAGTATCATCAATAAATATATTTGCTTCTGATAATACCGCCATAGCATCTATTATTCTTGGCCAGTCAGATTCTCCTAGAGTACCTGTTTTTATTTTACTTAACTCCACATTTGATTGAGCAGAAAGCATACGTTGAACAAGCTGCTCCTTAGACATTTCCAAACTAAATACTGCTACTGATGCACCACCTTTTAGTGCTGCATTTTGTACAAGATTTAGAGAGAAAGCTGTTTTTCCCATGGCAGGTCTAGCCGCCACTAGAATTAAATCTGTTCTTTGTAGTCCATTTATTTTCTTATTTAAGTCTGTAAAACCAGTTGTAATACCTGTGACATCACTTTTATCACTATACAGTTTTTCAATCAAATCATAAGCATCTTGTAATACTAAGTTTATCGGTTGAAAATCATCACTGGCTTTTTCTTGGGATATATCAAATATCTGTTTTTCTGCTTTATTTAGCATTTCCTCAACATCAGTTGAGCCATCATATCCTAAGTTTATAATCTCATTAGAGGCTTTTATAAGCTGTCTCATAACAGATTTTTCTTTTACTATGTTGGCATAATATCTTACATTAGATGTAGTTGGAACTATTGTTGAAAGACTTGTTAAATAACTTATACCTCCTACGTTATCTAAATGTCCTTCTTTTCTTAATTCCTCTATTAATGTTATCAAATCTATTGGTTCATTGTTTCCACTTAACGTTAACATAGACTGGTATATTATCTTGTGAGCTTCTTTATAGAAATCTCCAGGAAGTATAGTTTCCGCTACTGTTATTATCGCATCCTTATCAAGTATAATAGAACCTAGTATAGATTGCTCTGATTCCACGCTATGTGGAGGAATTCTACTTATATCCTCCATTATTATCACCTCAAACTAGTGCTATTGTTTTTCTCTTACGTCCACTTTTATTTTAGTTGTTACTTTTTGATGTATTTTAACATCTACAAGTCTTGATCCTAATACTCTTATTGGTTCATCTAATGTTATTTTTCTTTTATCCACTTCTACGCTATGTTGCTTCTTTAATTGTTCAGCTATATCTTTTGAAGTTATTGAACCAAATAATCTTCCGCCATCTCCAGCTTTTGAATATATAGTTACTGACATATTTTCCATTTTCTTTCCTAGTTCAACAGCTGCTTCATACTCTTTTTGAGCTTTTATTTCTTTTGATTTATTTTTTTCATTTAATTCCTTAACACTTGTATTATCAGCAAGCACTGCCATTTTTTTAGGTAATAAGAAGTTTTTTGCATATCCATCGCTTACTTCCTTCATTTCTCCTTTTTTACCTGTTCCTTTTACATCTTTTAATAATATTACTTTCATTTTAGTCTTCCTCCCTTAAATATTCTTCTATTATCTCATATACTTTCTTATAAGCTTTTTCAATAGACATACCTTCTATTTGTGCACCTGCAATATCGATATGTCCACCTCCACCTAATTTTTCCATTAAAACATGTACATTTATTTTACCTAACGACCTTGCACTAATAAAAATAGTTCCATTTTTTTCACCCAATATAAATGATGCTTCTATCTTCTTAACATTTAACAGCTCATCTGCTGCTTGAGCAATTACAACATTTATATTTTCTATTTGTATTTTTGTATAAGAAATACATATTTTATTTTCAATTATTTTAGTATTTCCTATAATAGCGGCCTTGGTCTTAAAATCTTGTACATCTGTTCTAAATAGTTTCTTCACTTCTGTAGTATCTGCACCTGATTTTCTTAAATACGATGAAGCTTCAAAAGTTCTTACTCCTGTTTTAAATGCAAAGAATTTTGTATCTAAGCAAATACCTGCTAAAAGACCCTCTGCAGTGATTTTATTTATTTTAACATCATCCTCAAGATACTGAACAACTTCTGTTACCATTTCACAAGTTGATGATACATATATCTCATGGAATGATAAAACAGTATCTTGTATAAACTCAACACCTTTTCTATGATGGTCTATTACAGCTACCTTTTTAGTTAAGGATAATAATTCCTCGCATTCTGTGAATGAAGGCCTATGAGTATCAACCACAACAACTAGAGTATCTCTTGAGCAATTTTTTATAGCATCTTCTCTACTAATAAACAAATCATCATAATATTCTTGTTTATTTAATCTATTAATAAACTCCTCTATAGATTCATTTATAGAATCTAATACTATATAAGTTTCTTTTCCTAAAGATTTACATATATCATAAATACCTACTGCTGATCCCATTGCATCTAAATCCGGATATTTATGTCCCATGATATAAACCATATTACTTTGAGATATAATTTCTTTTAATGCATGACCTATTAGTCTTGATTTAACCTTTGTAGTTTTTTCAACTGCTTTAGATTTCCCTCCATAGAACTCAAACTTGTCCTTGGTCTTAATAATAGCTTGATCTCCACCTCTGCCTAAAGCTAAGTCTAGAGCGCCTGTTGCTAGTTGGAAATTTTCATATATAGAATCACCATTTCTTCCAACACCTATACTTATAGTTACAGGTAATGTGTTTCCATAATCAATACCTCTTATTACATCTAATACAGAAAACTTACTTTCTTGAAGCTTAGCTACTCCTTTTTTATTGGCTATAATCATATATTTATCTTTCGATGTTCTCTTAACAGCTGCATGTATAGATGTTTCAAATTCTGATAATATCTTCTCTAGCTCGATGTCAATTAGAGACCTTTTATCTTCACTTGCACTTTTTATAACTTCATCATAACCATCAACTTGAATTAACATTATAACATTTTGCTCATCTTCATACTTTTGATTAAGTGCTAAAAAATCTGTTTTATCTATCCAATAAAGCATCATTAAATATTTAACCTGTTTATTTTGTTCATTCTTTATTACATTATAAACAACTGTATACTGTCTCTCTTTATATTTGACATCTGTATACATCTCTTTATTCTCATTTAAAACTTTTCGTAAGTTAAGATTTTTTATTATACTATCTATATTTTCACCTAGTAAATCTGATGATTCTGTCATCTGATAAAATTTGTTATTATACCAGGATATATTACCATCAAACTCAAGAATGCAAAGAGGTATTGGAAGATTCATAATTGCCTTTTTTGTTGTTTCATCCATATCCAAGGATAAATTTTGTATGTATCTATTCCACTCTCTTTTTCTAAAATTTGCAATTCTCCAGTTATGAAATACTATGTAAATAAAACCAAAGAAAAATAAACATCCTATATATAGATTATAAAAAAGAAGCATTATACTTGTAATTCCAATAATTAATATATACACATTTATTTCTGGCATATTTATTCTAAAACTTGGTTTATTCCTCATATCTATCCTCCTATACAGATTTGCAAATTCTAACTTCTCTAAAGTCTAATATGCTATCTACCATTCCTATAAATGAAATACTCATTACTCCAAATATACCCACACAAAATGCTACTATAACCATTTTTAAATTTAATCCTTGTTTTAGCCATTTTTTTATAAAATAAATACAAACAGATATCCCTTGTAATATAAACATAAAATTAAATACCATCTGTAAATTTAAAAATATAGCATCCGTGTATAATGGTGTTTTTATATAAGATAACACCATCATCAATAAATACATCATAAATGAAATTAATATAGCATTTCCCGGTAAATAAAAGTTTCTAAACTTTATTTCTGATATATATTCATATTTCATTTTCTTTAAAGCAAATATTTCAACTAAATATACAATAATAGACAATATAATACCTCTAAAAAATAATATAGATGGTATTATATTTCTAAATGTATCTGATAAAGTTTTTGTATCTAATAATTCATTGTTACCTATGTTTTGTAAAATATCTTTTTGTGATTCTACGCTTTGATTAAAAGCCTTTATTAACTCACTTAATATATCTACACTAAATATATATTTTGATACAAAATAATGAACAATAACTGAAAGTATAAACACTATAGATCCAAAAAATATAGGCCCATATTTATTGCTTTGTCCATTTGTTAAAACTTTTTTCGTCATAATACCAATTATCATACCTGGTATCATACTATTAATTAGTATATCTACTGCATATGTAGGTTTAATAAACACCAAAACTATAAAAGTTATTACTAAAGATATTATATTATTTTTTATATTTGATAGCGTAGCTATTATAGCAAATGGTATTGGTATAATCACTAACATTATACTTAACACAGGAACATATAAACATGCCACTATTAGTATTATAGTTAAAAGGACTATCGGTAATACTCTTGATAGTCTTAAATCTTTATTCAATTCATATCACTCCCTATTGTCCATGTGTTTTTCTAAATCTGATAAATCACCAAACCATGCTTCTATACTATGTTCTTCTTTTATCCCCTGTTTTATTTTACTTTTCATCTTATAATCTATGTCATTAAAACTAATTCCTAATCTTTTTGCTAAAAGATATGACAGCATTATTATGCTAGCTATACAATCTTGAAGCGCATCATCAATGGGCTTTACTCCCTTAAATATTAGATTGAACAAATCGCTTACACTCATTAGTATTTCATTTTTTATCCATTCTATTATTTTTACATTTTTAGTAATATCAGAACCTTTATCTCTTCGCACAATCGTCCCCTCCTCAATATATAAACATTATATCATAATTTTTAGCAATAAAAATAAAAAAAGAGCACTAATGCTCTTATGTTATATATAAAAAAAAACCTTCTATGATTAAAATCAATAGAAGGCTTTTTTCTTAGTCTAATGTATATGGTAAAAGTGCTATATTTCTAGCTCTCTTTATTGCTACTGTTAATTCTCTTTGATGTTTAGCACATGTTCCTGATATTCTTCTTGGTAATATTTTACCTCTTTCAGTAACATATTTTTGTAATCTTTGAGTGTTTTTGTAATCTATTCTAGCGTCTTTAGAAGCACAGAATTGACAAACTTTTCTTTTCTTACGTCTTTTCTTGTTTATCATTCGAGTCCCCTCCTTTTCTAAAATGGTATTTCGTCATCATCTATTGCTTGGAAACCATTAGGATCTAGTCCTTGTGGCGTCTCGAAGTTAGGTTCAAACACCGGTTGTGAACCTTGATGACCTTCTCCGTATGGATTTTCAGATCTATTTTTATTGCTCTCTAAAGCTTGTACTGATTTAGCACTTACTTTAGTAAAAGTTCTATTTTCTCCAGATTGAGTTTGATATCTATCAACTCTTAAAGTTCCTTGAACTGCAACAAGTCTTCCTTTTGCGATATAATTAGCGCAAAAATCAGCTGCTTTTCCCATTACTTCTACGGGAATAAAGTCTGTGTCTTTAGTTCCGTCTTTTTTAGCATAATCTCTATCGATAGCTAAAGAAAAACTAGCAACAGGTGTTCCACTTCCAGGTATATATCTTAACTCTGGATCTTTAGTTAATCTACCAACTAACACTACATGGTTCATAAACGCACCATCCTAATAAAATAATAAAACTAGTTAAATGCTAATTAAGCACAAACTATCATATGTCTTATTACATTTTCGTTTATTTTTAAGTTTCTGTCTAATTCTTTTGGAAGATCAACAGAAGCTTTGAAGTTTACTAACACATAGAAACCTTCATTGTGCTTAGCTATTGGGTAAGCTAATTTCTTGTTTCCCCATGTGTCAACTTTAACAACTTCACCATTAGCTGAGATTACTTCTTGTACTTTATTAAATACAGCTTCTTTAACTTCGTCTTCAGCGTTTGGTCTAACAACATAAACTAATTCATAATTTTTCATTAATTTCACCTCCCTTTGGACTTAACGGCTCCTCTTTTCAGAGCAGAGAAATGAGAATAAATTCTCATACCTATGTATTTTAGCACTTATAATAAACTATGTCAATTTATTTATACCTATTTTTTATTCATAAATATTTGATTTTTACTATTTTCTTATTTATATCATTTTTTATTTAAATTATTCAATTTTATGTATATTTATATTCTTTATGATAAATAATATAAGTATATATAGCCCCCATAACTTAAATATATTTCATCCCAATCTCCCGAATGGATAGCTTAATAGCTATCCATTTTTAATTGCTAAAAATGGTTTTAAATCATATAGAATTAATTAAAGACAGACAAAGAAAACCTTTGCCCGTCTTTGTTATTTACTTATTAACTTTAACTATTTAGCCTTCTCTGCTAATTCTTCTCTTAATACTTCTCCCATTCTCTTAATACCTTCTACGATCTTTTCTTCAGGCATATTTGAATAGTTAAGTCTACATGTGTTAACAACTCCACCATTTGGATAGAATGAAGCCCCTGGCACATATGCTACATTTTTTTCTAAGCATTTTTTAGCCATTATCCCTGCATCAATACCTTCTGGTAAAGTAACCCATGTAAATAGTCCACCTTCTGGATATGTAAATTCAACACATTCTGGGAACTCTTCTTTCATTACTTTTAACATTACATCTCTACGTTTTACATAACAAGCTTTTATTTTCTCAACATGCTCATCTAGGTCATACATTTCCATAAATTTATTTACTTCCATTTGACTTATTGTAGATGCTTGTAAATCAGCTCCTTGTTTACAAATATTATATTTTTCTAATATTTGTGGTGCAGCACAAGTCCATCCTAATCTGTATCCTGGACAGAATATTTTTGAGAAAGTTCCAAGGAATATTACTAATCCTTTTGTGTCTAATGATTTCAATGATGGTAAAGTTTCTCCATCAAATCTTAATTCACCATATGGATTGTCCTCTATTACTGGTATTTCATATTTGTTTATGATTTCCATGAATTTAAGACGTCTTTCTAGTGGCCAAGTTCTACCTGATGGATTTTGGAAATCAGGTATAACATATATCATCTTTACATTGTTATTTTCTGATAAAACTTTTTCTAAATCTTCCATTTTCATACCATCATTATCTGTTTCTATTTCAATAAATTCTGGCTCATAAGATTTCATCGCATTTAAAGCACCCATGTATGATGGACTTTCACAAAGAATTACATCACCTTTGTCTATAAAAACTTTACCTGAAAAATCAAGACCTTGTTGAGATCCACTTGTCATTAATATGTCATCTGGTCCAACATTTGTTTGAAGTTTTTCATTCATTCTTTTTGCAATTTTTTCTCTTAGTGGAAGATATCCTTCTGTAGTTGTATACTGTAATGCTGCTCTTCCTTGCTCTTCTAAAACTGTTACTGATACTTTTTTCATTTCTTCAACTGGAAATAACTCTGGAGCAGGCATTCCTCCCGCAAATGAAATTACTTCTGGTCTAGCTGTAAGCTTTAATAACTCACGTATAGCTGAACCTTCAACTTTTCCCATTCTGTCTGCAAATTTAACTGCCATGTTAAAGCACCCCCTATTTATTACCTAACTTATCTATTTTAATTTTTATTAGGTTACAACAATTATTTGATTAAAACTAATCATGGTGACTTATTATCTTCTTAACTCTTTTTTCTAAGGTTTGTCTGTCTAACATAATCAATCTTTTACAGTTAGTGCATTTTATTTTAATATCCATACCTACTCTAACTATTTCAAATTGCTTACATCCACAAGCATGTTGTTTTTTTAATTCTACAATATCACCTAAGTTAAGATCCATTGGCATAAAAATTCAACCTCCTAACTAATTTAATTATTTCTTTTTATGTACTTTTTATAAATATCCTTTCCCCTTCAGATATTTATTTCATGTAAATTTTCAATCGAAAATTACTTTTTATGTTGTATGCATTTTATGTTAATCCTGCTTCAATAAAATTATTTAAAAATAAATATTAATCTATTTCTCAGTTGTTAATTCAGCTTGAAATATTAATTCATCACTATTAGTATATCAGTAATTTTTACTAATTAAATAACAAAATTTTTTTTAAATGTGTAATTCATATTATATAATGTTTAATTGTCCATATATCTTAACACCATTTTGATAACACTCTAATTCTTTTTCTTTTGAAATATTAGAATATAATTTCCCTAGTTCAATAAATAAATCTGCTAATATTTTCTTATCCTCTAAATTTTTAGCTATCTCTATACATTTATTTAGGTAGTCTATAGCTACTTCTATGTCATTTTTATTTTTATACATATCTGAATAGAATTTCAAAGATTTGTATTCATAGTATCTGTCTTTGTTTTTTATTGATGACACTAATGCAATTTTACAATACTTTTGAGCAAGTTCATAATCACTATTGTATACATAAGACTCTATCATATTAAATAGACTTTCCATCATATACTGATTTTCTTCTCTCTTTGTTATATCATATACCTTTTCAGAATACTCTAAGTATTTATCCATATCGCCCATATCTGAATATATATTACTTATTGTTAAATAAACTTTTGCTAGTCTATTTTTATTTTCTTCTTTTTCAATTATTTCTAATGCTTTGTTAAAACATTCTTTAGATTCAGCATATTTTCCTAAGTTTAATAAATTTTTAGCTTTTAATACTAAAATACTTACTTCTTCTTGTATACTATCATCATTGTCAATTCTATTTATTCTTTCTATATACTCTAAAGCTTTATCACTTTGTTCCAATTTCATATAGCATTCTGACATCTTGCTATATAACTCTTTGTAAATATCTGCATCTTCTATGTTACTTTCATTTAATACTTCTTGTGCAAACATGTAGTGAGTTAATGCACCTTTGTAGTATTGTTCTATCATATAAATATTTGCAATATTTATATAGCACTCATATATATCTTCTCTATGATCATTTTTTATAAAATAATATAGTGCTTTTTCAAAATAGTATACTGCTTCTGAATAATCTTTCTTTTTAAGTTTTATATCTGCTAATAAATTATTACACTTTCCGTAGTTTTCCATTAGCTTATAATCTTTGCATATTTGTATTATTTCATTTATTTGTTGCTCAGCTTTTTCTAGTTCAAAACATTTTACATGTATTTGACTTTTAAGGATAAGGTTATCCGTTATTTTCTTGGACTGCATTTCCTTAGTTTCTAAAAGATAATCTACGCTTACACCTAATCTATCTGCTAAATATTCTAGTAATTCATAACTAGTATGTGATTTATCTCTTTCAATATGACTTATTTGAGCTGCCGTAATTCTATCCCCCGCAAGTTCTTTTAAGGTCATATTTTGTTCTTTTCTTAATTTTTTAATTTTTTCCCCTAAACTAAGTATGTTCATTACTATTATTCCCCCCTTTAATTAGAAGTAGTTACTAAATTTTATAATATAATTATAACTTATATTAATTCTAAAAACATCATTAAAATTTACTTTTTTTTCTAATTTTTCTTTTATGTCTATATTTTTTTATCAATATAAAAAACTACTTTTATTATCATGGATTTTACTTTTTTGATATATTTTTTAATATAAATATATATTATAATTTATTGTCTTGAAAAATTTTATTGAAAAAAGACGTAGGCAATAGCCTACATCTTATATATAAATATTATTAATTTTCTTCCATAATCATAGATATAATATCATTTAATTCTTCATCCGTATGGTATTCTATCTCAATTTTACCTTTTTTCTTGCCTTTTGATATATTTACTTTTGTTCCAAATATATTTGTTAGCCTATCTTCAGCATCTTTTATATATATATCTTTATTTTTTTCTGGTGATTTTTTAATTTCTTTATTTTCACTTATTTTTTTAGCTAAATCTTCTATGGCTCTTACAGATAATCCTTCATCAAATATCCTTTTTGCTAATTCAATTTGCTTTTGTGGATTTTCTACTCTAAGAAGAGCTTTTCCATGACCTTGGGTTATGTCTCCACACTCAATCATTTCTATTACTTGCTTTTGTAATTGTAATAATCTGATTGTATTTGTTATATGAGGTCTACTTTTACCTACTGCTTCTGATATTTCTTCTTGTGTAACTTTATAATTATCTATTAGACTTCTGTATGCTATTGCTTCTTCTATTGCATTTAAATCTTCTCTTTGCAAATTTTCAATTAATGCAATTTCCATTATATCCTTTAGAGGTATATCTTTTATAACAGCTGGTATTTCTGTTTTTCCTGCTAAAAGTGAAGCCCTGTATCTTCTTTCTCCCGCTATAATCATATAGTTTTCTTCATCTACAGGTTTTAAAACTATTGGTTGTAAAACCCCAACACTTTTTATTGAGTCTGATAATGTTTTTAATTTTGCATTATCAAATTCTTTTCTTGGTTGATTTTTATTTGGTCTAATATTACTTAATTTTATTTCAATTATATCCTTTTTATCTATTTCTTCATTAATTTGTGGAATTAGAGCACTAAGTCCTTTACCTAATCTCTTACTTCTTTTCGGCATATAATCTTCCATCTTATATTACATCCTCCTCTAATTGAATAAATTCTTCTGCTAATTCTTGGTATGCTGATGTGCCTTTACATTTGGAATCATAATATATTACTGGCTTTCCATAACTAGGAGCCTCAGCTAGTCTAACATTTCTTGGAATAAGTGTTCCATAAACACTTCCTTTGAAATATTTTTTAACTTCCTCTACAACTTGAATAGAAAGATTTGCTCTTCCATCAAACATACTAAGAACAACACCTTGAATTTCTATATTAGGATTCAATCGTTTCTTAACTAACTGGAATGTAGACATTAGTTGACTGACACCCTCTAAGGCATAATACTCACATTGTATAGGTATTAGTACACTATCAACTGCTGTTAAACAGTTTATTGTAAGCAGCCCCAAAGAAGGCGGACAGTCTATAAATATATAATCATATTCATCTTTTATTTTTAATAAACTGTTTTTTAGTTTGTATTCCCTGTCTTTTTCATTTGTAAGTTCTATTTCTGCTCCAGATAATTCATTTGCAGATGAAACTATATCTACATTTTCAAACTCTGTTTTAATTATAGCATCTCTTATATCTACTCCGTCTATAATAACTTCATAAATAGTATTTTCTACAAGGTTTTTGTCTATACCATATCCACTTGTAGTGTTCCCCTGAGGATCCATATCTAAAACTAGTACTTTCTTATCTAATTGCCCTATACTAGCGCTTAAATTAACATTTGTAGTTGTTTTTCCTACTCCACCCTTTTGATTAAAAACCGCAATAGTTTTTCCCATAAGAACGCCCCCCTTTTTATTCTTTTAAAAAAAGATTACTGCTATGCAGTAACCCTTTATCTTTTAGGAATTTTAACAACGACTTCCATGTAGTCTCCCTTGTCTATTTCATTATACTTAGCTTCAATTCCTGTAGTAAGTATTGCATCATATGCTTGTTTTAAAGTATTAAGATAGATTTTAATTCCCATTGAACATTTTATATTCTGTTTTTTCTCAGGTTCTTCTTCTGCCTTTAATGTTTCTAATGTATCATTTATTAGTTTTTCTGTTCTCTTAACTGTAAGTTCTAGTTTTACTACCTTATCAACGATTTCCATCATTAGTTCTTCATTAGGTAGCTTAAGTAGTGCTCTTGCATGTCTTTCTGTTAATCCATTTTCTACAAGATATTCTTTTACTGAATTAGGTAACTTTAATATTCTTAATTTATTAGCTATAGTAGATTGGTTTTTACCTAACTTTTCTGCTAATTGTTGTTGAGTAAAGCCATGCTCTTTAATTAAGTTTTCATAACCTAAAGACTCTTCTATAAAGTTTAAATCTTCTCTTTGTAGATTTTCTAGTAATGCTAACACTGCTGAATGCTGATCCGACATATTATTAATTATAGCTGGAATAGTTTCTAATTGAGCTAACTTAGCAGCTCTTAATCTTCTTTCTCCTGCAACTAACTCATATTCTTCTCCGATTTCTCTAACAGTAATTGGTTGTAAAACTCCATATTCTTTAATAGATTTACTTAATTCTTCTAAAGAACTAACCGAAAATATTTTTCTTGGTTGATATGGATTTGGAATTATTTTCTCAACTGGTATCTCTTTAACTATTTTTACTTCCATAACATCCCTCTCTTAATAAGATAAATATATTTTTACTTCAATTTATGTAATTTATATTTTTAGGCTATTTCCTCACAAAGGAAAATATTTCCCTTTGTGAGTATTTATTTCTTCATTTAATATGATTTTCCTTCTACATTTCACTATATTATTTATTTTATAGGGTTTTTAGATGGTTTGCCTGCTTTTCTTGGATATTTTGATGGGGTATTCTTGATTTTCTTAAATACTAATATATTATGATTTAATTCTAAATCTGGTAACTTAATATCTATTTTTTCAACAAATTCTATACCTAAGGCATCCATAGCTGCTTGAGATTCTTCTAATTCTAAGTTAGCATTTGGTCCTTTTAAACATATAAAATATCCCCCAACCTTTACAAATGGAACACAAAATTCCATTAATATAGGTAATCCTGCAACAGCCCTAGCTGTAGCCACATCAAATTGTTCTCTATATTCTTCACTTTTACCGAAATCTTCTGCTCTTCCGTGAATAAATTCAATACCTTCTAGATCTAATTCTTTAGATACTTCTTGTAAAAAGTTTATTCTTTTATTTAATGAATCTAAAAGTGTTAACTGCATATTATCTAAGCACACTTTTAATGGTAAGCCCGGAAAACCCGCTCCTGTACCAACATCAATTAAAGATATATTATCATTTATATATCCATTTGTAACAGCTGATATAGAATCTAAGAAGTGCTTTATATACACGTCTTTTTCTTCATCTATCCCTGTTAGATTCATAACTTTATTCCATTCAACTAATATCTCTCTATATTTTTTTAATTTTTGAAGTTTCTCATCAGTTACTTCTAAATTAAACTCTTCTATACCTGCTCTTAATATTTCTAGATTATTCATTATTTCCTCCTCTAGTTTTTCTCATTTGCTCTAAGTAAATAAGTAAAACCGATATATCTGCAGGTGAAACCCCTGAAATACGTGAAGCCTGTCCTATAGATAATGGTTTAATATCATCTAACTTTTGTCTAGCTTCTATTCTTAATCCTTCTATTGAAGAATAATTGATGTGTTCTGGAAGTTTTCTATTTTCTAATTTTTTAAATTGATCTATTTGTTTTAATTGTTTATCTATATAGCCTTCGTATTTAGACATTATTACACATTGCTCTTTTACATCATAAGATACGTCTTCTCCAGCACCTTTTCCTATTTGCTCTAATAAATCATACGTTACTTCTGGACGTTTTAAAAATTCATATAATGATAATCCTACTTTTATTTCAGAACCACCAATTTCAGTTAATAAATGATTAACATCTTTTGGTGTTACTCTTTCTTGTTTTAATCTGTTTACTTCTTTTTCTACAGCTACTTTTTTATTAAGATATCTCTCATATCTATCTTCTTTAACAAGACCTATTTCATGGCCTTTTTCAGTAAGTCTCATATCTGCATTATCTTGTCTTAAATATAATCTATACTCAGCTCTTGAAGTCATCATCCTATAAGGTTCATTCGTTCCTTTAGTAGCTAAATCATCTATTAGTACTCCTATATAACCTTCTGATCTATCTAAAACAAAAGGTTCTTTACCTTCTATTTTTCTAGCCGCATTTATACCTGCTATAAGACCTTGTGCTGCAGCTTCTTCGTACCCAGAAGTACCATTAAATTGTCCTGCACTATATAGGTTTTCAGTTACTTTTATTTCTAAAGTAGCTTTTAGCTGTGTAGGGTCTATACAATCATATTCAATTGCATAAGCAGGTCTCATTATTTTGGCGTTTTCTAGACCTTTCATTGATTTATATATTTTAAGTTGTACTTCAAAAGGTAAACTTGTAGATATACCTTGAATATACATTTCTTTTGTATTTAATCCTTCTGGCTCAATAAATGTTTGATGTGATTCTTTATCACTAAATCTCACAACTTTATCTTCTATAGATGGGCAGTATCTTGCCCCCGTAGCATTTACCTTTCCACTATACATAGCTGATCTCTCTATATTATCTAATATAACCTTATGAGTATCTGTATTTGTTCTTGCTAAATAACAAGGTATTTGTTCTATATCAACGTTATCAGTCATAAATGAGAATGGTGTGATTTTTTCATCACCTTCTTGAATCTCCATTTGAGAAAAGTCTATACTATCTCTATGAATCCTAGCTGGAGTACCAGTTTTGAATCTTCTCATATTTAATCCTAAAGAAACTAATCTATTTGTTAATGCCTCAGCATAACCTAAACCATTAGGTCCTTCATTAAAAGTAGCTTCTCCCATATATATTAACGAATTTAAATAAACTCCTGTTGCTAAGATTACAGCCTTAGCATCATATATACAACCAAGCTTAGTTACAACACCTTTAACTAATTTGTCTTCAGTAATTAAATCAATTACCTCGTCCATAACTATGTCTAAATTAGGTTCATTTTCAAGAGTTTTCTTCATTTCTGTATGATATTTAAACTTATCTGCTTGGGCTCTTAAAGAGTGAACTGCTGGCCCTTTAGCTGTATTTAGCATTCTACTTTGTATAAATGTTTTGTCTATATTAATACCCATCTCTCCACCAAGAGCATCTATTTCTCTAACTAATTGACCTTTGCCCGTTCCACCTATAGATGGATTACATGGCATCATGCCTATTGAGTCCAATGTTAATGTTATTATTAGTGTCTTATGACCCATTCTTGCTGTAGCTAATGCAGCTTCACAACCTGCATGTCCTGCTCCAACAACAATTACATCATAACTTCCTGCGTTAAAATTTTGCATAGTTTCTCCTTTCTTAAATAATGTTTCACGTTAAACGTCAACCATTGTTCCGTTTCTTTATTTAAAGTAACTTTATTTAAGATTATTTATTTTCCTATACAGAAGTTAGCAAATATAGTATCTAGTAAGTCTTCTTGTACAGTATCTCCGTTTATATATCCTAAGTAATCCCATATGTTTTTAAAATCAACTTCTATAAAATCATAAGGAAGCTTTTGTTCTATTCCCTCTATAGCATCCTTAATTGAAGTATAAGCTTTTAGTAGTGCATTTTTATGTCTTGTATTAGTTATAACTATACTTGAGTTATTTCTTACATCACCTTTGAATACCATTGATTCAATTTTATCGTGAACTTTCTCAATTCCTTCATTCTTTAATGCAGATATTTTTATTATACTATCTTTATCAACGTATTTACTTAATTCTTCTTCTTCTATTACTTGAGTAAGATCGGTTTTATTTAATAGTAAAATAGTCCTTTTATTAACTGCTTTTTCTAATATTTCTTTATCTTCATTTGTTAATTCCTTAGATGCATCTATAACCATTATTACTAAATCTGCTGAGTTAAATGACTCTCTTGATTTTTCTACACCTATTTTTTCAACTATATCTTCAGTTTCCCTTATTCCTGCTGTATCAACAATTTTTAGAGGGATTCCTTTTATATTAATGAATTCTTCTATTACATCTCTAGTAGTTCCAGCTATTTCTGTAACTATAGCCCTATTTTCACCTAAAATATAGTTTAATAACGATGATTTACCTACATTTGGCTTACCTACTATAACTGTTTTTAAACCGTCTCTAAGAACTTTTCCACTTTCTGCTGAATCATATAGAGATTTTATTTCATTTTTAAGTAACTCTGCATTATCAGTAAGCATTGCATAAGTTATTTCTTCTACATCTTCTTCTCCAAAATCTATAGAAACAGTTAAATGAGCTAATACTTCTGTAACTTTGAATCTTAACTCTTTTATTTTATTAGCTAAAGCACCACTTAAATGACTTTGAGCTACTTCTTGAGCCTTATCAGTTTTTGCTTTAATTACATCAATTACAGCTTCAGCTTGAGATAGATCTATTCTACCATTTAAAAATGCTCTTTTTGTAAACTCACCTTCATCAGCTAATCTTACGTCTTTGCTTAATATTAATTCTAATATTTTCTTTACTGAAATAAAACCACCGTGGCAATTTATTTCTATTACATCCTCTGCTGTATAAGAATTAGGACCTTTCATAAAAGCTAGTAACACTTCATCAATTTTCTTGTCACTATCTAATATATGTCCATATATTAGAGTACGAGTATTATAATCTGATATTGATTTTCCTGATATAGATTTAAATATTCCCTCTGCTACTGGAAGAGCTTTACTTCCACTAATTCTTATTATGCCTATTCCACCTTCTCCTGGCGCTGTTGCAATTGCTGCTATAGTATCATCTATAAACATAATATCACCTCTAAATTTAATCTATTTTAAATTCTTAACTAATTATTAAAATTATAATCTTAATTTTATCATTATATTAGATAAATTACAAAAATTAAACCCCCTAAATCCTAGGAGGTTTAATTTATATCGTTTATTTTTTATATTCAATCACTAATCTTCTATATGGATCCGTTCCTTCACTATAAGTAATTACATACTTATCATTTTGAAGGGCTGAATGAACTATTCTTCTTTCATATGGATTCATATAGTCTAACTTTTTAGTTCTTCTCGTTTTTGCAACTTCACGAGCAACTTTTCTAGCATATCTAACTAATGATTCTTCTCTTTTGCTTCTATAGTTTTCAATATCTACAAGCACTCTCATATGAGAGTCTTTGTTTATTTTGTTTAAAGCTAGTCCAGTTAAAAATTGTACTGAATCAAGAGTCTCACCTCTTCTGCCTATTAAGCAAGTAGCATCTTTTCCTTCAATATCAATTTTTATTAAGTTTCCATCTTTATTAGCCTTAACTTTTGCTTCTATCTTAGAATTTAGTAATATATTTTCTACAAATTCTTTAGCAATTTCTATTTCTTCTTTTTTTATAACAGTTATCTCGTATATTCCATCTTTAGCTCCTATTAATCCTAGAAACCCCTTACAAGGATTTTGTATAACTTTAATTTCTATGTCTTTTTCTTCAATGTCCAATTGTTTTAATGCTTGCTGTATTGCTTCATCTTTAGACTTACTTTTTATTTGTAAATTTTTTGTTTGACTTTCCTGATTTTTCATTTTTAACTATTTCCTCCTTAGAATCAGCCAGTTTAGCTTTTAAAGGACTTGTTATTAATTGATATTGAGCTATTGAGAACATATTACTTGTTATCCAGTATATTGCAAGACCTGCTGGGAAAGAATACCCCCAGTATAATGACATTGCAGCCATTACGTACGTCATGCTTTTCATCATATTTTCAGTTTGCTCATCACCTGTAGTCATCATTTTTTGCATAAAGTAAGCACTTACACCTGAAATTAATGCTAAACTAATACTTCCCGTTGCAGAAATATCCTTTATCCATAAGAATCCAGCTTGTGATGCTTGTGATGCTAACTCTGCGTTTGCAAATACTCCATAAGTCACAGGCTCTCTTAACACGTTAAATAACCCTATTAATATAGGCATTTGTATTAATAGCGGTAAGCAACCAGCTAGCGGATTAATTTTGGCTTCTTTATAAATCTTCATTAGCTCTTCTTGTTGTTTTTCTGGCTTATTTTTATATTTTTCTTGTATTTCTTTTATCTTTGGTTGGATGTCTTGCATAGATTTTTGCGATTTTATTTGCTTAACCATCAGCGGAAGCAATAATAATCTAACAAAAAGTGTGAATACAACTATTGACCATCCATAATTATTAACAAATTCAAAAATAATTCTAAGTATATGTCCTAATGCATTACTGATTATACTCAAACCCTATACCTCCTAAAGTACTGTTATTTTAGAGGATCATATCCTCCTGGGTGAAATGGATGACATTTTAATACCCTTTTTATAGACAAATACATACCTTTAAACATTCCATATTTTTTGAAAGCTTCTATTGAATATTGGGAGCATGTAGGATAAAATCTACAATGAGGTCCCATTAAAGGAGATATATATTTTTGATAAAATCTAACCAAATAAATACATAATTTCGATAAGTATGTATTTATTTCCTTCAATATATATATAATTTTATTAAACAATTTTAACCTCCATGAAAATAGGTGCTACTTAATATGTATTAGTTTAAAACAAATTAGATTTTTTAACTAAATGTTTCATTGCTTTTTCTATATCTATATAATCTACATCTTTTATAGCTACTCTAGCTATAAACACTATGTCATAACCTTTTTTAATTTTACTATCAATACTTAATCTATATGATTCTTTTATTCTTCTTCTAGCTTTATTTCTCACATTGGCTTTTCCTACTTTTTTAGAAACAGAAATACCTACACGATTAATATCTGATTTATTATTAAGTACATACATTACCAAATATTTATTGGCTAAGGATTTCCCATGTCTATAAACTTTTCTAAAATCAGAATCTTTTTTTAAGCCTTGTGTTTCGTTAAAGTTCATATTAATATCCTCCATAAACACAGGTATGTAATAAATTACATAAAAAGGCCACTATTAAAAGCGGCCTTTTTAATTAATGAGTTAATCTATTTCTTCCTTTAGATCTTCTTCTTCTTAAAACATTTCTTCCGTTAGAAGTTTTCATTCTCTTTCTGAATCCATGTTCTTTTTTTCTTTGTCTTTTTTTGGGCTGATAAGTTCTTTTCATTCTATTGCACCGCCTTTCACAATTTTTTTCCGTTTATAAAAATAATAACTTTACTTTCAAAGTAAACATAACACATATTATTATAAATCCTTTTATATATGTTGTCAACGTGTTTTATAGCCATACTTTCCTAAATAATAACGAGGTGATTATTAGCTTTTTCATTATAAAAATGATAATTCCCAAAATTAAATATATTATTCCAATAATGTGTAGAAAACTTTTAGGTTTTACATCTGTTGATTAAATTATTCACAGCACGACATTATTGTGGATAATTTGATTATAATATATTGAAGTTTGGCATATATTCTGATATTATAAATATACTTGTTGATAATGTTAATAATAGATAGTAACATATTAAACTTATACACAAACTGTGGATATAGTTGTGAATAAGTTTTTATAACTTAGACAATACTTGAGAAAATAACAAGTTTTTACTATATATTTTACTATTTATAAGTTTATATACATCCTGTTTATATCTTTTAAATTATTTTTTAATAATTTTGTTTATTAATATATTATCCACATTTTATCCCAAAGTTAAAATTCAAAATTTCTATTAACATTCTTCTCGTCAATATTTGTTAATAACTTTGTGGAAAATGTTAATTATTTAGTTCGGAGGTTTACACTTATGGATATAGTTTCTTTATGGGAAAAAACTTTGCAACTAATAAAAGGTGAAGTATCTACTGCTAGCTTTAATGCTTTTTTCAAAGAAATAAAGCCTTTAAAATTACAGTCTAATGAATTAATATTTCTAGCACCTAATGAATTTATACAAAACATACTTGAAAATAGATACTTAAACTTAATAGAAAGTTGTGTAAGTCAATTATCCCTAAAAAAATATCAGATTAAATTTATATTAGACGAAAAAGAAATACAAGATTCTACCGAAGAAGATAAATCTACTGCTAGTACAAAAAAAAGTTATCCTAATTTAAATCCTAAGTATACTTTTGATACTTTTGTAATAGGTAACAGCAATAGATTTGCGCATGCTGCTTGTGTAGCTGTAGCTGAATCTCCAGCTAAAGCATATAATCCTCTATTCTTATATGGAGGTGTTGGTCTTGGAAAAACACATTTAATGCATGCTATTGGACATCATATAATGTGTCAAAAAGAAGACCCTAAAGTAGTTTATGTTTCTTCTGAAAAATTTACAAATGAGCTTATAAACTCAATAAAAAATGATAGAAATGAAGAATTTAGAAATAAATATAGAAATGTGGATGTATTACTTATAGATGATATCCAGTTTATAGCTGGTAAAGAAGGTACTCAGGAAGAGTTCTTCCATACTTTTAATGCTTTGCATGAAGCTAATAAACAAATCATCATATCTAGTGATAGACCACCAAAAGAAATTCCTACATTAGAAGATAGATTAAGATCTAGATTCGAAATGGGACTTATAACTGATATTCAACCACCTGATTTCGAAACAAGAATCGCCATTCTTAGAAAAAAGGCTCAGTTAGAGAGTATCAATGTTCCAAATGAAGTAATGACTTACATAGCTAAGTACATTAAATCAAACATAAGAGAATTAGAAGGAGCTTTAACTAGAGTAGTTGCCTATTCTTCTCTTACAAATAAAAATATCACTTCAGAGCTTGCAACAGAAGCTTTAAAAGATATTATATCCAATCCAAAAAACGAAGAAATTACAGTAAATAGAATAAAAGAAAAAATTTCTGATGCTTTTGGAATAAAAATGGACGATTTTAATTCGAAGAAAAGAACAAGACAAATAGCATATCCAAGACAAATAGCAATGTATATTTGTCGTGAACTAACAGATTTATCACTACCTAAAATAGGAAGTGAGTTTGGTGGAAGAGATCATACAACTGTAATTCACGCTCATGATAAAGTATGTAAAGACATCGAACAAAATCAACAAATAAAGGATAAAATCGATAAAATAATCTCAGATTTAAAGGGATAAGTTATTCACATTTTGTCTGTTAATAACTCATACTGTAATGTTAGTAGTTTTTTTGTTAAGATTTTATACACAATGTAATTAAGAGGTTTTTACTAAGATATTAACATTTCATGCACAGGTTAATATCTTTTGCTTTATTTGGATTGAAGCACTTATGCACATTATCAACAACACCTACTACTATTACTACTATTGTTTTTATAGTATTTTTATTAAAATTTCAAAGGGAGGTTATCCACATTGAAGATAATTTGTAATCAAAAACTATTAGCTCATAAAATTGGTATTGTACAAAAAGCTATTAACTCAAAAACAAACTTTGATTTGTTAAAAGGTATTTTATTAGTAGCTAAAGGAGATCAAATAGTTTTAACTGGATATGATTTAGAAATAGGAATTGAAACATATGCACAAGCAGAAGTTGCTAAAGAAGGAAGAATCGTAATCAATTCTAGATTATTTGGAGATATCATTAGAAAATTACCAGATTCATTTGTTGAAATTGAAACTGATGATGATAATAATGTTTATATAAATTGTTTAAACTCAAAATTCAAAATCAAAGGGGACATAACTGAAGAGTATCCTATATTACCTGACGTAAGTAAAGATAACTTATATAGTATTCCTCAAGATGTTCTTAAAAATATGATAAAACAAACTGTTTTTGCAATATCTCAAGATCAAACTAAACCTGTATTAATGGGTGAACTTTTAGAAATAGTTAATGGAGATGTAAGTTTAGTAGCTATTGATGGATATAGATTAGCAGTTAGAAGTTGTTCTGTGGAAAACTTAGATGCAAATACAAAAGTTATAATTCCAGGAAAAACTTTAAACGATGTTAATAGTTTGTTATCCACAGAAGAGAATGTTCAAATAGGATTTGATGAGAAAAATGCTATTTTTATAATAAATGAGACTAAGATAATTACTAGATTACTAGATGGAGAATTTATAGAGTATAAAAAATTACTTCCAAGAGAACATAATACTAGAGTAAAATTAAAAACTAGAAGCTTGCTTGATAGTATAGAAAGAGCATCTTTATTATCACAATCAGAAAGAAATAATCTAATAAAATTATCAATAAGAGATAATACTATGGCAATAACATCAAATACTGAAAAAGGTAATGTTTACGAAGAGGTAGAATTACAATTAGAGGGAGATTATTTAGATATTGCTTTTAACTCAAGATATTTATTAGAAGGATTAAAAAATATAGAAAGTGATGAAATATTTATAGAATTCACAACAAATGTTAATCCTTGTATAATTAAGCCAGTTGATGGTATTAAATATATATATTTATTACTTCCTGTAAGGATAGCTTCAAATATATAAGAAAAGCAAACCCAACTGTGAATAGTTGGGTTTTTATTATTTTTATGGTATAATTAATTCTTAACTAATAACAAATAGGAGGAGTCAATATGATAGAAATAGGTATAGATTCAGAATATATTAAGTTAGATCAATTCTTAAAACTTGCTGATATTGCTTCAACAGGAGGCCATGCTAAATTTTTAATACAAGAAGGTGTAGTAAAAGTTAATGGTGAAGTTGAAACAAGAAGAGGTAAGAAAATAAGAACGGGAGACATCGTGGAAGTTGAAGGAAATTCAATAAAAGTAGTATAAAAGGAGTCTCTCTAATGAAGCTGAATAGCTTAAAATTAATTAATTTTAGAAATTATGATAATCTTTATATAGATTTTAATAAGAGAGTAAATCTTTTAGTCGGTAAAAATGGGCAAGGTAAGACAAATATAGTAGAATCTATTTATATGCTATCTTTTGGCAAATCTTTTAGAACCAATAAAGATAAAGAAATTATTAAATTTGATACGGAAAACCTGTATGTCGGAGGAAGTTACACTAAATACGATACAAATAGTTTAATAGAAGTTGCAATTGGAAAGAATAAAAAGGGAATAAAAGTAAATAAGATACACATCCAGAAAATTCAAGAATTACTTGGAAACTTAAATGTAGTAATTTTTTCTCCAGAAGATTTAAGATTAGTCAAAGATGGACCTAGAGAGCGCAGATCTTTTATAGATAAAGAAATAAGTCAAATAATGCCCAAATACTATAATTATCTAATAAGTTATAATAAAATATTAAGTCAAAAAAATCGATTATTAAAAACTAATAGAATAGATACTAATTTATTAGATGTTTATGATGAAAGTTTATCTACTTATGGTGGATATATTTATATAATTAGAAGAGATTTCATAAAAAAAATATCAGATATAGCAAATGCTATGCATACTAAATTAACTAATGGTATAGAAAATTTACAAATTACTTATAAAAATCAGATAAATATAACTAATGAAGATACAGTAGTTGAAGCCAAAGAAAAACTGCATAATAAGTTAATTGATAGCAGAGAACATGATATGATAGTTAGAACAACTAGATATGGTATTCATAAAGATGATTTAAATATTTTTCTAAATGATTTAGATGTCAGATTATATGGCTCACAGGGACAACAAAGAACAGCTTCTATTTCTTTAAAATTATCAGAAATAGAGCTTATAAAAAATGAAGTAGGAGAAAATCCTATATTAATACTAGATGATGTGTTTAGTGAATTAGATGAAACAAGACAAAAATTATTAGTAGATAATTTAGAAAATGTACAAATGTTTATAACTACAGCGGAAGTTGCACACAAGAGTATATTTAATAAAGACAATACTACTATTTTTAATATAGAAAAAGGTAAGGTAATTAGTATACAGAATGGAGGTAACTAAATGAAACAACAAGAGTATGGCGCAAGTCAGATCCAGGTACTAGAAGGTCTAGAAGCAGTTAGAAAAAGACCTGGAATGTATATAGGATCTACTGGACCTAGAGGATTACACCATCTAGTTTATGAAATTGTTGATAATAGTATAGATGAAGCGTTACAAGGGCACTGCGATAGAATTTATGTTAGTTTAAATGAAGATGGTAGTGTTACTGTAAAAGATGACGGTAGGGGAATACCTGTAGAGACTCACCCTAAAACAGGAAAATCTACTTTAGAAACAGTTTTAACAGTATTACATGCTGGTGGTAAATTTGGTGGAGGAGGGTACAAAGTATCTGGTGGACTTCATGGAGTTGGTATATCTGTAGTTAATGCATTATCAGAGTGGCTTATTGCTGATGTTTATAGAGATGGTAAAATATATAGACAAACTTATTCAAAAGGTATGGCAACTACTCCAATTGAAGTAGTTGGAGAATCTGAGCATTCAGGAACAATAATAAGCTTCATGCCAGATGAAACTATATTTGATGAAATAGAATTCAAATATGAAACATTAGAGCATAGACTTAGAGAACTTGCATTTTTAAACAAAGGTGTAAGAATAGTTTTTGAAGATAAGAGGGAAGATAGCGCTCGTAAAAAAGAATTTTGCTATAGTGGTGGTTTAGTTGAGTTTGTTAAATACCTAAATAAAACAAAAACACCTATACATGAAGATATAGTTCATATAGATAAAAAAATTGGAGATGCCATCGTTGAAGTAGCATTACAATATACTGATGGATATACAGAAAACATATATTCATTTGCAAATAATATTGATACACATGAAGGTGGAACTCACTTAGCTGGATTTAAAGCTGCTATAACTAAGACAGTAAATGATTATGCTAAGCGTAATAAATTAATAAAAGAAAATGAATCTAACTTAACAGGTGAAGACATAAGAGAAGGTCTTACAGCTGTAATTTCTGTTAAACTACCAGATCCTCAATTTGAAGGTCAAACAAAGACTAAATTAGGGAATACATATATGAGAGGTAGTGTAGATAGTGTAACAGTAGAAGAGTTAGGTGCATTCTTAGAAGAAAATCCAACAACAGCTAGAATAATAGTTGATAAAGGATTAAGAGCTCAAAGAGCTAGAGAAGCAGCAAAAAGAGCTAGAGAATTAACTAGAAGAAAAAGTGTTCTTGAAAGTACTTCATTACCTGGGAAATTAGCAGACTGTGCTGAGAAAGATCCCTCAAAAAGTGAAATATTCTTAGTCGAAGGTGATTCTGCCGGTGGTTCAGCTAAACAAGGTAGAGATAGACACTCTCAAGCAATCTTACCACTTAGAGGTAAGATACTTAATGTTGAAAAATCAAGATTAGATAAGATATTATCTTCTGATGAAATAAAAAATATGATAACAGCTTACGGTTGTGGTGTTGGTAATGATTTTGATATAGAAAAAGCTAGATACCATAAAATAGTAATCATGACTGATGCCGATGTAGATGGTGCTCACATAAGAACATTATTATTAACGTTCTTCTATAGATATATGAGACCTCTAATAGAGAATGGATATGTTTATATAGCACAACCACCTCTTTATAAAGTTAAAAAACAAAAGAAAGAATTCTATGTTTACTCTGATAAAGAATTAGAAGTTTTATTAGAAGAAATAGGCAGAACTGGTGTAGAGCTTCAAAGATACAAAGGTCTTGGAGAAATGAACGCAGAACAGTTATGGGATACAACAATGAATCCTGAGACAAGAACTTTATTACAAGTATCTATAGAAGATTCAGTTATGGCAGACCAAGTATTCTCAATGTTAATGGGAGACAAGGTTGCACCAAGAAAAGAATTTATAGAAGAAAATGCAAGATACGTTAAAAATTTAGATATATAGGAAAGGGGATGAGTATAAGTGGAAGAAAATAATAAAATACTCCCTATTGAAATATCATCTGAGATGAAAACTTCATACATTGACTATGCCATGAGTGTTATAGCAGGTAGAGCTCTTCCAGATGTTAGAGATGGACTAAAACCAGTTCATAGAAGAATACTTTACTCTATGAGTGAATTAAACTTAACTCCAGATAAACCATATAGAAAGTCTGCACGTATAGTTGGAGACGTTTTAGGTAAGTACCATCCACATGGAGACACAGCTGTATATTTTGCTATGGTTAGAATGGCTCAAGATTTCTCTACTAGAGCACTTTTAGTTGATGGTCATGGTAACTTTGGTTCTGTAGATGGAGATTCACCAGCAGCAATGCGTTATACAGAAGCAAAAATGAGTAAATTATCTATGGAATTACTTAGAGATATAGAAAAAGAAACTGTAGATTTCACACCAAACTTTGATGAATCTTTAAAAGAACCATCAGTATTACCATCAAGATATCCAAACCTTTTAGTAAATGGATCTAATGGTATAGCAGTTGGTATGGCAACATCAATACCACCTCACAATTTAGCTGAAGTAATAGATGCTACTATACATTTAATGGATGATCCAGAATGTATGGTTGATGATTTAATACAATATGTTCAAGGACCTGATTTCCCAACAGCTGGGATAATAATGGGTAAAGAAAATATATATGATGCTTATAGAACAGGTAGAGGTAAGGTAAAAGTAAGATCAAGAGCTTCTATAGAAGAGCTTCCTAAAGGAAGACAACAAATAGTAGTAACTGAGATACCATACCAAGTAAATAAAGCTAGATTAGTTGAAAGAATAGCTGAATTAGTAAAAGAAAAGAAATTAGAAGGTATTTCTGATTTAAGAGATGAAAGTAATAGACACGGTATGAGAATAGTTATAGAACTTAAAAGAGATGCTAATGCTAACATAGTACTTAATAATCTTTATAAACATTCTCAAATGGAAGATACTTTTAGTATAATAATGCTTGCTTTAGTTAATGGAGAACCAAAAGTATTAAACTTAAAAGAAATTTTATATCACTATGTGAAACATCAAAAAGATGTTGTTACTAGAAGAACTAAATTTGATTTGAATAGAGCAGAAGCGAGAGCTCATATATTAGAAGGATTAAGAATAGCTTTGGACAATATCGATGCTGTAATAAGTTTAATTAGAGCATCTAAAACTACAGTGGAAGCTAAAACTGGATTAATTGAAAAATTTGGTTTAACTGATATTCAATCGCAAGCTATACTAGATATGAGATTACAAAGACTTACTGGACTAGAAAGACAAAAAATCGAAGACGAATACAGTGAGTTAATGAAAAAAATAGATTACTTAAAATCAATCTTAGCAGATGAAAAATTACTTCTAGGTGTCATAAAAGATGAAATGATAGCTATTAAAGAAAAATATGCAGATGCTAGAAGAACTGAAATAAGACATGCTGAAGGTGAAATCAACATGAGAGATTTAATTGATGATGAAGAAATCGCAATTACTCTTACTCATTTTGGATACATTAAAAGAGTACCTCTAGATACTTACAAAAGTCAAAATAGAGGTGGTAAAGGTATATCAGCAATGTCTACAAGAGAAGAAGATTTCGTAAAACATTTAGTTACAACTACAACTCATAGTAGATTATTATTCTTCACAAATAAAGGTAGAGTATTTAGATTAGATGCATTTGAAATTCCAGAAGGAAAGAGAAAAGCAAAAGGGACAGCTATAGTAAACTTATTACAATTAGGTCCAAATGAAAAAATAACTACTTTAATTCCAGTTGATGAATATAGTGGTGAAGAATTATACCTTCTACTGGCTACTAAAAAAGGTATAGTTAAGAAAACTAGACGTGAAGAATTTAAAAATATTAATAAGTCAGGACTTATAGCTATAGGATTAAGAAGTGATGATGAATTAATAGACGTTAAAATCACAAATGGACAAAAAGATATAGTTTTAGTAACTGAAAATGGAATGTCTATAAGATTCCATGAAACAGATATTAGACCTATGGGTAGAACAGCTATGGGTGTAAAAGGAATAACTTTATCAGGCGATGATAGAGTAGTTTCTACAAACTTATCGGATGAAGGTCAACACTTATTAGTAGTTAGTGAAAATGGATTTGGTAAGAGAACTGATATTGAAGAATATAGAGTTCAAAGTAGAGCAGGAAAAGGAATAAAAACTTATAACATATTTGAGAAGACAGGACAAATTGTTGGAGCTGAAATGGTTTGTGATCAAGATCAAATCATGATAATTAATTCTAATGGAATACTTATAAGATTACAAGTTGACGGAATATCAATTTATGGTAGAGTAACAAGTGGAGTTAAATTAATGAAGACACAACATGAAGTAAATGTAGTTTCAATTGCTAAAATAAATATAGATGAAGAATAGGATTTTTTCCTATTCTTTTTCCGTATAAATATGTAAATAAAAATTTAAAATATAAAAAGGAGTTTTAGTTATGAGTAAAAAGGGATTATATTTATTCGCAGGAGCATTAGCAGGATTTGTTGCAGGAATATGCTTTGCACCAAAAGAAGGATCTGAAACAAGAAAAGATGCAAAAGAAAAATTAAAAGAAGTTAAAGAAAATCCAAAGGATGTTCTACATGAAACATTTGATGGTGTAAAAGAAAAAATTATATCTATAAAAGAAGAAATAAAAGAAGATAATAATATAGAAATATCAGAAGAAGATATATTAATAAGTAAAAGTTTCGATGAGGGAGAAAGTAAGTAATGAATGCAATAGGTTGGCAAATAGGAGCCGTATTATTTGGTGCTAGTTTCTTTATAGTAGCTATTTATTTAGCAAAGATACTAAATACTGCAAATAAATCTGTTGAAAAAGTAAATAAATTAATAGAGCAAAATGATAGACACATTACTGAAATTATAGATAATGCAGCATCTATAACAAAAAGCGTAAAAGATATTATAGAAATTGTTGATAAATTTACGAGTATATTTAAAGTATTTAAATTCTTTAGAAAGTAATAGAATTTTTAGGAGGTAAAGTAATGTCAATAAAGATAAATTCAGAACTTAATTCAACAAATGAGTTTTGGGAAGTTTCTCTTGCTGGAGAATTAGATGTATCTACAGCGGAGGAATTAAAGAAGCACTTACATAAGTTAGTTGATGATAAAAATCTTAATATGAGATTAAATGTTGAGGAATTAGAATATATAGACTCAACAGGTCTTGGCGTAATGATAGGAATATTAAAAAGACTAAAAATAGAATCAAAAGAAGTATATATAGAAAAACCAAAAAGTAATGTTAGAAAAATATTCAGTATAACAGGTCTAGATAAGATCTTTAAATTGGAGGGGTAGTTGTGGCTTGTGAAACAATAAAAATGGAAATATCATCAAATCCTGAATTTGTAAGTATTATAAGACTGACAACATCTGGGATAGCAAATAAAATAGGATTTAGTGTAGATGATATAGAGGATTTAAAAGTTGCTATATCTGAAGCATGTACTAATGCAATAAAACATAGTTTAGACGATGTTTTTACAATAACATTTAACATATTAGAACATGGTTTAACAATAGAAATAAAAGATAATGGGAAAGGTTATGATACAAGTACTATAACTGGGCCTGATTTAGAAAATCTTAAAGAAAGTGGAATGGGACTATTTATAATAGAATCATTAATGGATGACGTAACAATTGAATCTCAAGAAGGAAAAGGAACAACTATAAAAATAACCAAGTATTTAGGAGTTGATAGTTAATGAAGAAAGTAGCAAATGCTACAGACTACCTAAATATGGAAAACAAAGAACTTTTTAAGTTATATAGCAAAGATAAAAGCAAAGAAATAAGAGATATTTTAATAGAAAGACATTTATATCTAGTAAATATTTTAGCTAAGAAGTATATAAATAAAGGTGTAGAGTTTGATGATATATATCAGGTTGCATCTTTGGCACTAATATATGCTATAGACAGATATGATATAGAAAAAGGATTTGAATTTTCAAGTTTTGCTACTCCTACAATAGTAGGAGAAATTAAAAAGTACTTTAGAGACAAAGTTTGGACATTAAGAGTTCCTAGAAGAGTTCAAGAGTTAAGTAAAAAGGTTAGTGAGGCAAAGTTAGTATTAGAGCAACAAAACAAAAAACATCCAAAAGTTAAAGAAATAGCAGAATATATAGGATGTACAGAAGAAGAAGTTTTAGAATCTTTAGAGGCATCCTATGGATATCAACCCGTATCTTTAGATGCTACAAGTAGTAGTGACTCAGATGAAAATATATCTCTAATTGATAAGATACCAGATAATGAACAAAGTTATAGTGACATAGATTATAAAGATTTTGTAGAAAAATTCATAAATACTTTAAATGAATTAGAAGTTAAAATATTTAAAGGCAGATTCTATTTAGAAAAAACTCAATCAGCTATAGCCAAGGAATTAGATATATCTCAAATGACTATTTCTAGGCTTGAGAGAAAGATAATTGAGAAGCTAAAAAAAGAATATGAAAAAAATATATAAAAAGTTTCAAAAAAGTATTGACCTAATATTTAATATGGTGTATATTATTTATTGCACCAGAGAAATGGCGAAACAGAAAAACATCACTTAAATGTTAGGTCAGTTTTTCTAAAAAAAGAGTTAAAAAAACATTTGACAAAAATTTTAAAAAATGTTATGATTATACTCGTACTTGAAAAAAAGTAAAAATAAATTTGGTTATTATAGCAAAGAGGATACACCTGTTCCCATTCCGAACACAGAAGTTAA